>CAUJDW010000118.1 GCA_963169455.1 Bacteroidota bacterium | reverse complement strand
ATTCAAACAAATATTTCTCATCGTATTCCACTGCGAATTTTTTGAGGAACCTGAGGTGTTCCTCGTTGAACGCCCTTTTTTATGGTGCTCCTTTTGGTTATGGATATAATTTGCAACTGCTCCCAATTGGGGATCGTTGGCGGGGGTGTGGCGCTTTCGGCTTTGTTATAGATGTTCGATCCCGTTGGGATCGTTGGCGGGGGTGTGGCGGTTTCGGCTTTGTTATAGATGTTCGATCCCGTTGGGATCGTTGGCAGGGTGTGGCGGTTTCGGCTTTGTTATAGATGCGTGATCCCGTTGGGATCGTTGGCGGGGGTGTGGCGGTTTCGGCTTTGCTATAGATGTTCGATCCCGTTGGGATCGTTGGCGGGGGTTTGGCGGTTTCGGCTTTGCTATAGATGTTCGATCCCGTTGGGATCGTTGGTGGGGGTGTGGCGGTTTCGGCTTTGTTATAGATGTTCGATCCCGTTGGGATCGTTGGTGGGGGTGTGGCGGTTTCGGCTTTGCTTCGGGGGCGCCACCTTCAGTGGGCGCAAAGCCCTGAGAAGCCTCCTTTGCCTTACGCGAAAGGGCGCTGAAACCTGAAACCTGAAACCTGAAACCTGTAACACCCAATGGAGACCGGGAGGCAGGGAGAGGGGGAGACGAGGTGAGCCTACAGCAACCCCTGAAACCAGGAACCTGCAACCAGGAACTTTGAACAACCCCAAGGCCCAAAGGCCGCCAAGCCTCCCCTCTCCCACTCTCCCCTACCTGGCGTACACCGCCCACTTCCTGACCTTCTGGTCCATGCCAATCAGGAAGATGGCCTGGTTGTAGACCAGCATCTGCCCGTTGGTCAGTTCGATGGTGCGGCTGGGTTGTTTGTAGGCGGCGATGACCTGATCGCGGGAGTCGCCCAGCCGGATGTCGCGGGCGCTTTTGCCCTGGTAGCCATCGCCGGTGATGTGGAAGAAAGCGTTGCGTTCGCCGTTGTTGTACTGGCTGATCAGGACTTTGGAATTGTTGGGCGCCGGGGCGGAAAATTCGAAGAACACCAGTTTGTCGCCGATTTTCTCATTGTAGGTTTGAGCGCCGAAAGGCCGGCGGCTGAAGGTGGACAATTCGAAGCCGTCCACTTTTTCCGGAGCGGACAAAGCGAAACCCAGGGTTTCTTCCTCGCCCTGATCCAGGCCCAGCAGCACGTTTTTGTTGAATTGTGCGATTTTGCTTCCCTGAGCGATGGCCAGGTTGAAGAAAGCTTCGGCCTTCTTTTTTTCATCCTGCCGGGCGGCGATGATGCCCTGCAGCACCAGGGCGTCGGTGGCGGCTTTGCGGAAGGCCGGGTTCTCCTGCGAGCGCTGGGCGGCTTCGCGGGTGGCGTAGAAATCGGCGCGTTCGTAATCTTCCAGCAGGGTGTAAGCGCAGGCCTTGTTCAGATAGGCCGGAGCATAGGCCTCGTCGAGGCTGATGGCGCTGTCGAAGTAACGGATGGCCTCCTGAAGCAGGGCGTTTCGGGTTTCGGCGGTATAACCGCTGCCCTTGGCGCTGCGGGGGTCGAGGTCTAACTGCAGGGGAAAACGGTACTTTAATTCCGCCTCATTGAAACAACTCAGCGCCTCGAATACGGTAAGCACCCCCAGGTTGTTGAATATCTCCCGGCTCTGGTAGGTTTTGAGAATGAACTTGTAAAATGCACTGGCGTCGGCATACAAGCCCACCGCAGCCAGGAAGTTGGCCGTTTCGAATATCTCGATAAACTCATCCAGCTTTTTGGCGGAGGCCTCCGTCATCAGCTTGCGCTTGGCGAGGCTGGGGTGGCTTTCTTCGATGAAGGGGTCTATGGGGTACTGTTTATAAACCCTGTCGAGGAAAGCGCTGCCGCCTTCGAACACCTCATAGCCGGCGGAGTAGGCCAGGAAGCCGCCCAGGTAGTCGGCCTGGGTTTCGTTGAGCAGGGAAATGGCCGTCTTCAGGCTGTCCTGCATGGGCTTGCTGGCGGCAAAGGAGCTGGAGAAATCCTGGTTCCAGCCGTGTTTTTCGTAAAAATGGACCAGCTCGTGGGCCAGCAGCCGCGCCAGGGCAGTGGTGGAATCCGCTCCGAAGCTTCGGCATATCTCGTATGCTTTTTCTTCCAGGCGGATGAGGGGTTCGTCGTACAGCATCTCCGCCACTTTCTGCTCCCTGCCCGTCATTTCGAAACGGGGCGCGGGAAAGCGCTTGTCGCCGCGGGCGTTCACGAGGTTCCGGTACACTTCGTAGGCAGCCTTGTATTTGCTGTTTTCCGGGGGCAGCGGCAAAGCCTCGCCATCGGCATCCGCTTTAAATACAAAAGAGGTATTTTGCGCCTGAAGAAGGGTACAGGAGAACAGCAAAAGGCCGAACAGGGCCGGAAAGAAGTTTCTGACGTTCATTGTGCAGGGTTTAGGATGATGGAAAATATTGGTTGATTTGACGAATTTAGCTAATCAGAAGGTAACCACTGCCTTATTTTTCAAATTACTGCAATGAAAACACCTCCGTTCGACATGTATATTTTCCAAAGCATAAAATGGTTACCCCGCCTGGCGAAGAACAGGGGCATCCGGGCCCTGCCGGCGGCTTTGCTGCTGTGTTTCACCGCCCCGGCCCAGATACCCACCGGCCAGCAGGCTGCCACGCGGGCCGTCATCATCGGAATCTCCGATTATCAGAACGAGCAGATCCCGGACCTGCAGTTCGCCGATGCCGACGCGATGGCATTCGCTGCCTTCCTGCAATCCGATGCAGGCGGCCGGGCGCCTGCCGAAAACATCCGCCTACTGCTCAACGGCGAGGCCACCAAGGGGCAGATCGGCGCCGCCCTCACCTGGCTGATCCAGGAAACCCGAAAGGGCGACCAGGCGATCATCTACTTTGCCGGCCATGGCGACATGGAAAACATCACCATCGACCAGCACGGCTTTCTTCTGGCCTACGACGCCTCCAACGCCAACTACTGGCTCGGCGGCGCTTTCGACATCATTTACCTGAAGTCCATGGTCAAAACCCTGTCGGCCGCCAAAGGGGCCCGGGTCATGCTGATCACCGACGCCTGCCGGGCGGGCAAGCTGGCGGGCGGGCAGGCCGGCGTGCAGGCCACCGCCGAACGCCTGGCCGAACAATTCGCCAACGAAATCAAGATACTCTCCTGCCAGCCCAACCAGCTCTCCCTGGAAGGGGCGGAATGGGGCGGCGGCCGCGGGCTGTTCTCCTACTACCTCATCGACGGGCTCAAAGGCCTGGCCGACAACAACAAGGACCTGATGGTGAGCCTGCTGGAACTGCAGCTCTTCCTGATCCAGAACGTGTCGGTTCAGGCGGCAGCCCGGGGCAAAAACCAGATCCCCAAAATCGAAGGCGACGGAACGGCCATGCTGTACCGGGTCAACGAAGACACCCTGCTGGCCCTGGCCGAAAGGAGCGCCCAGCCCGGCAACCTGATCGCCTCGCTCGGCAGCCGCAGCCGCAGCCTGGCGCCCGACACCATCGGGCATCCCCTCTACCGCCGGTTCCGGGAAGCCCTGGCCGACAGGCATTTGCTGTACCCCGAAGAGGGCTCGGCCTACGCCCTGCTCCGGCAGATGGAGCGCGAGCCCGCCCTGCAGGCCCTGCTGGGCGACATGCGCCGCAGCCTGGCCGCCGGGCTGCAGGATGAAGCCCAGCAGGCCATCAACGACTACCTGGAGTCCGCCCCCCACGAAATGGCGCGCCGCTGGAAACTGTCCGATGCCTATAAAACCTACCCCGGCTACCTGGGCAAAGCCGCCGAACTGCTGGGGCCCGATAATTTCCAGTACGCCGGGCTGCGCGCACGGCAGGCCTACTTCGATGGGCTCAACCTGCGCCTGCAGGCCGATCAGACGGAAATGCGGGATTCGCTGCTGCAACTGGCCATCCAAAAACAGGAGCAGGCTCTCGAACTGGACTCCCTGGCGGCCTACGCCTACAACGAGCTGGGGCTCTGCTACCTAAGGCTCAAACAAAAGGAAAAAGCGCTGGGCTTTTTCCAAAAAACGGCCCACCTCTCCCCCACCTGGGTCGTGCCTATCGCCAATATGGGCAGCGCGCTGCAGGACCTGGGCAGAATAGACGAAGCCATCGAAAAAGCGAAACAGGCCATCGCCATCCGCGAAAGCTACCCTGTGCCGCACTACAACCTGGGCATCATCGCCCTGCGCCAGGGGGACAACGCAACGGCCCTGGAACAATTCCGCAAAGCCGTGCGCTACGATTCCACCTATGTGGACGCCTTCTACGCCCTGGGCTACCTGCACTGGGCCGAAGGCGCCATGGAGGACGCCCGCGCCGCCCTGCGCCGGACGATAGCGCTCAGCCCCGCCCATTTCGACGCCGGCAACCTGCTGGCCAACATAGCCATTGGCGAGGGAAAATTCCCGGAAGCCGAATCGCTGTTCCGGCAGGCCCTGTCCAACGGCCCCAACCTGCCCATGGTGCATCACAACCTTGGCGACCTGTACCTTCAATGGGAAAAGTACCCCGAAGCAGCCGATGCCTTCAGGGCATACCTCCGGCTCCGGCCCGAAGACCCGGAAGGCATGGTGAACCTGGCCGCCGCCCTGGCCCGGCAACAACAGCCCGGCCAGGCCCTGGAATGGCTGGAAAAGGCCCTGGAAAAGGGGTATTCGAATTTCAGTTTTCTGAAGAACAGTGCGCATTTTGAGGGGATGAGAGCACACCCGCAGTTTATGGAGTTGCTGGAGCGGTATAGGAATTGAGAACCCCCAAAATGGCTCTCTGCTATGGTTTGACCGCAAAGAATAGCGAAAGGCCTTTTCCTGCCTTTAACCGTCTTTCGAAACCGCTCTTTCACAACGGTTATCGGCCTGGAATATGCGAATTAAGCCGCTGGAAAACAGAAAATCCCTGATCCGCTTTCGTGCCGGATCAAGGATTTCCAAACAATTTCCGGGCCAGTTATCACTTCAGCCCCATTCTTTTCATATACGCCTGCTGCAGCTTTTGGGCGATAGCGTCATCCGTATTCAGCTTCAGGGCTCCGGTATAGGCCACCATGGCGGCGTAGTAGAACCCGCCGTCCTCAAAGGCGGCTGCTTCCATCAGCTTTTTCATCGCCGGGCCGGCCTGTTCGTAGGCGGCGTCATTTTTCAGCCCGGCCAGGGCCTTGTCGCGGGCTTCGGGGGTTTTGACTTCGAAATCGAGCTTGCCGGTGTCGGCGCTGCTGTCGCCCTTGTCCGCTACATGCCAGTAGTACGTCATGCCGGGCATCAGGCCCAGCGCCTTCAGGCCGACGGTATGCGCGGCGCCAACGGTTTCGGCTTCGTAAACGGCTTCATCGCCTTTGCCCAGTATCCGGAATACGTAGGCCGTAGCGGGTTTTTCAGCCGACCAGCTGAAAACCACATCCTCGTCGGCGCCGACGGCGCCGATGCGGATGCCGGGTTTGATCTTTTTGCTCTTATCGCCCCAGCCGGACCCCGAACCCGGAGGGCTCACCTTCTGGCCCGTGGCCGAACCACCATCGCTGGACGCCAGCAGGAAGTCGTTGAAGCGGTTGGCGAAGCCAAAAGGGGAATTGTTCAGCGTTTCTCCCAGTTCATCGGCAACCTTATGGGCGCCTTTGCCTTTCACCTCCACGAACTTCCCGTTGCAGTATAGCTTGGCCACGGATTTTCCTCCCAGCTTCAGTACGCCATCCGCCTGAAGGGCCTGCCCTCCCATGGCTTTGGAAAATTTCAGCCCCTCTCCCGGGGCGTACTTCACGGTTTTGTAGGTTTCAGTCAGCAGAATGGGCACGTCGCCCTGGGCCTGCGCGCCCAGAAAGCACAGCAGGCCAATCATTGTGAGCATTTGTCTGCGGAACATGGCATCTCAGGTTTTTGTGTTAGTAAATATTGTGTTTGTTCTTCTGATATGTCTGGCATGTCAGGCATCGGATGCCGGAAGCGGCCCAAGGGAGGCCCGCACCAGCGGTAAAGGAGTCCAGGATCGAATTTCAAACAGGCCCGTAGGCCCTACAAACCAACAATATAGCCATACAACAATATAGCCATACAACAATATAGCCATACAACAATATAGCCCTATAACAATATAGCCATACAACAATATAGCCATACAACAATATAGCCATATAACAATATAGCCATATAACAATATAGCCATGATACCCCCTACCCCCCCTCTCCGCGCTTCATCCGGTACACCATCCACTGCTTCATCTTTCCATCCGAACCGATCAGAAAGATAAGCTTTTCGAGCGGATAAACCAGGAAAGTACCCTGCCGGGCAGACACAACGTTATGCCGGCCGGGGTAGGCTTCCAGCAGGGCATCCAGGGTATCCCCTGCTTTTATGCCCCTGCGGGTGGCGCCCTCGAAATTTTCCCGGCTGATCAGGAAAAAGGCATAATTGTTTTCATCCACGTAATGCGCCACTACCTGGGAGTTAGACCGTTGTTTAAAACCGCAAAAAACACCTTTGGAAACTTCCACCTGCATGTCCAGGTCCGGCGCGGCCATGAAGTCGTCCAGCAGCAGCCCGTCGATGCGTTCCACGCCGGTTTCGGGCGTTGTGGCAAACCCCAGAATACCGGATGCCGAAGCGCCTTCCCCGGTGAGCACCGCCAGGTTGGCCGCAGCCAGCGGATGGCCGGCGGCAGCAGCTTTGCGGAAGGTTGCCTCGGCCGTTTCTCTATCTCCTTCCAGTACCGCGATAATGCCCAGCAGGATATCGGCATCGGCAGCCTCCTGGGCCAGTTTTAATTTCTGGCCCAGTTTTTTTGCCTTTCGGGCCCAATAAGTGGCATCCTCCCCTTCATCCAGCAGCAGGTGCGCACAGGCCCTGTTTAGCAGGGCCGCCGGATAATTCTCGTCCAGTTGGGCGGCGCGTTCGAACTGCCGGAGCGCGTCCTGCAGCAATGCAGTGCGCACAGCCGCCGAATCGACGGCCCGGCTGGAGCGGTGGAGGCGGGATTCCGCATCCAGCTCCAGGGGCAGGGCGTAAGGCATCTCCTTCGGGCTGAAGTATTCCAGGGCAGACAGCACATCCAGCACGCCCAGGTTGTTGTACAACTCCCGGCTCTGATAATCCTTCAGGACGTACTGATAATAATCCAGGGCCTCATTATATGCGCCCACCACGGTGAGGCAGCCGGCGGCCCGGAAGGCCGTGCTGAGTTTTTGCAAATGCTCGGAGGCATTATGGGCAAAGGCGATGCGGTCGGCCAGCGGCGGATAATCCGGCAGCTGAGCGGGCAGGAGGTATGCTGCATAGGCTTTGGGCAGCAGCTCCGGCACGATGCCATAGGTATCAAAACCGGCGGAAAGGGCAAGAAAGCCCCCGAGGTAGTCCGCCTGCGTTTCCAGGGGGAGGCCGTCCCTTGGCCCCTCCAGGGCTTTTGCGGCTTCGGTATCGGGATTGGCGCTGGCGAACTGCCGCGTCCAGTCGTGCTTTTCGTAATAATGAATCATCTCGTGGGCCAGCAGGGCCGCCAGGGCATTGAGCGAATCGGGGCCGAAAGTGGTGCAGAGGTCATAAGCAGCTTCCTCCAGCCCGATCTGCCTTTTCTTTGGGTTCATCCAGGCTATGTTGCGGCGCCCGTCATTCATAACGAAATCCGGGGCGGGCTGCCGGAAATCGCCGCGGGCCTGCACCAGTCGGTTGAAAATGCCGGCCGCAACTTCATATTTATAGCCGGCCACATTGCCGCGCGCCGCCTGGCCCTGGCTGTTGCGGACGTAGGCGAAAACGCCGTCCTCCCCGCCGCAGGCCAGAAGCAGGCCGGGCAAAAGGCAGAACAGGATGATAAAAGGCGATTGTTTTCTCATTTTTTTTTGAGCGTTTATTTGGAAATGATGCCCTGGGTTACCCGGCCACCCCATAGAAAAGGGAGGGCTGTTTCAGATGGCGCCCCCAAAAAAGCCCTGCTCCGGCAAATTAAGTCCTGAAATTAGAAAAACTATCGGAAGAAAGCCCGATTTTGGGTATTCCCAGGAGGAACAAAGTAACCTTTTGGCGCAGCCCAAATAAACACGTAAACTCCAGACAGATGAAATGCCTGAAACTCATTCCTTTCATCATGCTTTCCGCCAGCCTGCTCTGCGGGCAGGGGCTCGAAATCCGGTACTTCGCGCACAATGACTCCATCGCTTACTTTATGGATGGCAAACCGGCCCAGAAGCCTCGCGCACGCAAGGGCAGGCCCGTTACAGTGCGGATTGTGAATTACAACAATTATCTCTACCAGGCCTCCATCGAGGAAGAAGAAGGGCAGGAGGTTCTGGCGCCCGCCCTGAGCGGCGGGCTGCAGGGCCTGACGCCAAATGCAGGAGCCGAAGGCGTGGAGGCGTTCAATCCACTAATGCAATTGTTTAATACTATGGCCCCTTCCGGTTTCCCCGCTGAGGCCTTCAACCTGTTGAGCCCAAGTTTTGGCTTTGCCAGCAAGGCGAATGCCCTGGCCAGAGAATTCAAAGCCAGCGCCGCTTATGTCCAATCCCTTGAGGAAAACATCCATATCCAGGGGAAAGCCATTCAAAAAGCAATGGAAAGCCAAAAGATAAAGGGAATAGCCGCCGATGAAATCCAGAAGCTCAAATTCAACCCCCGCATTCCCCCCAACCGGATCAAGGAGTTATCCACCCAGTATCTCGAAACCATTCTTGGAACGCACAATCCGGAAGAGATCAGCCTGGGCAGCCTGGTGGAAAAAGCCGAAACGCCGGAAATGCTCGCCGAAAAGGTACAACTATATGAACGTTATACTGACACCCTGGCCCTGGAACTGAACCGGATGGCGGCAGTGGAAGCTACACTGATCGAGCTTCAGATTGACAGCCAGTTTGTGAAAAGCGTAAGCGCCTATCACCACGAAGGCAGCCGGCGCCTGGCCCAGTACAAGCAGGTGGCCCAAACCACCATGCGGGAACTGCCCAAAACCAGCCCTCTCGATGTCGCCAACCTGCTCACCCTGCGCTATGAACTGGAGGAATTACAGGCCAACGACTTTGCGCATACTTATCGCACCACCGCCCGGGGCAACCGCATGCGCTTCAACATAGCCCTTGAGCCTATCGATTCGGCAAAAATCATGGGCGTTTCCGCTCCCGCCTTGCCTGCGATTGAGGTGCCGGTTGGGGGGAGCATGAAGTTGGGCGCTAGTTTTGGCGTCAGCTTCGGCAGCTTCTTCGAGCAGCAACAGGCCTATTTCCTGCGGGATTCCACGATCGTGTCGGAAGGCCGGGACCGCTTTTCGCCGATCATCACTTCTTTTATTCATTTCTATCCCCAAAGCAGCGGCAATCTTTCCTTCGGAGGAGCCTTCGGGCTGGGTATTTCCATCGGCGACGGCAGCGGCCTGCAGTCGGCTTCCTTTTTCTTTGGCCCCAGCCTAATCTTCGGCGAAAATGAAAGCATGGCCCTGACCGGCGGGCTAATGGGCGGCAGAGTCGAACGCCTGGGAAAAGGATACAGCCTTGGTGACAGGTTTATTTCAGAAGCCGACATTGTGCCCACTCGCTCCGTTTACGAACTCGGCTATTTCCTGGGCATTTCCTTTAATTTCCTATCGGGCCGATAAAAAACACGAAAACCAGGCGCCTGATAACCACTCACAAAAAACACGTTCCGATGCTTCGTCAAATCCTAATGGTTTTTCTGCTGCTGGCAATCTCTAAGGCTTCCGGCCAAACTCTGGAGATCCTTTACTATGTCCAATCCGATTCCATCGTCTACCTGCTGGACGGGAAACCTACCACAAAGCCCCGTGTCCGCGCCGGGCAAATGGCCACCTTGCGGGTAATCGGTTACAACAACTACCTCTATAAGGCTGCCATAAGCGCCCGGGACGAAAGATCTGTTTCGGCCCCTGCAGCGGGCGGCTTCGGCGGGCTGATACCGGGTGGAGCCGGCAGCCTGGCATCGCCGGTTGGCCTGCTCATGAGCATTTTCAACCCATCGGGCGACCCCCTGTCCTTCAACCCGGATGACTTCAACCTGCTCGGCCGCGGGAGCGGTTTTGGAAGCGCCTCCGCAGAAAAGATCAGCGCCATAGCCCGGCAATTTCAATCCGCCACTGCTTATATCAAGGTTCTGGAAGAGGATATCCGGCAGGAGGGAATGGAAATCCGGCAAGGCCTGGAAAGCCAGCAGGTGAGCAGCATCGCCGCCGAAGAGATCTGGAAGCTGAAACGCAACCCAGGCATCCCTCCGCAAAAGATCAGGGCGCTGTCAGAAGAATACCTGGAAACCGTTCTGGGCGCCCGGCAGGCCGAAGGGCTTTCCCTGAGCGAAGTGCTGCGGAAGGCCGAAGCCGGCCAGAATCTGGTGCAAAGCCTGGACAGCTATTCCAAATACGCCGATACCCTGGCGGCTGAACTGGAAAAAGTGGCCGCCATACAGGCGAGCCTGGAACAATTACAGGCGGAGGAAGCTTTCATCGAGCGGGTGGCCGCCTATCACCAAAGCGGCAGCATGCGCCTGGCCGAATACCAGCAAACCGCCCGGATGGCCCGGGAAAAGCTGCCCGAAGTGCAAAACCTCAGCATTCCCAACCTGCTGGCCCTGCGCTATGAACTGGAGGAACTGGATGCCAACACTTTCTCCTATACCTACCGCACCACCGCCGGGGGCGATGCGCTGTCCATCTCCATGGCCCTGGAGCCCGCCGATTCAGCAGAAGGGCCCGGCGTCCAGTTTCGGGAACTGCCCAGCCTGCAAATCCCGGTCTATGGCGGCTTCAAAGTCACTGCCGGCGTAGGGGTCAGTTTCGGGGGCTTCTTCCGGAAACCCCAGGCCTATTTCATCAGAGACTCCACCATCGTGGCTGAAGATCAGGACGCGTTCCAGCCGGCCATCACCTCCTTCGTGCATTTCTATCCTCAGAGCGCCGGTAATGTTTCCCTGGGCGGCTCCTTCGGCATCGGGCTTCCCCTCGGCGGAGAAACCGGCGCCCAGTCCATTTCCTTCTTCCTGGGCCCCTGCCTCATCCTGGGCAAAGGGGAGCGGATCACGATCAACGGCGGCCTGATGGGCGCCAAGGCCAAACGGCTCGGGCAGGGCTATGCCACCGGCGACCGCTTCATTTACCAGCCCGGCCCTTCCATCGGCTCCGAAGCCGACGTAGTGCCCACCCGCTCGGCTTACGAGTTCGGCTACTTCCTGGGGGTTTCTTTCAGCTTGTTTTCGGGGAATTAACTGATTCGCGGGATTGCCCGGGGCTCAACTCGTCACCCCCTCTCCCAGTCACCCAGCCTCCCCGTCGCTTTCCTGCTTAGCCTGGGAAGAAACTCAGAAACCCGGAAACCCAGAAACCCAGAAACCGCTATCTTCGCCCCCATGAAGAACAGGAAGACCATCCCCCTGCAGGGCCAGCCGGAAGAAGCTGTACTTGCCAACATGGAAGCGATGAAATCAGGCGACCCTATGTGGGCCGAAGGCCGCACCTGGAGCCTGGTTTACCACGTCGATGACGAACACCGGGCCTTGTTGCAGCAAACCGCCCGGCTATTCATTTCGGAAAGTTACGCCAACCCTTTTGCGGTGGAGAGCATCCAGCGGATGGAGCTCGACATCATCGGCATGGCGGCAGGCCTGCTCAATGGCGAAGAATCCACCGCCGGCACTATGACGTCGGGTGGGACAGAGAGCATTCTGCTCAGCCTCTATACCTACCGGGAATGGGCGCGCAGCAGCCAGCAAGGCAAAAAACGGAACGAACTCGTCGCTCCCCTGACCATCCACCCCGCCTTCGAGAAGGCCGCCCACCTGTTGGGGCTCAAGGTGCGCAAAGCGCCGATCGACGGCCATTGCCGGGCCAATATTGCGGAGATGGAAAAACTGATCACGCCCCGGACCCTGCTCCTGGCCGTTTCGGCGCCCGCATACCCCCACGGCACACTCGACCCGGTGGAGGCGGCTTCGGCGCTCGCCCTCCGCTACGGGTTGCCTCTGCACGTCGACGCCTGCATCGGAGGCTTCATGCTGCCCTGGGTTGAAAAATTGCATCCCGGCAGCATTCCGCCCTGGGATTTCCGCCTGCCCGGCGTCACCTCCATCTCCGCCGATACGCATAAATTCGGCTATGGCTCCAAGGGCAGCTCGGTGCTGTTGTTCCGCAGCATGAACCACCTGCGGCACCAGTTCTTTATCACGACCGACTGGCCCGGCGGCATATACGCCTCGCCAACCCTGCTGGGCTCCCGCTCCGCCATCCCCATCGCCACGGCCTGGGCCGCCATCCACAGCCTCGGGCAGGAAGGCTACCTCGGCATCACCCGCAACATCATGGAAGGCTGCGCCCGCCTCAGGGCGGGTATTGAAGCGATACCGGAACTCACCATCCTCGGACAACCCTGCATGAATATCCTGGCTTTCGCCACCCGCAGCAACAAACCCGACATCTTCGTCATCGCCGACTTCCTGGAAGAACGAGGCTGGGTAGTGGACCGCCAGCAACGCCCCCACTCCATACACCTGACAGTCATGCAGCACAACCTGCCGGCCATAGGAAAGTACCTGGACGACCTGAAGGAGGCTATCGCATACGCCCGCAACAACCCGCAGGCCAAAGCCCAGGGCAGCGCCGCCATTTACGGGCTGATGGCCCGCATCCCTTTCCGCGGCATGGTGTCCAGCAACGTCCGGCAATTGTTTGAAAAACTCTATGGCCCGGAAAACGGCGAAACGGAAAAGGCGCCCTCCGGCAACAATCAGCAAATGCCCGCCCCACCGGCCTGGATGGGTTGGCTCAACAGGTTGCTGAGCAAATGGTAGCTGCCCGCATCTTGTTCCCGGGCATTGATACTTTCGCGCTGAATTTCCTATATTTATACTTCGCTGCGGCAGGTTTTGTGCAAAACTTTATGGCGCAGCGAGGTATATGCCGTACCGGCAGTCAGGTTGTGCTCAAAACCAACTGCCGGCCGGTATAGCATCGGCTAAAAGGAATAACTATGAACAGGCGAAAATTCATGAAAGACAGCATGCTTGCCGGCGCCGGCCTGGCGCTGAGCATGCCCTATGCGCAGGCTATCCAACGGAAAGCCTCCCCCAGTGACGTGCTTAACATCGGCGTAATCGGAACAGGCGACCGCGGCGGCGGGCTCATACGCCTGATGCAGGGCATGCCCGAATTCAAAGTGGTGGCCTGCTCCGACATCCTGCCCTTCCGGCTGGAACCGGCAGTGGAAGCCGCCGGAAAAGACTGCAGGGCCTACCCCGACTACAAAGGCCTGCTGGCCGATAAAAGGGTGGATGCCGTCATCATCGCCACCCCCCTCTCCATGCACTACGAAATGGCGGTGGCCGCCCTCGACAGCGGCAAACACGTTTTTTGTGAAAAGACGATGACTTACCAGATCGATGAGGCGCTCAAACTCGCCGAAAAGGCCAAATCGGTTAAACAGGTGTTCCAGGTCGGGCACCAGTACCGCTACCTGCCGATCTACCCCCAGGTGGCCAAACTCATCCGGGACGAACACATCGGAACGGTCACCAACGTTTACATCCAGTGGAACCGGAACGGCGACTGGCGGCGCCCCGTGCCGGACCCCCGCTACGAACGGGTCATCAACTGGCGCATGTACACGGAGTACTCCGGCGGGCTGACGGCCGAGCTCCACTCCCACCAGATCGACTTCGTCAACTGGGTGTTCGACAGCCACCCTATCCACGCCATAGGCTTCGGCGGCATCGACTTCTGGAAGGACGGCCGCGAAACCTTTGACAACGTCAACACCATCCTGGAATACCCCAACGGGCTGAAGGTGAACCTCATCGCCCTGACGGCCAACGCCCACGAAGGCTTCCTCTTCAAGTTCAAGGGCAGCGACGGCACCATCGAGCTGTCGATGGACAAGGCCTGGATCTATCCCGAACCCACCAGCCCGCAATGGGGCGATGTGGATGGCGTGACCGGCGCGACCATCGAATCGCTGAGCGCCGGCAAGGGCATCCCCATCCATTATGCCAAGAAGGAAGGCTGGGAAGGATCGCATTACGCCCTTTCCGATTTTTACCAGTGCATCAAAAACGGCAAAGAGCCCTCCTCCAACGTCCGCACCGGCGCCCGCACCGCTATCAGCGTGCGAATGGCCATCGACGCCCTGCGCGGCCGGCAGATGACGTCCTGGAAAGAGGAGTATGACAGGATTTAGAAGTTAGAGGGCAATGGATTGGTGAGCAACCAGAGGCTGTGCCCGCAACATGTATTATTTCACCAACACAACTGATACCTTATGAAACTAAGCTATTTACTCACCTGCCTGAGCTTCCTGCTATTGTTCAGCACGACGGAAGCGCTGGCTGTAGTGCACCGGGTTACTCCTGAAGCTGCTGCGGAAAGCGTGGAAGCGGGCGGCGCCGCGCTGAGCAAAAAAGAGCAACGCAAGCTGGAAAGGAAAGAAAAGCGCGAAATGCGCAGGGAATTCAAATCCTGGTTCAGGGAATTACGCGCCACCCTGGCGGATGACCTGCTCCTCCTCGTAATTATCGCCATCCTGCTGCCGCCGCTGGCCATGTACCTGTACGAAGGTTCGGCCACCAACCGCTTCTGGATTTCGCTCGTGCTATGGCTTCTGTTGTATCTGCCGGGCCTGATCTACACCCTGTACGTCATCCTGAGCGAGAATTGATAAAGGGAGCCGCAGAGAGGCGCAAAGAACTCCGCGGCCTTTGCGCCTCTTCGGTTCATTTACACGCTATGCCAGGGCGCTGTTCTTCGCCCGCTTGCGTTCGTGTTCCTTCAGGTATATCTTGCGCAGGCGCAGCGAATGGGGCGTCACTTCCACGTATTCATCCTCCTGGATGTACTCCAGGGCCTCTTCCAGGCTGAAGCGCTTTGGCGGCACCAGGCGAAGCTTGTCGTCGGAGCCGGAAGCCCGCATGTTGGTAAGCTTCTTGGTTTTGATGAGGTTCACCACCAGGTCGCCCGGGCGGCTGTTCTCGCCGACGACCTGGCCTTCGTAGACTTCCTCGCCGGGAGCGATGAAGAATTTGCCGCGGTCCTGCAGGTTGTTGATGCTGTAAGGGATGGCAGTGCCCGTCTCCAGCGCGATCAGGGAGCCATTAATACGGCCCGGGATTTCGCCCTTATGCGGTTGGAATTCCAGGAAGCGGTGGGTCATGACTGCCTCGCCGGCCGTTGCCGTCAGCATCTGGCTGCGCAGCCCCATGATGCCGCGGGAGGGTATTTCGAAGCGGAGCAGCACCCGGCCCGCTTTGGGTTCCATGCTCAGCATCACACCTTTGCGGCGCGTCACCATATCGATGGCCGTTCCGGACATGCCCTCGGGCAGGTCGATGGTCAGTTCTTCCACCGGCTCGTGCACTACCCCATCGATGCGTTTGGTGATCACCTGGGGCTGCCCGATCTGCAGTTCATAACCTTCCCGGCGCATGGTTTCGATCAGCACGGAAAGGTGCAGCACGCCGCGGCCGAAAACGCGGAAAGTATCGGCCGAGCCCGTATCCTCGACCCGCAGGGCGAGGTTTTTCTCCAGCTCCCGCTCCAGGCGGTCCTTGATGTGGCGGGAGGTGACGAACTTGCCTTCCCTGCCGAAGAAGGGCGAGTCGTTGATGGTGAACACCATGCTCATGGTGGGCTCGTCGATGGCGATGGTGGGCAGGGCCTCCGGCACATCCGGGCAGGCGATGGTGTCGCCGATCTCGAAGCCTTCCACGCCGAAAACGGCGCAGATCTCGCCGGCCTGCACTTCTTCGGTTTCCACCCGCTCGAAACCTTCGAACACGAAAAGGTTGCGGACGCGGTTCTTCTGAACGTTGCCGTCCTTTTTCATCAAAGACACCATCTGGCCGTTGCGCAGGGAGCCGCGCTGCAGGCGGCCGACGGCAATGCGCCCGATATAGGGCGAGTAGTCGAGGGAAGTCACCAGGAGTTGCGGCGTGCCCTTTTCAATTTTAGGCGCCGGGATGTATTCCACGATGGCGTCCAGCAGAGGGATAATATCCTGCGTGGGCTGCCGCCAGTCGGTGCTCATCCAGCCCTGTTTGGCCGAGCCGAAGATAGTGGGAAAATCCAGCTGGTCTTCGCTGGCGTCGAGGCTGAACATCAGGTCGAACATGGCTTCCTGCACCTCTTCGGGGGTGCAGTTTTCCTTATCCACCTTGTTGACCACCACAATGGGCTTCAGGCCCAGCTCGATGGCTTTCTGGGTGACGAAGCGCGTCTGGGGCATGGGCCCTTCGAAGGCGTCCACCAGCAGCAGCACGCCGTCGGCCATGTTGAGCACACGCTCCACCTCGCCGCCGAAGTCGCTGTGGCCCGGCGTGTCTATGATGTTGATCTTGACGTCTTTATAGTGGATCGAAACGTTTTTGGCCAGGATGGTAATGCCCCGCTCCCGCTCCAGGTCGTTGCTGTCCATGATCAGCTCGCCGGGCCGCTCGTGGTCTTTAAAGAGCTTGCCGGCCAGGATCATCTTGTCTACCAGCGTCGTCTTGCCGTGGTCGACGTGGGCAATAATGGCAATATTTCTGAGTTGCATAAAAGAGATTTAACACATTCTGAACCGGAGAACAACGCCTCCGGGCAGGTGGTTTCAAATTGAGGCCGCAAAGATAGGAGAATTTTGGGTGGGGAGGTAGTCCCTTGTTTTAAATGAATGAGAAATTTTCGAGTGCACCCCCTAAAAAGCCAACGGCTCCCCTCTTTGAGGGAAGCCGTTGCAATCTTGGATATATTTATGGCCGGTTAAGTGGAACCGAGGCGGCCAAAGCGGCGTCCGGCCCCAGCTTCCTTCCGGCGGTACGGGATTTCGCTATACTCAACATCAGGCGTGCCTAATGCAGTTCAAACCCCTGCACGGACTGGCTCCGGGTGAACGGGTTGGACACCAGGTCCAGGTCGAGGGTGCAGTTCTCGAACTGGATGGCGTACCGCTCCCTGACCAGGGCGGCATTCAGCCGTTCATTACCGATGAGCCTGGCGCCGAGAAAAGCGCCAACTTCTTTAAAGCCGAGCATGAGGCCTTTCACTGCGCTCAGTACATTGTCCTGGCCGGCATTCAGCAGGCCGACCGTCAGTGCGAGTTTGATTTTCCGGATGTTCATGTTGGATCGTATTTATTGGGATTTTCTACTTAGTGCCGGGATTTTTAAAATCGTTACCAGTGTTATAACTTTAATTTTTGGCGGCTTGTTCAGGGAAAGAGATTAAGAAGTTGTTAAAAGTGGGGACGTTTGTCGGGTGGGCGGCATAGAGCATAGAGCAAAAGGCATAAAAAGGTGCGCTGCACCTTTTCACGCCGATGATATCCGGTGGATCGAAATCGGGAGGGCAAAGAGCTTGGGGGGGCAGCCCGCACCTCCCGCCATGTCGCTGCTACGCGGCTAAATCAAAAAGTGCTGCCAAGTTAGAATTAAGGTGGGCAACAGTCACAATCCCGTTTTGGGGGAGCCTGAGAAACAAAAGCCAGCCCGGAAACCCCAGGCTGGCCCTTGATCATTCAGTTTGCTGCCGGCAACCGGCAGGGTGCAGTTATCGTTGTTAAAGGTTAAGCGCCAATCAAAGCTCAACCGCCTTGTATTAGTCCACGTTATCGTGCAGGAAAGAATTCCCGCCGCTGCGGAACTCCGGTTCCTCTTCATCGGAAATCGTCCATTTGGACATGGCGTCTTCTGAGGAGTCGGGCACATCGTCCAGCTGAACGCCGCGGCGCAGGTAGGCCGGTTCGTTTTCCAGGTCGATGATGGCCTTGGGGTTGCTCAGTTTTACCGGGTTGCGGCGCAGGCGTTCGCGGCGTTTCTGTTCCTCTTCCAGGCGGCGGCGGCGCTCATCTTCCCGTTTCACGTCCTCTTCCCCGTTGCGGAAGGGGTCATCATAGGAATAGCGCGAGCGCTGCTGGTATTTCTCGATAGTGGGGCGGATATCGTCGAACTCGAAAGTGTTGGCTGCGGGGTTTTCTTCTTCGAAACCAATATCAGCCAACCCCCTTTTTTTTTGATCCTGATCCTTTTTCGGAGCCTCGTCATCGAGGGAGACCACGATGCGGTCGCTGCCCGGGGCTTTGCGCTGCGGGTTGGCCTGCTTGTGTTCGAAGCCCGTGGCGATGATCGTGACGCTGACCTTTTCGCCCAGCGACTCATCGTAGCAATTGCCCCAGATGAGGTCGGTGCCGAAGCCGGCTTCTTCCTGGACGAATTCCGTGATCTCGAAAATCTCATCCATGGTCACCTCCTTGGTGCCGGAAGTGATGTTCAGCAGGATGTGCTGAGCGCCCTGGATGTTGTTGTCTTCGAGCAGGGGCGAGTTGAGGGCTTCATCGACGGCCCGCTTGGCGCGGTCTTCGCCGGCGGCTGAAGCGGTGCCCATGATGGCCACGCCGCTGTCGCGCATGACGGTATTGACGTCCTCAAAGTCGACGTTGACATAACCCGGCACGGTGATGATCTCGGCAATGCCTTTGGCCGCTGTGGTCAGGATGTTGTCCGCTCTGGCGAAGGCGTCGGAGATGGACAGGTTGCCGTGGATCTGCCGCAGTTTGTCATTGGAAATGATGATGAGGGTGTCGACGTGTTTTTTCAGTTCCGCCAGGCCCTCCGAGCCCTGCATCATACGGCGGCGGCCTTCGAAGAGGAAGGGCATGGTCACGATGCCCACCGTCAGGATGTCCATTTCCTTGGCCGTTTTGGCTATGATGGGGGCTGCGCCGGTGCCGGTGCCGCCGCCCATGCCCGCGGTTACGAACAACATTTTGCAGTTGTTTTCCAGGAAGGTTCGCACATCTTCGATGGATTCCTCGCAGGCCATTTTACCAATATTGGGTTTCGAACCGGCGCCGCGGCCTTCCGTGAGGTTGGGCCCCAGCTGGATCTTGGTCGGCACCGGGCTCCAGTCCATGGCCTGGGAATCCGTATTGCAGATGGCAAAGTCAACCCCCACGATCCCCTGCTTGAACATGTGTGTGACGGCGTTGCTTCCACCGCCCCCCACGCCCAGCACCTTGATGATCGGGCTTTCGTCTCTCGGCAAATCAAATACCATAGTTGTAAGTTTTTAATGTTGCGCTGGGCCCGCCCGGAATGGAAGCGTTTGCCTTTTGGTTCAGCCCAAGCAGGATAATTTTAAGTATCAGCTAATTCGGTTCAATCGTCGTGCGTTGCGGTTGATCGTTGTCCGTGCCGGAAACCAGGGCCGGCAACGGACAACGGCCACATCCAATGTTCTTAAAACTCATTATCCGGCTCCGCCTCGAACCACTCCTTGGTTCGGCGGAACAATTGCTCGTACCATTTGCCGCCTTCTTCCTCCTCTTCGGCCTCCACCTCCTGCGGCACGGGCTCCTCCTGAAGGATACGCCCGGCTTCCAGGTCTTCCAGCCCCTTCATCAGCAGGCCGATGCCGGTTGCGTAGATAGGGCTGCCCAGTTGTTCGTTATAGCCGTGGCCCAGCCGTTCGACCGGCACGCCGATGCGGGTGCTCATGCCGGTATGGTACTCCGTCAGCTTGTCGATGTGGTTCAGCAGGGCGCCGCCGCCGGTCAGGACGATGCCCGCGATGAGCTTGCGCTCGTAGCCGGAGCGGCGGATCTCCCACAGCACGTAGTCGAGTATCTCCTCCACCCTGGCCTGTATGATGCGGGCCAGGTTCTTCTCCGAGATTTCCTTGTGGTCGCGCCCGCGCAGGCCGGGAATGGTGATGATGCGGTTGTCATACACCTCATCGGCCAGGGCCGAGCCGAACTTGACCTTCAGCTTTTCCGCCTGCTGGGCCATCACCGTGCAGCCATCCTTGATGTCTTTGGTGATGACATTGCCGCCCAGGGGCACCACCGCCGTGTGCCGGATGATGCCATCGGCGAAGATCGTGATGTCGGTGGTGCCGCCGCCCATATCGACGAGGGCCACCCCGGCTTCCTTTTCTTCCTCGCTCAGCACGGCCGCCGCCGAGGCGATGGGTTCCAGGGTCATGTTCGACACCTTCAGCCCAGTGCGTTCCACACAACGGTAGATGTTGTTGGAAGCGGATATCTGCCCGGTGATGATGTGGAAGTTGGCTTCCAGGCGGATGCCCGACATGCCGATGGGGTCGATGATGCCCTGCTCGTTGTCCACCGTATACTCCTGCGGGATGACGTGGAGTATCTTGTCGCCCGGCGGCAGCACCAGCTTGTACATATCGCTCACCAGGCGGTCGATATCACGCTGCCCGATCTCCGTGTGGTCATTGTCCCGGGTGAGGATGCCCCGGTGCTGCAGGCTTTTGATATGCTGGCCTGCGATGCCGACATGCACGACCCTGAATTCCTGGCCAGCGCTGCGCTGGGCGGCGGCAACGGCTTCGGAAATGTTGTTTACGGTTTTCTCGATATTGGAGACCACCCCCCTGAGCACCCCTTCGGAGCCTACCTTTCCGAAGCCCAGCACTTCGATCTTGCCGTGTTTGTTGCGGCGGCCGGCAATTGCGCAGATCTTGGTCGTCCCGATATCGAGGGCAACCACTACGTCCGATTTATTGAAGTTCTGTTCCATCATGCGCATTCAGTTTTTTGTGTTTGCGACTAATTATGGAGCCCAGCCAACATGCTTGCGTTTATGCCGGCATCCGATTTCATTTTTTGCACACCACCTGCCCTTCGTACTGCAGGTTGATCTCTGAGTATTTGCGCCAGTTTTCACGGGGCAGCACCTCTTTGTAAAAAGCCTTCAGGTGCAGCAGCTTCTCTTCCGGGCGCTCGAATTTTCCGAAGACGATCTTCTGGTTGCCGACCATCGGCGCCAGGATGATCTCCCCGCGGTTGGTGAAGTGCAACTGTTCGATCAGCGCCCGGAGGAACTCGTCTTCCAGGATCATTTCCGCCAGCAGGAAGGCATCCTTCAGCGAATGGCGCCTGCGCTCCAGAAAGCCCGGTTCATACGGGGGCAGGTTGCCGGTCACCACGAGCACTTTTGCCGTGAAATGCGGCGAGGGCGGCATTTTGGCCCCTGTGCGGTCCAGGTAATAATTCAACCTGTTGTTGTCCATCACCCGCAGGATGGGCTCCCGCTGCTGTATCCGAACCTTCACGCGGTTGTTGGCCCCTACATAGGCATCTGCATTCAGAATGAAGGGGTCTTCCTCCAGCACGCGCTCCAGCCTTTCCACGTCGATGGAGCCGATGGTGCGGCCTTCCAGCCTGTAACCGAAACGCTGCTCTATGGCCTGCCGTACTTCTCCTTCTTCCAGGAAACGCTCCCCATTCTCCAGAGGGTCTATCAGGATCACCAGTTCCGAGGCGATGCTCTCTTCTTTCTTTTCCACGGCCGAAAGCACGACGCCTGCCGAAACGAACAGTACGGCCAGCCAGCCGAGGCGTCTCAGCATCCGTTGTTGTTCAGGTGCTATGTGCAGGCGTTTTAACATGTCACTTTCTTTCTTCGAAATACGCTTTAATCGGTTCTCTGAAGGTATCTATATCTCCGGCGCCGAGGGTCAGCAGCACTTCGGGGCGGTTTTCCCGCACCGCTTCCATAAGCGTTGCTTTGGTTACCAGGCGGCGCCTGGGGTTCGACATCTTTTCATACAACATCTCCGAGGACACCCCCTCGATGGGCAACTCCCGCGCGGGGTAAATATCCATCAGCAGGGCGTCATCCAGCAAGCTCAGGGCGGCGGCAAACCCCTCTGCGAAATCGCGCGTGCGCGAGAACAGGTGGGGCTGGAAAACGCCCGTGATCCGCTTCCCCGGGAACAATTCCCGGGCGGCGCCAATGGCCGCTTCGAGTTCCGAGGGATGGTGGGCGTAGTCGTCGATATAGGCCGACTGCCCGTCATGGTACAGAAATTCGAAGCGGCGGCGGATGCCCCTGAAGCTGCGCAGCCCTTCGCGGATAGCGCCCTCATCAATCCCGAGCTGCGTTGCTACCGCGATGGCCGCCGTGGCGTTTTCCACATTGTGGCGCCCGGGCATAGCCAGTTGCAGCCCCTGGAAATAGTGGGCCGGGCCGCGGTAATCGAAGGTAAAAAAGCCGCCTTCGACCCGCACGTTCTCCGAGCGGCAGGCGCCGCCTTCCAGCCCGAAGCTCTGCATCCCGGGCATTTCGCCCAGCATGCCGCACCAGCGGTGTTGCACAAACAGGCTCCCCCCCGGCTTCAGCTTGCGGGCAAAAGCCCGGAAGCCCGTTTCCAGCAGGGTTTCCCGGTCGCCGTAAATATCCAGGTGGTCGGCGTCCATCGACAGGATTACCGCGATGTCGGGGCTGAGGTGCAGGAAGGAACGGTCGTATTCGTCCGCTTCCACGACCACCCATTCCGAGCGCCCCTCCACGAAGTTGGAGCCGAAATTCAGGGCGATGCCCCCCAGAAAGGCGGTGCAGTCGATGCCGCCGCAGCGCAGCAGGTATGTCAACAGCGAGGAGGTGGTCGTTTTCCCGTGCGTTCCGCCCACGGCCACAGCTTTCATGCCGCGGCTGATGATGCCCAGCACCTCCGCCCGCTTTTTGACGGGGTAGCCGTGCTCGCGGAAATAAAGCAGTTCCCTGTGCGCGGCCGGCACTGCCGGGGTCAGGATCACCAGGTCTATGCCCGGAGGAATTTGCTCCGGCGCCTCCTCATAGTGTATGTGCATGCCCTCTTCCACCAACTTTTTGGTGAGCGGGGTTTCCGTTTTATCGTAGCCGTGTACTTCAACGCCCCTTCCGTGGAAGTAGCGGGCCAGGGCGCTCATGCCGATGCCGCCGATGCCGACGAAGTACACTTTTTTAATGTCGCTCAGGTTCATCAACGTTACTTTTAAATCCGGCCAGTTGCCGCACTTCAGCGGCGATATGGGCTGCTGCATCGGGCATGGCCAGTTGCCGGATGCGGGCGCCGAGCTCGCGGCGGGCCGCTTCGTCATCCAGCAACCCGAAGGCCTGGCGGATGATCTGTTCGCGGGCCTCGTTGTTCCGGATCACACGGGCTGCGCCGGCCTGAGCAACGGCCATGGCGTTTTTCGTTTGATGATCCTCCGCCACATTTGGCGAAGGGATAAAGATGGCCGCTTTGCCGGCGAAGTAGAGTTCCGAGATCGTCAGGGCTCCCGACCGGCAGATGATGACATCGGCCATAGCGTAGGCCAGTTCCATGCGGTCGATGAATGCCCGGGCGCTCACGTTCGGCAGCCGGGCGGTTTCACAGGCCAGGAATTCCTGCTCGTAGAGCTGCCCCACCTGCCAGAGCACCTGCACTTCGGGCCGCCCGCGCAGCAGGGCGGCGTTGTCGGCCATGGCTTCGTTGATGGATTTCGCACCCAGGCTGCCGCCGAAAACGAGCAGGATGGGGCGCTCCGGGCTGAAGCCAAAGTAAGCAGCGCCTTCTTCCCGGGCGGCCTTGCCGTCCTGTATTGCCCGGCGCACCGGGTTGCCCGTCAGGACGATCTTTTCGGCAGGGAAGTACCGCTCCATGCCCGGGTAGGCCACGCATATCCTGTCCACCTTCTTCGCCAGCAGGCGGTTGGTCACCCCGGCGTAGGAGTTCTGCTCCTGAATCAGGGTGGGAATGCCGCGCCGGCTGGCGATCTCCAGCAAAGGGCCGCTGGCAAAGCCGCCGACGCCAACCACCACATCGGGCCGGAAGCGGCCGATGATGCGCCAGGCCTTCCACAGGCTGGCGGCTAGCTTCAGCGGGAACAGCAGGTTCCGCAATGTCAACTGGCGGTGAAAACCGCTGATCCACAAACCCTCGATAGGGTATCCCGCTTTCGGGACTTTTTCCATCTCCATCTTCCCTTTTGCCCCGACGAACAGGATCTCCGCATCGGGCTGCTCCTGTTTTATCGCATCGGCAATGGCAATGGCCGGAAATATGTGCCCGCCGGTGCCTCCGCCGGAGATGATGACGCGGAAAGACGTATGGCTGTTTTTTTTCATTTTACCTAATCACTCACCGATTCAATATACTTGCTCACACTCAGTATGATCCCGAAGGAGATACAGGTGAACAGGATCGAAGTTCCCCCCATGCTGATCATGGGGAGCGTAACGCCTGTGACGGGCACCAGGTGCACCGAAACGGCGATGTTGATGAAAGCCTGCAGCACCAGGCTGATGCTCAGCCCGATGACCAGCATGGCGCCAAAGGCCTTGGGGCTTTTGGTCACCAGGCGGGTGGCGCGGAAAAACAGCAGCGCATACAAGGCGATCAGCAGGAAGCCGAACAGGATGCCATATTCTTCAACCAGTATGGCATAGATGAAATCCGAGTATGGCGAAGGCAGATAGTTGCGCTGAATGCTGTTGCCCGGCCCCAGCCCGAACCAGCCTCCGTTGGCCATGGCGATCTTGGCCTGCTGAACCTGATAGCCCCCGTCGGGTTTCTCCACAAAATCCCGCATCCGGTTGACCCAGGTCTCGGAGCGGATGAATTCCGGAAAAAATTCGCCCAGCAGTACCAGCATGGCGAACACCACGATGCCCAGCAGCAGCAACAGCACGATGTACTGGATCGCCACCCGCCCGACGAACATCATGGCCACGCAGGCGCCGAACAGCAGGATGGCCGAAGAAAGGTCGGCCGGTGCGATCAGCCCGCAGATGATGAGCACCGGCAGGATGATCGGCAGGAACGCGCTGTTGAAGTCTTTGATGTAATCCTGCTTCGACGATATTTCCCGCGCCACATAGATGATGAGGGCCAGCTTGGCAAAATCCGATGTCTGAAAGGTGATGCCCACGAAAGGCACCTCGATCCAGCGGCGCGCATCGTTGATGTCGGCTCCGAAAAAGACGGTGTACAGCAGCAGGGGCACAGATGTGATCAGCAGCACAGGCGCCCATCGGGAGTACTTCATGTAGTGGGTCAGGTGGGCCAGATAAGTAAGGAACAACCCCCCGGCCACGATGATGAAGTGCTTGATGAGAATGGCCTCCGTATTGCCCGCCAGCGTGCGGTAGGCCAGCGTCCCCGTCGAGCTGTACACGATCAGCACGGAAAAGATGGCCAGCACCGCGATGATCGCCCAGATGGTGCGGTCGCCCCTCAATTCTGCATACAATCTCGTACTCTGAGACATAATTATCTGTTTATCCTTTGCCGGACGGCTTCCTTGAACTGCCGCCCGCGGTCTTCGTAATTTTTGAAGAGGTCGAAACTGGCGCAGGCCGGGGAAAGCAGAACCACTTCTCCCGCTCTGGCGAGCTTCGCCGCCTTGCCCACCGCTTCCGAAGCGCTGCCGGCTTCTTCGATGGTCGCGACGATACCGCTGAAGGTATCGATCAGTTTTTTATTGTCAACACCCAGGCAAACCATTGCCCGGACTTTTTCCCTTACCAGATCCATCAGCGGGCCGTAGTCATTGCCTTTATCCTGCCCGCCCGCGATCCAGATGGTGGGGCGGGCCATGGCTTCCAGGGCGTAAAAGACGGCGTCCACGTTGGTGGCTTTGCTGTCATTGATGTATTCCACCCCATCTACGACGGCGACCTTTTCCATGCGGTGCTCCACACTGACAAAGGTGTCGAGCCCCTCCTGAATGGCTTCGTCTTCCGCGCCCCACAGTCTGGCGGCCTGGATGGCGAAGATGGCGTTCATGAAATTGTGGCGCCCGCGCAGGCTGCTCCGGCTCATGTCAAAGGTGCTGCCTGCCACGTGCAGGAGTTGCCCGTCGATCATGCTGCTGCTGGCCGGAACCAGTTTCGGCCGAAGCGCGTGCTGCCGAATGTAGGCCCCGATGTTCTCATCCTCGGCGTTGTAGAGGAAGAAATCATCCGGGCGCTGGCTCTTCGCGATGCGGAACTTCGACCGGACGTAGTTTTCCATTTTGTACTCGTAACGGTCGAGGTGGTCCGGCGTGATGTTGAGCAGCATGGCGATATCCGGCCGAAAAGCATCGATGCCATCCAGTTGAAAACTGCTGAGTTCCAGCACGTAGTACTGGTGCTGTTCCTCACTGAGGCTTCGCGCGAAGCTGTTGCCGACGTTTCCTGCCATGGCGGCGTCGAAGCCGGCCGTGGCCAGCAGGTGGAAAGCCAGTTTGGTCGTCGTCGTCTTGCCGTTGCTGCCGGTAATGCCCATCAGCTTTGCCGTCGTATAACGGCCCGCAAATTCAATTTCAGAGATCACCGGTATGCCTTTGCCTACCAGTTGCTGTACTATCGGAACGCGCTCCGGAATGCCCGGGCTTTTGACCACTTCATCGGCCTGTGCGATGCGCTCCCAGCTATGCTGCTGCTGCTCATACGCTATGCCGTGGCTTTCCAGCTCGCGCCGGTAATTCTCGCCGATCGCCCCCTTGTCGGAGACGAATACATTATGCCCGTGTTGTTTCGCCAGTATGGCTGCGCCTACGCCGCTTTCTCCGGCTCCGAGGATGATGAGGTTCATGCGTTTGTTTGTGTGCACCCACGACTGGCGTGGGTGTGTGTACCCACGACTAGGTGGGTGTGTGTACCCATGACTAGGTGGGTGTGTGTACCCACGACTAAAGTCGTGGGTTAGCGGATTTTCAGGGTTATGATGGTGAATACGGCCAGCAGTATTCCCACGATCCAGAATCGGGTGACGATTTTGGCCTCTGCCATGCCTTTTTTCTGGTAGTGGTGGTGCAGAGGCGACATCAGGAAGATACGCCGGCCTTCTCCGTACTTGCGTTTAGTGTATTTGAAGTAGGACACCTGCAGGACGACGGAGAGGTTTTCCACCAGGAAAATGCCGCAGAGGATGGGGATAAGCAGTTCCTTGCGCAGCAGGATGCTCAGGGCGGCGATGATGCCGCCGAGGGTCAGGCTGCCGGTATCCCCCATAAAAACCTGTGCAGGGTTGGCGTTGTACCACAGGAATCCGATGCAGGCGCCGACGAAGCATGCTGCGAAGATCACCAGTTCCCCCGTGCCGGGCAGATGCAGGATTTGCAGGTAGTTGGCCGCGATGGCGTTGCCGGAGACGTAGGCCAGGATGCCGAGGGTGGCCCCGATAATGCCGGAGACCCCGGTTGCCAGGCCGTCAATCCCGTCGGTGAGGTTGGCTGCATTCGAAACCGCCGTTACGACGAAGATGACCAGGGGTACGAAAATGATCCACACCAGATGGGCTGCCTTTCCCGGTTCCATCGGCAACAGCCAGGCGTAGTCGAAGCGGTTGCCTTTGAGGAAGGGGATGTTGGTGAGATTCGTTTTGTAATCTCCCTTTTCCACCGCCACTTCCAGCGGCTGCAGTTCGACCGGCACGTTAATCGTATCGCCGATCATTTCGGTGTACCCCAGTTCTCCGGCTTCTTCGACCTCCATGCGCACCACCACGTTCTCGTCGATGATCATGGTCAGGGCGATGAGCAGGCCCAGCCCGACCTGGCCAAGCACTTTGAATATCCCGCGCAGCCCCTGTTTGTTCTTACGGAACACCTTGATGTAGTCATCGATGAAGCCGATGGCGGCCATCCAGACGGTGCTGACAAGCATCAGAATAATGTAGACGTTATCCAGGTCGGCCATGAGCAGGCAGGGGATGAGGATGGCCATGATGATGATCACGCCGCCCATGGTAGGTGTCCCTTCCTTTTCCTTCTGGCCGGCCAGCCCGAGGTCGCGCACGTGTTCGCCCACCTGCATGCGCTGCAGCAGGCGGATGATGCGCCCCCCGAAGACGAGGGAGATCAGGAGCGACAGGATGGCGGCGATGCCGGCGCGGAAGGTGATATACTGGAAAAGGCCGGCGCCTTTGATGTGGCCGAAGATTTCAGTGAGCCATTCAAGGAGTTTGATCAGCATGTTTGTCGTTTTGTGGGCTTTATTAAGGCCCCAAAATTATGAATTCCACGGCGCAACACCCTTTAGGCGGGCAAAAGAAGTTGACAGGCCGGCCTTTAGGATTCCGCCAGAGCCTGCGCCAGCTCCTCCTTATCGTCGAAGGGATAGCGCACGCCTTTGATTTCCTGGTACTTCTCATGCCCTTTTCCAGCAATCAGAATAATGTCGCCTTCCCGGGCAAGCCGGCAGGCCGTGCGGATCGCCTCCCTGCGGTTGGTGATGGACAGCACCTTGCCGTGGGCGTTGGGAGGTATACCTTGCTGCATCTCGGCGATGATCACATCGGGGTCCTCGCTCCGCGGGTTGTCGGAAGTGAGCACCACCTGGTCGCTGTAGTCGCAGGCGGCCCGGGCCATGCGCGGGCGCTTGGCCTTGTCGCGGTCACCGCCGCAACCGACTACGGTGATGATGCGGCTGTCGCCCTCCCGGAACTGGTGGATGGTGTTGAGCACCTTCTCCAGGGCATCGGGCGTGTGGGCGTAATCCACTATGCCGATACGCCGGCTTTGAGGGCCGGACACATAGTCAAAGCGCCCTTCCACTGCGCCGAGCCGGCTCAGAGCGGTGAGGGTTTCCACCTCCTCCTGCCCCAGCAGGATGGCCGCGCCAAAGACGGCCAACAGGTTGTAGGCGTTAAACTCTCCGATCAGGCGGCTGAAGAACTCGCGCCCCCCGATGTCCAGATGGAGCCCGGTGATGCTGTTATCCAGCAGCCGGGCGCGGAAACTGGCCATGGCCTGCAGGCTGTAGGTATACTTCTTTGCCCTGGTATTCTGTACCATCACGCTGCCGCGTTTGTCGTCAGCATTGACAAGGGCGAAAGCTGTTTTGGGCAAAATGTCAAAGAACGTTTTTTTAGCTTCTATATAAGCTTGGAATGTCTTGTGATAATCCAGGTGGTCATGGGTGATATTGGTAAAAATGCCGCCGGCGAAGTGCAAGCCTTCGATGCGCTTCTGGTGGGCGGCATGGGAACTCACCTCCATGAAGGCGTAATCGCAGCCGGCGTCCACCATATCGCGCAGCAGAGCCTGGATGGCCACGGCGTCCGGGGTCGTATAGGCTGCCGGCAGCGATTCGCGCCCGATCTTGTTGCAGACTGTGGACAGGAGCCCGGCTTTATAGCCCAGGGCCGTGAACAAGTCATACAGCAGGGTGGCGGTTGTCGTTTTTCCGTTGGTGCCGGTTACCCCTACCAATTTCAATTTCCTGGAAGGCTGGCCGTAAAAGAGGCTGGCCATCCTGCCGAGCGCCGTTGCGCTGTCGGCTACCTGGATGTAAGCGATGCCCGCAAGGCGCTCCTGCGGCAGTTGTTCGGCCACGATGGCCACAGCCCCCTGTTCGACAGCCCTGCCGATATAGTCGTGGCCATCCACCTGGGCGCCTCTGATCGCGACGAACACACTGCCGGGCCCCACTTTCCGGGAATCAAAATCTATTTGTTTCACTTCGGCCGACAGGTTCCCTTCGGAAGCCTGCATCTCGATCGGGCCTGTTAATTCTGTCAGCTGCATACGTATCCTGCTGTATGTGTAGGGCCCTTTTAGCCGGCTCATGTGCGGCGGCCGGCGCCGCCGAAATGGCTGCCGGCAGGGGTGGCGCCGCCCATAGCCTATGGCCGCGGGCCAATAGCCAGATTTTTGAAGTGTTTCATAGCGCGGGGGGTATGCGCGGGGGAATGCTCCTTATCTCAGGTAAAGCCTGATGTTTTGCCCTCGGGCCCGGGTTCCCGGAAGTATGGACTGACGGGAAACTTTCCCGAAGCCCTCCACTTCCACTTTCAGGCCCCGGTTTTCGAGGACGTAAACCGCATCGCGCAGGCCGAGGCCCACGACGTTCGGCACCAGGTTGTCGGGCAGCGACCGCATTTCCATGACGAGGCTGTCCGAACGGGGCCGCAATACAGCTAATTCAGTTGAAGGGGAGCCGTAATGCGGTATATCCAGGTAGCTGAGCACCGTTTTTATATCCTGTGCGCCGCCGATGCTGAAGCCCGGCATATTTTCGGCGACGAGGGCCGGCCGGGGGCCTGTATTGATGGGGCGGTGCAATTCGGGTTTTGAGACGAATATGTTGTCTGCGATCTCCCGGAACACCGGCCCGGCCACGTCGCTGCCGTAAAACCCGCCCCGGCGGGGCCTGTTGATCACGACGATGCAGGAGTAGATGGGCCGTTCGACGGGGAAATAGCCCACGAAAGAAGCCCGGTAGCCGCCGATGCGGCGCCCTCTGTTGCCCTTGGAATAGTTGACCTGCGCCGTACCGGTTTTACCAGCGAAACGGTAGCGGCCGGACCGGAGCTTGTAGGCAGTGCCGCGTTCGTTTTCCACCACCGATTCCAGCAGTTCCTGCACTCTGGCGATCGTCCTGTCCGAAGCGATGCGGCGGTCGATCACCGTGGGGCGGAAGGTTTCCACCGTTTCGCCGAAGCGCTGGATTTCGGAAACCAGGAAGGGCTTCATCATCCTGCCGCCGCCGGCGATGGAGTTGTAGAACGTCAGCAGTTGGAGGGGCGATATCTTCATTTCGTAGCCGATCGCCATCCAGGGCAGGGTCGTTCCACTCCATTCATCCCGGCTGCTGAAGGCCTCCTTGATATAGGGGTTGGCTTCCCCTCCGATCTCGATGCCGGTAGGCATATTGAGGCTGAAGTCCTTCAGCCGCTGGATGAAGCGGGCGGGGCCGTTGTCGGTGCTGGTTTTCGCACCGAAGTGTTCCTGCACCATTTTGGCTATGCCGACGTTGGAAGATATCTCGAAAGCATCCCGCACCCGAATGGTGTCCAGTTTGGGGCTATAGGGCGAAGCATCTTCCATCACTTCCCCGAAGAAGGTGGTGCGGCCGTGTTCGATGCTGATGGAGTCGTCGAGTTTGACCATCCCGTCTTCCAGCAGCGCCATGATGGTAGCGGCCTTGAAGGTCGATCCAGGTTCTACGGCGGCGCCGACGGCGTAGTTGTAGGTTTCCCACCAGCCTTCATCGGTGCGCCCAAGGTTGGCGATGGCTTTGATGGCGCCGGTTTCGACCTCCATGACCACGGCGGAGCCCCATTCGGCATCGTGGTGGTTCACCGCACGGAGCAGGGCTTCTTCGGCAATGTCCTGGATGTCGATATCGATGGTGGTGACCACATCGCTGCCGCTCACCGGCTCGATGAGGGTCAGGTCGTCGACCGGCATCCACAGGTCGGCGGCGGGATCGACACAGATCATGAGGTTCTGGCCGGGTTCGCCTCCGAGCACGCGGTCATACTGGCCTTCCAGGCCTACAGGCTTGGCGTTTTCCCTGACATATCCGATGGTGCGCTGGGCCAGCAGCCCGAAGGGGCGCTTGCGCTCGCTGGCCTTTTCGGCGATGAACCCGCCCCTGAAGCGGCCAAACCGGAACAAAGGAAATTCCTCAATGAACTTTTTTTCCGCGAAGGAAACCTTGCGCTTCAGCACCACATGGCGGTCGCCGCCTGCACGAAGGCCTTCCAGATACGCCCTGGCCCCTCCCACCGTATAGCCGTCCAGCACATAAGTGGCCAGGCAATGGGCCAGGGTGTCCAGGTTCTTCTTAAAATCCTCTTCGGAAGGGGCGTGGGGGTCGAAATACAGGTTGAAATAGGGGATGGAAGTAGCCAGCAGGCTGCCGTCCGCCGCAAGGATATTGCCCCGGTCGGCCTCCACCGTCCTGTACTCCAGATAGTTGTCCCTTCCCTGGTTGCGCCACCTCTCGCCTTCAACGGAAGCGATCACGACCGTTTTATACATCAAAATAATGGACACCGGAACGACGAGGCCGAACAGCAGGAAGTAAACCCTGTAAAGCACTTCGTTTTTAATGTCCATCGTACGTTTGTTATAACTGCACTTAATCTTCTTTCACGATGACCCGCTTTGGCGCTTCGGTGGAATGCCGGAGCCCGTTATCCCGGACCCTGCGCCCCACTTCCGACCGTTTGGCGTTGTACATATTATCAGCAACCAGCGACATATAATACCAGCGCATCTCCTTCAATTCCTTCTGCAGCAACTGGATTTGCCGCACATTGCGCTCCGCCAGGTGGCCGTTGGCAATGTAGATGGTGCCCAGAAAACCCAGAAAAAGGACGAACGCAAGGTTGTTGAGGACTATCCTGGATGTCCAGGAGCCTATGTCGAACATCGATCTCAGGTCCTTTTTTGGCATTTTTTTTACCTATATTACCTATATACTATATACCCACGACTGAAGTCGTGGGCTATTACTATTACTATTACCTATATACCCACGACTGTATACCCACGACTGAAGTCGTGGGCTATTACCTATATACCCACGTCTATATACCCACGACTGAAGTCGTGGGTTTTTCGGCGACTCTGAGTTTGGCGCTACGGGCCCGGGGGTTGCGGGAGGCTTCCTCTTCGGACGGGCGTATGGCTTTTCCCAGCGGCGTTTTGAACGGGCGATGGATATGGCCAAAATCATCCTGTTCCACTTTCCCCTCCACGTTGCCGGTTTTGAAGAAGTTTTTCACCATGCGGTCTTCTACCGAGTGGTAGGAGATGATGGCGAGCCGCCCCCCTGGCCGGAGCATTTCCAGGCTTTGTTCGAGGAGGCCTTTCAATGCGCCCATTTCGTCATTCACTTCGATGCGCAGCGCCTGGAAAACCTGCGACAGGTAGCGGGCGCGGTGTCCGCGCACCAGCGGCTCCACGACGGCCAGAAAATCGGCGGCCGTCAGGATCGGGCGGCGGTGGCGTTCGGCGAAGATGCGCTGCGCCAGGCTTCGGGCGTTGCGCACTTCACCGTACCTGCTGAACATTTCCTGCAGTGCTTCCGGCTCGTAGGTGTTGAGCACGTCGGCTGCGGACTTTTCCCCTTGCCGGTTCATCCGCATATCCAGTTTTGCTTCAAAGCGATAGGAGAAGCCTCTTTCGGCTACGTCCAGTTGGTGTGATGAAACGCCCAGGTCGGCCAGTATGCCGCCTACTTCCCGGATTCCATGGAGGCGCAGGAAGCGCTTCAGGAAGCGGAAGTTGTGATGAACGAAAGTAAAGCGCTCATCATCCGGTGCGTTGGCCAGGGCGTCCTCATCCTGGTCGAAACCCAGCAGGCGCCCGCGGGGGCCCAGGCGTTCCAGGATGAGCCGGGAGTGCCCGCCGCCGCCGAAGGTCGCGTCCACGTAAACCCCATCGGGTTCTATGGCCAGGGCGTCGACACTTTGCGTTGCGAGTACCGGCAGGTGGTAGGCCATCACGCTTCGGGATTTCCGTTGACCCTGCCCAGTACGTCTTCCGCCAGGTCGGAGAAATCCATCGGTTCTTCCTCGATGAGTTGCTCGTACTGGTCATTTGCCCACATTTCAATTCTGTCGCTGTAGGCCGACAGGATCACATCGTTCTGAATGCCCGCGTATTCCAGCAGGCGTTTGGAGACGAGGATGCGGTCGGCGCTGTCCAGAGCCACCTTCTGGGCTCCGCGGTAGAAGTACCGCACGAAATCGCGGTTCTTCTTATTGTAGAGGTTCAGCTGGTTGACTTCGCTGGAAATGCGGTCCCAGACAACCTCCGGATAGATCATCAGGCACTTTTCGAAACCCCTGTTTATGACGAAGTTATGAGCCTGACCCTCCCCTAACTGGGCAATGAGCCCGGTCGGCATCCGCATGCGCCCCTTGGCGTCGATCTTGCACTCATATTCGCCTAATAGCTGCGGGATATTCACTTTTACACCTTTAATGCATTCAAAAGTATTACATTTTGACACATTTTACCACTTTTTACCACTATTTTATTAAAAAAAGTTCCGGATATGCCTAGGAAAAAGAAAAAAGAGCGGCAAATCATCAAATTGATGACAATTTTATAGTCAAAATAGAGATGTATTTTCAGAAAAATTGCCCACTTTTTCCCACTTTGGCACAGGGCGTAGGGAAGTTTGCAGTATTCAAAGGGCCGGTTGGAGTGGAGCAAGGTTTTTTTGCGAAGAACCACTGCGTTCTCTGCGCCTCTGCGTTTTTTCATCCGCGAGGGCAGGGTTGCCTGATGCGCTGTCCTGGTGCTGTCGGCACTAGCCCTGCCCCTCAAGGAGGCGGACACCGCTGTCTTCCAGGCGGATGCGGCCCTGTTTGTAGAGTGCGCCCACGGCTTTTTTGAAAGCTTTTTTGCTCATTTTGAGCAAGGCGGCGATTTCTTCGGGTTCGCTTTTGTCGGTGAGCGGCAGGAAACCGTTGTTTTTTTTCAGGGCTTCCAGTATTTGTTCGGCCTGCAGGGGCACGGCCTGCAGGTAGCCCTGGGGCTGCAGGCTCAGGTCGATCTTGCCGTCGGGGCGGACGAGTTTGACATAGCCCCTGGTGCGCATGCCGGGGCTTAGGGGCTGGAAGTACTCGCTTTGGTAAAGCAGGCCCTGAAAGCGGTTGTCGATAAAAGCGGTAAATCCGAGCTCGGTTTGCGGGCCGATGAGCAACTGCACTTCCTGGCCTTCCTTCAGATCAGGGGCTTCTTTGGAAAGGTATTTGTTCAGCTTGCTGGAAGCCGCCACGCGGTCGGTCTGCTCATCGAGGTAGAGGTAAACGAAATAGCGCCTGCCCGTCGTCATTTTCTGGCTCTGCTCGGAAAAGGGGACGAAGAGGTCTTTCTCCAGGCCCCAGTCCATGAAGGCGCCGATGGGAGTGATCTCTTTTGCCTGGAGGTATGCGACCTCCCCTACCACAGCAAGCGGGCGGCGGGTGGTGGCCACAGGCCAGTCGTTGGAATCGGTGTAAACGAAGACGTCGATGGGCGCGCCGGGCTCCAGGCTCTCAGGCACGTATTTGTTGGGAAGCAGCACGTCGTCCCCTTCTTCATCCTGCAGCACCATGCCGTGGGGGGTGCGGCGGGCAGCGCGCAGGGTATTGTATTTTCCAATCTCGATCATGCCGCAAAACTAGGTTAATGCTGCGTTGAAAGCAAATGCAGCGGCTGGGCGGAGGATCATTTGTTTTCACCGCAGGCCAGGGAGGTGCTTCCACCCCAGGCTATTTTCGGCAAGAGGGTAGTCCTCCGGTATCTCATCCAAAGTCATTCCTGAAGCGGGCAATTTTAGCTCTGGTTTTATTTTTCTCAACTGAAAGGCGAGGTGATAGAAAACCTCGCTTTTCCAATCAACTTTTATAACTAAACCAACACCCCCTTATACAGCTCCTCCCGCTGCCGCTTCACCTCCCCGGATGCCAGGAATTCCTCGAAACTCATCAGGCTGTCGATGATGCCATGAGGGGTGAGTTCGATGATGCGGTTGGCCACTGTTTGCATGAGCTGGTGGTCGTGGGAAGTGAAGATCAGGTTGCCTTTGAAGTCCTTCATACCGTTATTCAGGGCGGTGATCGATTCCAGGTCGAGGTGGTTGGTCGGCTCGTCCAGCAGCAGGAAATTGGCCTGGTTGAGCATGATGCGGGACAGCATGCAGCGCACTTTTTCCCCACCGGAAAGCACGGAAGATTTTTTGTAGACCTCCTCACCGGAGAACAACATGCGCCCGAGGAAGCCGCGGATGAACTGCTCGTCTTTCTCTTCCGAGAACTGCCGCAACCAGTTGATCAGGTCGAGGTCGTTGCTGTTGGTGAAGTATTCCTGGTTCTCATTGGGCTGGTAGCCCACTTTGATGGTTTTGCCAAACTCAAAGGTTCCCGTGTGCGCCGTTGCCTTGCCGGCCAGCACCTGGAAGAAGGCCGTCATGGCGGAAGCCTCTCGGCAAACCAGGCCGATCTTTTCGCCCTGGTTCATGGTGAAGGAGACGTCGCCAAACAACAGGGTTCCGTCTTCGGCCCGGTAGCTGAGTTTCTCCACCTTCAGTATCTGGTCGCCGGGCTCGCGTTCCATCTGGAAGTTGATGTAGGGGTACTTGCGGCTGGAGGGGCGGATCTCTTCGAGGTTGAGCTTTTCCAGGGCTTTCTTGCGGGCGGTGGCCTGTCGCGATTTGGAGGCATTGGCGCTGAAGCGCTGTATGAACTCCATCATTTCCTGGCGCTTTTGCTCCACCTTCTTGTTCTTGTTGGCGGCCTGCTGGGCCATCAGCTGGCTGGTTTCGTACCAGAAGGTGTAGTTGCCGGTGAAGATGCGCATGCGCTGGAAGTCGATATCCACCATGTGGGTGCAGGCCATGTCGAGGAAGTAGCGGTCGTGGGAAACGACGATGACCATGTTTTTGAAATCGGCGAGGAATTCCGCCAGCCAGGTCACCGTTTCGGCGTCGAGGTCGTTGGTCGGCTCATCGAGCAGCAGGATGTCGGGGTTGTTGAACAGGGCCTGCGCCAGGAGTACTTTGACCTTTTCCGGGCCGCTGAGGTGCTTCATCTGTTTATAGTGCAGTTCCTCCTTAACGCCCAGGTTGCTCAGCAGTTCGGCGGCGTCGCTTTCGGCCGTCCAGCCACCCATTTCACCATACAGGTTCTCCAGTTCGGCGGCGCGCAGGCCGTCGGCCTCGGTGGCGTCGGGGTTCATGTAGATGGCGTTCTTTTCCAGCATAATGTCATAGAGCTGGCGGTGGCCCATCATCACGGTGTTGAGCACTTCCTCTTCTTCAAATTCGAAGTGGCTTTGTTTGAGCACCGCCATGCGGTTGCCGGGCTCGATGGAGACGCTGCCCCGCATGGGCGGCAGTTCGCCGGACAATATTTTTAAAAAAGTGGACTTGCCCGCTCCGTTCGCCCCGATGACCCCGTAGCAGTTGCCGCGGGTAAACTTCAAATCGACTTCATCAAAGAGCACGCGCTTGCCGTATTGCAGGCCTAATCCCTGGACTGTTAACATGTTGTGGTACTGTTTTTTGAAATGATTTTCTTAAAAAGGCCAAGGGCCTTTCGCAGAAAAGGTGCAAAGGTAAGAAAAATCGGGATGGAAGGTTCAATCATTCAACTGCGCCACCCAGGGGCTTATTCTCCTCTCCTCCCGGTTCACCACCACCGGCAAATCCAAACCAGATAGGCGCGCCTTTGTTTTCAAAGCGCTTGAAGGGGTTATTGCTATATTGTTGTATTGCTATATTGTTGTATTGCTATATTGTTGTATTGCTATATTGTTGTATTGCTATATTGTTGTATTGCTATATTGTTGTATTGCTATATTGTTGTATTGCTATATTGTTGTATTGCTA
>CAUJDW010000117.1 GCA_963169455.1 Bacteroidota bacterium | reverse complement strand
GCAGCCACTTTTTCCGCCTGCCGGCTTCCTGCTCGTTCGTCTGGTGCGCCAGCCGGCTTCTGCCTTGCGCAGCAGCCAACCAGATAAAATCCAAAAACAGAACTCATGAGCAGTAAGAACAATGGCGCTCAGGGCGCAATCGAAAAGAAAGCGAAAGAGGACCGCTTTCAGGGGCACGATTACTACAACATCGATGAACTGCTTCAGGAAGACCACCTGCTTGCGCGCGACGCCGTCCGCAGCTGGGTGAAACAGGAAGTCAGCCCGATCATTGAGGAATACAGCGAAAGGGCTGAATGCCCCACGCACCTGTTCAAGGGGCTGGCGGAAATCGGCGCCTTCGGCCCCAGCCTGCCGGTGGAATACGGCGGCGGCGGCATGGATGAGATCGCCTACGGCGTCATCATGCAGGAACTGGAACGCGGCGACTCCGGCGTCCGCTCCATGGCTTCCGTCCAGGGTTCGCTGGTCATGTACCCGATCTTCCGCTTCGGCTCGGAAGAGCAAAAACGCAAATACCTGCCCAAACTCGGCCAGGGCGAACTGATCGGCTGTTTCGGGCTTACCGAACCCGACTACGGCTCCAACCCCGCAGGCATGGTCACCAATGTAAGGGATGACGGCGACGCCTATATCCTCAACGGCGCCAAAATGTGGATTACCAACTCGCCGGTAGCGGATATCGCCGTGGTTTGGGCCCGGGACGAAGAAGGGGCCATCAGGGGCATGATCGTGGAAAAGGATATGAAGGGCTACTCCGCCCCGACAATACACGGCAAATGGTCGCTGCGGGCATCCATCACCGGCGAACTGGTCTTCGAGGACGTGCGCGTTCCGAAGAAAAACGTCTTCCCGGAAGTCAAAAGCATGAAAGGGCCGCTCTCCTGCCTGTCGAAAGCCCGTTACGGGATCGCCTGGGGGGCCATCGGCGCAGCCATGGACTGCTACGATTCCGCCCTGCGGTACGCGCTGGAGCGCCAACAGTTCGGGCGCCCCATAGGCGGTTTCCAACTGACTCAGAAAAAGCTGGCCGAAATGATCACCGAGATCACCAAAGCCCAGTTGCTGGCATGGCGGCTCGGCACGCTCGCCAACAAGGGCAAGGCCACTCCGGCGCAAATATCCATGGCCAAGCGCAATAATGTGAATATGGCCCTGGAAGTGGCCCGCGAAGCGCGCCAGATACACGGCGGCATGGGCATCACCAACGAATACCCCGTGATGCGCCACCTGATGAACCTGGAAACCGTGCTGACTTACGAAGGAACCCACGACATCCACCTGCTCATCACCGGTATGGATGTCACCGGGCTGAACGCATTTTCGTAAACGGCGCCGCCCCGGCCTGGCCTTCCCCGCGACAGATCAGGCCGGGCGGTATGCTAAAAGGAGGCTGTATTTCGTTAGTTTTTGCAAATGTTTTTGCCCGGGCCCGAAACCTTCGCCTACTGCCCGGGCCGCCTTTACAACAAAAGTACCCCCAAAAAATGTTGTTTCTAGATATAAACCGAAATTGAAATGAGGAAACGAAGTTCGTTGTTGCCACTGCTGGTATTGGCTGTATGCCTTCCGGGGTTCAGCCAGGATGAACCCATCTACCTGGCCAATCCTTCCTTTGAGGACTTTCCCCGGCACAGTAAGGAGCCGAGCGGCTGGTTCGATTGCGGCTTCCCCAATGAATCACCTCCTGACGTACAACCCAGCGGCGATTTCAGCGTGACCAAACCGCCCTTCCACGGCAACACTTACCTGGGGATGGTCGTCCGGGACAATGACACCTGGGAGGCAGTTTCCCAGCGCCTGAGCCGCCCGATGAAAAAAGGCCAGTGTTATGAATTCAGCCTCCATCTGGCCCGCTCGGAACTATACATCAGCCTGAGCCGCTCCAACAACGAGACGACTAATTATGTGACGCCCGCCAAGATCAGAATCTACGGCGGCTTCGGCCATTGCGATAAGCAGTACCTGCTCGACGAAACCAGCCTCGTGATCAATAACCGCTGGCTCCAGTACAATTTCAAGTTTGAACCCATCGCCGATTATACCTACATCACGATACAGGCTTTCTACGAGACCCCTACCCTCTTCCCGTACAATGGCAACGTGCTCGTGGACAATGCCTCCCCCATCAAACCGATACCCTGTAGTGAAAAGGTGCCGGAAGAACCGCTTGAGCCGAAACAGGAAATAAGTAAGGCCGACCCGCCCAAACAGCCCACGCCACCCAGGCCCAAACCGCAGGAACAGGCGGCCGCCACCACGCCGAAGGCGCCGCCAAAACCGGAGCCCGAACCCGAAAAGACGATCGCAGGGGTCAAGCGCTCGGAAATGAGCAAAGGCCAGAGCATCAAACTGGATAAACTCTATTTCGAAGCGGACAGCGCCCGCATCAGCCGGGCATCCTATTCCCTGCTCGATGAAGTCTTCGCTTTCCTGGCCGAAAATGAAGACGTGGTCGTCGAGATCGGCGGCCATACCAACGCCCTGCCCCCCGACGACTACTGCGACAAATTGTCTACCGCCCGCGCCAAAGCCGTGGCGGATTATCTCGCCTCCAAAGGCATCTCCAGAAAGCGGCTCCAGTATAAAGGCTACGGCAAAAGGCAACCCCTGGCCTCCAACAAAACGCCTTACGGCAGGAAACAAAATCAACGGGTAGAAATCAAAATCCTGGATATGCGGGATTCCAGCGGATAGAGGCCCGCCGTTGAGGGCGATTGGGAAAACGGAGAACTGCCGGAATGTTGGAATACCGGATTGCTGACTTGTCGACCTTCCAACCTTCCGGCCTTCCCAGAGGGAAGACGCGGAGAGGGGGTGACCTGGTGGCCTGGTGAGCCCCACAGGCAAGCCTTTTGACCTTCCGACCTACTTACCCATTCCCCTCCCCTCACCCCTCGCTCACCTCAAAGCCCAGCCCCTTCAGGGCTTCCCAGAAATCGGGGTAGGACTTTACGACCACCATCGGGTCCTCGATGCGGATGGGGCCCAGCAGCGCCAGGGGCGCAAAGGCCATGGCCATGCGGTGGTCCTCGTAGGTGGCAAAAGCAGGGACAGCATCCAGCCGGGCGCGGCCGGAAATCTGGAAGTATTGCCTCCCTGGCTGCGGCGCCTGTGCGGGATCAAGGGCTGACAAGCCAGCCTGCACCTTGGCCAGTTCGGCCTGAAGGGCGGAAATTCGGTCGGTTTCTTTTATGCGCAGGGTTTCCAGCCCCGTGAACCGCCCGTTCACGCCCAGTGCGCCGCAAAGGACAGCAATGGTCTGGGCCAGGTCGGGGCAGCGCAGAAAATCCCACTCAAAGCTTTCCGGAATGTTGTTTCCCCGCTTAGTCAGCAGGATGCCTTCTTCATTGAAGCGGGTTTCCACCCCAAATTGCCGCATCATGTCCACCAGAATGGCGTCGCCTTGCAGGCTTCCCGCAAACAAACCGTTGAGCTGCAGGGATGCCTCCCCGGAAAGGGCAGCCATAGCGTAGTAGTAGGAAGCCGCCGACCAGTCGGCCTCCACCGTAAACGGGCGCGGCCTGTAGGGCTGCTGCGGTACTACGATGGCGTCGCCCTGCCACTGGTGCTCAACGCCGAAATGGCGCATCAACCCAAGGGTCATTTCGATGTAAGGCCGGGAAACAGGCGCACCTTCCAGTTTAAGGGCAAGCCCCCCGGGCAGGGTGGGCGCTATCAGGAGCAAAGCCGAAATGTACTGGCTGGAAGTGCCTGCCGAGATGGAGAGCTCGCGAGCCCGCCCCATGCCTTCCGGGCTTCCTATACGGAGAGGCGGATAGCCCTCTTTTTCGAGGTATTCAATGCGGGCGCCCAGTTTGCGCAGAGCCTCCACCAGCACCCCAACCGGGCGTTGCTTCATGCGCTCCGTGCCGGTCAGCACCTGTGTGCCGGGTTGCAGGGCGAGGTAGGCCGTCAGAAAGCGGAATGTTGTGCCCGCAGCGCCGGCATCCAGGACGTTCTCCCGGCTGCCGAGCAGCGCCAGCAGTAGTTGGGTGTCTTTCGCGGCGGCCAGCCGGCGGATGGGGAAGTGCTCACCGCAAAGGGCCCTGATGATGAGGACGCGGTTGCTGATGCTCTTGGAGCCGGCAAGGGTGACAGCACCCTCGAGGGGGGCCTCCGCTCTTCGCAGGGTGTAAATCATCGGTTCAGGCGGTTCGGATAAAATTAATCCACCAGGTCGCGGTACTGGCTGGCGACCTCATCGGTTTTCAGGCGGGATTCGGGTTTAGGGGGGGATTCGGCTTTGGCGGCAAGCTCAATATTTTCCACAATCCCAAGAGATTGCAGCGCGCGGATGATCTGCAGGAAAGCCTGCTCTTTCCCTCCCTTGATGCGTATGCGGTATTCCATAACTTCAGTTTGATATGCAGTAGTGCAACTTAAAATATTTTTTGGGGCAGCGGGCTTCTGGCCCGTGAAAGCCCAGCTTTACCATCCCTCTCCGGGCATGGAACCCCGCGCTCCCTATCTTATTCCTCTTCCTCCTCCTGGACGATGCCCTGCCAGGGAAAAGGCTCCTGCGGGCCGGAGGGCTGCAGGCCGTTCCCGGGGCGTTCACTTTCCCCACCTTCTTCCTTCTGCTTTTGGCGCCGCCTCATTTCCTCATCCGATTTTTCATAGGCGCGAATGATCTCCTTGACCAGGCGGTGGCGGACCACATCCTCGGCATCGAGGTAAATGGCTTCGATGCCTTCCAGATGGGCCAGCAGGTCGATAGCGCGGCGCAGGCCCGATTTCTGGTGGAAAGGCAGGTCCACCTGCGACAAGTCGCCGGTGATGATGCACTGCGCCGACGGGCCGAGGCGCGTCAGGAACATCTTGAGCTGCATGGTCGAGCAGTTCTGGGCTTCGTCCAGGATGATGAAGGCGTTGTCCAGCGTTCGGCCCCGCATGAAAGCCAGCGGCGCGATCTCGATGATGCGGTTGGCCATGAATTGCTGAAGTTTTTCCATGGGCAGCATATCATCCAGGGCGTCGTAGAGCGGACGCAGGTAGGGGTCGATCTTTTCCTTGAGGTCGCCGGGAAGGAAGCCCAGGCTTTCGCCGGCCTCTACGGCAGGACGCGTCAGGATGATCTTTTTAACCAGCCGGTTCTTCAGGGCGCGAACGGCCAGGGCCACGGCGGTATAGGTTTTGCCCGTGCCGGCAGGGCCGACGGCAAAGACGATATCGTTGTTTTCCGAGGCCTCGATCAGTTTCTTCTGGTTGCGGGTCTTGGCCTTGATCGGCTTGCCGTCGCGCCCGTACAGGATGGTCTTGTTGGCGGCGCGGGTGCTGCTGAGGCGCGTTTCGAAAGGGTTGGCGCCGCTGAGCAGGTCCTCCACCATCTGCACCGGCAACTCCTCGTGTTCCCTGAGCAGGCGCACCATCATCTCGAACTTGTCCTTTGCCTTCTGGGTAAACTTCTTTTCGCCGGCCAGCTTCACATTGCTGCCGCGGGAAGTGATCGTCACTTCGGGAAAGGCCTTGCGAAGCAGGTTTAACTTGACGTTATTTTCACCGAACAACTCGACGAGATCGACGCTGTCAACGGTCAGAATGATCTCACTCAATATTTGTATCCCCTTTTTTATGATAGAATCTGTGTGCCGCAAAGAGAACCCGCGCCCCGGAAAAAAAGTTCTTCAAGGCGCTTCTTTTACGGCGGGCAGAAGGGCGTGCAATGAGGCCGGGCAGGCCACCGCACTGCTTTCCCCCACAACAAAAGTACCAATATTCTCCAGACAGAACCAGTGATTTAACAGCTGTTTTATTTCTCATTCCGGGCAGCCGACGCGCACCAATCCGGCCAACATAGAGATAATATTGGGTTTATCTCCTATTTTTACGGCGGGCTGCACCCCAAAAAGAAAAAATGCTTATGCCTATCGTTACCCTGACTACGGACTTTGGCTGGCAGGATCATTATCTGGCCATGATCAAGGGCGCCATGCTGTGCGAACACCCCCAGCTCAACATCATCGACATTACCCACGGCATTCAGAATTACGACATCGTCCAGGCCGCTTTCCTCTTCCGCAATGCCTGGCCGAGTTTTCCCACTGGCGCCATCCACCTCATCAGCGTCAACGATTATTACGCTTCGGAGAAGCGCTTTCTGGCCACCGGCCACCAGGGGCACTACTTCATTGCGCCCGACAATGGGCTGCTCTCCCTTATTTTCGGGGAATTGCCCCAGCTGATCTACGAGCTCGACTACGATGCGAACGGCGCTTTTCCGCTCCGCGAGGCCTACGCCCGCGCCGTGGGGCATCTGGCCCACGGCAAACCCCTGCTGGAGATCGGCCTGCCCGCCCAGAACGTGCAGCAACGCATCACCCTGCAACCGGTCATCAGCAATTCCCAGATACGCGGCTCCATTACCTACATCGACAATTACGAAAACGCCATCACCAACGTCCATAAAAGCCTTTTCGACAAGGTCGGCGGCCAGCGGAAATTCTCGCTCTTTTTCAAACGCCACGCCCCAATCCGCCACCTTTCCCGCGATTACCACGACGTGCCCGTGGGCGACCCGCTCTGCTTCTTCAATGCCGCAGGCTTCCTCGAAATAGCCATCAACATGGGCAAAGCCGGCAGCCTGCTGGGCCTGAAAGTGGACGACAACATCCAAATCGACTTCCACTCATGATCAAACGCATCGTCAAACTCACCTTCCGGGAGGATAAAGTGGGCGAATTCCTCTCCCTGTTTGAAGCAAGCAACCAGCACATCCGCTCATTCCCCGGCTGCCGGCGCCTGGAACTGCTCCGCTGCACCCAGCCGGCCAACGTCTTTTTCACCTTCAGCACCTGGGACAGCCAGGAACACCTGGACCACTACCGCTACTCGGAATTCTTCCGCGATACCTGGAGCCGCACTAAAGCACTCTTTGCTGAAAAGGCAGAGGCCTGGAGTGTTACGGAATGGTTGAATGGTTAGATGGTTTAATGGCTGGCCTGGAAGAGGGCAACTACCTTGACCAACATCCAGCCATCCAGCCATTCACACCACCCCCCGGTTGCGCAGGCGCCATACCGATGCCAGCAGGCGAAAAGGCAGGGCCACGGAGGCCACGATACTCGCCACGCCAAACAGGATCATCTGGTTGCGGATGTAATCCATCATGTTGTTGCGCTGTTCATAAGGCAGGTTGCCGACGACGGCGTCCAGGCCCTCCTCGTCGAGGAATACCTGAAAATGGTTGAGTTCCTGGATGAGGTAAAAAACGAATGGGATGAAGAGAAAGAACACTGCCACTTTGAGGCGCTGCCGCCTGGCGAGAAAGGTGTGCCGGAGCAGGAAAAGGTAACGCGTAACCGTAACGGCCGCCACAATGTAAACGATGTTGATGAAGAGAAAGGGGTAGTTTTCTACGGACGTCAGGATTGGAAGAAGGACGACGGCGGTGATGATAGCAGTAAAAACCCAGAATATAAGTTCGAGTTGTGTTGTTCGGCTCATAGCATCCGGTGATTTGAACCGCAGAGGCGCGGAGGCGCAAAGGTATTTGAAACTTTGCACTTCCGCGCCTCTGCGGTTTTGGAAAGGAGAAGGGAAAGCCTTCTTATTTGATGATCACCTTCTCCACGGCCGTCTGTTGCCCGGCGTAAACCTTTACGAAGTAGAAGCCTGCCGGCAGCTTGCTGACATCCATCGGGATGAGCTGGAAGCCGGCAGGGGCGTCGATTTTCTGCTCCGCCAGCACCCGGCCTTCGCTGCTTACCAGGTTGGCCACCACCGTTTGGGCCTGGCCAAGGGTTATGCCGATGTTGAGGATGCTCCTGGCCGGATTGGGGAAGACGCTGATGCGGGCAGCGGATGCTTCATCCCGGCTGCTGCTCACCAGGCCGGACTCGACGATGGCGCCTTCCGAATCGGCCATGGCGCAGGCGAGGTCGCCCTGGCCGGAAGACACGCAGGCTTCGCTGTTATAGTTGAAAAGGCTCATCAGTTCGATATCGTCCACGTACCAGCCCGGGTTGAGGGAGGCAGGCGCCGTGTTGTCATTCGAACCGAAACGGAAGCGCAGCGTGAGTTCTTCTCCGCTGAATGCGCTCAGGTCCACATAAGTAGCCTGCCAGCCGTTGGAATTGCCATAGAATGCCTGAAGGAAGGGAATGGCCAGGGTGCCGTAATCCAGGCGGCCCGAATAGCCGTTGCGGATCATTTTGTCATCCACTTTTTGCCAGGCGTTCCCACCGTCGGTGGACACCTCCAGGAAGCCGCCGTCCACTCCGAGTTCGGTATCATAGCTATGGAAGAAGCGCAGGGCGGGTTTGTCGCCCGTGATCTGCAGGGGTTCTATCAACTGGATGATCTGGTCGTTCTCCAGGTTGGTATTCGGCACGTACCAGCTGTAGTTTCCGGAATTGGCGTTTTCGTCGGTGCGATACCAGATGTCGAATCCATTGGGCTCCAGGTTGTTGAAAAACCAGTTCTCATCTCCCTGTTCCAGGTCGTCGATGTACAGGCGGGTGGATCTCAGGCCCGGGTCGGTGCCCAGGCGATAGGTGATGGTGCGGGCCTCGCCGTTTGCGATATCGCCAAGGTCGAACTTTACAATATCGCCGATGACTTCCACCGGGGCCCCGCCTGTTTCCGACCCGGCAATAAAGAATGCGCCGGCCGGTATCTGGTCTTCCACCACCACCCCGCTCGCCGTCTCGCCTTTGTGGTTGACAAGCCCCAGCGTCACGGTGATCTCCTCGCCGGGTTGGATAAAGGGCGTAACTGATTTGGCGATTTTCAGTTCCTTGATGCACTCGGGGCGGGAGTCAAAATTCTGCACGTTGTCGTTGCGGTTGCCCGAACTGCCCTGCTCTGCAAAATAGCCGATGCCGCGGCGGGCGAATACGCCCCAGATGAGGCATTCGTGAATGCCGTCATATAACATCTGGTCGGCGGCCAGGATGGCGTCGCGGCCATCGATGAAGCCCGGTTCGCATGGCTGTAGCCTCATGCCATCCATGACCAGTTGAATTGCCATATTGTTGCCTCCTGTGCCGTTTATCGCGTCTTCATCCCAGCCGTATTCATCAACGAACGCCCAGTAGAGATCCCAGAGGGTCGCCGCCCATACTTCACCCAATGCGTGGGGGGAAGTAGTGCCCTTGATATCGTCGAGCACCTGGTTGTTGACGGTGAAATCGGTGGAATAGCGGCGGCGGCGGAAGCCGGGCCCCGTGGGCTCCTGCCCCTGGGCATAGGTGCCTACTCCCCGGCCCATAGCTCCTGTGTCTCCGGGCTTCACGGTAGTCACGAGAGCGAAGAAGTCGCTCCAGCCCTCCCCCATTTGTTCGTTATTGCCCAGGCAGCCTGAATTCATGGCCCCGCCTGTCAGGCGGGTGGAAATGCCATGGCCGTATTCGTGGGCGATGATGCCGTTGTCGAGGTCGCCGTCCAGCAGGGAAACCCCGCCAGCAGGGGCCTGGAAGGTGGCGATGAGGTCCTGGCCGATGTACTGCCGGAGAACCTGGCAATCCGAAAACTGCATGGAAATAACGGGTATACTAACCGGCCCGCCGAAAACGCCTGCGCCCATGTTCACCAGCGCATCTTCGAAGTTGCAGATGATAACCCCTATAGCCCCGGCATTCTCTGCATTGAGGGCTTTCAGGCCGAATTCGCAGGAACCCCGGTCAATCAGGGCGATCGCACCCTGAAGTTGTTCGGTGTTGATCAGGGCATTGCACCCCAGGTTGGGCTCGCTGCTGCCGTCATTAACCTCTACGATAGGGCCGGTAACGGGAGTTGTCGTGATCGGCGCCCCGAATGCCGCACCCAGTACTTCGTAACCTCCTGCCGCGGGCTGTGGGCTGTTCACCCTGAAAATGCTGCCGCTGGAATTAAAGAGGTACATCTGCATCTGGCCGTTGAAGCCGTCGGGCGGTGTAGAGAAATTGGCGTTGTTGGTTCCGCCCCCATCCTGGGCCTGCGCCAGCACATAATCGCCGCCACTGCCGCCGTTTCCATAGTTATTCTGCTGGAAATTGCCTGCAGCCTCGTCGAAACCATAGGCATAGGCGAAATCGTGCAGGAAGTTGTTGACGTAGAACAACTGGGTAACGGCCGCTTCCCGGTAAGCGGAAGGCTCCTGAGTGAGGTCTATGGGAAAGTCGAAGATGAGTTCGTCACCGCCATTGGGCTCATCGCCGGCGGGAATGCCGTCGTTGTCGAGGTCCAGGTAAGCGTGGACGTTATTGCCCCGCGTGATGCGGTACTCCGGGCCCGGTTGCCCGTTGGTATCGTGCCAGCCGTAGGGGGATGCGACGGGGTCGGCGGGGTTTTCAACGATACTCCGGTCACCGTGTTTGGGGCTTTCCACCGGCAGGGCGTACACATTATATTGGGCGTTGTCGTTCAGCACGGAGCGGTTTCCCATCTCCAGAGCTTCCTTCAGCGGGCGGAATTGCTGCTGCCGCCGCTCCGCGACGCCGCAGCCCTGCTCGTGATCGTGCCCGGCATCGAAACTACAGTAAACGGTCCAGTTGTGCTGATTGAGGACTTCGCCGGTGAGGGCGTCCACGCGCAGGCTCCAGTAGTCGGCGCTGGTGGGCATGTCGATGGCCAGGTCCCAGGCCAGGCGGGCCTTACCGCCGTCCACCAACTGGTACATCAGCTTGACGTTGATATCGGAATCGGAAATATTGCCCCCCTCATACCTGAATTGCCGGGCGGCGGGCTGCTCCAGCAGGCGCAGCGGGCCGTCCATCGTCAACTGCAGGTGGGTGGCCGCCGCTTCGATGGCCTGATAGGCCGTCAGGCCGGGGGAGGTGGTATTCACCCGCGAGACCAGATCCGGCGTGAAGCGGTTGGTGGCGTAAACCACCCGCCCGTCGGGGCCGATATGCACCCCGCTGATGGCGTTGTACAACTCGATGCCGGCGTGGCGCTGGATGAAATACAGGTGCGTCACGCCAGTGCGGCGGTTCACATGCTGGCCGCTGACAGCGACGCCTTTTACATCCGCTTCGCTGAGTTGCCATGACTCGCGCTGCTGCTCCAGGTAGCGCAGGGCAATGTCGAGGGGAACCTGCTGCTGAGCCAGGGCCTGGAAGCCGGCAAGCAGGCACAAAGTGAAAAGGGAAACCTTCGTAAATGCTGCTTTCATACTAATTCCGATAGATTTAAAAAGATGAAATATACTTTTTCAGGGCGCTAAATTAGGTAAATAAAAATATTGCGGAAGGCCTGCAGGAAACAGAAAATATTAGATACGCGACAAAGAGGCTTGCCAGTGGGCCGGCAGGGTGGAATGTGGGCCTGCCTGATCGGCCACATGTGATTAATACTTCGCTGCGGCAGGTTTTGTTCAAAACTTTGTGGCGCGGCGAAGAATATGCGGCAGCGGCAGCCAGGTTGCGTTCAAAAGCAAACACCGGCCGGTATATGTCACTTTTCCCAAAAACGAACAATACTTTTTTGCTTTTTAGAGGTTAAATTAGTGGGAATTCGCTTAAACCGCCAGCCTGTGGGCTGGCAAACCAAAAACCACGACAGACATGAAAAAATTCAGGATCATTTGTGCCCTTATTTTAAGCGCGGCTTTGATTTCTCCCGGCTGCGCTTCATGGAACAAAACCCAGAAAGGCGCTGCTGTTGGAACCGTAACAGGAGGCGCCATGGGCGCCGTAATTGGGAAGACTTCCGGCAACACCGCCATGGGGGCTATTATCGGAGCCGCCGTAGGGGGGGCAGCAGGCGCTATTATCGGCCGGCAGATGGATAAGCAGGCAGAGGAAATCCGGACAAAAGTCCCGGATGCAAAAGTTGAACGGGTCGGCGAAGGCATCGTTGTGGAGTTCAGCAGTAAAGTGCTCTTCGGCTTTGACAGGTCGGACCTGTCGGCTGAGGCCAGAAGCAGCCTCAACAAACTGGTCACCGTCCTGAACGAATACCCCGACACGGATATCGAACTGCAGGGGCATACCGACAGCAAAGGGAGCGAGGAATACAATCAGGACCTGTCGTTAAGGCGGGCCAGTTCCGTCGCCAGCTTTCTGTCACAAAAAGGGATAGCCTCCAGGCGCGTCACCATAAAAGGCTTTGGGGAAACAGCCCCGAAATACGACAACGAAACGGAAGATGGCCGCGCCCAGAACCGCAGGGTCGAGTTCCTGATCACCGCCAATGAAAAGATGAAGGCCGAAGCGGAAAAAGAAGCCGGCAAATAGGAACGCGGGCTTCAGGCCTGCACCTTGTAAGTAGTCGGACACATTTATTGTAACTCATACTGCTTCGGAAATACGGCGTCAATAGCATTGTTCCCGGGGCTTGGGTTATATTGTTGGATTGTTATATTGTTCTGCTAAATATGTCCAACTGCTTAGAAGCTCTAAAACATCATACTGCAATCTAAAAAAACGATTTGCCATGAAAACAAGGCTGTTTTCTCTATTTCTTGCCCTGCTGTTTTCAGCATCCCTGGCATCTGCTCAAACAGGTGAAAATGCAAAAATCTCCTTTGCCGTGCTCGGCGGAGTAAACATGCAGAACCTGACCGGGCAGGACGCCACAGGCGACAAGCTTGAAAATGACATTGCCATCGGCTTCCACGCCGGGGTTAATGCTCAGATCCCCGTTGCTCCGGAGTTCTTTTTTCAGCCCGGGCTGCTGTTCAGCACCAAAGGAGCGAAAAATGAGGTTGGCTCCATTGAGTCCAGGTTCAGCATTTCCTATATCGAGTTGCCCCTGAATTTTGTCTATAAAGGCCTGCTGGGCGCCGGGCACATCATGGTGGGCTTTGGGCCTTACCTTGGTTACGGCATCGGGGGCAAGGTGAAAACGGAAGGCGGTGGTGTATCTGCCGAAAAGGATATTACATTCCAGAGTAAAGTGGAGGCAGGCGACCCCATCGACGAGTTCTACTTAAAGGCATTTGATGCCGGCGGCAATGTCTTTGTCGGCTATGAAATGGCCAACGGCTTGTTTTTTCAACTGAACACCCAGCTCGGGCTGATCAAGATCAACCCCGAAGACAACCGGCTGCCCAATGATGAAACGGAGCTGAAAAACACGGGCTTCGGCCTATCGCTCGGCTACCGGTTCTGATGCCTTTGCTGGCCGGCGAAGGACAGCGTCTGAGATATCTGCATCCCCTTTCTGCAAAGCGCCGGCAAAGGGGATGCTTATCTGCGGCCGCCCCCTGCCCCACTTCACCCATTCAAACCGCTTCTCCCCCCAATCAGGCAGGTGGCATAGCCGTTCGGACAGCCCCCGGAAAGCGAATGGAAATTTTTCCGACCTTTGCAGCCTATGGAACAGGAAAAAGACAGGCCCATCATTTACGGGCGCCATCCGGTGGTGGACGCCATCAGGGCGGGTACGCCGATCGACAAGGTAATCCTCCAGGAGGGCATCCGCGGGGAATTGGAGAAGGAATTGCGCCATCTCTGCAAAGCGGAAGGCATCCCCATGCAGGTCGCGCCGAAAGAGCGGCTCAACAAGATCGTCAGGGGAAACCACCAGGGAGTTATCGCGCTACAGGCGCTGATCCGCTACTACCGGCTGGAAGATGTATTGCCCGGAATTTTTGAAAAATCGGAATCGCCCCTGCTGGTATTGCTCGACGGGGTAACGGATGTGCGCAACTTCGGCGCCATTGCCCGCACCGCGGAAGCCTGTGGCGCCCACGCGCTCGTCATCGGTCAGAAAAACAGTGCACAAATCAATGCCGAGGCGATGAAAACCAGCGCCGGCGCGCTGGCTAAAATCCCGGTCTGCCGGGAAAGCAGCCTGATCACAGCCATCGAATACCTTCAGCTATCCGGGATACGCGTCCTGGCCAGCGATTTGCAGGCCGAGAATCCCATCTACAGCCTCGACCTGATGCAACCCATCGCCTTCGTGCTTGGCGCCGAAGGCGAAGGCATCAGCCCCGCCGTAGCCCGCAAAGCCGATGAAACCTTCATCATCCCACAGAAGGGGACGACGGATTCTTTTAACGTTTCGGTGGCGGCGGGCATGATGCTGTATGAAGCAATGCGGCAGCGGGAAGCAGGGAAGGGCTGAATGGCTATATTGTTATTAGGCTATATTGTTATTAGGCTGTATTGTTGGCGAGGGACGGCCAGCCTAAGCCCAAGCCAGCAATATAACAACGAGGGACGGCCAGCCTAAGCCCAAGCCAGCAATATAACAATATAGCAATATAACAATATAGCAATATAGCAATATAACAATATAACAATATAGCCCCTCGCCCTACCCCCAGCCTACAGTCCCGCACTGATCAGGAAGGTCGCCGCGAAAGCCACGATGGCGTATAGCTCGGGAAATACCGCCAGCACCATAGTGCGGCCGAAGACGTCGTAGCCGGCGCCGATGCCGGCGATGCCGTTGGCGCAAACCTTGCCCTGCTGAATGGCGGAGATGAGGCCCACCAGCCCGAGCGCAAAACCTGCTGCGAGAATGGCCATGCCCTGTAGCATCGTGATCTCTGCGCCGATGACGCCGGAGTTGTTGACGATAAAGAAACCGGCAAAGCCGTACAGGCCCTGCGTGCCGGGGAGGGCGCTGAGCAGCATGTAGCTGCCGAAGGCGCTGTCGTTTTTCTTCAGAGCGCCGATGGTAGCGTTGCCGCCAATGGAAACGCCGATGGCGCTGCCGACGCCGGCCAATCCCACCATGAGCCCAAGGCCGATATAAGCCAGAATGATTGCTGCATCCATTTTATGCTTCGTTTTTATGGTTCTCGTTCTTCAGCCGGGAGGCGAAAGGTTCGTAAGGCTTCCCTCCGCCCAGGAATCCGGCGTTTTTATAAAATTCCACAAATGTAAGGCGCATGGGGTGCACAAAGGACCCCAGCGACGAAATCAGCAGGTTGGCCCCATGGCCCACAAGCAGGAACAGGATGAAAAGTACGGGGCCGATCACCGGGGCTATCCCTTTGATCTGCAAAGCGATGTCGTTCACCACAAACCCCAGGATGGCGCTGGAGATGCCCAGCGCAAAGAGGCGTATGTAACTCAGTAAATCGCCGAAAAAGCCGGTGATGCCGTACAGGTCCCACAACCCCTTCCCGATGCTCGCAAAAATATTGGCTTTGGGGTCGCTGAACAATACGATCATGGCCACGCCCGCCCAGGCGGTATAGGTGGACACCCGCCCGCTGAGTTTGAGCTGCGCCAGGTCGAGGATGCTCAGCAACAGCACGATCCAGCCGAATGTCGGAATGGCGTAGATGAAGCCGTACTGCCTGATACGGTTGACTGCCTGCACGCCCAGCCCGAAGAGAATCTGCACCACTCCAAGAATGAGGGCGAAAGTAAAGGCCTGGTTGCTGTCGATCATAAAATCGCGGGCGCGCCCCAGCCAGGCGAACTGCTCACCGAGCAGGCTGAGCCCGAAAAAAGTGCCCGTAAAGGCGCCCATGAGAATGGTGGACAGGCCCAGCATCTGCACCAGCGTGATTATTGGCTTCCAGCCCGCTTCGGCCTTCCGCTTGTACCAGGTGGCGCCCAGCACCACCACCAGCCCGTAACCGGCGTCGCCCAGGCAGAAGCCGAAAAAGAGCATAAAAAAGGGTGCGAAGAAGGGCGTGAGGTCCAGCTCCTGATAAGCCGGCAGTGCGAACAATTTGCCGATGGGCTCGAACAGGCGCGAAAAGCGGCCGTTTTTCAGGAGCACCGGCGGCTTGTCTTCCGGTTCGGGTTTGTCGCTGAGGTACACAACGCTGGCCTCGTCGAGCCTGGCCCGGAGGGCCGCTTCGCGGGGCTGGGGAACAAAGCCTTCCAGCACCATGACGGCATCACCGGCAGCCTTGCCGGTATGGGCAATCACGCGTTTCCAGTCTATTTTCTCGCGGAGCTTCAGGAGGGCTTCCCGAAGCAACGGCAGGTGCTGAGCCGCATGGGCATCCAACTGCCGGCCGGCCTCATCCAGCCGGGCCTGGGTTTTAGCCTGCAAAGCCCGCAGTTCGGCAGGGCTGTGCGCCGGCCAGGGGACTTCTTCGGCATCGATTTCCGGCTCTTCTTCCGGCCGGTGAACTACAAAAAAGTAGATTGCCGGTGGGACGGAATTGACAACCGAGAGGTAATATTTTTCCTGCCAGGCAGGGTCGAACTTTCGGGCGGAGGAAGTGAACAAACGGACTTTCCAGCCGGCGGCTTCCAGCTTTTTCAGGGTGTCCAGCGAAAAATCGCCCCAGGGAGCCAGGTCGGCAAGATGCCGGCTCTGAGCATTGAGCGCCTGTTGTGTGTCCTCGGTTTGATCATGCAGGGCCATGATGCGGGCCGCCAGTTCCAGGCCGTCCGCTGGTTCTGCAGCTTCGGCGGAAGGCTCCACGGCCCGGCGCTCCAGAAGGCGGATGGCGGACTCTACCTCTTTCTGCTTCCAGAGCAGTTGCCCCAGTTCCTCTTCCCCTCCCGCACCCGATTCCGGGCGCTCCCTGACGTGCAGCACGCCCAGGCGGTGCAGTTCCTCCAGGAAGGCGCCATAGTCATCGCGATGGGCCAGAAAGGCGTATTTCCGCATGGGTACGATCATGACAAAGTCAAAATTTTAAACGCAAAATGAAAAAGTCTAAAGTGGATATGGCCTGGGAAAGGAGGAAATCAATCCTCTTTTTCCTGTGCGGCAGCCTGCCGTTTTTTCACGATCTTCTGGGCTGCCTTCGATAAATTCTCCTCGTCTTCCAGGAAGCGCTTGATCTTCAGGATGGCTTCCTCATAAGCGGGTATCTGCACCTTCTCGTACAGGTTCACTTTCTGGGTCGTCTTCTTCCGGGCCTGGTCCAGCAGTTCCATCATGCGCAGAAAAAACTGCTTCTCGATGGCGATCTGCGCCAGCTCCTTCAGAATGGCAATGCCATCGGCGTACCAGTGCGGCCGGCTGAACAGGCTGTAGGGCTTATCCTGGAAAACCACGCCTTCCAGTACCGGCACCTTGATGCCTGCGATTTTCCGGCTTTTGAACAGCACTTCTTCCACCGCTATCAGGCCCGGGTCGAATTCTTCCCAAAGCCGCACCATCTGCTCGTAGCCTGCCATGCGCCGAGCCAGGGCTTCCTCCCGCCCGGTGGCTGCATCCTTCGCTTTTTTCACCTCTATCCGCAGGGCCGATTCCTTGTTCTTCAGCGTCGGCAAGGCCCGCTGCCGAATCCTGAGCTGCCGGTTCAGCTCCTGCAGGGCGGTCTTGTTGTATTGAAATTTGATCGCCATAATAGGGATCGGTTATTTTCGATCTGTTATTTGTTCCAGGCTAAACTTCTGAAGTTTCCCATTGGTTTCCTGTAACCTCGTACGAGAGTGTTCAAAGTTCCAGGTTTAAAGTTTCAAGTTCCCCTGATAACCAGGCATTTCCTGAGCTACTGACACAGTTTTCTGAAGACTCCCCCTCGTACATCCTACATCTCCCCGCTCCTCCCTGCCTCATACATCGTACATCTCCCCGCTCCTCCCCTGCCTCGTACATCGTATATCTCCCGGCTCCTTCCGCCTTCCGCCTTCCGCCTTCCGACTTCCGCCTTCCGACTTCCGACTTCCGACTTCCGCCTTCCGACTTCCGCCTTCCGACTTCCGACTTCCGCCTTCCGCCTTCCGACTTCCTGACCAGGAACGTCCAAAGTCCAAACACCGTACACCTTGGATTTTCTACTCCACCCAATACTTATCCACAAAATCCTTGCGGATGGCCACTTCTTCTTTTGAAAAATGTTTGGAGAAGAGTTCCCATCCCACGTTGAGCATTTCTTCGGTATCGATATTGACGTCGATGGCCAGGAGGCGGCCCGAGTATTCGCGGGCGAATTCCAGGGTGCGTTCGTCGTAGTCGGTCAGGTCGAAGCCGTTTTCGAGTTTGGTCCGCGCGTTGGCGGCGTCGGCGTAGAGGCGCACGGCGGCGTTCATCACCTGCGGGTGGTCGGGCCGGGTCTTCTTGCCGATAACCAGTTGTTTGAGGCGCGACAAGCTGCGGAAGGGGTCTACGATCACCTTGCCGATCTCGGTATCGCGGCGCAGGAAGAGCTGGCCTTCGGTAATGTAACCGGTGTTGTCGGGGATGGCGTGCGTGATGTCGCCCCCCGAAAGGGTCGTCACGGCGATGATGGTGATGGAGCCGCCGTGGTCGAACTGTACGGCTTTTTCGTATAAGCGGGCCAGGTCGCTGTACAGCGAGCCCGGCATACTGTCTTTGGAAGGTATCTGGTCCATGCGGTTGGATACGATGCTCAGGGCGTCGGCGTAAAGCGTCATATCGGTCAGCAGCACCAGCACTTTTTCCTGTTTGTCGACTGCGAAATATTCGGCGGCGGTCAGGGCCATATCCGGCACCAGCAGGCGTTCCACCGGCGGGTTTTCGGTGGTGTTGACGAAGCTGATGATGCGGTGCAGGGCGCCGGCGTTTTCGAAGACCTGTTTAAAAAAGAGGTAGTCGTCATTGGTCAGGCCCATGCCGCCGAGGATGATCTTGTCGGCCTGCCCGCGCAGGGCCACCATGGCCATCACCTGGTTGAAGGGCTGGTCGGGGTCGGCGAAGAAGGGTATCTTCTGTCCCGTCACCAGCGTATTGTTCAGGTCGATGCCGGCGATGCCGGTGGTGATAAGTTCGGAGGGTTGCCGGCGGCGGACCGGGTTGACCGAAGGGCCGCCGATCTCGCGCTCCTCCCCTTCCACTTCCGGGCCGCCGTCGATGGGCTGGCCGTAGGCGTTGAAGAAGCGCCCGGCCAAAGCTTCGCCGACCTGCAGGGTCGGGGGTTTGCCGAAGAAAGCCACTTCGGCGTTGGTAGGAATGCCCTCTGTGCCGGAAAATATCTGCAGGGTCACTTCATCTTCCATGATCTTCACCACCTGGCCCAGGCGGCCGTGCACCAGGGCCAGTTCCTCGTTCCCTACGCCGGTGGCGCGCACCGTACAGGTCGCTTTGGTGAGCTGTTCGATTTTGGTATATATGCGCTGAAATGCTTGTGTTTCCATTAGCCCGCTTTTCGTTCTGAGATAATTTCTTCCAGGCCGGCCTCGAATTCCTGGAATTTATCCGATTCGAATTCCGAGTAGTTCATCTGCCGAAGCTGGTTGATAATGCGTTTGAAATAAGGGTTGACCTCTTCGTAGGATTCAAAGCTGAAACCCGTGTTGCAGATGTCCAGCACTTTATAAAGCATATACTTTTGCCGCTTGATAGGGGTGCGGGCATCGACATCGTCGAAAGCATCCTGCTGCAGGATAACGGCGTCACAGATTTCCGAACGCCAGTAGGTCATGTGGTAGTCGATGGAGACGCCGTCATCGCCCAGGATGTTGATCTGCTCAGCAGCTTCCTTGCCGCGGATGAGGATATTTTTCAGTTCGTTGACCCGGTCCACCCAGTCGGGCGCGATCTGCTCGTTGAGGGCCTGCTGCAGTTCGGGGTATTCCAGGTATTTGGAGTAGCTGTCGATGGGGTCGATGGCCGGGTAGCGCTTGCTGTCGGCGCGTTGCTGGGAAAGGGCGTAAAAGCAACGAGCGGCCTTGCGGGTCGATTCCGTGACCGGCTCCTTGAGGTTGCCGCCGGCCGGCGATACGGTGCCGATGAAAGTGATGGAGCCGGTTTTTCCGTTGTTGAGATAGACGATGCCCGCCCGGGCGTAGAAGTTTGAGATGATGGCCGAAAGGTCCATGGGGAAGGCGTCGGGGCCGGGCAGTTCTTCCAGGCGGTTGGACATCTCGCGCAGGGCCTGCGCCCAGCGGGAGGTGGAGTCGGCCAGCATCAGCACCTTCAGGCCCATCGAGCGGTAGTACTCGCTGATGGTCATTGCGGTGTAAACGGAGGCTTCGCGGGCAGCCACCGGCATGTTGGACGTGTTGGCGATGATGACGGTGCGCTCCATGAGCTTGCGCCCCGTCCAGGGGTCGTCCAGTTCCGGGAATTCGGTAAAGAGTTCCACCACCTCGTTGGCCCGTTCGCCGCAGGCGGCCACCACCACCACGTCGGCTTCGGCCTGCCGGGAGATGGCGTGCTGCATCACCGTTTTGCCGCTGCCAAAGGGGCCGGGAATGAAGCCCGTGCCGCCCTCCACGATGGGGTTGAGGGTATCCATGGTGCGCACCCCGGTTTCCAGCAGGCGGAAGGGCCGTGGTTTTTCCTGATAAGCGCGGATGGCTTGTTTGATGGGCCATTTCTGCACCATGGTGACGTCAACATCGCGGCCGTCGCTGTCCGTCAACACGGCTATGGTGTCGTTGACACGGTAAGCCCCGGCTTTAGCCAGGGATTTCAGCGTGTACTTTCCGTTCATTTGAAAGGGCGCCATAATGCGGTGCAGGACGGCATTTTCCCTGACCTCGCCCAGCCAGTCGCCGGCGATGACCGTATCACCTTCTTTGGCGACGGGATTAAAGTCCCATTTCCTTTCGGAATCGAGGGCGTCGGTGTATTCGCCCCGTTTCAGGAAGACGCCGGTCATGGTGTCGAGGTCGTGCATCAGGCCGTCGTAGTTGCGCGAGAGGATGCCCGGCCCGAGGGTGGCCTCCAGCATGTGCCCGCGGAAGGTAACGTCGGCGCCGATCTTCAGGCCCCGGGTGCTTTCGAATGCCTGTACGTAGGCCAGGCCTTTCTGCACTTTGATCACCTCGGCCATCAGGGCCGTATCCTCGTGCTGGATGAAGCAGACTTCGTTCTGGGACACGGCCCCTTCGAAGCGCACGATGACGAGGTTGGCGATGATGCCCGTCACTTTTCCGGTAGCAGATATGTTAGGAGATGTGCTCATGATACATTAAACTCCTTTGGAAATTCGAAACTTTGCTCCAGCTTGCCGACCAGGCTCCGGAAGGCCAGCCGCCCCTCGGCCGGGGCCAGCGGGCTCCAGCGCTCCAGGATGGAGAGCTTGAGCAGGTAGCCGAGCAAAACTTCTATCGTAAAGTAATTGAAAGTATTCAGTTCGTCGATGTAGTTCCACCGAAGGATGTCAGTTTCCTCTTCCCGTTCCAGAAGGTCGGGTTCATCTTCCAGCATCAGCAGCCGATTGATGAAAGGGTATTCGCCCGACAGGCCGAAGTCGCGGGCATTGCTGTTGCGGGCGGCCTCCGTCAGGGTGTAATCGCCGATCAGTTGGCCCTGAAGAGGGAGGTGATGGCGCCGGGCGGTAAAAGCAGCTTTGAGGTTGTGGAGGTTCCGCTCAAAAGCGAACCAATCATGGAGGAAGCCCTGGGTTTCGGCCAGAACGTAATCAAAATAAAGTTGGGTAAGCTGGTTTTCCCAGCTCATGCCCGCTGCGATGGGCGCCTCCTGTTGGAAGGCTTCGATAAAGCGGAGCATGTAGGCCGGAAGGCCCTCCGGTTCACGTACGGCGGCTTCCATCTGTTCCAGGGTGAACTGCCCCTGCCCGTCCCAATGTTCCGAATCTTTTTGCAAAATCCTGAGCAGGTTCCGGTTGTCGGCCGGCAAAAACAGAAAGTGCACCAGCTGATAATCGTCGGGATGCAGGTGATACTGCAGTTCTTCCCGGAAGGCCAGCGAAGAAAAGGGCGGCTTGGCCTGCTCGAAGATGAGGCTGGGAAGGCCGGAAACGAGGTAGTAGTAGGCGCGTGGTTCAATCATGGGTTCCGGGCTGCTTTATCTTCACCATACAGCAGCTTTGCGGCATGGGGGCGGAGGTAGGAGCGGAAGAAGCGCTCGAAATCCTCCGGCGTAAAGGAAACCACGTAGCTGCCGTCGCCGGGCCCGATGCGGAAGCCCTGGCTGAGCCGGCCGTCGAGGGAGATATCGAGGCCTTCTTTCAGCAGTTCCCGGGTGCGGGCTTCGAAGTATTGCTTCAGCCCTTCGCGTTCCTTTTCCGGCAGCAGTATGGCCAGCCCGGCCTGGCTGTCGGTGGCGTTCCAGCTCTGGATGGCCGATTCGATGATGCGCTGCAGGAAGGCTTTGTCTTTGAAAGCTTCCTTCAGGGGTTCCTGAAGCAGGCGTGTGGTGATGAGGCTGGTGATCTCCTGCTTGAGGCCGCTGATGGCCTGGTTGGCGGAAAGTTTCAGTTCGGAAGTGACGTTGCGGCGCAGCTCTTCGGCTTCTTCTCCGGCTTTGGCCTTGAGGCGTTCGGCTTCGCGTTTGGCTTCAGCCAGTTGGTGCTCCGCATTACGGCGGGCCTCCGCCAGTATCTCTTCCGCTTCTTTGCGAGCGCGCTCTACTCCTTCCTGATATATCTTATCGGTTAGTTCCTGGAGTTTTGCTTCCATAATCGTCTTTAATTGAGGCCAAAAGTTAAGTGATAATTGGCGTAAAAGGAAATGTCATTTGGCAGAAGTGAAGGGTGATAATTGTCATTGTTTTCAATTTTCCTTTAAAACATGGCCAACATTGTAGGCTCCGCGCGCTTTTTTTAACTTTAAACTTTTCAAACTCCAATAAATCACTTTCGCTATGGAAAACGTGCTCTAAATATTCCCTTATGCGTACCCCTGGTGTACTTTTTTTTACGTTTTTGACCCCTTTTGCGGCATTCTGCCAGACAGGTTTCAATATTGCTGCTGATTTAGGGTTGGTTAACAATAACTTCAAGGGCCTCATTGTCCACAACGATACCATTGTCGGCCTGGGGACGGCTCGAGCTGACACCATCGACTGGCAGCAAGGCCTGCTGGTGGCCATGTTTGACTCCTCGGGCAACCTGCTTGCCCATAATGTGGTAGTGGATTCTTTGGGAGATTTCTATTCCATTGACCGCAGCTGGGGCAAGATCGCGAAGGTTTCCGACGGCGGCTACGCCCTCACCTCCGCCCCTCTGGTTCGCGACGGAGCGGTTCTGATCAAACTGAACCGGGAGCTTGAGGTGGAATTCGTGCGGGAATACCGCAACCGCAGGGCGACAGCCTGTGGCCGCGCTACATCGGCCCGCCTTTCTTCCCTCTGAGCCAGAACACCAGCGGCTGGTTCGGCGGCGTGGGCGAGCTTTCAAGCGGCAGCCTCGTAGCCGGGGGCTTCGCCAACCAGGGCATCTATTTCTATCCCTGGCTGGTCAAAACCGATGCCAACGGCTGCATCGAGGCGCCGTGCGGGCCGGTGAATGCGACGGCGGGGCCCGCACTGCCCGATACGGAGCCGCTGTTATTCCCCAACCCGGCCAGCGGGCGTTTTTACCTGTCGTGGCCGGGCCGCCCGCCCGGCGAGGCGCGCTGCACCCTGTTGGACGCGCAGGGGCGGGTAGTTTGGCGCGGGCTGCGCCGCACGGAGGCGCTGATGGAATTTGAGGCCGGGGGGCTGCCGAAGGGCTTGTATTTTCTGGAAGTTGTGGTGGAAGGGCGAAGGTGGTTGGGGAAGGCCAGTGTTCAGTAGGGCAGTATCCAGTATGTCGGTAGGGTTGTTTTCAGTATATTAGGCCGGCTTACAAGACACACAAGAAAACCACCATGATAAAAGTAGGAATCATCGGCAGCGGAGCCATGGGCACGGGAATCGCCCAGGTAGCCGCCACAGCAGGGCATCCCGTTTTTCTGTACGACAACAACCCGGACGCGCTGTCCCGCGCCAGGCAGAGCCTGGAAGGCGTGATGCAACGGCTTGTTGAAAAAGGCAAGCTGGAGGCCGAAGCGGCGGAAGGCATTCTGCAGCGCATCGGGTATGTGAACAACCTTTACGACTTTGAGGAGGCCGGCCTGGCCATCGAAGCCATCATTGAGGATTTGGGGGTAAAAAAGGGCGTATTCGAACAGCTGGAAGATGTCGTTTCAGAGGAATGCACACTGGCCAGCAACACCTCCTCCCTTTCTATTGCCTCCATCGCGGCGGCCTGCAAAAAGCCGGAGCGGGTGCTGGGCATTCACTTCTTCAACCCTGCCCCATTGATGAAGCTGGTTGAAGTGATCCCTGCCATACAAACGGCCCCGGAGGTGCTCAACCAATCGCTTGGCCTGATCCGGAGCTGGGGAAAAACGGCCGTGGTGGCCAAGGATACCCCCGGCTTCATCGTCAACCGGGTGGCGCGGCCATTCTACGGCGAGGCGCTGCGCATCCTGGAAGAAGGCCTGGCGGACACCCCTACGATCGACTGGGCGATGACGGCGCTCGGCGGCTTCCGCATGGGGCCCTTTACCCTGATGGACTACATCGGCCACGACGTGAACTACACGGTTACGGAAACCGTCTTTCAGTCTTTCTTCTACGACCCCCGCTACAAGCCTGCCTTCACGCAGAAGCGCCTTGTTGAAGCTGGTTACCTGGGCCGCAAATCGGGCCGGGGTTTCTACGATTACCGCGAAGGGGCGTCGAATCCGGAACCGAAGCGCGATAAAAAGCTGGGCGGGCAGATCGTTTGGCGCATTGTCGTCATGCTGATCAACGAGGCGGCCGACGCGCTGTACTGGAACATCGCCTCCCGCGACGACATCGACCTGGCCATGACGCAGGGCGTCAACTACCCCAAGGGCCTGCTGCAATGGGCCGACGAGGCCGGCATCGCCCACTGCGTGGATACTATGGACCGCCTCTACGACGAGTACCGGGAGGATCGCTACCGCTGCAGCCCGCTGCTGCGCAAGATGGCGAAGGAGGGAAGGGGGTTTTACCAGGGGTAGCGGGGGAGAATGGCTATATTGCTATATGGCTATATTGTTATATTGCTATATGGCTATATGGCTATATTGTTATATTGCTATATGGCTACCAGTTGTGCTAGTTCTTCTGGAGTCCCGGAATTTGGGCATCTGGGAGGGTGCTCCTCCTTTAGGAGGCCGGGAGGCGGTGCGAGGGATGCCCAAATTTCGGGCATTGGCGAATTTAACTAGCACAACTGGTATGGCTATATGGCTATATTGTTATATAGTCACATTGTTGGTGTGGGGTAAGCGAAGAGAATTATTGAGCTATAAAATATTTCCTTGCCTGCCGTTTCTGGTTCCTGGGTTCCTCTGTTCGCAAGCGTCTATGACGCGGTGCGGCTCAATTTGCAAGTCTCTGACTTGTGAATTTCTGGCTTGTTTATCCACGAAAGGCCGGGGACTTGTTCTTATCCCGCATCGGGACGCAGTCTCCCGCGAACGGAACGGCTGCCTGGCGCCAGGCATGAAGTGGGTGCTTCCAGTGGCCTCTTCACTTCGCCAGGTTAAACAGTTTTAAAGATTTTCGACCCGCGGGCGCTACAGAGCCGGGCCTCTTACAGTCTCCCCGGGGGTTTCTTCCGCCTCTGGGAGCCGGATAAAGGTTTCTGGGTTTGCCCGGGCCTCCCAATCACATTTGACTGGGAGACTTGGAAAGGGGGTGAAAGGGTGGCTGCGCTGCTTCTCCCCCTCACCCAGCCTCCCCTGGGTTCACCTCCTTTTACCGGCCACTGGATTATGGCGTGCTGGGCCCCAAACGAAGAAAGCCCCGCTGCGAGGCAACGAGGCTTCTTCTTTGTTGTATTGAGCTGGCAGCGGCCTACTCTCCCACCTTTACGGCAGTACCATCAGCGCTGAGG
>CAUJDW010000116.1 GCA_963169455.1 Bacteroidota bacterium | reverse complement strand
ATCGGCCAGTTGCAGGCCTGCCGGGATGTAGTCCTTCAGACCGATGTTCTGCGCCGCCAGGCCGCCCTGGTTGGTTGCCGTCAGGCGGAAAGTTACGGTGCTGCCGGGGTAGAAGGGGCCCGGGGTGGCGCTGGTGTTCAGCTCTTTCGTCAGCGCCAGGTCGAAACTTTGCTGAGTGACCGTGATCTGGGCGCTGTCAAAATCGTCTTCTGCTGCGCCTGCGCTGCCGTTGCCGGGGGTGGAATCCACATCGCCCAGGCCATAGCTGTTGGTTGCCAGGCCGATCTCGGCGAAGTTGGTTATGGCTGCCCCGGAGAAGTTGGCCATAATGGTGAAGGTAATGTCCACGCCGGCCGATGCACCGGGAGCGAGGTTGGTGAGCGGGCTGTTGTAAATGGCCGTGGTGCCGTTGGCTGTCCAGTTGGGATCGGCCAATACGAGGCCCAGCGGGATGTAATCACGTAACTGAATGCTCTGGGCCGCCAGGCCGCCCTGGTTAATTACGGTGATGCGGAAGGTGACGGTGCTGCCGGGGTAAAAGGGGCCGGGCGTGGCGCTCGTCTTCAGTTCTTTAGTCAGCGCCAGGTCGAACTGCTGCTGGACGATGCTGATGGCGGCGCTGTCGTAATCGTCTTCGTTGGCCCCGGCTGCGCCATTGCCCGGTGTCGAGTCGGTGTCGGGCAGCCCGTAGCTGTTGCCGGCTGCGCCGACCTCGGCGAAGTTTGTGATGGAAGAGCCGATAAAATCGGGCGCCACCGTGAAAGTGATGTTGACGGACGTGGAAGCGCCCGGCTGCAGGCTGGCGATGGGGGTGTTATAGGTTGCCGTAGCGCCGTTGGCCGTCCAGTTGGGGTCGGCGAGGATAAGCCCCATCGGGATGTAGTCGCGGACTTGCACGTTCTGCGCTGCGATGCCGCCCTGGTTGTTGATGGTAATACGGAAAGTTACGGTGTTGCCCGGCACGAAGGGGCCTGGGGTGAGGCTTGTATTCAGCTCCTTGGTCAGGGCCAGGTCGAACTGTTGCTGGATGACGGAAACGGCGGCGCTGTCAAAATCGTCTTCGCCGGGGCCGGCGCTGCCGTTGCCGGGCGTGGAGTCCTGGTCGCCGAAACCGAAGCTGTTGGTTGCGGCGCCGATCTCGGCAAAGTTGGTGATGGTGCTGCCGGTGAAATTGGAAGCGATCGTGAAGGTGATGTTCACACTCACCGACGCCCCCGGCTGCAGGTTGGTAATGGGGTTGTTGTAAATGGCGGTAGTGCCGTTGGCCGTCCAGTTGTTGTCTGCCAGAATGAGGCCCAGCGGCACGTAGTCTCTCAATTGCACGCTTTGTGCAGCCAGATCTCCCTGGTTGGCCAGCGTAAGGCGGAAGGTGACTATGCTGCCGGGCACGAAGGGGCCGGGGGTGATGCCCGTGTTCAGCTCCTTCGTCAGGGCCAGGTCGAACTGTTGCTGAAGTACGGTAATGGTGGCGCCGTCGTAGTCGTCTTCATCGGCGCCCAGGCTGCCGTTGCCGGGCGTGGAGTCGTGATCATCGATGCCCGAGCTGTTAAAGGCGCTGCTCACTTCGGCATAGTTGGTGAGGCTTGTGCCGGAGAAGGCCGGGGAAATCGCAAAGGTGATATCAACGGATGTGGCGGCGCCGGGCGCCAGGCTGGGAATGGGGAGCAAACGCTCGGCAATGTTGCCCACTGAAGTCCAGTTCGGGTCGGCCAGTACGAGGCCCGCAGGGAAGTAGTCCCGCACTTGTATGTTCTGTGCAGTCAGGTCGCCCTGATTGACGATGTTGATCTGGAAGGTGACGGTGCTGCCCGGGATGAAAGGGCCGGGCGTCGCGCTTGTTTTCAGCTCTTTCGTCAGGGCCAGGTCGAATTCCAGTTGAAGCACCCCGATGGTGGCGCTGTCGTAGTCGTCCTCGTTGGGGCCGGCGCCGGCATTGCCCGGCGTGGAGTCTCCATCGCTGATGCCGAAGGGGTTCGCGGCGCTGTTGATCTCGGCGAAGTTCGTCAGCGATGTGCCGGTAAACAAGGGGCTTATCACAAAGTTTACGGACATGGTGCTGGAAGCCCCGGGCGCCAGCACAGGTATCGGGTCATTGCGCCGGGCGATGCCGCCGACGGCCGACCAGGCCGGGTCCGTCAGGATGAGGCCCGCCGGGATGTAGTCTTCAACCTGTATGTTGTGCGCCTCTACATCGCCTTCGTTGGTGATGGTGATGAGGTAGGAAACGGCTCCGCCGGGCAGGAAGGGCCCGGGCGTCGCATCGGTATTCACCGTTTTGGACAAAGCCAGGTCGAAAATTTTGGGGAGGGAGATGACGATGTCCACTGCGTCGTCATCGTCCTCGTCGTGGCTGCCGTTGCCGGGCGTGGAGTCCACATCGGGCTGGCCGTTTACATTGGTGGAGTTGCCGAGTTCGGCGCAGTTGGTCAGGGTGACGCCGTCGCTAACCTGGCCGATGGTGAAATGAATGGACAGCGTAGCGGACTGGCCGGGCGCCAGTTGCGGGACAGGGGTATTGAGGCGCAGGACGTTCCCGCCCAGGTATGTCCAGTTGGGGTCGTTCAGGATCAGCCCCGGAGCGAAGTAATCGTAAACGTTTATGCCGTTCGCCACAAGCGTGCCCTGGTTGTAGATAGTGAGGGTGTAACTCAGCTGGCTGCCGGGGAAGTAGGGCCCGGGCGTGAGGGAAGTATTGACCGTTTTGGACAAAGCCAGGTCGTAAATCTGCACCACCTGAATGGTGGCCGTATCGTCGTCGTCTTCCTGGGTGCTGTTGTTGCCGGGGGTGGAATCGGCGTCCTGCATGTCTGCGTTATTGGCCGCTGCTCCGATCTCGGCGCGGTTGGCAATGCTCGTGCCGGTAAAGCCGGCATCGATCGCAAAGGTGATTTCCACCATGGCGCTTTCGCCGGGAAGGAGGGAAGCCACGGGCAGGGTGCGCCGGGCAGTATTCCCCACCTGCGTCCATGCGGGGTCGGCCAGGGTGAGGCCTTCGGGGATGTAATCGATCAAAAGGATGTTCTGAGCAGCAACGCTCCCTTCATTCCGCACGGTGATGCCAAAGGTGGCCGTGCTGCCGGCGTAGAAGGGCCCGGGGGTCAGCGCCGTCCTGAGGCGCTTCTGCAAAGAGAGGTCGAATCTGGGAGGTTCCTGGCCGACTTCGACCTTGTAGGCGCTTTCGTCGTCTTCGGCATTTTCTACGCCATTACCCGGCGTGGAATCCGCATCGTCCATGAAGTAGGCATTATCCGCCAGGTAAATTTCGGCATGGTTGAACAGCACGTCGCCCGTAAAGGATTCACTGATGCGCAGCCCGATGGTTACAGAAACCGTTTGCCCGGGGTTTACGACGGGGAAAGCAGCAGCCGGCACTGCGATGTCGCCATAGAGTATCCAGTTGGGGTCGGCCAGTTGCATCCCGGCAGGCAGGTGGTCGGCCACTTGCACGTAGGTGGCCGGCACGTTGCCCTCGTTGGTCACGGCAAGGGAAAAGCTCACGGAATCTCCCGGGTTGAAGAGCCCGGAAGCAGGCAGCGGGGTGATGAGGTCTTTGAGCAGGGAAAGGTCGAAAACAGGCGTGGCCTGTTGCACGGCAATGGAGGCCGTATCGTCATCGTCTTCCTGTACACTGCCGTTGCCTGGGGTGGAATCCTTATCCGGAAGCCCGGGCAAATTGCCGGCCGACTTGATCTCCGCGGCATTGGTGATGCTGGTTCCCGTGAAGTTCGGGGATATCGTAAAGGTGATCTGGCGGGTGGCCGATGCGCCCGGCGCCAGAGTGGAAATCAGGGCGTTAAGCGTGGCCTGGCCGTTGCTGGCCGTCCAGCCGGGGTGGTTGAGCACCAGCCCGGGCGGAATGTAGTCCGCAATCTGTATGTTTCTGGCCGTGACGGAGCCCTGGTTGGATACTTTGATCTGGAAGGCCACCTGGCTGCCCGGGGAGAAAGGACCGGATGAAACCAGCGTTTTTTCCAGGGCGAGGTCGAAGATGGGGGTAACAGGTACTACTTCGCTGTCCTGGTCATCTTCCTGCGGGTTGTTGTTGGCCGGGGTGGAATCCTGGTCGTCCATCCAGTCGTCGTTCATGGCCGCGGCAATTTCCACCACATTCGTCAGGGAGGTTCCGGTGAAGGTGGGGGAGATGCGGAAGGTGATCTGGCGGAATGCCGACTGCCCGGCGGGGATGGCAGCTATCGGCGCGTTGAGCGTAGCCAGCCCATTGGCAACCGACCAGTTGGGGTCGTCCAGGATAAGCCCGTTGGGGATGTAGTTGCGCAGGTAAATCATCGTCCCCTCCAGGATACCCTCATTGATCACTTCGATGTCGAAGGTGATATTGTCTCCGGGATAAAAAGGCGCGTTGCCCTGCAGCGACAGCTCTAGGGCCAGGTCGAACATGGCGGCGCTTTCGACGGTGATCTGCTCCACGTCGTGGTCATCCTCGTCGGTAGCGGCCTCGCCGCTGTTGATGGCGCCGCTGCCGTCGCCCATTATGGCGTTGTCGGCCGCCGAGCCCGGCGCACCGCCGGCATCGTTGTTTTTGATGAGGTCGTATTCGGAGTCGATATCTGCGGCATACAGGTCGTTGTCGCCACGGAATATCTCGGCGGTGTTGGTGATGAGGCCGCCGGGGAAGTTGTTGTTGATGCGGAAAGTGATGCTCAGCGCCACCGAGTCGCCAGGCGCGAGGTTGGGCATGGCCCCCTGGTAGCGCAAAATACTGCCGGTTTGATCCCAGTTGTCCGTATCTACGAGGGTGAGCCCCTGTGGCAGATAATCGGCGACGCCTATGTTGCGGGCTATCAGGTAGCCCTGGTTGTAAACTGTAATGGTGAAGGTCACCAGTTCGCCCGGGATGAAAGGCGGGGGTGTAAGGTTTGTGTTGAGGGTTTTTCGCAGCGCCAGGTCGAAGTGCACCTTGCGGAAGCCGGCGTCGAGGCTGTGGTTGGCCTGGCCGGGGCCGCTGGTAGTGACGCTGATATAGGGCAGCCCGTCAGGTATGGAGCCGGGCATGTTGCTGGCCATATTGGCGGGGTCCGGGTCGGAGTCGTTTTTGAAAGGCGAGCTGCCCATGCCCGTATTCCGGAGGGTCGTCTGATAAGCTTTTCCGTTGACGACGACGAACTTTTCATCGGGGTTGCTGGCGTCATCGCCAAAGACGATATAGTAAGCCGTATTGGGGTTGACCTGCCCGTCGGCGGCCCAGGTTTCCCCTGGCGTGCCGGCAGCGGTGAAGTGGTATTGCCCTTCGGCGTCGGTGCTGGTGGCAGCCAGCAACTGGCCGGCGCCGTCGAAGAGGCTTACCGGCAGGCCAGGCAGCGGTGGTTCGCAGGCTTCCTGGATGCCGTTGCCGTTTTCATCCTCCCAGGCCAGGTTGCCCAGCTGCACCGGCATGGGCCGGCAGATACAGAAGTTGAGGTCGCTGATGCCGATGCGCTGCAGCCCCGGGTTGGCAGGGCCGCCGGGGCCGGCCGAGAAGCGCACCACCAGCGAGTCGACGGGCTCCTGGAAAGCTATGCGCACATTGCCGTCCGGCGAAGCGCCGTTGATGGGGCCGCCATTGCCCAAAAAGGTGTTGGGGTTTAACAGCTGTATCCCGCCATTCTGGGCGCCGTTTGCCAGCAGGATGTCGGACAGGGAAAGGCTCACCTCCTGGCCCTGGCGGTAGCCATGCACGGATACCTCGTCCTGGTACCCCAGCTCCTCATCCCGGTCGATATCGAGCAGGGAGAAGCTCAGTTGTTCCACGGGCAGGCTGAAGGTGAAGGCGTTTTCCACATATTGGCCGGGGCTGGCAGCGTCGATGGCCAGATGCCAGAAGCCGCGCTGCCCGCCCTGGGGTGTACGGCTGTTTTCCACTTCCATACCGCCTGCGGGCACAATGCCGGCGGAGCCGTTCTGGCTGAAATTGACCTCCATCCCGTCCATGTCGAAAGGCATGGGAGCGCTGTCGCCGTCCTGGAAGCTCATCCAGTCGAAAATGTGGGTGCAGGCCGGCTCGATGGCCACGGGTTCGGCGCACCAGCTGATATCGCCGATGCCGATGGCCTGTACGTCGGGGTTGGACGCCCCCGCAGCTGCCGGGGCGAGGTGGATGGCCACCTGGTCGACGGGCTGGCCGAAGGTGATCTCAACATTGCCGGCAGCAGCGGCCTCGTCGACAGGGGCTGTGCCTTCGAACAGCCCGGGTTCCAGCACGCTCACCTGTGCGCCGGCATCGATATCGGCCATGCTGAGTTCGACGGGCACGCCCCCCAGATAAGCCTGTACGGTGACCCGGTCGATGGCGTTGCCCGAGATATCGATATCCAGAATACTGAAACTCAGCTTTCCAACGGGGCGGGCGAAGGAGAATACTGCGCCTGCCCCATTGGAAGATGCCGTATTGTCGGCATCTATCTCCAGGAAGTAAAAAGCGTCGGCTCCGCCGTATGGCATGTGGTAAACGCGGTGGGCGAAGGCTGTGGCGTCATCGGTGCTCCTGGACCAGTATATCTGATCCTGGCCGGCTGTAGCGGCATAAGGCGGGGTTGGGAAAGGAATGGAGCCATTGGCGAACTGGCCCCAGTGCAGGGTGTTGAAGGATTCGGCGCAATCGGAGGCGCCCGCGTTGCCGGGGTTGGAGCAGTCTTCGGCGGCCGACTCATCCGCGAAAGCCGTGTTGACGGCGCAATTGCCGGGGCTGGCGAACTGGACGTCGGAGCCGTTTTCGGCGCTCAGCCTGGCGGGCATCAGCCCTGTGATCTGGCTGGCGGAAAACTCGATGCGGTATTCTTCAGCCGTATTCAGGCCTTCCACGCCCCATTGGCCATCCGCATTGGAATAAGTGGATGCCGCGAGGGAACCCAGGCAGTCATACACTTCGACTTTTACATTGGGCTGCCCGGGCTCCCCTTCGAACAGGCCGTTGTTGTTTTCGTCTTTCCAGACAAAGCCGCCCATGGAGCCGGGGGCGCCGCTACAGTCGGGCGTACAGGCAATGGCGTCCACCGTTTTGGCTGCAAGGCAGCCCCCAGGGCCGGTGAAGCGGGCCAGCACGGGATAACCATAGGCCGGGGCAGGCAGCGTAAAGCCGGAAAAAACCTGTGTTCCACCTGACGGCAAGCCGGAGTAGGACTGGGTTTGGTTGCCCACCGTAAGCTCCAGCTGGGAGCCGGGCGCAAAAGACCAGCTCAACTGAACTTCGACGGAAAAGCTGGCGGCCCCATTGCCGTAATCGCAGCTCACGGCTATATTTTCAAACTGGATATTGCATTGCGCATTGGCTGCAGCTTGCACAAACAAAAGCGCAAAAAGAGCAGCCGTGGCCATGCGCCACAGGGCTGCAGATTTTGGAGCTGTTCGCTTGTAACCGGATGCAGTGTAACCTTCTTTCATGGGTTTGATTTTGTTCAGCTGTTAGTTTTTGGTTACCCCGTCAAGGGGAAGTTCTGAGCCTTTGCGTTTGCAATTGGGTTACTGGACATCAAAATCTTCGCCAGATTTTGTTTTGACGCATAAACAAGCACTGGTGTACACCATGTCAATAGGAAATTTGCGTGTTTTTTGTTGCTTTCCGGCAGCCTGGGGCCCCAAAAAAAGGTGGCGGATTTTTTCCCGGAGCCGTAAAAAGGGCCCGCGGAAGGAGGCGGCAAAAACCGCATCATCCACCCCGGCAGTTGAGGCACGCCTGCAGGTATCGGCTTGTGTGAAGGGCTTGTAAAGGGTCAAAGTCTTGAGCGGGTAAACGCCAGGATTTCACAGTAACGGCTTGCTACGGCTGGATGCCGCATGGAAACTATCCGGTTCTCAAGGAATTTGTCGATATAGGAGCTGATCTTGGGAATCAACTCTGCAAAAATAGAGAATATTTTCGATCTCTTCTATACCAGGGCTAAATTATCTCCCCAAGGAAATGCCCGGTTCTGGCGTAAAAGCACGCCAAATACGCTTGCCCTGCCGCTTTTGATCCTTAACTTTAAAGCTGAAAACAAAACCTGCATGAAAGTACTGATCGTGGAAGATGAACAGCCTGCAGCCAGGCGGCTGAAGCAATTGCTGGAGGAAAAGCGCCCGGGGCTGCAGGCCCTGGGCCCGCTCGAAAGCGTGGAAGGCGCCGTCAGGTGGCTCAGGGCAAACCCCGAACCCGACCTGCTCTTCCTCGACATACAGCTGGCCGACGGGCTTAGCTTCGATATTTTCAGGCAGGTGGCGGTACAGGCGCCGGTTATATTCACCACGGCCTATGACCAGTACACCCTGAATGCCTTCAAACTCAACAGCATCGATTATCTCCTCAAACCTATCGACCCCGATGAACTGGAGCAGGCTCTGGAAAAGTTCGGGTGCCTGTTCGGCCGGCGGCAAGCCTGGGGGCCGGAAGCCATAAGGGATATTATACAGGCTTTCTCCCGGCCCGCATACAAGGAGCGCTTTATGGTCAGGGCCGGGCAACAACTCACTTACATCCGGGCGGAGGATATTTTCTACTGCTATTCCGAAGACGGGCTGGCCTTCGCCCAGCTGGGCAACCGCAAACGCCACCCCATCGATTATACGCTCGACCAGCTCGATGGGCTGCTCGACCCCCGCGACTTCTTCCGGCTCAACCGCAAGGTCATCGCCCATATCCAGTCGATACGAAAGGTGGAGCCCTATTTCAACAGCCGCCTGAAGCTGGAGCTTGAACCAGCCACCTCCTTCGACATCATCGTGAGCCGCGGCCGCGTCGTCGATTTCAAGAACTGGCTGGATAAATGACCCGCCGGAAAAAGCTCTTTTTGCCTCGTGCATTGACCTTTTGAAGAAAAAGTTTGATATTGGGCGCCTGAACAAAGGCTTCACCGTAAACCAAGCATAATCCCAATATGAACGAGAAAATGACGCCAAAAGAACCGTCCACTGACGTGGTCATCGCCTTTTTTGTTTTCCTCGCCTGCATTCTGATCTCCCTCTACTACGACCCGCTGGGCCTCGAGGTGGTCTTTGCCAACCTGTGGTAGGTTTTTCGGGAGTACGGGCCTGCAGCCCGCGAAATCATAGTGTTTAAGAGGCGCTGCCTGTCGCAGGCCGCAGCCCCGCCTTCCAATGAGAAGCGGGGAACAGCAACCGCCGTTCCCCGCTTCTGGCTTCCCCCCGGAAGGGAATGAACCCCTGTGAAAATTATTGCGGATCTGCTTTCTTGTGGATCTGTATGCCGGCCTTTTCCCTGAGCTCGGTTCCGGAAGCCCCTTCATAGATTTCCTTGTACTTGCGGAAAACGGAGTCCGGCTGTTTCTTGCCATCAATTTTCAGCCAGCCCTTGCCGGAAAGCTCAAATTTGTAGTTGGACGCGTTGTCGATCAGGCGGTCGGCCAGCAGTTCCCGTTCGATGGCGGTTGAAAGCGCGCCGCCCGACCCGTGGCGGGGCGGATAAAAGAAGTAGTTGGATTCGGGAAACGGCCGCAATCCTTTCAGTTGCCGCTCCATATCCAGGCTTTGTTTTTTCATCTGCTCCCGGTATTCCCGCATAGCTTCCCGCTGGTGTTCGCGGGCTTTTTCCAGTTCTTCCCTAAGCTTGGCCCGCTCTTCCGGGTTCGACTCCCGCAACTGTTCCATGGCCCGTTCTATCTCCTCGTGCATGCGCGCCCGCTGCGCTTCCTGTTCCTCCATCAAGGCCCGGAGCTCTTCCTCGTTCCATTCAATTCTGGGGATTTCAATATCCATTTCGGGCATGTCGAACCAGATCATGCCATTTTCCTGCCCGGGAAAAACCCGGCCAAGCCGGATATGGCCCCTGCCTTCTCCGACGATGACCTTCGTCTGGCCATCCTGCAGTTCTTCCCCGTTGAGGATGATAGCCTGCCTGCCGTCTTCGTTGTCCACCTTCAGCTCGATCACTTCGCCGCCGTCATCCGATTCGATGATGATGGCGGTTGTGCCGTCATCCCGCTTTTCCGTAGTAACCCTTGTTTCCGACGAAGAGCGCTTCCATTTGGGCGCAGGCGGGGCAGGAGGAGCGGGCGGGGCAGGAGGGGCAGGCGGGGCAGGCGGAGGCGGCGGAGGCACGGCATTCAGTAGTTCTTCAACCATACCTTCGTACCGGCTGAATTCCTCTTCGGGGATGGCCCGGCCGTCAATATTCAGTTCTACGATTTTGCGGTTTTCGATGCGGGCTTCTACCTCTTTGCCGTCCTTATCGGAATGGATCTGGATTTTCCCCTTGGGCAGGGTGTCCAGCGCTATGAAACCATCGTTGAGCCAGGCGTCGATGAGCGCGGCCTTTTCCGGGCTCAGCCCTTCGGCCGGCATTTCATCCTTGTCCGGCTGGCCGGCGCTGAAGGAGAGGAACAGGACGGCCAGGAGGAGCACTACCGTTGCTGTGAATTTTTCCATGATGTTGGATTTGTTTTGCGGTTGGTTGAGAATCCGCCGCACCCGCTGGAGCAACTGGCCTTTGCCGCTGCGCACGAGCGCCATGGCCATCATCGGGTTGGTGCGGCTTTGTTCCTCCAGCTTCACCAGTGCCCTGGCGTAGGCCATGGAGTCGCCGCAGAGCTGCACTGCAATGTCGTCGCAGCAGTTTTCCCGCTCCAGCCGGATAAAGGCGGAAATCCACCAAACAGCCGGGTTAAAGTAATATAAGGTTTCTACAATCGATTGCAGGATGTTGAGGAGGTAGTCCCTCCGGTAGATGTGGGCCAGTTCATGGGCCAGCACGGCTTCCACCTGAGCCGGGCTCAGCCCGTTGATGGCGCCTATCGGCAGCAGGATCACGGGTTTGAGGTGCCCTACTACCACGGGGGCTTTTACCAGGGCCGATTCCAGCAACACCGCAGCCTGCCGCAGGGACAGCCGCCTGGCCAGTTCGTCGAGGCGGGCCTGCCAGGCCGGGGGCAGCGGGCGGGTGTGGTGGTGGCGCAGGTATTGCACGTAGGCCAGCCCGCCCAGCAGGCGCAGGGCGAAAAAGGCCAGCCCCAGCAGCCAGATGCAAACGATCAGGGGCAGGTGCTGCCCGAAATAATCGCTGAAAAAGGCCGCCGCCTGCCCGGAAAAGGTGGGCGCGGCCATCTCGGGTGCAACCCCTGCTTCAATGAAAAGCCCGGGCGCCTCGCCCGCCGCAGCTTCGCCGGCGGGCTGGTAAAGAACCGCAAAGGTGGCGGCGGATGCCAGCAGGAGCAGCAACAGCGCGGCGTTGGCCGCCAGGTAGCGCCAGTGGGCGGGCTTCTTCTGAAGGGCGATCATGGCCCCCGCCAGCAGCAGGGCGATCAGCATGCCCTGCCAGAGGGAATGCAGCACCGTCCAGCCCAATGCCTCGCTCAACGCGCCCGAAAGCAAACGATAAATGGTTTCCATGGTGGTGGGATTGAAAAAAAAATTAGTCGGGTGATTTTCTTACTTCCTGCTTACTTGTCCTCCGATTCGAGGCGCCGGATGAGCGCCTTGATCTCGTCGAGCTCCTCCGCCGATGCTTCGTGGTTGCCGAGAGCCTGCATGACCATCTTCATGGCCGAGCCCCGGAAAGCCTTGTCCACAAAACGCTTCAGCAGGCGCTGCTGCATGTCGGCCTCGCTGGCGGCCGCTTCATAAATGTGGGTGCGGCTCTCGGTGTTGCGCCGCACCAGGCCCTTGTCAGCCATGATCTGCATCAGCTTCAGCGTGGTCGTGTACCCCACTTCCCGCTCTTCATTCAGCTTGTCGTTGACGAAACGCACCGATGAAGCGCCATACTCCCACAGGATCTGGAGTATCTCCAGTTCTGCTTCCGTGGGCCGCGTTGTTTGGTTCTGGCTCATAACACCTTATAAGATTCACAAAACAGCCCGCCGGTTGTACGCCGGGGCGCCGTTTATACTACGAATGAATTCGTACTGCAAGTTTATACGAAATCTTTCGTAAAGGCAAGTTTTTCTACGATAATTTTCGTATTTTAACATGCCGTGGGCCGGACAGGCTCAAAAAAAGGGCAAAACCACTTGCTGTAACGCAAAATTTCTAACTTTACCTATCGCCTCCCGCTATGCCCGCACGCGGCATGGGCGGCTATTGATCACCATAAAAACCAGCTTTTCATGAAATACGCACTGCCTTTCCTGCTCAGCCTGGCGCTGATCGCCCTGCAGGCCTGCGGAGGGGAAGCTCCCTCCGGCCAGCAAAGCGGAGATAATGCCGGAGATACCACCTCAACCTCCGGTACGCCCGGCCAATACGAAGACAACCAGTTGCCGGCCAGCCACAACTGCCAGCCAGGCGGAGAGATACTGGAAGGCAACCAGTTCTGGATCAGGGAACTCGAAACCCTGGTCGTCGTCAAGGCCGATTCCAGCACTTTGGACCCGGACTACGGCCCCAGCCACCGCGTGCTGGAGATATATGACACCAAAGATTGCCGGCGCCTGGCCCGCCAGGTGCTGCCCGTCAACGTGAGCCCTGATTTTCCCTACTACATCGCCGAGATTACCTACAACAATACCAGCCGGATGCTGGCCATCCGCGGCTTCAGCACCATCTACCTCTACGACCTGGCCAACCAGAGCCTGCTGCCGGTGCTGGAGCCAAAGTTCCTGCGCGAACGCTATGGCGTGGACGCCCAGTCGGGCATGATACAAAGGCTCGAGGTATGGGAAAATTACCTGATCGGCTACTCCCAGGACTACGGCAGCTTCGTCTTCGACCTCTCCGGCCGGCAGGCCCCCAAAGCGGTATTGCCCTTCGGCGAGCTGGAGTCCGAGGAAAAATTCTATCCCATCTTCCTGCTGGCTTCGGGCGGCGGTTATCAGGCCATCCTGCCGGAATATGACAGGGAAGCAGACAAGTTTGCCATCAACCCCGCTTTCACCGCTCCGCTGCAGCTCAACCTCGATGTACAGAAAAGCGCCCGCAACAACCGCTTCCTGGTGCTGCGGCAAACCGACGAAGCCAAAACGCCACAGGCCTTCGACCTGCTGAAGCGCAAACGGGTGGAACTGCCCGCCAATGTAGCTTCCCAGGGGACGCAGGCGATTCTGGCGTGGATGAAGCAGAATAGCTAAGGACGAAGCCTTTCTCTAATGCCTTCCTTAGTGGTTGTCAGCGACTGACTAATCCTGGTTCTTCTCCTGGGCGAGTCAGCCGCTGACTGGGCTGGCTTGCCCAGGGGAATCCCTGTTTAGCCAGACGCTGACACGCTAGCCATGTAATCTAAAGCTGACGACATTTGAGCTTCCCCCCTCACTGCTTCACAAACTGCGCCTGCGCCGGGCTTTCCACCTGGCTGACGAGCTGGCAGCCGGGCGCCAGGCAGCCGTACTCGTCCACCTTCAGCAACCAGCCCTGCTGCCGCGGCGCATTGATGGTGTCCCGCACTTCTCCTACCATGACAAAGCCGCCGTCGGGCGCCTGGGTCAGGCCGTAAATGTAGTGGCGCGGCCCCTGTCCCGGTGTTCCAGTATTTTAACATTTCCGCCCCTCTTTTTCTTTTATCTTATGCGGCTATACGGATGGCGCTGCTTTCGCGCCCAAAAACACTCCTCTTATGGCCAAAACCTTAGCGTTAGCCCTTTGCCTTGCTGTACTCTGGCCCCTGGCTACAGAAGCCCAGCCCAAAATGGATGATAAAAAACTGGAGAAGATCATGCGAAAAGAAGGCATTAAGCTGGAGGGCGAACGCGGCTCCTGGCTGGCTTACTACCAGGAACGGGCGCTGCTGGTGCTGACCGATGAACGCAACAACCGCATGCGCATCTTCACCCCCATTATTTCGGAAGAGGAGATCGGCTCCATCCAAATGGAACGCATGCTGCGCGCCAATTTCCACTCCGCCCTCGACGCCAAATACAGCATCTACGAGGGCTACGTGGTCAGCGTTTTTACTCACCCCCTGCGCGAACTGACTGAGACGCAACTGCTCGACGCAATGCAGCAGGTTGCCAGGCTGGCCGAGACCTTTGGAACTACCTATTCCAGTACGGAATTGATCTTTGGCGGGGATGAGGAAGAGGAAAAACAGGAAAAAGCCGGGGAGAAACGGACGTGAATTCAGGGGCCGGAAGGGCAAAGGGGCAAAGGGTCGGGAGGCCGGGCAAGGATTGTAAATCCTAATACTCCTTCCAGCGCTTCAGCTCCAGGCCAAGGGTAAGGCGGGGGTTCTTAAAATCAAAAAGCGCTTCCTGGAAATCAGGAGGAGCCCATTTGACTACGGGGTTGTTGGAAAAAGCGTAGGGTTCTTTGGGGATGCCCAGGGTGTTTGCATCCAGCTTGCCGTTCCCGTTCAGGTCGTGGAAAACGGCTACGGCGTAACGGCCATAGGCCAGGCCCTCAAAGGATACCTCCATGGCCGGCGTTTTTTTCACCGGGATTATCCTTCCCCCAACCGGCTTTTCTTTTTTCCGGAAATTGTCTTCCTTGTCGTAAACCGCTACGAACAGGCTGCCCCGGGCGGCTTCCAGTCCAGTGACATTTAATACCAGCGTGCCCTCGGCAGGCGGGATGGAACCCAGGCTCATCCAAATCAAAATAAGCGATGTGATCATGAAAGTAACGGGAGCGGATTATCAGCTTCCCATGCTTAGGAACCACGGATGGGCGGAATGGTTCAGCAGGGCAGAGGAAATTCATGCCTGAAAAGGCAAGAAATGGGGACTGGGTGGCCGGCAGGGCTCCCCTCCAGGCCACCCAGTCTCCCCCTCCCCCTCCCCGGGCTGAAACCAGGGTCACAGCGCCGGCGCCGGCGCCGCGATCAGCGGCAGGCTCACGGTGAAGGAATCATCCGTTTCCAGGACGTCCACTTCTTCATCGGAGAAAAAGGCATAGCGGTTTTTGATGTTCTGGAGGCCCAGCCGGGTGGAAGGCATCTGCTGGTTCTTGCGCTGCAGTTTATTGCGCACCACCAGGCGCCGGTTTTCCACCCAAAGCTCGATGGACAAAGGCTTGTCGGAGGAGATGATGTTGTGCTTGATCGCGTTTTCGAAAAGGATCTGCAGGGAGAGCGGCGCCAGGTGGAGAGCATGGGATGCTTCATCCACGCTGAGGTTCACCCGGAGGTTGTCGCCGAAGCGCTCCTGAAGCAGAAACAAGTATGCGTGCAGGAAATCCAGCTCCTCCTTCAGCGTGATGAGCTTTTTATCCCTGATCTCCAGGATATACCGGTACACCTTTGAAAGCTTCTGCACAAAATGCACCGCACGCTTAGGATCCTCGGGGATGAGGTAGGACAAGGTATTAAGGCTGTTGAACAGGAAGTGGGGGTTGACCTGATTCTTCAGGCCCTCCAGCTGTGACTCCACGTTCTCCCGCATCAGGCGCTCCGCCTCGATGATGCTGCGCTTCCAGCGGTCGTACAGAAAAACGCTTTCATACAGGGTGCCCACCAGGGCCACGATCATCAGGGTGCCTACGGTGTAGTCGAAATCCGTAACGCCTTCTCTCTGGGGGTGGCCAATGGCTCCGTGCACAAATTCCAGGCTTCGGTTCAGGATAAAATAGGCAGCCAGGGCCGAGGCCGAGATGTAAAAGATGCGCTTTCGGGTATCCTGGTACCCGGAATAGCGGCGGCGGAAATAAATAAAGATCGCCCGGCAGGACAGCCAGTACGAGATGGTGTACATGAAGGAGATGCCCCATTCCGGCAGATAAGCCATCAGCCCGTCCGCCAGGCTGGCCTTGAAAAAAAGGAGGGGAATGAAAAAGGAAATGAGCGGAATGCCCACGATCAGCGCCCAGGTATCGTCAAAGCCCAGTATTTCCGCAACCTTCTTTCGCTTGTGCATCTGCTTTCTTTCTTAAAGTAAACTTCGGGAGTTTATCCTGGAATTCCAAGGATAAACTCCCGGCAAACATCCGAAGCCTACCCGGAATTCTCTGCAAGGCAGGCTTCGGATGTTGAACCAGGGGGGCATCAAAACTGCACCCGGTACAAAATGTCCGGGAAGAATCCGGATTGGTAAACATTGTTCACTTCCCCCGTCACTTCATTGTAGCGGCGGGCGAAGATATTCTCATGATTGGTCACGTTCTGCAGGTCGATGAAGAACTGCTGGGACAGGCGGCGGTTTTTGCTGTTGAGCTGGAAACCGAATTTTACGTCCAGTCGAAAGTAAGGGTCCTGGCGTTCACTGAAGGCCAGTTCCTCCAGCAACACTTCTTCGCCGGCAGCTTTTGAAGCCGCCAGGTCTACCGGGGTGTAGTAACGGCCGCCGGCGCGGGTGGCTTTCATGTCGAAGGTCAGGGCGTTGCGCCTGTCTTTGCCGATCTTGAATTCCTTGCCGGCCAGCAGGTTCACCACATAACCGTTGTTGAAAGCGGTGTTGCGTTCGATGCCGTCGCTGCCTTTGTATTTGGAATCAAACACCGAGGCGGTGAGCAGGCCATAGTAGCCCTGGCTGAAGAACTTCTCCACGGTCAGTTCCACCCCGTAGTTGGCGCCCGTTCCCTCGTTCACCAGGGAACCGGCTTCCGGGAAGACGAAGTCTGCCCCGGCATTCAGCAGGGAGAAGCTGCTGGGGAAGGCCTGCACCGGAGCTTTGTCAATAGCCTGGTAGTACACCTCGGCCTTGGTGCGCCAGTCCTGGCTCACGCGCCAGTCGTAGCCCAGTACGAACTGGTTGCTGCGGGTGAAACCCAGGCCCTTGTTGGTGGGCTCAAACACGCCCGGGGCGGTTTCCTGCTCGAAGAAAAATACCGGCAGGGGCTGCATCTGCTGGTGCAGGCCATAGCCCAGGCTCAGCGTCTGGTTGGGGCGGAAGTTCCAGTTGACGGCGAGGCGCGGTTCCAGCGCGAAGGTTTCGTTGAAATCGAGGTACTGCCCGTGCAGGCCGGCATGCACCGACCACTGGCCCGAAATGCGGTACTGCCCCTGAGCGAAGGGCTGCAGCAGGGCCATTCCGCCGTCGAAGCCGCGCACCGTAACCCAGTCTGGTTCGCCGTCGCCATCGAGGTCGGGGCGGTTGTCGCGGTCATCCACCTGGGTGTCGAGCTGGAAGTACTGGGCCAGGATGCCGGTGCGCAGCGTAAAGCGGGCGCTGTATTTCTTGTTGAAGAAGGACGAAACGGAATAGGTATTGGTGACATCGGCCACGTCCGTCACGCGCAACCTGCCGCCGTCGCTGGCGATGTTATCCTGCCGGAAATCGGACTGTGCCGTGGAAGCAGAAATTACAGTGCGAATATAGGCCCCTTCGCCGACGATGATGTTGTGCCGCAGGCCGATGACGCCGAAACGGGAGTCGGCATAGGCGTCTTCATTGGGGTTGGCGAAGAGGTCTGTTTCATCGATCTCGTTGCCCAGGAAGTCGATATTGCTGGTAGCGCCGATGCCGAAGAGGGAGAATTTGCCGGCCTTGCCGTTGCCGAAGTCCACCTTAAAGGACAGGTCGCGGTAGTTGGGCGTGGCGTTGGTGCCGATGGGGATGCCCAGCTGATCGGCCACTTCTACGAAAGAGTGCCGGTAGGCGGCCAGAAAAGAGCTGTTCTTTTTGTTGTTGAGCGGCCCTTCCGCCATGGCTTCCAGCCCGCTGAAGGCCGCCAGTTGCAGGGTGAACTCGTAGTTGTCGCGGTTGCCGCTGCGGAAGCCGATATCGAACACGCCGGCCAGGGCGTTGCCGTACTCTGCCGGAAAAGCGGAGGTCAGGAAATCGGAAGTGGCCAGCAGGTTGGGGTTCAGGGCGCTAACCGGGCCGCCGGTCGTGCCCAGGGTGGCGAAGTGGTTGGGGTTGGGAATGGGGATGCCTTCCAGTCGCCAGAGCACGCCGGTAGGCGAATTGCCCCGGATGACGATATCGTTGCGGCTGTCATCGGCGGTGGATACCCCGGCGAAGTTGCCGGCCAGGCGCGCCACGTCGTTGCGGCCGCCGGAAAAGCGCGTCACTTCCTCCAGGTTAAAGCTGCGGGCGCTGATGGCGGCCATGTCGTTATTGGTTTTGCCTTTTTCGGCCTTGCCGTTGACCACTACCTCGTTCATCTGCACCACGGTTTCTTCCAGCCCCAGGTTCAGCACGGTTTCCTTACCGGCAGTTACAAGTACGTTGGGGATCGTGATGGGGCTGTAGCCCAGATAGCTGACCCGCAGGGTATGACGGCCTACCGGCACATTACTGATGGAGAAATTGCCGTCGATATCGGTCACTTCTCCGCGGGAGGGCTCCACGCTGACCAACTCGACCGCCGCCCCGATAATGGGAATCTCGGATTGCTGGTCCACCACCGTGCCTTTGATCGTTTGAAAAGCCTGGCTCCAGGAAGCAGGAGCCCAGGCAATAGTAAAAAACAGGATTAGCAAGTTGTACTTTTTCATCATGGCGGAGTTTTGAAAGTTCTGTTGAGTGTTCTGATTCATGCCTCAAAACTCCAATGAATCCGGTAACCTTGCCACTGATTTCCGGTGAACCGTCGTATGATGAGTATGGGTTGCAGGCTGGCAGGGGTGGAATTTTTTCCATTTCCATGGGGGCTGAGCCCATGCTTCAGGTATATGAAAGAAAGCCAAAACCGAAGGCCCATGGAAACAAACCCGTTTAACCGCTTTCTCTTGTTGCTGGCCGTGCTTCTGGCCGCAGCCCCCCTTCACGCCCAGTTGGAGCCCGGGCGCCTGGTGTCGGTAAAACTGCGCGGCAGCGCCGAATACCTCGGCCGTTATCAGGGCGAACAGGGCGGCTACTACATACTCGAAGAAGAAGGCGCCGGAGAAGTACAACTGGCGAAGGGCATGATAAAATCCATCGAAGCCATTCCCCCCGAGCGCTTTTTCAACGGGGAGTACTGGCGGGCGCCCATGGCCCCTTTTCAGAACCTGCTCACCCCCACGGGCTTCAACCTGCGGCCCGGGGAGGTGCATTACAAAAACATCTCCCTGGCCTATAACCAGGTAACCGTCGGGCTGGCGGAACGGGCCAGCATAGGGGTGCTTTTTACGGGCTGGACAGGGCTGGGGGTATTTTATCCCGCATACGGCATTACGCCCAAGTTTTCGTTCAGCCCGCCGGGCTCCATATCCCAGCTCGCCGCCGGCGCACTGGTCGTCACCGTACCGGATGAGCGCAACAGGCTCATCGACGCCGCGCTGGTTTACGGCTCTTTTACCTACGGGACGCCCGACCGCAATTTCTCCTTTGGCATAGGGCAGGGCTTCATCGGCGGGCGCTGGGCGGCGCAACCGGCCTACACCCTCTCCGGGCATTACCGCACCGGCAAGAGCCTGGCCCTGATCGCCGAGGGCTGGGCGATTCCCTCCCTGGAAGCCACCGTAGGCACGCTTGGGCTAAAGATTATAGGCAGGCGGGTGGACTGGACGCTTTCTTTCCCGGCAGGCATCGTCGAGCGGGAGTTTTTTGCCCTGCCCATCCCCGTGATCAGCTTCAGCACGGTGCTGCACAGGTTTTAGGGCTACAGCCCAGTCACGGGGTGGCTTGCCCTGATTTTGCTGAAGTTCAGCCACCCCGTGACTTGCCCGCGGCCACGGTTTCGCCTCCAGCCGGGGCTCAGTTCCTCACTCCTTCTCCAAACTTGCCCGGCTCGCTAGTGCCGCAGGTTATCTTTTTATAAGTCATCAGGCCACCACATCTCCCCCTCCTGCCGCCATGGCCGTCAGAACTCCCCGTTGGCTTCCCGGTACACGACAGCCAGCATTACCTGCCCGACGGCCCGGAGCGTCCGGGGGTCGATGATATCCATGTCGTCGTTATGGGTGTGCCAGTATTCGCCGAAGCCGGTCTGGGCGCCCACCGGGCGGTTAATGATATCAATCATAGGGATGCGGGCGATGGTGTTGACGAAGTAGTGGTCGTCGGTGACGCCGCCGCCGGAATCGTTGACGAAGTAGTTGCCGTAGCCCATGTTCTGGGCCAGTTTCCAAACTTTGTTGACCAACTGCGGGGCGAACTGCATGGAGTAGTATTCTTTGGGAAACCTTGCCCCTTCGGCGCCGACCATGTCGAGCAGTATGCCATATTTGGGGCGCTGCCTGCCGCTCACATGGGGGTTGCGCGACCAGTACTGGGAGCCCAGGCAGTAGCTTTCGGCATTATCTCCGCCGCTTTCCCCGTAGTCTTCCGCATCGAAGAGGATCAGGTCGACGCCCATTTCGATGGGGTTGGCCTGCAGTTGACGGGCGACTTCGAGCAGTACGGCCACGCCGCTTCCACCGTCATCGGCGCCGAGGATGGGCTCGTCCTTGCGATCTGTGTTCAGCGGTGAGTCGGCGAAGGGGCGGCTGTCCCAGTGGGCGGCCAGCATGATGCGCCTGGTGGCCTGCGGATTGTAGCGGGCGATGATGTTGGTGGCGTTCAGGGTGGCGCCGGTGTAGGCCCGGGCCTGGAAATCCTGTTCGATCACTTCTGCGCCATATTGCCGGAAACTGGCCGCCAGCCACTGCCGGCACTGCCGGTGCGCTTCCGTATTGGGCACGCGCGGGCCAAAACCGACCTGCTTTTCGACGAAGGCATAAGCGGAATCGCGGTCGAATTTGGGGACGGCCACCTTTTCCTTCGGCGCTTCTTCTTCTGTAACGGACGATTGCCCCGAACCGTCGGATTTGCAGCCCGGCAGGCAGGCCAGGAAGGCGACGGACAGAAGGAGCAGGAATGTGCTGAATGTTTTCATGACGGTGGTTGAATGTTAGCTACGTTAAGAGCGGCAAGCTTCATTTCGCTGATCCGAAATGCTTCCAGCCCTGGGCTTCGATGGGGTGGATATGGCCGCCTTTGGTGTGCAGCTTCACGCCGTCGGCTGCCGGCACGATCTCGCCTGCAATATAGATATCCGGCAGGTATTTCACCCTGTCCACGTCTTCGGGCCGGATGGTGAAGAGCAATTCGTAGTCTTCTCCCCCGCTCAGCGCGCAGGTAATGGGGTCGAGCTGGAACTGCAGGGCCTGAAGCTGAGCGTCGGGGTGGATGGGCACGCCGCTCTCCTCGATGACGGCGCCCACGCCCGATTGATGGCAGATGTGGAGCAGGTCGGAGGACAGGCCGTCGGAGACGTCGATCATGGCGGTGGGCACAAGCCGGTTTTTGGCGAACATTTCGATCATGTCCCTGCGCGCTTCCGGTTTGAGGATGCGCCCGATGAGGTAGTCGTGCCCTTCCAGTTCGGGTTGTATGCCGGGGTTCTCCAGGTAGAGCCGTTTTTCGCGTTCCAGTATCTGCAACCCCAGGTAGGCTGCGCCCAGGTTGCCCGTGATGCAGATGAGGTCGCCAACCCTGGCGCCGTTGCGGTAGGCCAGTTTGTCCTTTTCCCCCTGCCCTATGGCCGTCACGCTGATGATCAGCCCGCGGGGCGAGGAAGCCGTATCGCCGCCTACCAGATCCACCTGATAGTGCTCACAGGCCGCGCGGATGCCGGCATAGAGTTCATCGAGGGCTTCTACGGAGAAGCGGTTGGACAGGGCGATGGACACCGTCACCTGCCGGGGGTAGGCGTTCATGGCGTAAATGTCCGACAGGTTGACGACAATGGATTTGTAGCCCAGGTGTTTGAGCGGGCTGTACATCAGGTCGAAATGAACGCCTTCCACCAACAGGTCGGTGGAGACGAGGGTGAGCAAGCCGTCGTTGTCGATCACCGCCGCATCGTCGCCCACGCCTTTGATGGATGAGCGGTTGTGCAGGGGGAAGCCCTGCGTCAGGTGTTCGATCAGCCCGAATTCGCCGAGTTCGTTGACGTCCGTGCGTTTGGGAGCTTGTTCCGGATTGTCTGGCATGGGATGCTTGTTTCTGGTTTATTCCGTCCCTCGGAGCCGGAAAAAGGTTGCTGGTTCATCGCTGAACTCCGCTCGCGGGGCATCGCCTGCCCTGCTCGCGGAGCCACAAAGGTAGGGATAATGGTTGGAATGGTGGAATACTCCAGTACAGTACTCCATTCCCCAAGGGCTTCCCGGAGCAGCCTTATGGCAGGGAGGCCGGAGGCGCTGCATCCCGCTGCTGCCCCATCCACAGCAGCAAAATGCCCGCCGGCATCAAAATGGAGACTGCGAACAAGGATTCGTAATACCAGGGCAAAAAGCCCATGGCGGCCCAGAACAGCGTGCCCTGCAGGAAGAGCAGGAGTTCGCTGGCGAAGAAGCCGGCCAGCAGGAGCCAAAGGCCGAGCCTGGACAAGGCCGAGCGAAGCGCCAGCGTGCCGTTGAGGATGCTGTAGCCCAGAATAAACTGGGTGATGACGCCCAGCAGCACCAGGTGGATGAAGCCGATGACGAAGTTGCGAACGGTATAGGCCACCGTTGCAATATGGGGGATGATGACAGCGGTTTGTATGAGTACTTTCAGCGCGAAGCAGGCGAAGGCGATTTTGATGAGCGCCAGCCCCCAGCCCCCCAGGTGCTGGTGTAGTTTTGCGTGTGACTTCATCACGATATGGACAAAGAAAACCGCTGCGGCTAGTTGCAGCCCCACCCCCAGGCTGTTGGCGGCAAAAACGGCGGGCAGGGGTTCTGCCCAGGCCACCGCCAGGGCGTAGGTGAAAAAGACGGAGATGGCCAACAGCCTGAAAAAATGCAGCGTGGGCCGGATATCCACCAATATGTCGCGGGTTTCCAGCAGTTTAAAAAAGAGCCCCAGCACTGCAAAAGCAAACCAGCCGTTGAACTGAAAATGCAGATAGAACTGCACCGACATGTAGTAAATGGCGGAGCCCTGCTGCCCCGCGATGATTATGGCCGGCATGGCCCATAAAGCCAAAGTGGAGAAAACCATGAACAGGAGCGCGGCCCTGGCGAATAGCCCGGATACGCTGCCGTCGCGGGGCATTTCCTTCAAAAAGCGGTAGGCGAAGAAGTAGGAAGCCAGCCCGTGAATGGTGGAAAAGGCGATAGCCCAGGGCCCGTAGCCCTGTATGGGGAATGCGATGAGCATGCCCACAACGCTGGCCTGGGCCACTATGAAATTATTGCGGTAAAAACGGCTGTGCTGCGCCGGTTCCGGCAGGAAGGAACGCACCAGCAGCGCGTACAGCGCCAGATAAAGCCAGCCCAGCATGGCGACATGGGAATGGCCATGCAGAAAATGGCGGAACTTCAGCCAGCTGATCTCTTCCACAAAGGCATAGCGGAGAATGAGGCCCATCACCGCGGCAACGAAAAAATTTAATAACGCTATGCGAAACCAACGTTCAGCCATGGCGGAATAATTTGGGGAAGTATTACGGCGGTTAAGTAGTTGGACACATTTATGGTTACTCACATACTGCTTCGGAAATACGGCGTCAATAGCCTTGTTCCTGGGGCCGGAGTTATATTGTTGGATTGTTATATTGTTCTGCTAAATGTGTCCAACTACTTAGTTTGTTCTATTGCGCTTCGGGCGCCAGGCAAAAGGGCGCAGCCCTGGGAAATGGTTGTATGGCTGAATGGTTATGTGGCTGGCCCGGGCTTGGCTGCCCGGAGAACACCCAGCCATTCAACCATCCAGCCATCCAGTTACTGCCCTACCTCCTGGCCGTCGTTGGCGTACATGAACTCCAGCACATCGCGGGCGTCGCCGATGGTGAGGTTCTGGTTGGGCATGCGCACGAGGCACTCTTTAAGCATGGCCTGAGCTGCAGGGTCCTGTTCCAGCATGACGTCGACGTTGGTCGTCATGTTCATGATCCACTCCGGTTTGCGCCGGTCGGTGACGCCTTTCCAGCCCGGGCCGACGACCCGCTGGTCGCTGAGTTTGTGGCAGGCGGCGCACTTCATTTCATAAATGGCCTTGCCCTTGTCCACCATATCCGGTTTGAGCGGGCTGTTGAGCGACACCTCCTTGACCTCGCCTATCCCCTTACCGTCGTCGGTGGGCTGGTCGGCTACCATGCTCTTGGGAGGAGGGGTGTTGCTGTCGGCGCTGGAAGAATCTCCGCCACAGGCAGGTAAGAGCGCTACGCTAAGCCCTAAAACAAAAGCTATTTTTCTCATTGTCCGTGTTTTTTGTATGTATTAAATTAATAGGTTGTTTGCAATTAACGGCTTTGGGGCAAAAGCCCCGTTCTTCACGTATTGGATCATTAAAGCTTCAGGCCCTGCTCTTTCACCTTCCGGGCCACTTCCACGATGGGTTGATGTTCGATGAGGTCCAGCAGGCCCGCCCGGTACACGACGGCTTGTTTATGCATCGGGCAGGGGTTTTCGGAAGAACAAACCGGCAGCCCCAGTATGCAGCCGGTAAATATTTCCGGGCCGTCGATGCACTCCACTACGGAGCGAAGGGTCGCGCGCATGTTTTTATCACTAAGGAAGAAGCCCCCGCTCGGCCCCTTGACAGAAGAGACCAGGTTGTGCCTCGAAAGGTCCTGCAGGATTTTCGCCAGGAAATGTTTGGGCACGTCCAGCGCGTCCGCTATTTCCCTGACCCCCATTTTTTGCGCCTCACTGGCGTTGGCTGCAAGGAACAACACAGCCCGGATCGCATATTTACAGGATTTGGAAAACATGCTTGCCTTGTTTATTGGGGCGAAGATACACTAAAAAAGAATAAAAGACAACAAAATCTTTTTTTATTTCGGAAAACCCCTCCCCCCGCTGAAAACCGAGAGAAAATCCACTGTTTTATACCGCTGTTAATCAACTATTTACAAATACAATACCCCGGCGGTTCCGAAAGGGGTGATTTTTGTCATTGCCAAACGGGCCAAAGCGGTGTTTTTTTGCACATAAAAAGATAAAAGAATCTTTTTATCTTGTTGCTGATTTGATGAATCGCTTTTGATAAATATCACATATCGAAGTGATAATAGTCATCTAGGGAAAGGTAGAGAAAGGCCATTTTTAAAATGGTATAATCCTATCAGTTATACGGGTTCGATTTAAATGTTGATTCCTGCCATTGAATGCCCGTTTCTGGTTTTCAAACCTTTCTCAGGAGCGTAAACAAGGGTTTGTAAACGTAAAAAACTGATGATATTATGAAAAACCATGTGTTTCTCAAAAGATTCCTGCCTCTTGCGCTGGCATTTGGCCTGCTGGCCGTGCTGTCGGGTTGCGGCAAACAGGATGCCGGGGGACAGGGCGGCAGCGCCCTGGCCGGCGACGCCGCCTCCCAGGTCTACGTCGCTCCGGGTGAGTACGACGAATTTTACGCCTTCCTTTCGGGCGGCTTCAGCGGCCAGCTCAGCGTGTACGGCCTTCCCTCCGGGCGCCTGCTCAAGGTGATACCGGTTTTCTCGCTTGACGCCGAGAAGGGCTACGGCTTTAATGAGGAAACCAAACCGCTGCTGAACACCTCCTTCGGCTTCATCCCCTGGGACGATGCGCACCACCCCGAGTTGTCACAAACCAATGGCGAAACCGACGGCCGCTGGGTGTTCATCAACGGCAACAACACGCCGCGCATCGCCCGGATCGACCTGAGCACCTTCGAAACGGTGGAGATCATCGAGATCCCCAACAGCGGCGGCAACCACAGCTCGCCCTTTACAACCGAAAACACCGAATACGTGGTGGCTGGCACCCGTTTCGGCGTGCCCTACCCGCAGAAGGACGTAGCCATCGACAGCTACGCGGAGAACTTCAAGGGCATGCTTACCTTTATTAAGGTGGATCCGAACTCCGGCGAGATGAGCATCGCTTTCCAGGTACTGCTGCCGGCCTTCAACTATGACCTCGCCCACTCCGGCAAGGGCGCTTCCCATGGCTGGACCTTCTTTACCTCCTACAACACCGAGGAAAAGAGCACCCTGCTGGAAGTGAACGCTTCCCAGCACGACAAGGACTTCATCGCCGCGATCAACTGGAAAAAGGCCGAGGAATATATCCAGCAGGGGAAATTCAAGGAAATCCCGGCCAATTACGCCCACAACCTCTACAAGGATGAGACCCACTCGGCTACCTCCACCATGATGGACAAAGTGAAGGTGCTGATCCCCTCCGAATGCCCCGGGCTGGTTTACTTCCTGCCCACCCCCAAATCGCCCCACGGCGTCGACGTAGACCCCACCGGCGAATACATCGTGGGCAACGGCAAATTGTCGGCCGACCTGACCGTGCACTCCTACTCCAAGATGATCAAAGCCATAGAAAACAAGGCTTATGAAACCGAGATCGCAGGGGTGCCCGTCCTGAAATTCGAGGAAGTCGTGGCCGGCGTCGTGAAGGAGCCTGGCCTCGGGCCCTTACACACGGAATTCGACGCCAACGGCAACGCCTACACCACCTTCTTCATTTCCTCCGAAGTGGTGAAGTGGAAAGTCGGCACCTGGGAAGTCCTCGACCGCGCTCCATGCTACTACTCGGTGGGGCACCTCATGATCCCGGGCGGCGACTCCCGGAAGCCCGAGGGCAAATACCTGGTGGCCTTGAACAAGATCACCAAGGACCGCTACCTGCCCACCGGCCCCGAGATGAACCACAGCGCTCAGTTGTATGATATCTCCGGCGACAAGATGAAGCTGCTGCTCGACTTCCCGACCATCGGCGAGCCGCACTACGCCCAGGCCATTTCCGCCGACCGCGTGACCGGCCGGATGAAGAAGTTCTATCCGATAGAAGAAAACAAGCACCCCTACCGGGCCATGGGCGAGAAAGACGCCAAGGTGGTGCGCGAAGGCAATGTCGTACACGTGTATATGACTACCATCCGCAGCCACTTCGCCCCCGACAATATCGAAGGGGTCAAGGTCGGCGACAAGGTCTATTTCCACGTGACGAACCTCGAACAGGACTGGGACGTTCCGCACGGCTTCGCCGTCATGGGCGCCACCAACGCCGAATTGCTGATCATGCCGGGCCAGACCGAAACCCTGCTCTGGGAACCGAAGCGGGAAGGCGTATTCCCATTCTACTGCACCGACTTCTGCTCCGCACTGCACCAGGAAATGCAGGGGTACATCCGGGTTTCCCCGCAGGGCTCCGACATAGCCCTCAAATGGAGGCTGGGTGAAGACGAACCTGTTCAATAAGCTTTAAAACGGTAATCGAATTGCGTAAACAGGTGTGAAGAACAGGGGATAGTACACGGACGGATCGCAGCCGTTGGGCTGCGGCTCCCCGCCCCCGGGGAAAGCAAAAAAACCGGGTGCTATCCCCCCTCTTCCACCCTAAAAAATACAACATGAAATTCCTGCCGCGCCTGCTTATGGCTATTGGCGCTCTATTACTCCTTACACTGTTTGTTTTCCCCATGTGGCGCATCACCCTGTTCGCCCCACAGTACCCCGATGGGGTGACGATGTACATCTGGATCAACAAGCTGGGTGGGGACAGCCCGGGCACCCTTCAGAACATCAACATCCTGAACCACTACGTAGGCATGAAATTCATCGAGCCCGATTCCATTCCCGAGCTTCGCTATTTCCCCACGGTGGTATTGGTGCTGGTAGCGCTGGGGCTGATCGCCGCTTTGATCAACAAGCGGCAGCTTTTCCTGGGCTGGGCGATTGTTTTCATGGTGCTGGCGGCCCTGGGCGTCTACGATTTTTACCTGTGGGAGTACGACTACGGCCACAACCTCAGCCCTACCGCCCCGATCAAGATACCGGGCGCTTCCTTTCAGCCCCCGCTGATCGGCACCAAAGTGATCCTGAATTTTATTGCCAAATCCTTTCCGCATACCGGCGGATACCTGGCCGGCCTGGGCGTAATACTGGCGCTGGCTGCCTGGTGGCTGAAATCAAAAATGGACAAAAATGAGAAGCTTGTTATTGCCGGCGGCAATGATGGTGTTGGCGCTCGTGAGCAGTTGCGCGCCCAAGCCTAAGCCTATCGAGTACGGAATGGACATGTGCCACTATTGCAAAATGTCCATCGTCGACCGGCAACACGCCGCAGAGGCCGTTACCGCCAAAGGCAAGGTGTTCAAATTCGACGCGATCGAGTGCCTGGTGCACTACATGGCAGAGCAGCCCGGCCAGGAATATGCCCATCTGCTGGCCAACGATTACGAACAACCTGGCGCCCTGATACCGGCCGAAAGCAGCGCTTTCCTCATCAGCCCGGAAATACCCAGCCCCATGGGCGCCTTCCTGTCCGCTTTCTCCGATATGGAGCGGGCGCAGGCCTTCCAGGCCGAAAAAGGCGGGGAAGTGTTCGGCTGGGAGGCGCTTCGGCAGCACCTGGCGCGGGAATGAGGGATGAATAGCGAGCGGTACACTGCCATCCCGGCCTGGCCGGGAAAGCAGTGTACAAAAACTTAAATCGAGATGCGTAACACAACAATCATTGCCATACTATGCCTGCTGAGCAGTTTCTCCGCCCGGGGCCGCACCATCACCGTCTGCCCCTCCTGTACTTTTTCCAGCATTAAGCAGGCCATTGCAGCTGCGGCGGAGGGCGATGTCATCCTGATCAAAAAGGGAACCTACCGCGAAGGGAATATCACGGTGGACAAACCCCTTACCCTGCGGGGAGAAGGCTACCCGATCGTGGACGGCCAGAACCAGGCGGAAGTGCTGACCATCACCGCCAATAATGTGGTGGTGGAAGGGCTGGATGTCCGCAATGTGGGCACCAGCTATCTGGAGGACCGCGCGGGCATTCGCGCCAGGAGAGCCAGAGGCTTCGCCATCCGGAACAACCGGCTGGACAACACCTTTTTCGGCATCTACCTGGAGAAAAGCTCCGACGGCGCCATCAGCGGAAACCACATCACAGGCAAGGCCGTGCATGAAATGTCTTCCGGCAACGCCATCCACCTGTGGCACTGCAAGAACGTCCTGGTAGAAGACAACTACCTGCGCGGCCACCGCGACGGCATCTACCTGGAGTTCGTCGACAGCAGCAGCATCCGGCTCAACACGGCGGAGGACAACATCCGCTACGGGCTGCACTTCATGTTTTCCAACAACGACGACTACTTCCACAACACCTTCCGCCGCAACGGCGCCGGGGTGGCCGTCATGTTCTCCCGCCGCATCAACATGTGGGAGAACACCTTCGAATTCAACTGGGGCAGAGCCTCCTACGGGCTGCTGCTGAAGGAAATTTACGATGCGGAAATCCACGACAACACCTTCCGCGAAAACACTATCGGCATCCTGGTCGAGGGCTCCACCCGGCTGAAGTACCGCAACAACGAATTTTCGCGCAACGGCTGGGCCGTCAAAATTTCGGGCGGCTGCCTGGATAATGAGGTGGAGGGCAACAATTTCCTCAACAACACCTTCGACCTTTCCGTAAACAGCACCACGAACACCAACACCTTCAACGGCAATTACTGGAGCAGCTACAACGGCTACGACCTCAACCGCGACGGCCGTGGCGATGTGCCGTACCGGCCGGTCAAGCTCTTCAACTACGTGGTCAACCGCACGCCCGAGGCCATGGTGCTGCTGCGCAGCCTGTTCATCGACCTGCTCAATTTTTCCGAAAAGGTCAGCCCGGTGTTTACCCCGGCCAATGTGGCCGACGAACAGCCGCTGATGCGGCCGCTTATTTTTCGCAGAAAAGCCCAACATCAAAAATAGGAACTGATGATCACCATAGACAACCTTCATAAATCCTTCGGCAAACTGCAGGTGCTCAGCGGCGTATCACTGGACTTCGGCAGACCGGGCATTTACGCCATCCTGGGGCCGAACGGATCCGGAAAGACGACCCTCATCAAGAGCATCCTCGGCATGTCCATTCCCGACAAGGGCCAGATCCGCTTTCAGGGGGAGGACATCCGGGGGCGCTGGGATTACCGCCGGCAGATCGACTACCTGCCGCAGATCGCCCGCTTTCCCGACAACCTGCGCGTCAGCGAACTCCTTGACATGATCCAGGACATTCGCGGGGAAAAACCCCAGGCGCTGGGGCGGCTCATCGAAATGTTCGGGCTGCAGCCTTTCCTCGACAAGCGCCTGGGCAACCTCTCCGGCGGCACCCGCCAGAAAGTCAACCTGGTGCAGGCCTTCATGTATGACAGCCCCGTGCTCATCCTCGACGAACCGACCAGCGGGCTCGACCCGGTGGCGCTGATCCGCCTGAAAGCCCTCCTGCTGGAAGAAAAAGCGAAGGGCAAACTCCTGCTTGCCACTACCCACATCATGAATTTCGTGGAAGAAATGGCGGACGAAGTGGTCTTCCTGCTGGAAGGGCGCATCCACTTCCGGGGCAGCGTTGACAGCCTGAAACGGGAGTATCGCGAAAACAATCTCGAGCGGGCCATCGCCCGGATACTGCAGGGGGAGCAGGGGTTTAGCGCCAACGGCCACAGCCAGGAAGCTGCCCGGATGGCGCGCAGCTACGAACTGTAGGCCGAAGCCGGCATTCCCGGGCCGCCCCGCTCCGAAAACCATGATCAAAAAAACTGAAGCCATGCTAAAGATTCTCAAATACAGCTTTTTCGACCTGATGCGCAGCCGTTGGGCCTATATCTATACCGCCTTTTTTCTGCTGTTCACCCTTTCGCTCTTCTGGCTCAGCGGCGGGCTCTCCAAGGTCATCATCAGCCTGATGAACGTCATCCTGGTGCTGGCGCCGCTCATCGCCACCATGTTCGGGGTGATGTACTACTACAACTCCAGGGAATTCAGCGAGTTGCTGCTCTCGCAGCCCATCCGGCGCACCCACATCTTCCTGGGGCAGTACCTGGGCCTGGCCTTGTCCTTATCCGCCAGCCTGCTGCTGGGGGTAGGGCTGCCCTTTGCACTGTACGGGATTTTCGGTTCACCGGAAATATGGAATTTCATGATGCTGCTCGTCGTGGGCATATTTCTGTCCTTTATTTTTTCGGCTATCGCCTTTTTCATCGCCCTGCGCAACGAGAACCGAATCAAAGGTTTTGGGCTGGCCATCCTGGTTTGGCTGTTCTTCGCGGTCATCTACGACGGGATTTTCCTGCTCGCCTTGTCCCTGTTCAGCGATTACCCGCTGGAGAACCTCGCCATTGGAGCTTCCATGTTCAACCCCATCGACCTGTCGAGGGTGCTCATTCTGCTCAAGCTCGACATTTCCGCCCTGATGGGGTACACCGGGGCTGTCATCCAGAAGTTCCTGGGCGCGGCGCCGGGCATGGTTGTTTCCCTGGCGGTGCTCTCGGCCTGGGTGCTGCTGCCGGCCCTGGGCATCAGGCGTTTGGCCGCCAGGAAGGATTTTTGAAACAACAGGAGCTATTCAGAAGCAGGCGCTTTTGGCCCGCCTGAAAACATAAAACCGCAGAAGCGCGCAGCGCGCGCAAAGAATTGTTTACGCATCTTGAGAATGAGGAGCACGCCTTTACCCCTTTCGGGAAAGAAATTTGGGGAAGAGAAGTGCTGGAAAGCGTGGAAAGGATCGTTGCTCCTCCTTTTGCGCAGGCGCCCCTGCGGAAAGTGGATATGTGGGAAAAACATTAACTGTTAGCCCGGGGGGAAGCCCGGGGAAAATTTTATCACCATGTTCTGCCGTTTCATTGCATTCCTGCTGATCGGAGCACTGGCGCTGGCCAGTGGGCGGGATGCTGTGATTGGGCTCTGGTACCTCGCCAACCGGCAGCGCATAACGGAGCAGTACTGTATAAACAAAAACAACCCTGAGCTGATGTGCCAGGGAAAGTGCCATTTGCAGGAAGTTTTGGAAGGCAGTGGCTCCGAAGAACCGGAGATTCCCCTTTTACCTGTTCTCCCGCAGGAGCAACTGCCCTTCCATGCACTCATCGGGCCTTCGGCCGGTATTCAGTTGGCCGCACCGGCCTTCAGTCCGCGGCAGGCCCGCTTTTTCTACAGCTTCCTCTACCGTTTTGAACCGCCCCACAGCCTGCTGCGCCCGCCCTGGGCGTAGGGCTTTTCTTCATGGCGCCACCCTGTTTCGTGGCTGCGCTGTCCCATGGCCTTGAAGCGATGAGGCTATGCAAACCTTTTATCTGGTTCAAAACAATCATCCAAACCATGAAAAATGTCATTATTTTTCTGATGGCCTGGGCATTGCCCGCCCTGGCCCTGGCCCAGTTTTCCATCAAAGGAGAAGTTCGGGATGCCGAAACCTTAAAACCCCTGAGTTATGCAATCATTATGGCCGAAGGCCTCAACCGGGCGGCTTATGCCGATGAGCAGGGCCGTTTCGAACTGGACGCGCCCGGCCGGGCCGTTTACGTGCTCTCGGTGCAGCATGTGGGCTATGAAACCTTCAGGGCGGAAGTAACTGCCGAAGAAGCAGGCGCTCTGGCCATCAGCCTGGCCTCCGTTCCGATCGTGATCGAGGAGATACTGGTGCAGGGCAACAATATGGAGCGCACCGCACAGTCGGACATTCTGCCGGACTTTGCCAGCCGCGTCGCCCGCCCCCGCGATGTGGGCGACCTCTTCCGCGATATTCCGGGCTTCGGCGTGGTGAAAAGAGGCGGTTACGCCATGGACCCGGTCTTCCGCTCCTTCCGCAACGAGCAGCTCAACGTGCAGTACGACGGCGGATTGCAGGTGATGCACGCCTGCCCCACCCGCATGGACCCCATCACCACCCACGTCATTCCCGAGGAAATAGAGAAGGTCGAACTCATCCGCGGCCCTTTCAGCGTGCGGTACGGGCAAACCATGGGCGGGGTGCTGAACATCATCACCAAACGCCCCCAGCCGGCCGAATCCTTCACCATAGGCGGTAATGTGGAAAGCGGTTACGAATTCAACGGCAACGCCAAGCTCGGCCGCATCGCCCTCAATGCCGCGGGCAAGGGGTTTGAAGCCGTCCTGAACGGAGGTATCCGGGATTTCGGCAATTACGACAACGGCGCCGGAGAAGAGATCGCCACTTCCTTCAAATCATACGACTATTCCGCCAAACTGGGCATCGCCACCTTCAAGGGCCACCGCCTGCAACTGGGCTGGCGGCAGTCTTTCGGGCGCGACATCCTGCACGCCGGGCTGCCCATGGATACCGATGAGGACAACAGCAGCGTGCTGTCGGCCGATTACGTGGCCAGGAACATCAGCCCCAGCCTGTACTCCATCACCTTCAAGGCCTTTGCCGCCAGGGTTGACCACATCATGAGCAATACCCTGCGGCCCAATTTCATGGCGACGGCATCCACCAGCACCGTCGATGCGCTGACCCTTGGCGGCAAGCTGGAGCTCTCCTGGCTGCCTACTCCGAAATCGCAGCTCTACACCGGCCTGGACGTGCGCAGCATCAGCCGCGACGGCAACCGGATACGCCTCGTCAAACGCAACATGATGACCGGCGCGCCCATCGACCCGCCCATGGAATTCACAGACCTCGTCTGGCAGGATGCCCGCATCAACACCCTGGGCCTTTTTACCGAAACCCGGCAATTCATCTCCGACCGGCTCAGCCTAACGGCAGGCGCCCGCATCGACCTGGTGAGCGCGGCTGTCAATAATCCCGCGCCCGACTTTGCCGAGTTGTACCCCGAGCTCAACACCGATGCGGAATGGAACTTCAGCGGCAACATCTCGGCCGATTACCGGCTGAATAAGGGGTTGGAACTTCAACTGGCCCTGGGCCGCGGCGCCCGCACGGCCAACATGGAAGAACGCTATATCAACCACTTCAACATTGGCGTCGATGACTATGAGTATGTAGGCGACCCCGGCCTGAAACCGGAAGCCAACCACCAGGCCGAACTGAGCATCGGGCAGCAAAGCGGCCGCTACAGGTGGCGGCTCGCCGCTTTTTACTCCTACATCACCGATTACATCACAGCGGCTGTAGACAGCACGCTGCCGCGCAAGTACATGCCGCAGCAGGAGCCGAAGTTCTCCCGCCGATTCCGGAACATCGATGCCGCAAACCAGGCCGGCTTTGAACTGGAAGGCTCCCTTCAAATGGCCCGCCATCTGACGGCCTACGGCTCGGCGGCCTATACCTACGCGCAGAACCTGGACTGGGATGAACCCCTGGCGGAAATCCCGCCCTTCGCCGCAGCGCTGGGCCTGAAATACGAACGGAAAATGTACAGCCTGGACCTCAAAGGGCGCTTCGTTGCCCGCCAGGAACGGGTTTCGGTTTCTTTCGGAGAATCCGAAAGCCCGGGCTTCAGCGTATTCGACTTCAAAGCCCTGCTGCGCCCCTTGCCCGGCCTGTCTGTCGGGGCTGCCGTGCTCAACGTGCTGGACAGAAATTACTACGAACACCTCAACCGGGGCTATCGCAACATGCCGGTGAACGGGCTCATCTACGAGCCGGGAAGGAATGTAGCCCTGTTTGTGCAGTATGGTTTTTGAAAAAGGAAAAAGTACCATGAAATGGTGCTCCGGGCCGTCCCGCCCTGAAAGAACGGCGCGGCCCTGTGGCATCGGTAATGCGTTTGGCCGCTTAAAGCCATGAAAGCAGATACCCGAGCAGGGCTCCGCCGGCGATCACCCAGGCGGAGCTCAGCTTCCGGGGCCCGAACACTGCCGCCAGGCTCAGGGCGAGGATCAGCCAGGCCCGCCAGCCCATCATCACCTCCATGCCCAGCTGCAGGGCCGCTGCGGCCATGATGCCGACCGCGCCCACGTTTACCGCATCGAGAAAAACAGCCGCCGCCGGGGACCGGCGTAGCCTGGGCGCCAGGGGGTTGAGGAGCCAGACAAAAAAGAAAGAGGGCAGAAAAATGCCGAGGGTCGCCACCACGGCTCCCCAGCCGCCCTGGATCTGATAACCGATAAAAGTGGCGGTTGACAAAATAGGCCCGGGGGTGAACTGCCCGATGGCGATGGCGTCCAGCAGGGCTTCCTGGCTGAGCCAGCCCAGCTTTTGCACCAGTTCGCCCTCCAGGTAGGCCACCAGAACGTAACCGCTGCCGAAAAGGATGGAGCCTATCTTCAGGAAAACGAGGAAGAGCTTCAGCAGGCTTGCCGGCTCGGCAACCGCCGCGCCCCCGGCTGCCTGGAGCAGTATGAGCGAAAAGCCCGCCCCGAAATCTCCGGCCCTGTCCCTCCACCGGAGGAGCCCGTGCAGCAACAAGCCTGCCAGCCCCGCCCCGAGGATGGCCAGCACTTCGCTCACGCCAAACAATACTGCCGCCGTGGCCAGCCCCCCGAGAACGGCCAGCCTGGGGCCCTTTACCGCGCTTTTGCCCAAACTGAGAATCGCGCTGAGGATGATGGCCAGCACGGCCGGCTTGATGCCGTACAGAAAGGGCGCTACCTGAGGCAATTGGCCGTAGCGGACGTAGAGGTATGCCAGGGCTCCGGTTATCAGCGCCGCCGGCAGTATGAAGCTGGCCCCGGCAACGAAAAGCCCCGCTGCACCCCCACGCTCATGGCCGCAGTGCATCGTCATCTCCGAAGAATTCGGCCCGGGTATCAGGTTCGTGAGCCCGACCAAATCGAGGAAGTGCTCCCGGCTCATCCACTGCCGCTTCCGGACGACTTCTTCTTCCATCATGGCAATGTGCGCCGCCGGGCCGCCAAAGGCAAATACGCCCAGCTTGAGGAAAAGCCCTGCCAGTTCGCGCAGGCGGTGAGAAAGGGGGAGCGGGGTTGTGGCCATGGCTGTATGGTTTGGCTGCTCTGGAAAGTCCATTGGGGTGGAATATTGGAATATTGGAATATTGCAACTTAGTTAACAGCGGCGTAGGCTATTTTTACCCGGCCCCGCCATTCCACCTAAAAAGCATCCAGCCTGTTTTCAACCAGCCCTGCCGCCCGCAGGAAGGCGCGGAGAATGAGCAGCAAAATGATTGCAGCCACCAGCCAGAAGGCGATCCGGCGGGCATGGGTTTGGTTGCCCTCGGAGAGGGCCTTCTGGAAGGCGATCTCGTCATGGCCGGCATCGTGGAAGGATTCGCCGGCGGGATCGGGGTTTTGGGCCTGGTAGTCCAGCCGGGCGATGATGCGGGCGGCGTCGGGCAGGTCGGCTTCGCGCACATGCAGCCCGATGCCGCCGCCTTCGATCAGGGGCAGCGCCGTCATCATATTGGCGTTGGAAATGAAATTGGGAATACCCGCTTCCTTAAGCCTGGCGGCATACAGGTGCGCCTGCGATTCGAAGAAAAATTTCTTCACCACCACGATCCGGCAGTCCTCCCCGAACCCGCCGGAATGATCTGGTATTTCCCGCTCGTTACTCATCCGGTAGCAGCCTGGTTTCGTATCGTGCGCCCGCTGAATACGGACATACTGCCCACTGACGCACTACATCAGGCTCCTTGCCCGCCTTCGGCTGCGGCAGCCTGGGCATTGATCGCCTCCACTTCCTTGTCGATGTAGTAGAGGCTTTGAGGGCCGTCGCCGATAAGCCGGATCTTGTCGAGGATGGTGCGCATCAGGGCTTCCTCTTCCCGTTGTTCTTCGACGTACCACTGCAGGAAGTTATAGGTGCTGTGGTCGTCTTCCTTGAGGCTTTTCGTCACGAGCTTGTTGATGGAAGTGCTCACTTTCTGCTCGTGGGCGTAAACCTGTTCGAAGAGGCTGCGCACCGACTCGAAATCCTGTGGCGGTTGTTTGATAGCCGGGGCCAGGGCGCGGCCGTCAACTTCGTCGAGGTAGTCAAATATTTTCAGCATGTGCATCCGCTCCTCGTCGGATTGGCGGTAGAGAAACCTGGCGCAACCTTCCAGGCCCTGGTGGCGGCACCAGGAGGCCATGGACAGATAGAGGTAGGAAGCATAGCCCTCCAGCGCGATCTGGCCGTTGAGCTCTTTTTGCATTTTATCAGAAATCATAGCTAACAGGCGGTTTTGATTGCGAAGTTAAAAAATTTCCGGTCAAAGGGGAGCCGGGCCGAAGTCAGATACCCGGTATAAGATAGTAGGCTGCCGCGAAAGCCAGCACCGAAATGATGAGCCCATACATGAAGAGCCCGTAACAGATGCGCAGAAAGCGGTACTTTTTGGCCAGCACGACGCCCAGGAAATAGAGGTCGCGCGTCATGGAGCTGTACAGATAATCGCTGTCCTTGATCATTTCCATCATGCCCCAGTGGAAGTCTTCGAGGTCCATTTTATAAAAGTTCCCGAAGAATAGCAAATTGGAGCGTTTGTGGTTGATGTCATCGCGGGTGACCTTGCCCTCGGTGACTTTGGGGCGGGTGGCCAGGATGGCGAAGACCAGCGCAGACAGGCAGGTGGCCAGCAGAATGGCCGTGGGGGCGATCAGCCAGGGGTCATCCCGGAGTTTGGGCACCAGGTTGGTCACCAGGAAGGAGATGACGATGGCATTGATCGTCAGCATGAAGTTGGCCTTGTTGTCGGCAATGGAGCTGAGGTTGACGTGGGTGCGGTAGGTGGTGCGGTACATGGTCTCCACGCCCCGGCCCAGGTTGAGTTCTTTGAGCTCGAGTTCGCTCTTTTTGGCCTTTTTCTTTTTCTTCCGCTTACCTCCGTCTTCCGCTTCTTCGGTGGCTTCCAGCGCCTCCGGGTGGAGGCGGAGTTTTTGTTTTTTGAGTTGTTTGACGTGTTTGCGCTTGCGTTTGCTGTACAGTTCGCGGGCCACCTCGGTATGGTACTGGTGGCGCATCATGAAGCCCAGTTCGAAGTCGACCCATTCCTGTTCCGACATGATGATGCCCTTCGTCTGGAGCAGCTCCTGCCGCACCCTGCCGCACCGGTCCCAGTACATCTCGTTGCCCAGGTGGTGCAGGTCGGCATCGCAGAGGATGCTCTCCATGATGGACTGCGGTTTTTGCGGCAGCTGGGTGGCGCGGATGCAGCTCAGCACGCTCTTGATGTCCTCGTCCGGGTAATCGCGTTCCCGGAGGAAGTTTTCCGCCAGTTCGCACGAGCGCTCCTCATGGCCTTCGGCGCCGCCGTAGTAACCAGCATCGTGGAACCAGGCGGACAATTGCAGGTTCCGCATTTCCTGCTCGCTCAGGTTGTACTGCAGCCCGATTTCGACGGCGGCTTCCACCACTTCCCGGGTATGGGAAAAATTGTGATAGGCGTAATCGGAGGAAATGCGTTCCTCGAATATCTTCTGCACGTAGTTTTCTGCTTCAGCCAGCAGGCCGGCCTTGGTCTGCATCATAATTGCTTTCCGGGTTGGCGGGAAGCGCGGTGCTTCACTGGTTAACGATAAGCTGGGTTGGAGCGCCCTGCCCGGGGGAGGGTGTTCCCGTGGGCCTGAAAATAAAGAAATTTGCGGAATGTCCGGATGATGGGCTGCCGAATTCCTTCGACCCGGCAAATGGCGCAGGAAATTGGGCATGCCCGGCGCCCCGCGCCGGCCCGTTGGGCTGCTATTCCAGCATCTCGAGCACCCACTCCCATTGCCTTTCATAAGGCACAACCTCTATCTCATGCGTCTGGTTGGCCAGGCTGAGGGGCCTGTTCCGCATGCGCTGCAGCAGTAGGGTTGTCCGGGGCTCCACTTTTTTTCGCACAAAATCCCCTTTGACGGTGCGCTGCAGCATACGAACGAAACACTCGGTGCGGAAATGCTCGTTGTTTTCGGAAAAATGACGGGAACGGTATTTCCGAAGGCATTCTATGTGGTCTTCAAAGTCATCGTACCTTCGTTCGCTTAGCAGGAACAGAGACTGAATGATGAGGATGGGGATATTGAGGCCTCGCTTATCCTTGCTGAAGATCGGCACTTCATTGAGGAATTTCCCCAGGCGGAATTTTTTGAGCCCGCCGGTTTCCCGGGGAGAGAGGGTTATTTTCTTAAGGCTGGTGAGCAGGGCAAGGTAGGCCTGGTAGATGTTCCAGGGTTCCCGCGACGGCGGCGCCAGCAAAGCAAATTGCGGTTGCCGGGCCGCCTGTTTGTAAGCCTTCCAGGCGTCTTCATACCGGCCTTCATGAAAGACGATCTGCAGGTAAACCTCCATGCCTTTAAACCAGTTGTGCCCGCCCTCCGGCGTGTTTTGCAGCGCGGCTGCAGAGGCCTCCCGCGCGGTTTCATATTGCCCGAGCATGAGGTGGGCGGCGGCCATCTGGTGCAGAAAAGCATTTTTCATTATGCCGCTTACGAATGGCTTGCTCCGGAGCGCCTCAAGCGCCGACCGGCAGCTGGCAATGGTGCCTGACCAATCGTTAATGCTCATCTTCTCATATACTTTTATCAGGCCGACCGACATCAGGTAGTTGATGGTATCGGCGCTTTTTCCATGGCCGTCCAGCCTGGCAAGCACCTTTTTCGCCAGTTCGTGTATCTCCTGCCCGTTGGCGGCTGAGTTGATACTCAGGGATTGTATTTCCTGAAAACCATCAACGGCGAGTAATTCGGCATGGTACAGTTCGTGGTATTTCCACATCAACTGGCTGTAATAGCTGAATTTCCTGGAGTCTCCCAGGTGCACGGAATAATAGTTCTTGACAATCTTCAGAGTTTCGATCAGAATGTCGTAGAATCCGAATTTCTCGGCAATGGGCAGAATGCCTTTTGCTATGCCGACAGGGCTCAGAATGGCGCCCCGCCCCTTCAGCGTTTTGAGCACTGCCGTTTTTTGTACACAGATATAATAAGCGCGCTGGACTTCGTTGAAATGGGGCAGGTTGACGTCGATAAAGAGGATGGTGTTGTACAAACGCTTTTTAAATTCGTTTTTAAACCGCAGGTATTTTCTGGAGTTCGCTGACACCCCCAGCCAGGCGGCGCCCTCCTCGTCCGTTTTTATTGCGCCTTCCACCAGGAGGTTGTAAAAGGCCCTGTACCTCGATGCCGCCTCTCTGCCCTCCACCTCATTGGTGATTACTTCTATTTGCCGGACTTTGTTTTTTGAAAGCAGAATGAGGACTTCATTGATCTCTTCCATAGGTTTTCCGTTTTTGTTTTTTCTGCCGTTCGTGTGTCGTGTTTGGGCAAGAGGGCGTTTGGGGGCGGGAGCCGTGCTGGATTTCTTTTTGTTTTTCCGGCCGGGCGCAGATCAGTTGCAAAACGGAAAGCAGCATGAGGAAATGCACGCCCTCTTGCGCCGCCCGTTTTGCCGACACCAGAAAATAAAGTAACGATATGTGTTATTTGTTCAGGAATACAGATAAAAAGTAAAATCTGGCCTGTTCCAAAATGAATATTAGTTCCCTGACTTTAGCCTCCGGCAGCGGTAATTTTGTGACAGATCAATTTTGGATTAGTAAACTAAAAAACTTAAGCTATGTCAACGATTATCGCTATTCTGATAGTAATGGGCCTGTTGAATTCCGCTTCGGACTGGGATTCCCTGACAACTGCTCAACAAGAGGAAATGATTGAGATCGTAAACCAGGACATTGAGGTGATGTGAGTTTCAATTCCCAAAACCTGGCCTGGCCGGAATCCGCTCTTTTTTCCGTGTTTTTTTTTGCCAGGCGCCCTTTTTTTGTAATGAAACAGAAACCGGCCGGTTCCATTTTCTGAAAGTGCAGCCGGCCCCAAAGATTTGCCGGAGCATAAAAACTGGTGATTGCGCATAACCAGTTTTCATTGCCCACCGGCGCGGGGGGGAGCCTCCGAAAACCCCTTATCAGAGTAGGAGCGTAAAGCCCGAATACGTCAATGAGGGCAAGTTACTGATATAAAGCTATGTAAATCATGAAAAAATTAACGTTCACACTGTGCTTTTTTGCAGCATTTCTCACCGTCTCCTTCGCCCAGGATGCAACCAACTCCCTGACGGAGAACCTCGAATCGCTCAAGGTAGGCGAACAGGTCGTTTTTCAGGCCAAAACAGCTTCAGGTGGCGCCGTAGCCAGCGAACTGGCCTTCCGCAAAGGCGACAAAACGACGGAAATGACCTTTAACTTCAATGGGATCGGCGGAACCACGGCCAAAGTCGAATTCCTCAAAGCCGGCAATGTCATACACAGCTACCTCGACAATTCGTCGAATGGCCCCGACGGCAATATCCGCCTGGTGGAAATCCCCTCCGAGCAACTGCTGTTCTCCACCAACATGCCCATAGTGAACCAGGAAGAGTGGTGGCCTGTGGTTGTACTCATCGCCCTGTGCTGTGTGGAAGCCGAAATTTCCAACGACGGCTGGAGCGTTGGCTTCGATTGTGACTGCCTGTCGGTCGAGATCAGCGCTTCGGTCGCTGCCGGCCCGGGTAATACGACTACGGTCAGCGGCTTCGACCAGATCAGGATCACTCCCATCGATGGCGATACCGGAGCTTTGGCGAAAGCCGTCCTGACGAGCGCGAAGTAACGAGGCCCGTTCCAGGTACAGGGAGGGTTGTTGCAGGCCTGCGGCAGCCCTCCCCACCGCTTGGCTGCCTGTAAAAAGTTCTTTTCTGGCTTATCAATATCTGCATTATGGAAGCAAAAAGGCATTTAGGTTTTTTTTCATCCACAGCGATCATTTTGCTGATCCTGTGCATTCAGGCTGTTCTGGGAACCGTGTACCTGATGAATACCATGATCAAAGCGCCGGGAGTCGACAGCGTCAAGTTCAAAGGCAGCAACCTGATCATCAACAATGGAGAGCGGGTCACCAGCTTATACGAAAACTTCCCGGTCGAGTCGCTGATCTTCGGTTTTGTAGCGACGCTGGCTATCCTGGCGCTGGTTTTCAGCAGGAAGAGCGTTTCAGCTCCAGAGTATCTGCAATTCCGCAAAGTGGAAAACCGGCATCTCCTGTTTTGGCTCCTGGCCAGCGCCTTATGGCTGTTGATATCGGGGGTTTTGTCGGAAAACATACCGGCACTGAGTTCGGATTTCGCCGCCAGCTTGTTGGAAAATGAACCCTCCATACTCAAACTGCTGCTGGCCGCCGGAATACTGGGGCCGGCCACGGAAGAAATCCTTTTCAGGGGGCTTCTGTTCAAATCCATCGAAAAAGGGGCGTCGGCCAATTCAGGCATCATGGCAGTGGCCATTTCCGCCTTGCTTTTCAGCATGGTGCATTTTCAGTACAACATTTTTATCCTGGCGTTCATTTTTCTGCACGGCCTGCTGCTCGGCGCCGCCAGGCTCCAGACTCAATCCATAATCACACCGATACTGATGCACTGCCTGCACAACACGTTCATTTTTTCCTATTTATGGCTTTCGGCCCGGTAAGGCAATAAAGCCTTTCATCCGCCTTTGGGGCGCTGCAGGTAGTATGCCTGCCCGGGCTAAGTAGTTGGGCACATTTATTGTAACTCATACTGCTTCGGAAATACGGCCTCGATAGCATTGTTCCTGGAGCTGGAGTTATATTGTTGGATTGTAATATTGTTCTGCCAAATGTGTCCAACTAACTACTTAATAACAATCAAAATGTACAGAGCTATGAAAACAACAATACTTTCTTTCAAAAACCTGATCCCTGCATTTTTTGTCTGTCTGGCCGGCGGGAGCGCTGTTACGGCTTCTCAGCTGGGCGCCGCCCCCGCGCCGTCCGAAATCCAGGCGGAGGTAGGCCTCGACCTTGGCCGGGGGCCGAACTGCGACCAGCGGGGGCTCTGTTCGGTCAGCAGCCAGGAAGAAGAAGCCCGGCAAGGCAGCGGATATATTCCGGAGGCCAGTGGCAGCCTTATCTGGTCAAAAGAGGGATTCTGGCGCCTGGAAATCGGCAAAAACAGCATCAGCGCGGAGGAAGCTCAGCTTCAATTTGCAGGCGGCGCTTTCGAGTTGCAGGAAGATTTCGAAATCCCGCAGGGCATTATTTCGGGTTCGGAAACGCCCCCCGGCGCCGGCATGATCTCCAAAGGGGAGTACCCGGTTGTTGAAACGGACACCCACTACATTATTTCCTTCGCACAAAAATAAATCTGGCTATGAAAACCTGGTGCGTAACAACTGCTCTGGCCTTCCTGCCGCTTGCGGGCCAGTCTCTTCCGGACACTACAGCCGGCATTGCAGAGGTGCTCCTGGAGCTCAGCGCCTCCGTTCAGCAGGAACAGCTCCATTTTGAAGAAGAGATGCTGGCCATCGACGAGGAATTGAATCGTATCAACCGGGCATTGGGCAAGGAGCCGGGCAACAGAGGCGAGTTCATCCGCCTCCTGAATTCCAAGATCAACCTGCTGGAGCAGCGCGAGCAAACGGAAATGTTCTTCGGCCTGGAACTCTCCAAGATCCGTTATAAAAAGGGGTTGGACCTCATTCGCCTCCTCTATGAAAAGGTACTGGGCCTGGACCACCATTTTTCTACCCTCCAGACCTACCAGGATGTCATGAGGCTATCCAACCCCAATTCCTACCCGGAATTTCAGAACGCCAGGGGGGTGCTGGAAAAGCGCCTGAGAAAGGAGAACGCCCTGAAACTGCCCGCAATACTCAATTCAAACCCGTATTTGTCCACCACTTTTTCCCTGGTCGCTTCCTTGATCGGAGGAGGAGAAACCGGCGAACGGGAAAAAGAACTCGATAACATTTCCTGTATTCTCGATTTTACAGCTCGCATGAATTCAGAATTGGCCACCGTTTACTACGAAACGGAATACCTCAAACAGAATAACGCCACCCTCAAAGAAGAGTGCATCGCCCTGTTTTCTGATTATGTAGGCGTTATCGGCTACCATACGGCCCTGGATGTATGCAGGAAGGAGGATGACTGGGAAAAGGTTTACGAGTTGCTGGGGGTTTATATATCGTCGCTGGAGCAGCAACTTAAGGAAAACCCACAGTCTCCCAGAACCATCAAACAGCAGATCAACCTCGAATTCGCCGTCGACCGCCTGATCGACTTTATCCAAAAGTACAACGGCTTCGTCGCGCAGGGCACCAAATACTACCAGAAATTCGAGATCATCCTGTCCAATTATCCGAATGAAAAGGAGTGCGGAACCCAGCTTCCGGTTCAATTCTCCAATTTGAAAAAAGACGTCCGATATTCCATCGACCGGTTCAACGAAGCTTATAATATCGCCGAACTGAAGGGGTCCAAACTGAAGGATCTGCTTTACGGTTTTTCGGATTGAACATTTCCAACCTGAAGCTATGAAACCTGTCCAGAACACCCTTGCCGGGCCTGCGCGGAATGGCATCATCCATTTGCCTCCGGCCCTGCTCGCCGTCACCCTGGGCAACCCCAGGCAGGAATGCCGCCACGTGGGTATCTGCCGGGTAGAATTGTGGCAGGGCGGGGGGCATTTCATGCCGGATGGCAAAAACTGCCTGGCGCAATTCGCTTCCCTGAATGTGCGGGAGTCTCTTCTGAAATGTATTTTCCTCCGCGACTTTCTGGCCGGCGCCGCCCGCGCCAGGTATTTCGAAGGCTCTTTTGAAATCCGGGAGCCGTATTGCCTCTCCCCCGAAGTTGCAGCAGCCCTGGGGCTCCTGCCTTTTTGCATTCTGCCTGGCGAATACGCACTGCGCGAAACGCCTCCGGGCCCGGAGGTTCTTTTCCGGGTCAGGCGCTGTGCCCGCCAGTCACCTGAAATGTGAGGCGCAGCAGGGTTTCCGGAAGCCGGCAGGCCTTGTTTTTTATGCATCATACATTGGAAAATTTTTCCAGCCGGGCCGGCTGCCTGCCGAATCTCTTGCCCGGCTGGAAGCAGTGTCTTATATTTGGAGGCGACATTGTCGTTAGCGATTTTAAAATAGTATCATGAAGAAAATTGCCTCGTCTCCACGCTACGGGCTCTCCGCCCTGCTCTTCCTCCTGTTCATCCTCCCCGCCCAGGCTCAGAAAGAACCTCTCAAATGGGGGAAAATACCACCGGAAGAATTAAGCATGACGCGCTACGAACCGGATACAGCCGCCACGGCGCTGCTGCTGGCCGATTACGGCAACATTTTCTTCGACCTCGCCGACGGCAAACTCAAATTCATCCTGATACACCACCGGCGCATCAAGATACTCAAGCGAAGCGGCTTCGATTACGGCGATGCCTCCATCGGCTACCGGAAATCGGGGGAAAAGATCACTTCTTTTAAAGCTCAAACCATCACGCCCGACGGAGAGGCTTACAGCGTGGGCAAAAGCGAGGTATTTGAAGAAAAAGTGAACGATGACTGGATCAGAATGAAATTCACCTTTCCCCGCCTCGAGGAGGGGGCCGTCCTGGAATATGAGTACCACCTGGAGTCGGAGTATTATTTCAGCCTCCGGGAATGGTATTTTCAAAGAGAGATACCAACCCTCTACAGCGAACTTCGCCTCAGGATTCCGGAATGGTACGACTATATCTTCCTCAACCAGGGCCGCAGTTATGACATCTCGGAAACCGATCAGCGCACGGAAACCATCCGGGTGCCGAACGTCGTGCAGTCGGATGTGTTCGGCAACCAGCAGCGCGGCATCAGCCAGGTGCAGGCCAATATCAACTCCTACCGCTTCGTGATGAAGGACGTGCCTGCCATGAGGGAGGAATCTTTTGTCACCACCATGGATGATTACCTGGCGCGGCTGCGCTTTCAGCTGCGTTCTGTACAATACCCGGGAAGTGGGTACAAACCGATATTGTCCGACTGGCCGGCATTGGCGAAGGAGTTGATGGAGCACGAGCACTTTGGGCATCAGTTTACCAAAAGCCGTTTCCAGCGGGCGGTAATGGAAGAACTCGGGCCCGTATTGGCCGGCGCCGCCACCAAGGAGGAGAAGGCCCTGCGCGCCTATGCGCACCTGGCCAAAATCATGCAATGGGATGAAAACTTCAGCATCCTGGCCGATCCGGATGTGGAGGAATGCCTGAAGCTGCGCAAAGGGCCCAGCGGCTCGCTCAACCTGCTGCTGCTGTCCGCACTCACCGCCCTCGAGGTGGAATGTTACCCCTTGCTGGTGAGCACCAGGGGCCACGGCAAAATGCTGGACCTCTACCCCATCCTCAACCAGTTTGACCACGTTGCCGTCATCGCCAGCCTCAATGGCCAGTATCAGGTGCTCGACCTGGGCAGCGGGGCCCGCCCGGCCGGCATCCCCCGGCCCAGCACCCTCAACGGCATGGGTTGGATAGTAAACCCCGACGGGCCCCAGTGGATAGAACTGAAGCCGCCAATGTCCAAAACGGCGCGCATTGTCCAGGCCACGATCGGCGAACAGGGCAGCGCTCACTTCGAAGTGCAGGAAAAACACGAAGGATACTTCGCCGTCGACTACCGGCAACAAATCCTGGAAGACCGGGCGTGTTCTTTTGTAAAAGAAGGCTGGCAGGAACGTTTCCCCGATACGGAGGTGGCAAACCTGGGCTTCAAAGGCGAAGACAAACTGGAAGAGCCTCTTAACCTTTCCTTCCATGCCGATGTGCCGGCCTGCGCACAGGTATCCGGCGATTTCATCTACTTCAACCCCGTCGCGATGCCGGAATTCGATGAAAACCCTTTCAAAATCCAGGCCCGCAACTATCCCGTCGATATCAACTACCCCTTCGAACTCCATGATATATACCTGATAAACACTCCGGAAGGTTACGTTTTAGAGGAACTGCCGGAGTCCGTGAAGTACACCCTGCCCAACGATGGCGGCAAATTCGAGTATCTGGCCAGCGACATGGGGCAGGGCAGAATCAGGGTGATCTGCCGCTTGTCGCTGCACCAGCTGCATTTCGAGGCCGGGGAATATGCGGGCATCAAAAACTTCTTCGATATCCTGCTCCAGAAGCAGGGCGAGCAGATCGTTTTCAAAAAACAAATGTGAGTTTGCCATGCCCAGCCCGATCATCGCTTTTGCATTAGTGGCCCTGCTGGCGCCGCTTGCGCCGGCTGCCCAGAACTATTCCGCTTTTGAAATACCCGACAGCCTGCTTGCCAACGCCAGTGAGGTCGTCAGGGAAGAATCCTACCAGTTCGTAGCCGGGTCGGACAGGGAGGGCGTCATCACCCGCCGGAAAGCCGTAACCCTTCTGAACAAGGAGAGCAACGCCAATACCGTCGTGGCCTTTTACGATGCCGACACAAAGGTCAGGCGCTTTGAAGCCCGCATTTTCGACGCCTCCGGAAGGGAAGTCCGGAAAGTGGGCAAAGAGGAGATCCGGGATTTTGCCGCTGTGGACGGGTTTTCCATTTACCAGGACGATCGCTACAAGCTCCTGGAAGTAAACCACAGCCAGTATCCCTATACCCTGGCCTATGAATACGAGATCGCAGTGAAAGGCCTCTATTTCGCCACTTTCCCCACCTGGGAGATACAGGACTACAACCAGAGCGTGGAAAGTGCTCACTTTTCCGTGAGCCTGCCGGCCGACATTCCGTTGCACTATCAGGTGCTGAACATAGATATTGAACCGCGGGTGGAAGAATCGAAGGGCATGACGGCCTATACCTGGCAGGCCGGCGGCCTGAAAGCCATCGGGCGGGAGCCTTTCAGCCCCTCCGATTACGAAACCCTGCCGCGGGTGCTGACAGCTCCCGGCCGCTTTGCGATCGGGGGGTATCAGGGCAGCATGTCGAGCTGGAAGGACTATGGCGCTTTTGTCCACCGCCTTTATGAAGGGCGTGATGAACTTCCGCCAGCCCTGGCCGCCGAGGTGCGGGCCCTGGCCGCCGATGCGCCTTCAAATGCCGAAAAGGCCGAACGCTTGTACCGCTACCTGCAAAGCAATATGCGGTATGTGAGCGTGCAACTCGGCATCGGCGGCTGGCAGCCCTTCCATGCACAATATGTGGCCGAAAACAAGTACGGCGATTGCAAGGCTCTGGTGAATTTCATGAAAGCACTGCTCCGGGAGGTGGGCGTCACCGCTTATCCAGCCCTGATCAAAAGCGGCGAACTGCCCTACGAAGTGCAGGATGATTTTACCAAGCCTCTCTTCAACCACGTCATCCTGTACGTGCCGGGAGAAAATATCTGGCTGGAATGCACCAGCACGAACATGCCGTTGGGTTATATCGGCGAGGACAACAGCAACCGCAACGTTTTGCTGGTCACGGAAAATGGCGGCCGGCTGGTGCGCACACCGGGGCTCCGTCCGGAAGATAACCTGGCCAGCAGCCGGACGGAAATCAGCGTGCAGGCCGACGGCAGCGCCACAGCCCGTTCCACGCTGCAGGCCAGAGGCGCCGAACATGAGGCATTTCGCTCCGCCAAATCCTGGCTCTCTCCCGGGAACCTCGAAAAATGGTTCGTCCGGCAGAAAACCGGCCTGCCATCGTTCAGGCTGGAGCAATTGCAGGTACATGCAAACCCCGATAAGCCGGAAGCCGGCGTGGAGTGGGCGGGCAGCATGCCCCGCTTTGCCTCCCGCGCTGGCAAACGCCTTTTCATCCCCATCAACCCCATCAACCCTTTTGACAGAGCGCCCGGGAAAATGAACAGCCGCCGTTTCCCCCTTGTCTCCCGCTCGGGCTTCGTCCATGTTGACACTATTTTCCTGCACTACCCTCCGGATTTCCAGCTGGAAAGCCTGCCGGAAGGGCCGGTTCAACTGGAAGAGGAATACGCCTCCTACCGTGCTGAAGTCGTGCCCGGAGCCGGCAAGGCCACCTACATCCGCCGTTTCGAGATGCGCCCCTTCCACCTGCCGGCCGAACAGTACGAGGCCTTCCGCAACTTCCTGGCCGAGGTGGCCAGGGCGGACAAAGCCAAACTGGTGCTGGTGGAAAAAAAGACTTGATGCCGCCTTGTTCGCCCGGCCCGGGAATATTGGCTATATTTACCCCGGCACCAAAACAGGAATATGGCCGGCCTGGGAAAAATTTACCAACAGATGCTGGAGGCCAAGCAATTGGGGCAAACCCGCTTCGCCCTGCTGGCCGATCCCGATAAGGCGAATGACAGCCAGCTCGAAAAGCTGGCCCGCCGGAGCGAGGCTGCCGGCGTCGATTTCATTTTCCTCGGCGGAAGCCTGCTCATGGCCGACCGCCTGGCCGCCTGCCTGGCCGCGCTGCGCGCCGGCTGCAGCCTGCCCATCGTGCTTTTCCCCGGAAGCCCGCTCCAGATCAACCACCAGGCCGACGCCCTGCTTTTCCTCTCACTTATCTCCGGCCGCAACCCCGAACTGCTCATCGGGCAGCAGGTCATCAGCGCGCCCTACCTGCACCAGAGCCCCCTGGAGGTGATCGGCACCGGCTATATGCTCATCGACGGCGGCGTGCCGACGACGGTTTCCTATATGAGCCATACCGCTCCGATCCCACATGACAAGCCCGACATCGCCCTGGCCACCGCCCTGGCCGGCGAAATGCTCGGCCTGCGCCTCATCTACCTCGATGCCGGCAGCGGCGCCCAAAGGGCCGTTTCCGCCGAAATGATCAACTGCATCAGCCGCGAAATTTCCCTCCCCCTGCTCGCCGGCGGTGGCATCCGCAACCCGGAACTTGCCCACCGCGCCGCCCGGGCCGGCGCCAACGTAGTGGTCGTCGGCAACGCCATCGAACGCGACAGCAGCCTGCTGAGTGAAATGGCCGCCGCCGTGCGCAGGTAAGCAGGCATGAAGGCCTGCCCGGCTCGCAGAGCCGGGCCTCCCTGTCTCCCTGGGGTTTCAGAGCCAAACTTCCGAAGTTTCACCCATAGCAGCCATATCCCGTCCTCTCCCGACACCTGTCGGGATCAGCCGGGTAAAAACAATATAGCCGTATAACAATATAGCCATATAACAATATAGCCATATAACAAAATAGCCATCCCGTTTGCTTGCCCTGGGCTCACCTCGTCTCCCCCTCTCCCGGCCTCCCAGTCTCCATCGGGTGTTACAGGTTTCAGGTTTCAGGTTTCAGGTTTCAGGTTTCAGGTTTCAGGTTTCAGGTTTCAGGTTTCAGGTTGCAGGTTTCAGGTTGCAGGTTCCCCTGATAACCGGGCTTTTCTGGGGTGTCGACACAATTATTTGAGCTTGTATGTTTAACGTTGAAAAGCTCTGAACAGTCTCGAATGATGCCGGACGCATCAAATGTTTATAAACAAAACCAAACCGCCACACCCCTGCCAAAGATCCCGAAGGGATCACACATCTATAGCAAAGCCGAAACCGCCACACCCCTGCCAACGATCCCGAAGGGATCACACATCTATAGCAAAGCCGAAACCGCCACACCCCTGCCAACGATCCCCAATTGGGAGCAGTTGCAAATTATATCCATAACCAAGAGGAGCACCATAAAAAAAGGGCGTTCAAGGAGGAATACCTC
>CAUJDW010000115.1 GCA_963169455.1 Bacteroidota bacterium | reverse complement strand
CGGAGACTTGCTTATTATTCCGCATCGAGACGAAGTCTCTCGCGAACGGGGTTGCTCGCGGGCCGTTAGTGCCGCGGATTGAAAATCATTCCTCGGTTTAAGTCAGGGCACAGTAGAAAGCTGTACCCTGACACCCGCCGGCTGTTTGGTTCTAAGGGCATAATTTCCCATTATGCCCTTAGTTCTCCGAGCATCTTAGGCAGCCTGGATAAACAAATTATTGAATTTCTACCCGCGGCGCTACTGGCTTGCGTATACGCTGCCTGCCCAGCAAATATTTAATACCGCCAGTCGGAGACTGGCTTGTTCTTCCGCATCGGGACACAGTCCCTCGCGAACGGAACGGAGGGATACTACGCCCCCCACTTTTGGAATAACTTTTTTTTAAATAACAGCCCGAGGCTCTAACGCCCGCGCTACCAAAATTTCACCGCACATGAACCGCTTTTTTACAACCCTACCCCGGGCCGTACGATTGGTTGTGGCCGGTGTTTTGCTGATGGGAACGCCCCTTTCTTCCTATGCGCAAGGCAACATCATCGAAGTAGATTTTGCAGACTACCTTTCGTTTCAGTTTGACCCCTCCACCTGTAAGTATGAGCATAACGGATTAAAAATGCACCTGGGCGATTGGTATGGCTATTGGTGGGGGGTAAACGATACGGATATTCTATGCAATGCACCGAGCCAAAGTGATTGGATCACCCACCTGAGGATCAAAAAAGAAGATATCCCAGTCATTTCAGGTCTACACTCTATTAAGGTTACCAGTTATAATTATAATGGAGGAGATTGCTGCCTTTTTCTTTATTCTGTATCAGTTGATGGAACAACTGAAAATGCAATCCCAGTTAGTGGAGGAGGTTACCTTTTAGAAATAGATCCAATTGCTTTAGATCAGATTGTGGTCGACGATGCTGAATTGTTTCTTCATAATGCTAATTGGAATAGTTTTAGAAAAATCATCTTCGAATTCCTCCCCAAAATCGAACTCTCCCAACTCTACGAAGAAGGCGGCTCCCAACTCATCGATATCCTTACCCCGCAGCCCCAGGCCCCCGCCTACGATGTAGCCGCCGACGGCACCATGAGCCTCGCCCTGCGCTACCCCAATACCGGCGGGCTGTTCACCATCCGCAACACCCCCTATGATCCGGACGTCACCGGAGCGCTGCTCGATGTTTCCCTGACGGACGAGGAGGTGGAGACGCACTACCAGGCCCCAAAAAGCTACGACCCCGATAAGGATGAAGTGTTTCTGGACTACTACCTCAGCCCCGGTGATGCGGAGCCCTACCTCAGCATTCAGCTCAACATCAAGCCGCCGCCGGTGGTGCTGCTGCACGGCCTGGCCAGCGATGGCGGGTGGTGGGCCCCGGTGCGCAGCAGCCTGCTCAGCCGGGGCTGGCCGGCGGATTTTATCGCCGCGCCGGATTACGACAATGACGCGCCCTTTCCTACGCAAACCGGCGTGGTGGCCGACGCCCTCTGGGACCAGCTCAGCATCCTGCGCGCCAACGGCGTTTTCGTGAACCGGGCCAACCTCGTGGGCTACAGCATGGGCGGCCTGCTGGCCCGGCAGTTCCTGAAGAATAACCCCACCGCCCCGGTGTACAAGCTCATTACCCTCAACACCCCCCACTCCGGCTCCGAATGGGCCAACCTGATCGACGACAGGAGCTACCAGGGCAGCATCTACTGGCTGGCCAACCGCTGGTTTTCCAACACAGCCAGCGACTTCGACATCGACGGCGGGGCGATGAAAAGCCTGCGGGTGGACGGCAGCGCCATCCTCAGCCTCAATGCGCAGCCCGGGCCGGCATTGCCCGTCCACGCTATTTCCACCGAATTTACCGGCTGCGACTATACCAGCCTCGGGCCGGCATTGCCCGGACCGGCCGGCAAGCTGAGTAAAATTGCCCGCTGGGGGGGCGGCCTGCTGGGCTTTGCCTACAATCTGTCCGCACTGCTGTGTGACGGGATAGGCCTGGCGCTGGGCGACGAACACGACGGTATCGTCCGGGTGCAGAGCCAGCGGGGCGGCCTGTCGGCGCCCTACCATCAAAATTACGCCGGCGTTTCCAACACCTTCCACACCACCACGGCCAACCACCCGCAGATCCGCAACGAGCACCTGCCGCGGCTGCTGCGCGCCGACCCTGAGGACAGCGGCCTGTTCACCTACGGCGGCTTCGATCCCGACATCCTGCCTCCGCCCGGCCTGCGCCCGGCGGAGGAAACGCGGGTGGTGTCGGATGTGCAGGTGGCCATCCTTCAGCCCCAGCCTTTCGATACGGTGTACGCCCAGCTGAGCCCCGCCCTGCTGGCCGAAGGCAGCGCCGACGTCACCGGCCTGCTGGCCCTCTACTTTTTCCCCGGCCTCGACAGCATGATAGCGGATTCGGCGCTGTGGGCCCCGAGCCACAGCTTCGGCATCCCCGTCCCTCCGGGTTACGAAGGCTGGCTGAACATCGGCCTGCTGGGCACGGACGGCTACGGCACGGTAGATTTTGATACGCTCTCAATATATGTTTCTCAGGGCGCCCCGCCGGCTCCCGCCGCCCCCGGGCTTATCTGGCCGGAGGATGGCAGTACGGGCCTGCCAGCGGGGTTGTCGCTGCAATGGGAAGCAGCGCTTTACGCGCAGTCTTACCAGCTTGAAATCGCCGCCAGCCCCGCTTTTGAGGAGCTGGTTTTCAGCCAGGCGGCCCTGGCAGGCACGAGCATAGCTGCGGAGGGGCTGGCCCCTGGTACGGCCTACTACTGGCGCGTCCGGGCGGAGAACCTCAGCGGGCAGAGCGGCTGGTCGCCGGTATGGCAGTTCACGGCCGGTACGGCAACGGTTACTGCTGAGGCAAATGGGCAGGGCCTGCTGTCCATCCACCCCAACCCGGCCAGCGATGCGGTCCAGGTATCCTGTTCCCGCCCTATGCTTTCCCTGCAACTGTATGATGCACAGGGGCGGCTGGTACGGGCTCTGCCATTGGGCCGGCCGGCGGGAGAACTGGAGCTTTCGGGGCTGCCTGCGGGCCTGTATCTCCTGAAAGCGGAGCTGGAGGATGGCGCGGTTTGGAGCAGGGTGGTGAAGCAGTAGGAAAAGATGCTGTCTGGACTTCTAAATTAAAGCCCCTGGCCGGACAATTCGGCGGCCGTGTTCGTCCACTTGCTGATAGGTGTTAGGGAATTTTTGCCGAATAGCGTTTTGGACTTCTGGAACAGTGGCGAATACGGCCATCCAGATGGAGTAGAAGCCAGTTGAATGAGCGACTTCAGGGATGGCAATTCTCAGGCCAGGTTGGTTTAACCCTGTTTGCCAAGCCTCATACATGGCTTCTGCTTTCGCCCAGGCTTCATTTCTGTTTCTCCACCGGGTATCTTTCAGGCTCGAATCATCTGCTGTACGATCAATACCTGTCAGATTAATCAGGTTTTGGGCAGCCTGTTTCGGCTCATCAGCTAGCGTCGCTAATGGTTTAATAATAAATTGTTTATTGTATTCAAACGCAAGGTCGGTGTTATCAATGTCCGGCCAGAGGTACCCTTGCCTGTTTTGGTTATTATCCCATTTAGTTCGATTACAAAAAAAGCAGCTGAGCAAAAAGTTGCTCCAATCCAATTCTGCTCCCCCATTTGCCAGAGGATGGACATGGTCCACATACCCTAAATCTCTTACGGGCATCTCACAATAGGCGCAGAAAGGGCCATTGCGCGCTTTGAGGCCAGGCTTCGCATCGGAATGATCAGAGTAATCTTTTGGGGGAATACCCTTATCCAACGGCCTCATACTTTAATTGCTTTCAATGCTTCCAGGTAAGCATAAAACAAGGTGTCTTCGGTGAACGCTTTTTCGGCCTCAGTCATTTGTTCCTTGATCCTTTCAGTGGCAACGCCTTCCGCTACTGCGTTGTAATATTTCTTGCCGATCTCATAAAGCGCCTTTCTTTTGGTGCTCCATCTGGGATTATCAAGCCCCTGTAATCTTTCAGCTATATCTTCTATACTTAAATTGTTTGCGGAGCCTGTTAACTCTATCGCACATTCTTTCAGGAGGATCAATTGATCAGCCTCAGTTTCCTGTATCAGAAACGGAGAATGAGTTGTGACGATAAACTGGATATTGGGGAAAGTGTCCAAAAGGCTTCTTATGACACTCTTCTGCCAGGAAGGATGCAGGTGCAGGTCAAGCTCATCAATCAGCACCACCCCTTTGGTATGCTTGAGCGCATTTTCACGGAAGTGAGGATTGAGCAGGACGCAGCGGTGTGAAATATCCGCCATCATGGCGAAAAAATTTCTGACGCCATCGCTCAGGTATTCGAAAGGGAGAGCCCGGCCATCTTCCAATTCAACAGTCAGGCCTTTATTGGTGTCCGGATCGAAGTCGTAATAAACAGTTGTACAACCAGGAAGTGTGTTGACAATGGCTTCTTTTACCAAAGACAATGCAATGTCTTCTTCCTTTCTTTGTATCTGGCTGATTTCTTTAAGTTTGAACCATTCCACAAAGCGCCGGAAGTTGGACTTGGCGTCCAGGCTTTGGCGGTATCCCCTGAAGCGGGAGCCTAATTCCTTGCCGTTTTTTTCCTTCAGGTTGGGCGTGCTTCTCGATTGCGCTTCGACGAATAGCCGGCCTGTAGAGAAAAAACTGATTAGCGGCAAATCAACCACTTGCCCTGCCCGCACCATTTCATCGGCTTCTCTTCCCAATTCACTCAGTTGCCAGGCATTTTTGGAGGTAGTGCTCCCTTTCAGGCTGTTTTTTTCCCGGCTCCAGCTTATTTCCCGTTCCCCAATTACCCCTTCTGCCTTTATAGCAACAGGGTAAGCATATTCTTGCTGCGCTGTAAACCGGACCTCTTTGTTGGATATCCCTTTGGCCGATACATCCCTGATTCCTATGAAAAATGCTCCTGCTGCAATGGCTAAAGCTTCCAGAATGGCTGTTTTACCACTGCCATTATCTCCAATCAGGACGTTGAGTTGGGGGTTTAAGTTGAGGGTTAGATCCTCAATCCCTTTGAAATTTTGTATGCTTGCCTTGATTAACCTCATTCAGCGATTTCATTTTATCCATGTTGCCGGTTGAATAAAGGTAAGCATTTAACAGGAATTCGCCTACTCCCCGGAATATCCTTCAATCCAAATCCCTTGGCCTGGCCTGGCTTTAAAATTAAACCGTAAGGCTGCCAAAAGGGATGAATTACTACCTAAGGGCCCGGAGAAGAATAACTTCCCCATTTGATACGGCTCTTTTTCCGCCATGCTGCGTTGCTCGTCGTTCAGGTAGCTCCGGCTATCTTCCCTCCTCGCGCCTTGCCTGGCGAAAAAATAGCTCGCCTGAAATGAGGAACTTATTTTTCTCCGGCCCCTAAGTGTTACCTTTGTCTGGCCTGAGGCCATCTCAGCGCGTGAAATCCGCAATCTCATGAAAACGACACTCTTGCTTCCATTCCTTTTTCTGGCCGCTTTCATTCATGCACAAACCTACCTCGACACCCACACCCGGTGGGTGGAAACCGAAAAAGCCGAACCATTCGCTCCGGGCATGAACAGGGGCCACTACTTCCGCCTTACGCAGATCATTGGCGATACCGTTATCGGCGGAATGGCCTACTACCAGATGAACACCCGCTTCGACGAGTACGAAGTGACGCTGGAAGGTGACACCGTCGATATGTTCTCCTTCGACAATCGCTGGTTCCTGCGCGAGCAGGGCGGCCGCTTTTTCAAGATCACGCCTGCCAACCACGAAGAGCGCATGCTGTTCGACTTCAACCTCGGCATCGGCGACACGGCCTACATCAACGAGAACTATACCGGCGCCTGGGTGGTGCAGGACATTGCCTTCATGCCCATCGGGGGCGCCATGCGCAAGGCTTTCCACCTGGCCAAATCCAACGAGCCGGAGGGCTTTTTCCTCATCGAAGGGGTGGGCTCGAGCCGCGGTTTCTTCAGCGGCGCCACGCCGCCCTGCTGCAACGGGGAGCCGCTGCACCAAAGCGTGCTGAACTGCTACTCCAACAGCGAAGGCTTGTTCGTCGTAGAAGCGTTGCCCGGTTATTGCGAAACGGAGCTGGTGCAGTCCGCCGACAGGCAGGCCCCGGCCGGCATCCGGATATTCCCCAACCTGATCCGGCACGAAGAGGTGCTCAGGGTGGAAGGGCTGCCCGCCGCCGGCAAACAGTCCTACCGCCTGGCCAGCCTGGGCGGCAAGGGCGTACGCAGCGGAGCCGTCGAAGGCAGCCGGATCGGTATCGGCGGGCTGGCCGCAGGCGTGTATTATCTGTCCATCCTGGATGAAAGCGGGAACTTTTTGCATACCGAGAAGATTGTGAAAATATTGTAACCCACAATTTACCTCATGGAATACAGCAGCGCTACCGGCATGTTCCTGCTCATCATCACCGGGCTGGCCACGTACAAGGGCTTCCGGGACAATGCCTTCTTTGAGCAATACGTCTTTGAAGTGGACCGCATCCTGATCGACAGGGAATGGAAACGGCTCATCTCTTCGGGCTTTCTGCACGGGGGCTGGATCCATTTCGGCTTCAACATGGCGGCCATGCTGTCCTTCAGCCTTTCCCTGGAACTGCTGTTCGGCGTGTGGAAATTCCTGGGGCTCTACTTTTTCAGCATGATCGCGGGCAGCCTGCTGTCTCTGTACATCCACCGCAATCACGGCGACTACCGGGCCGTGGGGGCTTCCGGCGCCATCAGCGGGGTGGTTTTCGCTTCCATCGTGCTGGACCCCGGCGGTTCCATTTCCATTTTCGGGCTGCCCTTTTCCATCAAAAGCTGGATTTTCGGGCTGGTTTTCGTCCTGATCTCCATTTTCGGCATCAAACGCCAGGCCGACAATATCGGCCACGACGCCCACCTCGGCGGCGCCCTGGCGGGAGTGGCCGGCATCCTGGCCATCCAGCCCGGGTTGTTCCTGGACAACTGGTGGGTGGTGCTGCTGCTGGTGATTCCCACCCTGGCCTTCCTCATCCTGGTCGTCCGAAACCCCGCCGTGCTGATGGTGGACGGCTACTGGGGCGAAAACCTGAGCCGCAGCCGCTGGCAGAACCCCCGGGAACGGCGAACACTCAGCCCCGAAGAAGAAATGGACCAACTACTGGATAAAATCCGTAGCCACGGCATTGCCAGCCTGACAAAGAAGGAACGAAAGCGGTTGAAGGAACTCAGGGAGGAGATGGGGTGAATGGCTATATGGCTATAGTGCTATATGGCTATAGTGCTATATGGCTATAGTGCTATATGGCTATAGTGCTATATGGCTATAGTGCTATATGGCTATAGTGCTATATGGCTATAGTGCTATATGGTGTCGTGCGTGTTAGAGTATTAAATTTGAACCGCAATTGAGATTGTGATATCTTAGTAGTTCTTTGACATCCAGGATTTTAATAAGAGACATCTATGCCGAAAGCAATTGACATGGCGCTTCGCAAGACTATAGCTGAGGA
>CAUJDW010000114.1 GCA_963169455.1 Bacteroidota bacterium | reverse complement strand
ATATGGCTATATTGTTAATATGGCTATATTGTTTTTACCCGGCTGATCCCGACAGGTGTTGGGAGAGGACGGGATATGGCTATATTGTTAATATGGCTATATTGTTTTTACCCGGCTGATCCCGACAGGTGTTGGGAGAGGACGGGATATGGCTATATTGTTAATATGGCTGTATTGTTTTTACCCGGCTGATCCCGACAGGTGTTGGGAGAGGACGGGATATGGCTGCTATGGGCGAAACTTCGGAAGTTTGGCTTTGAAACCCCAAAGGATACTGGGAGGCCCGACTCTGCGAGCCGGGCAAGCCGGGAGAGGGGAGGCGAGGTGAGCCCCGGCCTGAGCCAAAACCATGGCCGCGAATAAGTCGCGGAGTAGCTGAACTTCAGTAAAATCAAGGCAAGCCACCCCGTGACTGGCCTGCCCCGCCCTCGCTGCGCTCAGCCGGGTAAAAACCTTTATCCGGCGCAGAAACGGAAGGAAGCAGCCCCGTCCGCCTTCTGTACCGGCTACCCGGCCAGCACTTCCTCCAGCACCAGGTGGGCGTGGATTTCCGGCAGGTTCTCGATGTGAAAGCGGTAGAAGTCCAGCAGGTGGTTCAGCAGGTTTTTGCGCTGCTGGCGCGTCATGGCAAGCTCGTGGCAGTTTTCCAGCCCGCACTCCAGCAAAGCGGACAGCAGGCGGCTCTCCGATTCCTGGATGTAGTGGGGGTGTGTGGGTAGTTGGCCGGTAAAGGCGCCCTCCTGAATATCGAAAAAAGGCGTTTCCGCCGTCCATGCTCCGCTGGGCAGAAAGCCCAGAAAATAGCTCAGGCCCAGCAGGTAGTGCAGGTGGATATTCGCTATGGGCTGTTTCGTTTCGTCCAGAAAGCGGAAGGTGTGGAACAGAAAGCCGAACAAAGGGCGGTTTTCTTCCGGTTCGCGTATCACTTTGCGCGCCATTTCCGTGAGGAAGAGCCCTACGGCTCCTTTGCGCACATCGAACGGGATGGACTGGTACACAAAGGCTGCCTGAAGTTCCCGCAGCCGGTTGAGCCCTTTTTCATGCCGGTCGTAGGCCACCATTTCCACCAGAGACATGGGTTGCAGCAGGCTGGCCTTGAGCCTGGCCTTCTGGCTGCGCACGCCGCTGGCCAGGTAACTTCTCAGCCCCTTCTCTTCAGTATAAATGTCGGCAATGACGCTCGTCTCCGAATATTTGGACACCCGCAGCACGATGCCCTTCGTTTTGATCAGCATGGTCGGGAATAATTGATGCCTCAATTTAAACAATCTTCCAACAAAGTGGCCTTAATCTACGTCCTGTCCCGTAGAGTATGCCGGGCCTTTTTTTCGACAGGCGCCGTTCATCGAATAATTCCGGATTGTTGTCAAAATTAATGAACATAAGCGGCCTTTCGCCTGTAGTTTTGTCGTTAGAATTATAGATCACCTGAGTTAAGAAAAAAGGAAGCCGCGCGGGAGCTTTTTCTGAAAAGAAGAGGCGCGAAGCGCGGGTTTTTATTACCCGACTAAAAAAAAGAAGGATGAAAACCTTATTGCTAAGCACCCTGCTGGTATGCCTTGGGGTGAATGTGTTCTCCTCGACACTACCAAAAGAAGAATGCTCTTTCGTCGTTTCCGAAACCTTAACACTTGCCGAACAACTGCTCGTCACGCTGCCCGAAGGCATGTGGCGCGGAGAAACCCGGGAAGGCAGTGAAGCCGCGCTTCAGTTCGAGCCCTCCGGCAAGGCCTACTGGCTCAGCTTTGGCCGCGAAGGGCTTTCCGGGCTGGAGCATTACGACTGGTCGGTTTACGCCCCGACCCCCGGGACGGCAGTGCTCGAACTGCATGGGGAAAACGGGAGAATATCCTATGTGTTTGAGGTGGAAGCCCAATGCGAGAGCATATCCCTCGACAATCTCTACACCGGCGCCCGGCTCAGGTTGAACCACGACCATGGCCGTTCGCCCGCAGCCGTCAACAGCATGAAGAAAATGCTGGATGGAAGATGGGAAAACAATACCTATCCGTTCGAGATCAGGGACATAGAAGGGGCCTATCTGAAATACCGCTTCTTCGCGGGCGGCAGGATGGAGCGCCTCTGCGGCAGCGCGGAAAAAAACATCCGGGCCGCCGGCGACTGGGAATTGTCCAACGACGGGCGGCATATCATCATGAGCTTCGACGACGGCTCCACTGTAGTGGCCGAGGTGAAACACCTTGAGCTGGACGAGCTGGTGTTAACCCACGTCCTGTCGTGTGAAGACCAGCGATTCGCCACCGGCCGGCGGGACTTCTTCTTCAACCGGAATTAGTTTTTAGCCATAATATTTCCTGTGTGAAGAATGGCCGCCCCGGATTGCTGGGGCGGCCATTTTTTTGCCGGGGCAAAGCCGCTTATAACACAGCAAAACCTGCCAGGCCGCCGTAAAATGGCGTATCGGGCAGGGCCGGCGTTTTCCCTACTGATGTTTGGCCGCCATGCCCTGCTGTTCGTCCATCATCTGGTTGAACTCCTCGTGCATGCCCTGGTACTCCTGCCCGATCCGGTTCAACTCCTGGAGCATGTACCGGTGTTCGGCGCGGATGCTGTCCTGGGGATAACCTTTGACGGTGTGCCGGGCCTCCAGCCCTTCGAGGTTTTTGAGGGTTTCCGGATGCTGGGCGCGGAAGGACTCGTGGTTGAGCAGCAGCCCGTCGTGCATCTGGTTGATGGACAGGTGGAGGGAATCCTCCGTTTCGCCGGCGCGCTCTTCGTGGGCTTTCCGGGCCTGCTGGTATTCCAGCGAGCGGGTTTCGTATTGTTCCCTGAGGTTCTCGATATGAGCCTTCTGGGTTTCGTATTCTTCCACCATCTTCCGGTGTTCGGCCTCAAAGCCTCCTCCGCAGGCCAGCAGGGAGGACAGGGCGCTCAGGATTATTATTCGCTTCATCGTGATCGGATTTGTGCGCAGCAAAAATAGAGAATTATCCGAACGTTAAAACCTTATTCAAAGGTGTTATCATTTCGTTAGGATAGGAGCGGCGCTGGGCAATGTGCGCCTACTTTTGGTACCTTTGAATTCCTGAAGAAATTTCTCATGCAACAGGTTTCCGGAAGGAAGATAGGGTGGATAAGCGCTGCGGCGATCGTGGTGGCCAACATGGTGGGTACGGGGGTTTTCACCACCCTTGGGCTGCAGTTGGAATCCCTGCGCAGCACCTGGTCCATCCTTTTGCTGTGGCTGCTTGGCGGGGTTTTCTCCCTCTTCGGTGCTTTCAGTTATGCGGAACTGGGCACCAAGCTGCCCCGTTCTGGCGGAGAGTATCACTACCTGTCGCGCATCTACCACCCGTTTATCGGGTATCTGTCCGGATGGGTTTCCCTCACCATAGGCTTTGCGGCTTCCGTAACGCTGGCGGCGCTGGCCATGGGCGCCTATATCAGCAAATTCCTGCCCGTTTCGGCCCAGTTCATCGCCGTTTCGACGGTTGTAGCGATCTCCCTGGTCCATTCGGCCAACATTCGGCAGAGCAGCCGCTTCCAGAATGTTTTCACCGCCCTGAAATTATTGCTGATCGCCTTTTTTATACTGGCCTGTTTCCTTCTGGAGCCCAACGGGCGGCCGCCGGAAGAGGCAGCGGCCTGGCATGCGGAGCTGGGCAAGCCTGCTTTCGCCGTAGCCCTGGCCTATGTGATTTATGCCTTTTCCGGATGGAACGCAGCGGCCTATATCGTGGAGGAGATCGAGGACCCCGCCCGCAACCTGCCCCGCGCACTGGTGGGAGGGACGCTGGCCGTTAGCATCCTCTACGTCCTGCTTCAGCTGGCCTTCCTGCAACAGGCATCCATCGACCAGCTTCAGGGGAAGCTGGAGGTGGGGCAGGTCGTGGCCGAAGTGATGTTCGGGTCAACAGGAGGCCGCCTGATCAGCTTTTTTATCGCCCTTTTCCTCGTGTCCAGCATCAGCGCGATGGTATGGGTCGGGCCCCGCGTGGTGCGGGCCATGGCTGATGACTACGCCATCTGGCGCTTTCTGGCCCGGGACAACCGCAGCGGCATTCCCGTGCGGGCCGTTTGGCTGCAGGCAGCCATCAGCATCGCAATGATCCTGATCAGCTCTTTTAAAGAAGTGTTTTTTTACAGCGGCTTCGTCCTGCAACTCGTCACCACGGCCGCTGTGGCGGGCTTGTTCGTCATGCGGTGGAAAAACGGGCATAAGGGGTATTCCAGCCCCGGGTACCCCTGGGTTCAGATTGTTTTCCTGGCCTTCAGCTTCTGGATGCTGGGCGTGCTTTTGTATGACAAACCGAGAGAGAGCCTCTGGGGCCTGGCCAACCTCGGGCTGGGCGCCGTTTCGTACTGGCTCAGCAAAGACCATCTCACCAAGCCTGCCGAAGAGGAAAAATAATCGCGGCAGGCAGCACAGGGCTCCCTAATACTATCCTTTACTTTGGAGAAATGCTACACCGGAGAGGAACTGCTTATTTGATCATTCAACCAGCACAAGTATGAAACACCTGCTACTCTGGCTTTTTTTTGCCATGATTTTGCCTGCCCGTTCTCTGGCGCAACTTCCGGACAATACCTGTTCCGGGTTTGGAATCCTGCCTTCGGCTTTCTGCTCGGAAGCCTGCCTGGCCTGTGACGGGCTCGACGGGTATGTCGGAACAAATTTAGCGTTTCCTTCCTGGGATGTCCCGCCTCTGTTCTGCCCCCTACAGCTGAATAGTGTCAACTGGCTGGCTTTCGTCGCCGGCTCACCTACGCTGGTGCTGGAATTCACAGCCTTTAACTGCCAGGATGGCAACGGCCTGCAGGCCGGTATGTACAGCAGCCCGGATTGCGTCTCCTTCGTTTCGATCTCTAATTGCGAGACGGCTATCTTCCCTTCCAATCCTACTTTGATCTCGACAGGTGGGCTCATCCCCGGGCAAACGTACTTTCTGGTTATCGACGGCAACCTGGGCGATGTCTGCGAATTCTCCATTTCCGTCCTGAGCGGCTCCACCATGCCGCCGCCGCTAACCGGCAGCCTGGCCATCGGGGGGGCGGCGCAGGCCTGTCCCGGCGAGGTTTTTTCCTATTCCGCCACCGGCCTTTCAGGCGCTACCCTCTACAACTGGGAACTGAATGGGGCGGCACTCGCGGATTCCGGCCCGGATATTTTGCTCAGCTTCCCCCAGCCGGGCGCCTACCAGTTGTGTGTAACAGCCTCCAGCCCCTGCCAGAACCAGAGCCAGGCGGCCTGCCTGACTGTCAATGCGGCGCCGCCGCAGCCTGAGTATGTTTTTGAAAGTATTTGTTCTGAGGAACTGCCATACAACTTCATGGGAATGTCCTTTCTCAATTCCGGGGTGTACTTTCTGGACAGCCTCCTGCCTGACGGCTGCACCCAGACGGTCGTGCTGGATCTTACGGTAATCCCTCCCATCCCTCCCACCATGCTTCAGGCAGATATCTGTTCCTGGGAAATCTATACCCTGGGCAACAATTCATATAACCAGACGGGGAATTATTCGGCCTTGTTACCCTCAGCCAGCGGTTGCGACAGCCTTGTACTGCTGTCCCTCACCGTGCATCCGGACGTCGCCGCCAACCTGGGGATAATCAACCATTGCAGCCTGCTCGGCCCATATTATTTTCAAAATACTCCCATTACTGTTCCCGGGCCCTTTTCCGAAGTACTCACCAGCTTCTATGGTTGCGACAGCACCGTGTCCGGGGTGCTGAACTTTATCTATCCGGAAGTCATTACGCTCGATACAGCCATCTGTAGCGGAGAATTTGTAGTATTCATGGGCGACACACTGGCCGCCGCCGGGCTGTATGCCGATACGCTGGCTGCCCTGTTGTCGGGCTGCGATACGCTGTATCAACTCCATCTGGAGGTATTTCCCGCTTCGGATACGCTGTTACAGGCAGCCATCTGTGAAGGAGAGGCATATCTGCTGGGCGATTCCACCTATACGGAAAGCGGAATTTACATTCAATCCTACGCCACTGCAGCGGGTTGCGACAGCACCATAACCCTGGAATTAACCGTGCTGCAGCCGATGGATACCATTCAGGCCAGCATTTGCCAGGGTGATTCATACATGCTGGGCGGCCAAACTTTCGACAATGCGGGCGTGTATCAGCTTACCCTCACCAGCCCCTCGGGCTGCCAGTCGCTGGTTCAACTGGAACTATCCGCTTTGGTTTCGCCGATCACCTCACTGGCGGCCAGCATCTGTGAAGGGGAGGGTTATGAGGTTGCAGGCAACCTGTACACCCAAAGCGGGCTGTACGCCGATACGCTGACGGCAGCCAATGGTTGCGACAGCATTATTCAACTGAACCTCGCTGTTGCACCCACGGTTTATACTTCCCTTTCCGCGGCGATATGCCAGGGGGAGAGTTATCTGCTGGGAGGCGCGCCATACACCCAAAGCGGCATTTATACCGCAGTGCTGGTTTCCGGCCAGGGCTGCGACAGCGTGGTAACCCTGGATCTGGCTGTGCTTCCTGCCGTGGAGGTAAGCCTTGACACCACGCTGTGCCCCGGCGAATTCCTGGCCGTCGGCCCTTATGTTTTCGGAGAACCCACCCAGGGCCAGCTTCAGTTTGAAGGCGCCAATGGCTGTGACAGCACCGTGTTTCTCACCCTGGCCTATTTTGACACGATAACCCTTGATTCCGCTCTGGTGCTGCCCGATCGGGGCACCATCCTGGGAGGGAGCATTTACGCCGGAATTTCGGGCGGTTCTCCGCCCTACAGTTATTTTTGGAGCAATGGCCGCGACTCCAGCTTCATCGACCTGCTGGATGCCGGGCAGTACTTCCTGATCGTCACCGATGCCGGTGGCTGCCAGCGGGGATTCTATTTCACCGTGCCTTTTGAAGCGGCGCAGATTCCCGGACAAACCCCGCGGAACAGTGGGGGCGGTTTGATGGTTTCGCCCAATCCGTTCAGCCATGAGTTCAGGCTTTGGTGGCAGGAGGAAGAAGTAGAAGATGGCCAGGCGGTCCGGATATCGCTTTTCAACCTGATGGGCCAGCTTGCCTGGGAAGAAGAGGCGCCGGACACCGGCTCCTGCACCCTGCAGCCCCGTCTGCCCGGCGGAACCTATTGGCTGGTGGTTAGCAGGGATGGCAAAAGGATAGGCGTGGAACGGCTTGTTCTGATGGAATAGTGGGCTTTCAGCCGGCGCTTTTTCGGCAGCCCTACCCGCCCAGTATCTGGTTCAGCATCCGTACGGTGATCAGGTATGTGGGCTTTACCCCATCCATGCCCAGGCTGCCGGAGGCTAGGGTGCCGCCGGTGACCAGGGGGTTGTCCGAAGCGTAGTAGGCATAGCGCAGCACTACATTTTCGTTGATGCTTTTGCGGATTTTGGCCGCTGCCTGGATGGCCTTCTGGTAGTGGGCGCCTTCCATTTCCAGGCCAACGGCTTTCCAGGAAGACCGGCGGAAATAGCGGAGGATGTCCTTGTTTTGAAGGGAAGTGCCCAATACGGTGATCATCGGCCCCTCCAGTACATTCAGTCCGTGGCCTTCGAAATCGTCGGCGGAAAGCTGGTTGTCGAAGGGGTAGTTGTCGGCCGTGCCTTCAAAGACGTGGGCGGTAGGCACCATGATGTCGCCTTTGCCGCCTTCCAGGATGCCGGCCTTGCCCATGATGGAGATGGATTCCACCTTCAGGGGGATGCGCTGCCCATCCACTTCATAAGGTTTCAGCAGTTCATCCATGGTTTCGTAGGCCTGCTCGCCGAAAGCATAGTCCATGACCAGGATGACGGGCTTGTGTTGTTCGATGTAATCGGCATTCCAGGACAACTCGGCCGGCAGTTTGCCGGGGGCGATCCGGGTGGTGTCGAATATCTGGACCGTGATCATGGTGCCGCTGGTGTCGTCAATCTGGTGCATGCCGTTGCGGAGGGCGTAGCTCTGTACCTTTTGTCGCAGCTCGGCATTGCTTTCCATGCTCAGTTCCCGGGCCAGGTCCTCCAGATCGTCTTTCTGGCCGAGGGCCGCGCTGGCGTAGAAGCTGTTCATCACGCTGTGCGGGTTGGCGCTGATGATGTGCAGCGGGCGCCCCATCATGCCCTGCCCGGCCAGGTATTCTTTGATGTTGAGAGCCCAGATTTCTCCGTAGTAGTGGTGCCCGACCCGCTCGCGCAGGGCGGAAGTAAAGGATATTTCCCGGTCGTTCTGCTGTTGCGCTTCTTCGGTAGAAAGCTTGCCGAGCCAGTAGGTGATGTGAAAGATGCTGTTGACGTCGGGGTCGTGGTCGAAGCGGCGGCAGGCATCTACTGTTTCTTCGTAGGTGCGCCCCAGGAGGGTGCTGAGGTAGGTGTAGGCGATGTCCTTGTTGTATTCCTCGCCATTTTCTTCCCGGCGCACGATCTCCTCCAGCATTTTCCAGTCCCGCTTCTTGCGCAGCTTCTGGTCTTCGCTGTTGCGCCGGATTTTTTCCGCCTCGATGTACATGAAGGTCAGGTGGGTGAGGATATCGTAGATGTCACTGCGGCCCCGCGTCATTTCGATGAACATTTCTTCCTGGTCGATGCGGTAGCAATTGCGCCGCCGCTTGGGGGGGACAATGGGCTGGAAGTTTGACTTTTCAAAACCTTCCCGGGAGAGGAGCTTGATATAGCGGCATTCCTCGATGCCGCGGGGCAGCCGCTGGAAAACGTACAGCAGCCCCTCCAGTTCCACCCGTTCCGGGTCATTGATGGAGCCGTATATTTCGGGTTGCAGCTGCATCATGGCCTCGATCATGGCCTCGCCGGAAACACCCAGGGGTTTGTAGCTGCCGCGGATGAACAGATGGCGCATGGCGATGTAGAGGCGCTGAATGGCTGCCCTCGATTCCTGAGCGCGGCTCCTTTGGGTGGGCTTTACAGACATGTCGGATTCAATTTGGCGCAAAAATAAACATTATTGCAATTCCAGCTCCACCCTGTTGTTTTGCCGGCGCCCCTGTTCAGAAGCATTGTCGGCGAGGGGGTAGGATTGGCCATAGCCTTCGTAGCGGAGGCGGCTGGCCGGTGTTCCTTTGGCAAGCAGGTACTCATAGCAGAGGCGGGCGCGCTCTTCGGAAAGGGCCTGGTTGATCCTGGAACTGCCCCGGTCATCCGAATGGCCTTTGATGAGCAGGAAAGCATCCGGATGTTGCAGCAGGTATGAAGCTGCCCTGTTCAGGATTAGCCGGTGGGCGGCGAGCAGGGCTGCGTCATTCGGTTCGAAATAAAGGCTTTGGATGGCGGGTATGGAAACGGGCACAGAGGGCGCCTCGCCCGTTTCCGTTTCCGGGCATCCGAAGTTGGCCCGGCTGCCTGGCACGTCGGGGCACTGGTCGCGCGCATCCTCGATGCCGTCCTGGTCGGTATCCTCAATGGGGCAACCCCGCCTGGACGCCGGCCCGATCTTGTCGGGGCAGTCGTCCTGTTCATCAGCGATGCCGTCGCCATCGCGGTCCTGGGCGGGGCATCCGCCCGTGCTGAGCGGGCCGGGCAGGCCGGGGCAGCGGTCGGCAAAGTCGGCAATGCCGTCGCCGTCGCTATCGGGGCAGCCTTGGAGCGTGCCCGCCACCAGGGGGCAGTGATCCTCAAAATCCGCCCAGCCGTCCTCATCGCTGTCGGGGCAGCCTTTATGCACGGCTTTGCCGGCCTGATCCGGGCATTGGTCCTGGCGGCCGGCGATGCCGTCGCGGTCGGGGTCGGGCCTGCTCCAGCGGTAATTCAGTTGAATGCCGCCGGTGGTGTACCAGTCTTTTTTTGCAGGGTTGGCAGCCTTGCTGATGCCGTCGAGGTAGTCAGTGAATGTGGCGCGCCCCCCGATTTCCAGCCCCAGGCTCCAGTTCTCGTTCAGCCCGAAACGCAGCCCCAGGCCGAGGGGCAGCACGATGCGGGAGCGCTTGTAAATGGCCTGTGCATCTTCCTTTACCCCGGCATTGGGACGGCCTTCGCCAAAAAAATCGGGAACCGGGTCCATCGACAGCAAGCCCCCGCCGGCGTAGAAGTATGGTGTAGCGAATCCGCTGGCGATCTCCGGCGGGAATAGATTCCACTCCGCCAGCAGGGCGTACTCTCTGATATCTGTTTTGAAGGAAAAGCCGCGGCTGGCGCGTTCCGGGAAATTGGCGTCATTGCCGCTCAGCCGGCTCTGCAGCAGGTGCGCGCGCAGGGAGAGGCGGGAGGAAAAATGGCGGCGCAGCGAAAGCCCGAAAGCCGGATTGGTTTCTTTCAGGGAACCCACCGTGGCCATGGCCAGGTCGCCCTGATACACCGAGCCGCCGGCCAGAAGGCTGCCTTCCCACCTGTGCTGCGCCGCCGCAAGCAGCGGCAGCGCCGTCATTACCGCGAGCAGTAGCCCTCTCATGAATGGTGTTTTGGCGTGTTTGTTCTACCTGGTTTAGACTTCAAAAGAAGTGCCTTGTCACTCAATATTCAGAAAATCAACGAAAAAAGCCGGCAGAGTGTTGCTGCCGGCTTCGATATGCGGAAATTATTGGTAATCAAAAACTGCCCACTGGGAAAATCGCTCCCGTCCAGCGGGCAGAGAAACTGTTTGAGTTTCCAGGTTTATTCTTCATGCGCAAAGCAGCTCTTATGGTTGCGGGCAGTGGGGCCGCCCCACGCCTCAGGGCGCTTCGCCGGAAAGTGTCAGGCCATGCAACTCAGTCCTCACACGGGCCCGGGCCGGTTATGCCGTTGTTGTAGTCATCGAGCAGGGCGGCAAGCTCCAGCGCCAGATCTCTGTCGGCAGAACCCTGGGGGATCGACAGGCTGCCTTCATAGGCAGTCAGCAGATCGGCGCCCTGGTTCCAGGCATCCAGCACGTCATCGGGGATGGAAGCACCGCGGAGCACATTCAGGCGGGCAGCTATCCATTGCCTGGCCAGGATCAGGTAGGCGTTGCCACCCGCAGACGGAGACTGGAGTACGCTCAGGTAGGACTCGCCGGTTCCGAAGAATTCCGTATCAGCGCCATTGTCGAGCTGAGCCCAGGTGTCATCATAGGGGGCGGGCCCGTACTCCGAGTGGGCCTGCCAGTAACCCTGGCTTAGGGTGCAATCGGTGGTTCCGGGGTTGCCGCCGCCGCCGCCGCCGTTGCCGCCGCAATTGGCATCCGGGTTCATTACCCTGATCACGGGTTGCATGATGTATTTGCCGTTGCCGGTCTGATGGATCGATTCGGCCGCGTCAAAATCCAGCAGCAGGTCGTACACGGCTGTCCCCGTCAGGTCGAGGCAAACGTTGATCTTGATGCCCGACTGGAGCCCGGAAGGGATGGTCAGATCGTGGGTTTCCCCGTTGGCCACGACGGTGTTGCTGTCGCCCAGGATAAGGCGGATTTGCCGGATGTCATCCATCGAAATGACGGCATTGGCAATCAGGGTATCCAGCCCGCCCTGATAGTCCAGCAGGTTGTATATACCCGCATTGGTGTTGAGGTCAACCGTATCCGTGCCGCCGGGGCCCTTAACGACGACCTTCTGCAGGTCGATGTTGACTTCGTCAAAGCTGACCGGGGCGTCGGTCAGGCGTATGTTCAGTTGCGTAAAATAGTAAAGAGGGGAATCTTCTACCTCGTCCTGACATCCGCCAGACAGCAGAGCCAGGGGCAATGCCAGCCATATAAAACGCAAAAAACTGATTTTCATTGGATTATAATTTTTTTTAAACAACTGATTTGTGGAGAAGGATGCCGGATTCAGGCTGGGGGCGGCATTGGAACAGGGCAGGCCAGTTCCTTTGAAGGCCCGGGGTTTGCCAGTTGGGGGAAGAAAAAAAAAGGGGCTGGCTTCCCAGCCCCGCTATTCATGAGAATCGGATAGTATGTTCGTTTCTGGGAAAAAAGGGTGTGGGCGGATGTCAAACGGGAATAAAACCGGAATTTGGGATAATCATATTTTCGGGGCGCCCACACCTTTGGGAATATTTTTTGTTTTCAAAAGGATTTCTGGTTTCTTTTTTCATCTGCCCGCAGAAATCAGCCCGGGGGCTACTTTCTGTCGGACGATGTTCATGGGATTACAACTGCATTTGAAAAAAATGGGATTATGAAGGCCGTCTTTAAAAAATGTTCATGGAATTATAATTTGCTGTTTATCTGGGCATTTTTACGGCTTTTCGCAGGAAAATGCCCCTGTCGGTCTCGATTTTCAGCAGGTACAACCCTTGTGGCAGCCCGTTCAGGCTAGCCATCGCTTTGGCTGCAGGCCGCGAAGCGTTCAGGCTGTCAATAAGCTGCCCGCTCATGGTGAACAGGCTCACTTTTTGAATCCGTGCATCGGCAGCCGCCGATTTCAGTTCGATGGTTATCAAGTCGCCTGCCGGGTTGGGATACACCAGTACTTCGTCCTTTTCCGGCATCGCCTCCCGGCTGTCGACCAGCAGGGAATCTTCAGCCAGGCCGGTGTTGGAAGGAGCGATTTTGACACTTTCCAACTGGTTGTCGATCAGCCGGATGCTGTCCGTATTCAGTTCGACCAGCCCGACGATGATGTCTTCCATGACGATGGTGAACTTTCCGACGGCTCCGGCCCCGCTTGGAACGGGATCGGCTGCGTTTTTCCGGTAGATCGCCATTTCCGCCACCCCGTTTTCGTCGTCCACGAAAAGAAATTCCTTGGCCATCTGCGTGCCCTGCCCGTCGATCCAACTGTCGGGGGTGAAGGCGAAGGAGAAGTTCTGGTTGCTGCTGCCCGGAGAATCCTTGATGTATTCGGTATCGAACTTCACTACGAAGGCGATCCCGAAAAAGTTATAAATGGAGTCTCCTTCCTCGCCAAGGGAAAGCAGCACTTCTTCTTCGGCGCCCGATTCCGTGAGCGGGTCGGCGGCCTGAATTTTCAGCACCGGGTCTTCGCCGGCATTGCCGAGGAAGTACTCGTCGGGAGCAACGAGCCCGTGAGACAGGCGGTAGTTGGCGGTGATTACCGCCAGGTCGTCATCCGTTACGGCTCCGTCGCCATTGCAGTCGGCGTAGGCGAAGTTGAGCCCGTCCGGGAATACCTGCCCCCAGAGTTCGCCGATGGGTTGCGCCGTCCACTCGCTGCTGACTTCCGCCCGGGCCGGGCCGGATGCGTCTTTGGCGAGCGCCCAGTACAATACATCGATGTTGTTGACGATGCCGTTGTTATTGACGTCACCGGGCCATATTTCCTGAGCATGCAGGGATGGCATCCCCGCCAGGAAACTCAGCACAACAACCCCCAGTATTTTTATTATCTCGCGTTTCAAAGATCGCTTTGTTTGTAATTCTGATACAAATATAGCCCCCGGGGCAGGGCGCATCAAATACATTTTTTCGTATTTTTCAGGAATGAAGCTGTTCATCTATTTTGTAATTTTGTTAAATTAATTTTACATCTATTTGTATTTCAGTTTTTTATAACAAAACAAATTAATGAAAATCGTAATACAAAGTAGGTGTTTTTTCGCATTCTGCACAAATTCAGGCTAAATAAAAATCGCCAAATTCATGAAAAACAGCAAGCTGTTGCAACTCTTATCCACCTTCGATCCCGGGGAATGGCGGCAATTTGAGGATTTTGTGGCTTCGCCTTTTTTCAATAAAAGTGAGGAGCTGATCAGGTTTGCGTCCTATCTGAGGCCTTATGCGCCGGGCTTTTCCTCCCCGGCCATGTCAAAGGAGCAGGCGTGGAAGGCCGTTGCCGGCGGCGGGCCTTTTGACGGACGGCAATTCGGCTACTGGATGAATTACCTGCTCAAGCTGGCCGAACAGTTTATCGGAACCCAGCGTTTTCTGCGCAACCCCCAGCGGCAGAACTGCAATTTGCTGAACGAATTTTCAGAACGCAAACTGGAGAAGCACTACCATTTCCTGTACCGCAAGGTGGAGGGCGAACTGGAGGGCGCCCTAATAGATACGGACGGCCTGCGCTACCGCCACGAACTGGCGGAGGCAGCCAGCAGGCACTTCATCCGGCAGCAGGTGCGCAGTTTTGACCCCCACCTTCAGCAGGCCGCCGACGCCCTCGACCAGTCGTACTTCATTCAGAAGCTGAAATACAGTTGCGAAATGCTCAACCGCCAGGCTATCATTTCGGCCGACTATGAGCTTTCGTTCATCGAGGAGGTTTGCCGTTTTCTGGAACAGCAGCCGGAACGCATTCCCCTGGCCGACATTTACCTCCACATCTACCGCTCGCTTGCTCAGGACAGCGACGCCCATTTTTCCAGATTGATCGAACTGATGCTCCAGCATTTCGAAAAGATACAACCCCTCGAACGCCGGGAGGCCTACCTGTACGCCATAAACTTCTGCGCCCGCCGGATCAGGCAGGGAAAGGAGGAATATGTGCCTACCGTGCTCGGGTTGTACATGCAGGGCATATCCGACGAATCTCTGTTCGAGGAAGGTTATCTGTCGCACTGGACCTACACCAACGTAGTCAAACTAGCCCTGCGGCAGAAAGATTACGCTTGGGCGGAGCGCTTCATCCGGGAGTACAGCGGGAAGCTCGCCCCACAGTCGCGGGCGGATGCGCTGCATTTCAACCTGGCCGAGCTGTTATACCAGAAGGAACAGTATGGCGAAGTGCTTTCACACCTCAGCCAGTTGAATTTTTCGGACCTGTTCTACCACATCGGTTCGCGCACCGTGCTGGCAAAAACCTACTACGAAAGCGATGAGGTCGAATCGCTGCTCTCCCTCATGGCATCTTTCTCCGTATTCCTGCGGCGCAACCGGAAGATTTCGCCGGCCCTTAAAAACACCTACCTCAACTTTTGCAACCTGCTCGTCCAGATACTGAACGACAAACCCGGGAAACGCGAAAAGGTCAGGGCTCAGATAGAAAGCACCCAACCCCTGGCGGAAAGGGCCTGGCTGATGAAAGTTTGGGAGCAGCGGGGGAGGGGGAAGTAGAAATGAGTAGGTATATGCGGAAAATACCCTGCCCACTCCAAACCGCTGCCCCATTGCCGGACTTTTGCAATTCCTTTTCGCCAGTTAGAAGGATTACTCAAGGCATAACGCCCGCCTTACTTCTCCGATGCGATCTCCCTTACCCACTGCTCCTGCCCGTCCGCATCCAGGACGCGGATGGTGAGCCTGCGCTCCAGGCGGGGGCCGGAGAATTCCAGCAGGCCGAAGTTGTGTTTGGCCACATAGGTCCCTTCCATCAGCAGGGTGTTGTTCTCCTGGGCGGCGTAAACGCCGGCCGTCAGGCTGGAAACCGTGAGGTCGTAAACTGTGTTGCCTCTGGCGTTGACGTATTTGCTCATGGTGGTATGGTGGCGGTCGCCGGTGAGGAAGATGACGTTTTTGATGTTCTCCTCTTCGATGCGCTGCAGCAGGTAGGCCTGCTCTTCCTTGAAATGGTCGGCGTAGTTCTCCTCGCCGGGAGCGGTGTTGAGCACCTGTCCGCCGATGCACACCATCTTGAAGGGGGCATAGCTGCCGGCCAGGGCGTCGATCAGCCATTCCAGTTGTTCCTTACCCAGCATGGTAGCCTCGCCGCTTTGGCGCTTGTTGGGGCTGCGGAAGTAGCGGTTGTCCAGCAGGAAAAACTCGATGTCGTTATACTGGAAAAAGGAGGTGACGCCTCCCTGCCCCGGCAGGCCGAAGCAGGGGTTGCCCCAGAAGAGGCGGAAAGCTTCCAGGGTTTTGTCCTTGTGGATAAAGCTGCGGTCAGAATTGTTGGGGCCGAAGTCGTGGTCGTCCCAGATGGCGTAGTGGTGGGTGGAGGCCAGCAGGGGCTGCATTTCCGGCAGGCTGCGGGTGTGGGTGTAGCGGTGCAGGATGCCGGTGCGGGAGAACCAGTCGGCCTCGCGCAGGTAGGTGTTGTCCCCCAGCCAGATCATGGCGTCGGGGCGCTGCGCGTGGATGCTCCGGAATATCTGGTAGTCGCTGCCGTAGGGCTTGCCGGGGCGGTCGTATTCCGTTTCATTCACGTAGGCGCAACTGCCGATGGCCACTTTAAAAGCGGGCGGGCCGGTGCGCCATTGCCAGAGCATCTGGGTTTCGAATTCTGTGGGGTACGGCAGCTTTACGGCTTTGCCGTTGATCAGCAGTTCGTACTGGTACTTCGTTCCCGGTTCCACCTGGCCGGCCGGGAGTTTGGCGGTGAAGGCCTCTTCTTTCAGCGTCAATTTTTCTGCCGTCAGCAGGCGGTTTTCCGGCTCGGCTTCCGGCCAGTAGGCAAACTGCACGGTAGCCGGGGCGTTCGTCTGCACCCACAGCAATACTTCCCGCATCTCGTTGTAGCCCAGCATGGGGCCCGATTGCAGGAGGCCGGACTGGGCAACCAATTGGCTTCCAAAAAGCAGAAACAGGGCAAATGATGAGGTAAAGCGCTTCATTTTTGCCTTAAAGCTAAGGCATGGCTTTTAAATAAATGTAAAGTTTGCCACAGGAAGCTCAGCCGGGCCTTCGCCCACCATGGCGGCTTCGGCCCGCGGAGGTGGATAAAAAACCTTTACCTCCATGGAGACAGGGAGGCCAACTCTGCGAACCGGGCAAGTCACGGGGTGGCTGAACTTCAGCTAAATCAAGGCAAGCCACCCCGTGACTTGCCTGCAACTTGCAACCCTGTAAGCTGTAACCACCCAAACCCCCGCCCGCTGCACCAGGCTTCAAAACAAGGGCAAGCACCTGAAAATTTATGCAGCCTGACGCTTTATTGCTATTTTGCACGATCTTTTGGAGGCAGTTCTCCATGCGGAGAAAAGCATCCGTCCTGCGTCAAAGCGGTGATGCCGAAAAACGCAGGGCGCCAGCATTTTTATCACACAAAAAATCTGTTCGATGAAAACATGGCTTTTGTTTTTCAGCATTGGTTTCGCGCTGTTTTTCAGCAGTTGCAGCACTACGGAAGAAATATGGATCAGCCAGGACGGCTCTCTGCGCCGGGAATGGAAAATTGATATGAGCGCCATCATGCCTTTTATGAAAATGGCGGAGGAATCCCAGGACAGCACTGATATCACCCTGGAGGAGCCCGCCGGGGCCGATGAAGGGGAAAACACGGATGACATCGACAAAATGTTCTCCGGCCTGATGAAGCGGGACAATGTCGACACCCTCATTGCTTTCCGCCCCCTTCTCATGGAAGCCATGCAAAAAGAGGGCCTGACGGAAGACCAGATGTGGCAGGCCCTGGCCGAATCGGATGACGATGAAATCTCCCCGGAGGAGAAAAAAAGCCTCCAGGGCCTGGTGCAGACCCTGCTCAACAGCCAGCTGCGCCTGAAGATGAGCGAAGCTGAAAACATCTACTTCTTCAGCCTGATCCAGGAATTCGAAGACGCGGACGCCCTCAATGTCGGCCAGGATGTGCTCAGCACCTTGTCTTCACTGGGAGGCAGAGGCTCCGAAGGGGACCCCACCCAGGACGCCATGATGAAGATGATGGCGGGGCAGAACCCCACCTACAGCCTCAGCAAGAAGGAATTCCGCATTACCCGCCCCCCGGCCGACCCGAACCTGCTTTCGGAAGAAGACCAGGAATCCATGCAGATGATGCAGATGTTCATGGGCGCCATGGAATACGAATACGTGATCCACTTCCCGAAAAAGGTAAAAAAGGTCAACCTCAAGGAGGCCGAGATCATCGACGGCAATACCGTCCGCATCAAAGTGCCCATGCTGAATATGGATGAAAAAAGCGAGGCCTTCGAACTGATCGTGAAGTATTGAGGAAAGGCCGGCCTTGCCGGCGCTTGTTAAACCGCCGAGGCGCGGAGTACGCAAAGCTTATGCAAAGCTAAGCTTTTTACACTCCGCACCTTGGGGTTCAACCAAACATATCCATGGGGCTCATGGCCAGAAACTGCTGCCAGGGAAGCCCCTCCGAACCAACCATCAGGGCCTTGTGCGGCTGGTATTTTTTTACGAACACATCAATGCCCCTGGCTTTCCGGCGCAGGCCGCTTTGGCTGCATTGGAGGAAACAGCCGCGCTGCCTCCAATCACTTTACCACCACGACTTTCTCAACCCCCACGGCCATCCCTCCTTCATGAGAAAGCAACACCTGGCAAAGCAGGAAAGGCCCGCCTGAGGCTTCCAGTTTAAGGGGAAAACCATGCAGCCCCGCAGGCAGGTAGCCCAGCTCCTGCCGTAGCAACCTGCTGCCGGAAGCGTCGAAGAGCTGCAACTGCACCGCGCCGCCTACCGGCAGGCGGCACTGCAGAAGGGCCTCGCCCTGTGCGGGATTTGGATAAACCCATAGTTCCAGCGTTCCGGCTCTGGAAGGCTCCTGTGCTGAAACTACGGGGATGCAGGGGTCGATAATGCCCTCGCAGTAACAGCGGCTGGCCAGGGTACAGTCCAGGACAAAGGGGTTGGGCTTGTCGTCCTGGTAGGCGGCGATGGCCCAGGTGCGGGCCCACTCTCCGCTGTCAACAGGGTCGAGGGCGTGCCACTGGCAGAGGGTTTCCCGCTGCTGCCAGAAGTAGCCGGGATCGGCGGCCTCGGCCTCGGGCCGGTAAACGGTGTAGAAGTAAAACATTGCGCGGGCCACGTTGCCTTTGTGGGCCTCCGGGGGTTCGAAGCCGGTGCTGCGGAACTCGCTGTACAGATCGATATTGCTGGATGGAATGCCGCTCATCTGTTGGCCCAGGTAAAACCAGCTCTGGGTTTGGGCATCGGGTATTTCCATAAAGGGCAGGTTGGCGCGGGCTGCGTTTACATCCTCCCGGGTGGGGAAAAGGTGGTGCATGTCGGCAATCGCCGGCTCCTGATCCGCTCCGAAGGCGCGGGGGTAGGTGTGCTCGGTGTTGATGCCCTTGGCGAAAGCATCCTGCGTGGGGTCCTGCGTGGGGTCCAGGTAAATGGTGTAGCCGGAGTACACGCAGCTTAGGCTGTCGTTGCGCCCATCGATACGGGCGAAGAGGGTATCCCGCGCATTGGAAAACAGCAACACGGAAGCGGGCCGGTAATTGTCCTGCACGGCCTGGGCCAGTTCGTCGCCTTCCAACCCGGGCAACACGGGCTGGTGCTGGGCGGGAAGTACAAAAGGCGCCAGAAGAATTGTTGTGAAAAAAGCTAGCGCTCCAAAAAAATGCGGGGAGCCGCTTAAGGCTCCATATCGGTGGTTTGAAGCCTTCCTCCATGCCGGAGAGATAGTTGTTTTCCAAAAGAAGTTACAGGACATGTCCATGGGCCATTTTTTTTCGCTGGTTTCCAAAGGCGGGATGCAAGTTAAGGATAAGGAATGAAATGTCAGGAAGGGCTCGCAGCGGGGAGGGTTAAAAGTTCCGGATAAGCAGTTGGACACATTTATTTTAACTCATACTGCTTCGGAAATACGGCGTCAATAGCCTTGTTTCTGGGGCTAGGGTTATATTGTTATATTGTTATATTGTTATATTGTTATATTGTTCTGCTAAATATGTCCAACTACTTAACGTTACAAGTAACCCTAATAACCTGGCATTTACGGGGCGCCCGAAACCTGAAACCTGAAACCTGTAACCTGAAACCTGTAACCTGTAACCTGTAACCTGAACCTGTAACCACCCCCCCAAAGCTCTGCCTACTGCACCAACCCCGCCCAGGCCTTCACCTGCTCGTGATGGGCTGCCCAGGCCGCCCAGGCCGACTCCGCCCAGGCGCGCACGGCCTGCAGGTGCGCCTGGACGTTTTCGGTTCTCCAGACATCCACAACGGTGATAGCCCCCTTGTTTTCCGGCGGTTCCAGCCAGAAAAAAGCGGCCTTGTGCTGAGCCAGTTGCTGGATGAAGCCCGTGGCTTCCCGCATCGGCAGGTTGCGCTCCAGCACCATGTACAGGCTGGCCAGATGCACCGCTACCGATTGTATTGTCTGGGGTGAAGGCTCGCCGGGATGCTGCACGGCATAGCTGTCCACCGTCAGCTGATGACAGCGCATGAAGTTGACGTCCTGGTATTCGCGGGCCGACAACTCGGTAAAGCGGGCCCAGCAACCGGGCGTGGAAGCCAGATAGCGATGCACAGGGCCCTCGATATCAGGCGCCTCGGCCCCACAGGAAAAACAGCGAATATGAGCGTCCGCCATGGTGTCTGTTTTCAGGTAATGTTTCTAATTCATAATGCGCAGGCTCTTAAGCCCGCCATAATCCCCCATCGCGAACCGGGGGGATAGCGCAGGGTCGAGCCAGCGGATGAGGCGCACTACCGCTTCCTTGTCCATGGCGATGCAGCCAAGGGTGGGGCCGGCGGGCCGCGGCACTTTACCCGTCTTTCTTTTCAAAGCCTTCCAACACCCCTGGAAAGAGCCGGCTGTTTCACTGAAGGCAATCAGAAGCTGGCCAACGCCTTCAAGGCCGGGGTTGTTCCGGAGCAGGCTGCCCAGGAGGGCTTCACCGGCCCTTGACTGTTGTTTTGCCGCCTGCTCCTGCCGGCAGGCAGACAGTGAACAAACGAGGGGGAAAGCCCATGATAAGGGCGGTATGGGTATAATAGCGCTCATTTCCTTGAACGGGCTTTTTGCAGAACCTTAAAGATAGTTGATTAATTATTCTTCCGCCCGCTTGGCTGAAAAGGAGTTTTTACTAATTTTAGTAAGCTCCCCTGGCAAACAGCTATTGCACATGGAACTTTTCAATAACCATAAAACAACGTTCAGCCGATGAAAAACCTGAAGTTTTACCTCTTTTTCCTGCCTGCTCTGCTCTTCCTGCAAAGCAAGGGCCTGCCCGGCGACGAACCCGCCGCCGCTTCGTTGAAATATCCCAAAAAAGTGAATGCCACCATCCAGGCCAAATGTTACGGATGCCACAGCCCGGAGGCCAAATCGGATAAAGCCAAGAATAAACTGAACTGGGACCTGCTGCCGGAAATGACGGCTGCCGAGCAGAGCCAGAAGCTGGAAAGCATCGTCAAAGTGCTGGAGGAAGGCAAAATGCCGCCCGCCAAATTCCTGGAACGAGAACCGGATAAAAAACTGTCCGCGGCAGAAACTGCCAGGATGAAAAAATGGGCGGAAAAGGCCCGCCGGAAAGCTTCGAAATGATGAGCGGGGAGTGAGGCCTCGTAAAACCGGCCTCACCCGCCTTTTTCGAAAACTCAGCGGCATTATCCGGAACGCGGGCCTCAGGCCCGCGACGCAGGCAAACCCCATCCAAAGGTTCCCTGATTATCCTGGCGCAGGCCACAGGCCCCGTTCCAAACAAGCTCTAAGCCGTGTACTTCCGCCAGGCCCCCAGCAGTAAGCCTGCGAGGGTAAGGGCCGCCAGGCTGAACCCTCCGGTGATCCAGGACAGGGCGTATGGGTTCTGGGCAAACATGTCGCTGGTCATGGTGCTCAGCATGATGAAAGCGAAGGCGATCAGGAAACCGTAACCGGCCCCCGCCAGCGGAGATTCCACTTTAAGTTTGGTGAACAACCAGGCCAGGACGTATACCGGAACAATGGTCGCGATGAGGTTGGTGATCCAGATGCCGGCGCCCGGCGGGTTGGCGGCCACCTTTTCGGGGTCCAGCCCAACCAGGCCCATCCATTGTTCACCGAACAGGGGGCCATACCACAGGAAACCCAGGGCGGTCAGCAAAACGACGCCCGCCCAGACGGCGAGGTGGTTGATTTTCATCTCTTTCATGGTGTTCAGTTTTTATTGAGTGATTGTTGGAAAAGCTGAGCAGGAGCCGAGGTCCGCGCCCATGCAGGAAGGAAAAAAACGCCCCGGCTGGCCCTTTTGGAAGCTCCCCTCCCCCGCCTACTCCGCATAGGCATCAAAAGCCTCAAAGCGCACCCGGCCCAAATCACTTGCCGTTTTCACCCGGCTGTCCACCGTTCTTTTCACCCGCCAAAGCCGGGCAGGGAGCCGATCTCCCACACCCCCATGGACTTATCGGCGAAGGCGCCGTCCAGCTCCGTACATTGTTCGTTTAAAAGAAAAAGGGGCGGCGGGAACCGGAAGGGCGGCTTCCCGAAATTCAGCGGCCGCCAGCCGCCGGTGTCGATGTCCTGGTTGGTTTCCTCGTCCGGGAAAGTGGTTGTCATCAGATACCGGGAGCCGCTCCGTGTGATATTGGCGAGGGCGGCGAAAATATCCGCAAAAGAGAGGTGCACCAGGCAATCTCGGCAGAATATCAGGTCGAAAACGCCCAGATCGTCCCGGATGAGGTCCATTTGGAGAAAGTTGTGGCTTTCCCGCAGGTGCTTCTGCCGGTTGGCCTCCACCAGTTCCGGCACGATATCCGCTCCGGTGTACCGGATATCGCCCATTTCCACGTGCTGCATCCAGTTAAAATCACCGCAGGGGATATCCAGCATGCTGCGGACGCCCAGGCCCTGTAAAAGGCCAGGCAGCTTTTCGATCAGCACCGCGGTTTGCTCCAGCGAAGAGCCGGTTCCGGAGACGGATTCATCGCCGATCCAGGTGTTGCTCTTCATGATGTCGGTGAAGACCTCCCTGGCCGTCCTGCCGGCAAAGCGGCTGCCATCGGCGTAGTTGTACAGATTAGATCGGTTTTTCATAAGCATCGTTTTACCAAACCGGAGCCGGGCAGGGCTAGCGCGCCCCCGGCGGGCAGTTGGCCTTCAGGAATTCGGTGGCCATAGTGGAGAGATGCATCAGCGTGCCTTCGCCTTCCTGCATGCCGTGTGAGCGGCCGGGGTAGGCCATGTACTGGAACTGCTTGTTGTATTTCACCAGTTCGTTCACCAGCATTTCGGAATTCTGGAAGTGCACGTTGTCGTCATTGGTTCCGTGCACCAGCAGGAGGCGTCCCTGCAGCTTCCCGGCGTGGGTGAGCGCCGCCCCGGCCAGGTAGTCTTCCATGTTATCCTGCGGCAGGCCCATGTACCGTTCGGTGTAGATGTTGTCGTACAGCAGGGAACTGGTGACGGGGGCTATGGCGACGCCGGCCTTGTAAATGTCCGGATACTGGAAGAGCAGGTTGAGCGTGGAGGAGCCGCCGCCGCTCCAGCCCCAGACGGCCACCCGGCTGGTGTCCATATAGGGCGCTTTCAGTATCTCCCTGGCGGCCAGGGCCTGATCGCGGATATTGAGCTGGCCGATCTTGCGGTAAATGGCTTTGCGCCAGGCGCGCCCTTTCGGTGCGGGCGTGCCCCTGTTGTCGATGCTGATATGGAAATACCCGTCGGCGCCCATGTCGCCGGCGTAGAGGAAATCGCGGTAGGGCTGCCAGCTGTCCTTGACCGTGGCGCCCGCAGGTTCGCCGTACACCTGGAACACGACGGGATATTTTTTGGAAGGGTCGAAATCTCTCGGCCGGGCCATCCAGGCATCCATGGTGACGCCCTCTTCGGTTGTCACCTGAAAGTATTCAACCCTGGATTTTTCTTTGGCCGAAGGGTCATAAGCCTGTTTCACATCCGGCTGGCCGGGCAGGGGCCGGTGATCGGGCAGGCTGAGCCAGGAGGTGATGGGGCGGGTGAAGTAGTTGGAAAAACGGTAGCGCGCATACTGCCCGTTCGGGGAAATGCTGTACTGATGCGTGCCCGGCAGATCAGCCGGGGATACCATCTGTGGCCCGCCCCTGCCGTCGAGGGGCGCCTTGTAGAGGTAGAGCCTCGTAGCCTGATCGGGAGGGCTGGACTGATAGTAAATAAGCTTGTTTTTTTCATCGATCAGGCTGATGGCCAGTACGTCGTGTTCGCCGCTGGTGAGCAGGGTTTCCTTTTTGCCATCGCGCGACAGGAGATACAGATGCCTCCAGCCGTCCTTTTCGCTGACCCATACAAAATCCCGGCCCTCGTTTACCCAGTCCCAGCCGGGCATGTCGTCGTTCCATTCGCCCTTGGCGCCCACCCAGGCCTCGTCCTGTTCCTGGAAGATCAGCCGGGAATCGCCCGTTGCGGGCTGGCACAGGAAAAGCCTGCTTTCATTCTGTTTCCGGTTCAGTTGCTGCAGGATAACCTCCCTGCCGTCAGGCGTCCACTCCATGCGGGGAATATAGTGCTCCTGCGGGTCGCCGGGTGGCTGCATCCAGGTGGTTTTTCCGCTGGCCACATCCACTATCCCTATCCGGGCCGGGGAAGGGGGGTCGCCGGCCTTGGGGTACTCGACCGGAATGATGCGGCTGTACACCGAATCGGTATTGTTGACCATGTAGAAATCGCGGATCTGGTTGGCGTCCACCTGCCAGTATGCGATGGATTTGCCGTCGGGCGACCAGCGGAAGCCGTCGCGGCAGAAGAATTCTTCCTCGTAAACCCAGTCGAAAGTCCCGTTGATCAGCCTGGGCAGGCCCTTGCTGTCGGTGAGCTTCCGGATGTTGCCGTCGGCCAGGTTTTCCACATAGACGTTATGGGCGCTGACGTAGGCAACCTGCCGCCCGTCGGGTGAAAACTTGGCGAACATGAGGGAAGCGGCAGGCAGGCCCTTGCCGAGCTGGCGCAGCGCCTTGTCCTGCAGGTTCAGCACCCAGTAATCGCCGCGGGTGTTGTAACGCCAGACGCGCTGGCTGTTGGTGAAGATCAGCAGCTTCGAGCCATCTTCGCTGAAGGCCATATCCTCCACTTCCAGCGCACTGTCGGCGCCCCTTGGCGTGAGCAGCTTTTTGTTCACATATTCGGAGCGCTCCAGGGAGGGCAGCTGGTATTGGACGATGTCTCCCCCTTCGACATCGAAATAGCTGTTGCCGTCCGGCGCCCAGCGCAGGCCCTGGGCAATGGCGGCCAATGTGATCAGAAGAAAAAAGCAAAAGGAGAGAAAACGGATCAGGTGCTTCTTCATGTCCCGCTTGGTTTGGAAGGCTTTTGGAATGGGGCTAAAGTACGATTTTTTTTCATCTTTAGCCCCAACTCCTTATCCAAGCAGTTCAATCTCCATTTGTGCGTAACCGATCAGCAACTGCCCCTGGGGCTCAGTCAGGATGCCGGCCGACATCAGGCCCTGCACATGCTGGATCAGGCTGTTGAGCATACTGATGGCCACACTGGTTTTCCCCTGTTCGATCTTGCGTTCGATGTTGTTGATCTGCGGCAGCAGGCCATTGCCGTTGGGCCCGTTCAGTACACCCTGGCTTATCAGTTCCAGTACGGATTCCCGCAGGGCTTCCAGCGGGTCGCACATTCCGGCATTGGTGGCGCAGAATTCGTCCCAGGCGGGCAGGCTGTTGCCGTAGGTGGCCACCTGTTTCCCGCAGAGGTTTTTCAAATCGGGAGGGTAGCAGCCGCTGATCTGGTTGTTTTCAATCAAAAACCACTCAAGGCGGGTCAAATTGCCGAATCCTGGAGGGATAATGCCGGCCAATTGGTTGTTGCTCAACCAGAGTGTCTCCAGGTAGCTTAAGTTGGCCAATTCAGGCGGAATAGGGCCGGTAAGCTGATTGCCGGAAAGGTTCAGGTAGCCGAGCCTGGATAAATCTCCCAACTCAGCTGGTATATTGCCGCTGAAGCTGTTGGATTGCAACGCCAGAAACTCAAGCTTACTGAGGTTGCCCAATTCGACAGGGATTTCTCCGCTCAATTGGTTGTCATTGAGTTCTATCACTTTCAGGTTGGATAAATCCCCCAATTGCGGCGGGAGATTCCCGCTGAGTTGATTGAGTTTTAAATAAACAATTTCGAGGCTGGACAAATCCCCCATCGAGGCCGGGATAGGGCCGTCGATCTGGTTCTCATCGAGAAAAAGCTCCCTTAATTTCGCCAGATTCCCAATCTGCGCCGGAAGCGGCCCGGCCAGTTGGTTGTTTTGCATGTTCAGGTATTCCAGCTCATGCAGGTTACAAAATTCGGGGGGGATGGCTCCGGAAAGTTGATTCTGAGCCAGGTTGGCGCCTTTCAGGCTGGCCAGGTTTCCCAACTGGGGCGGAAGCGGGCCGCTAAGTTGGTTTTCCCTCAAATCCAGCGATTCCAGATTGCTCAGGTTGCCCAGTTCGGGCGGGATGCTTCCGGAAATCTGGTTTTTAAAAATGGAAAACCCCTGAAGCATGGACAAACTGCCCAACTGCGGCGGAATAAGCCCTGTCAGTTGATTGTTGTTCAGGTTTAAAACCAGCAAGTTCGGCAAATTCCCCAGCTCCGGCGGGATGGCGCCGCCAAGTTGATTCCAGTCCAGCCCCAGATGCTCCAGTTTGGACAGCTGGCCCAAGGAAGCGGGGATAGGACCGCTCAGCTGATTGACGGCCAGGTAAAGTATCCTTAATTCAGCAAGGTTCCCGATCTCCGGCGGAATGGCCCCATGCAGTTGGCAATAGCCCAGATTCAGTTGCCGAAGATGAACCAGGCCTCCAATCGAGGCTGGTAACGTACCGTTCAGATTGTTGTTTTCAAGTATCAGCAATTCCACTCTTCCCTGGGAGCAGTGCACGCCGTTCCAGGAATTCATACAGGGGTCGCCGATGCCCCAGTTGTCGCGGTTCGTCCAGTGTTCGCCATCGGTAGCATTGTAGAGGGCCATCAGGGCCGCCCGTTCTTCGGGTGTGGTGGGGGTGGAAGGATCGTTGCGGAATTCGAGGGAGGAAGCAGGTACCGTGATCGCTGTTTGATTTTCAGGGTAAGAGACGGAGTCGAGGGCTTCGTCTTTGGTGCAGCTTACGGCCAGCAGGGCCAACACAATGGCTGCCGCCAGCCAAAACAAAACCCTAATCATGATTTGATCGTTTTCAATTCATCTGATTATTATTCAACACGCAGGAGTGCCGGATAGTTACCTTCCCTCCACATATCTCCTGAAATTATCCAGGATAGCCTGCCAGCCCTGCCTTTGCATCTCCACCGGGTTCGTATTTTCCGCTTCGAAATTTTCCATGACAAAAGTGCCGCCGTCCACCACCGAAAAATGAACCTGCACCTTGCGGCCGTCGTCGATCGTGAACTCCAGGTTTTTGGGTTCATTGACTGCGGTATAGGCGCCGCTGAAATCAAAGCCCATGCTGCCGTCCTTTGCCTCCATCCGGTAACTGAATTTTCCGCCCGGCCTTAAATCATTTTCGGCGCGGGGCGAATGCCAGTCGCCGCTGGCGAAATTCCAGTTCGTGATGTGCTCGGGCTGCGTCCACATTTCCCATACCTTTTCGAGGGGGGCGGGTACGGTTGCCTGCACCGTAATGACTGTCCGGCTGTCATCATCGGCGGCCCGGCGCATTTTTTCGATGTCGATCTTCCGCATCTGCATCATGGCGCCGGCGGCCCTTTGGGCGCGGGCGGGGTCGGGGTCGGTGATCAGCCGGATGAGTTCATCGGGCACGATTTGCCAAACCACCCCGAATTTGTCTTTCAGCCAGGCGCACATCATTTCCTCTCCGCCGGCGGTGAGTTTTTCCCAATAATAGTCCACCTCCGCCTGCGTGTTGCAGTCCACGAGGAATGAAATGGCCTCGTTGAAGCCAAAACCGTGCATGATGCTGCTGTCCATGGCCATAAAAATTTGGCCATCGAGCCGGAACTGCGCGTGCTTGACGGTTCCGGCAGCGGGGTCGCCTTCCCCTTCCTCGTATTTTGCCAGAAGGTTGAGCCCGGAATCTTCAAATATGGAGGTGTAAAAATTTATGGCTTCTTCTGCCCTTCCCTGTTGTTTGTCGGTGAACATCAGCACGGGCGAAATTTTCTGCCCAACCTCCGATATTTTACCCAGAGTCAACTGCCAGGATAGGCCGTATTTGTCCTGCACCCAGCCGTATTTTTCGCTCCATGGGTATGTGCCGAGTGGCATCAGCGCCTTTCCGCCTTCCGACAACTTTTCCCAGGCCCGGCCGATTTCCGCTTCGCTTTCGCAAATGGTGTAAAAGGATACGGATGGGTTAAAAGTGAACATCGGCCCGCCGTTCAGGGCCGTGAAGGCCTGGCCGGAGAGAAAGAACTCGACGGCCAGGACGGCATCGCCCTGGCGATGCTTTTTGCCAATTCCCGAATCCGGGAAAATGGAAGTATAAAAACCGGCGGCTTCTTCCGCCTGTGCGTCAAACCAAAGGTAAGGGGTGATTTTTTGTTTGCCTGACATAATTCCGCTGGATTGAATTTAGGGTGAAATTGTTATGCGGCCTGCTCGCAATTGAGCATCCACTGCACGCCGTACTTGTCGGTGCAGCTTCCATAGTATGCCCCCCAGAACATATCCTGCAATTCCATCGTCACTGTTCCGCCTTCCGACAGGGCATCGAACAGCCTTTTGGTTTCCTGGCGGGTGTCGGGCGAGAGGCTGATGTAAAAATTGTTGCCGAAATGCACTTCGAAGCCGAATTCCTTCGGCGCATCCGTGCCCATCAGCACATGGGCGCCGCCGAGAATGGGCAACGCGATGTGCATCACCTTGTTTTTCAGTTCGTCGGAAAGGGGCGGCCGGCCCGGCTGTGGCGGGGCGTCTCCAAAGCGGCTGATGCCGCCGTGGAACTCGCCGCCGAATACGGACTTGTAAAAGTTGAATACCTCTTCGGTGTTGTCAGAAAAATTCAGGTAAGTGCTAACGCTTGCCATGTCGTTTCAGATTTTATTGGTTAACAGTCGGGTGATTTTTTGTTCTTCGTGCTCCCCAGGTTCTCTTCCGCCCGAAATTTCACGATCCTGGAGATCAAATCCAACGGCATCGGCTCATTGACCGGGAACTGCACCGAGCCTTTTCCCTGCTTGTACTTCGACAGCTCTTCCGAAAATGCCGCATGGCCCGTCGGGGTGGCGTAAAAGCCGATGTGCTTTTCATAGCCTGCAAAATATACCAGCGGGCGGCCATTCAATTTATAGGCCGGCATGCCGTAACTGAAGGACTCCTCCGCTTCCGGCGCAACCGCTTTGATCACCGCCCTTATTTTTTCCAGTATGAGGCGGGTGGCCTCCGGGAAATCGGATAGGTATTCATCGACGCTTTCGGGCTTCTTCATCTTTTTGTTTTAAAAAATGAACGACACAAAGATAAAATGTTTTAAAACCGCTCAAAATAGCCATTTCCGACAAAGAAAGGGGCGATTGCGACAAACTTTTTGTTTTAAAAAAGTGCTTTTTTCGAAAGCTAATAGTAAATTGGGGTTTCTAAAACCCGATTCAGGCCATAGCTAAAGAAGCATTCCATTCTCCGGCGCTTCCGTTGCGATTGGAAGAAGCCAAAAAAAACATCTCCATCCTCGTTCCCGAATCCGCTGTTATACAAACCATTGACGGGCCCAGGTATATGTTTTCGGTGGTGAACAACTTTTTGCAGGCCGCCGGCAAACCGGCCCTTTTTGACGTGAAGCTCGTCGGGGCAAAAAAAGAGGTGAAACTGGCCGACGGCCACTTCTCCGCCCACCCCGGGCTGCTGCTGGATGAGGTGGAGCATGCCGGCCTTATCATTATCCCCGCCCTCTTCGGCGATTTTGAGGCGGCTCTGGAAAAAAACAAAGATCTCGTGCCGTGGATTGTCCGGCAATACCGCCATGGGGCGGAGGTGGCGTCCCTTTGCACCGGCGCTTTCCTCCTGGGTAAAACCGGGCTGCTGGACGGCAAAAAATGCAGCACCCACTGGCTTTTCGCCAACCAGTTCCGCGCTATGTACCCGCAGGCCGAATTGGTGGATGGCCGCATCGTCACCGAGGAAGGCCGCCTCTATTCCAGCGGTGGGGCCAGCAGCTTCTGGAACCTGCTGCTGCACCTGGTGGAAAAATACGCCGGCCGCGCCATAGCCATCCATGCCGCCAAATTTTTTGCGCTGGACATCGGCCGGGAAAGCCAGTCGGCCTTTGCCGTCTTCCAGGGGCAAAAGTCACACGGCGACGAAGAGATCAGGCAGATACAGGAGTACATCGAAAATAATTTCACCGAAAAATTCACGGTGGACGAACTGGCCGGCATGGCGGCTCTCGGGCGCCGCAGCTTTGAGCGCCGCTTCAAAGCCGCAACCAGCAACACCGTCATCGAATACATCCAACGGGTGAAAATTGAAGCGGCAAAACGCAGCCTCGAAGCGGAGCGGAAGAACATCAGTGAAGTGATGTACGACGTGGGCTATGGCGATGCCAAAGCGTTCCGCGATGTGTTTAAAAAAGTGGCCGGGCTGACGCCGGGGGCGTACCGGGAGCGATATAACACGCGATGAGGGGCCACATCCGGAAATCCTTCACTGAGGGATAACCAGTGTTAAACTTCCGAAGTTTAGCCTAACTGGCATACGGCACAAGCCCCGCCATGGCCCTGCTCACCAAACCACCAGCTTCCCACTCTGCAGCCACCCCTCGGAAGTGGCCAGCACCCAGGTGTACAAGCCCGGCGGCAGGCGGCTGACATCAATAGCCTCCTGCCGCCCCGGCAGCCAGCGCTGCCAGCGGCGGTTCAGCACCGGCTGGCCCAAAGCGCTGAACAAGCGCAATTCAAGGTGCTCGAAGGGCCTGGCCGCTTCGGCCGGGGCAGATAGGAATACTTCCCCACTGGCAGGGTTGGGGAACAAACGGAAAGGGCCGCCCTGGGCGGCTTCTTCCCGGGGCCTGTCTTTTGTTGCGGTTATTTGCACAATGCCGGTGTCCGTTACCACCTGCAAATCGGCGCAGCCGGGGGTGAGGCAGCCATTGCTGTCCACTCTTACCAGCCAGACGTCTGTATTCCTCACTACATTCCCATCTATAGTCAAGGTGTCAGCATAAGAACCCGTAAAGAGCAGGTCGCCGTTGGGCAGCTCAGTGGCGCTTTGCAGCCAGGCGTCTCGCTTTGGCGAGCGCGCGTCGTAAATGTAGCGGTCCCAGATCGGCTCGCCCTGCGGCGACATCCGGAATATCCAGCCGATGAAGGCAGGGGGCAGGCTTGCTTCAATCTTTTTCCAGGCAAAACCGGAGCCGATGATGTCGCCATTGGCGGCCTTGTCGAGTTCATAGACGAGCTTCACGTCCGTCTCAAAGGTCAGGTAGTAGTGCGCCCAGAGGGAATCCCCATCCGGCGAAAGGCCGTAGATTACCGTTCCCATGTCTGACAGGGGGTACTCCGCCATTTCCAGATCATAGAACCAGCCGGCGGCCAGATTGCCGTTATCCAGTTCGAGGACGCTGAGGAAGTTGCTTTCTGGGTCGACTATGGGTAACCCCCTTTGCCATACCACCTGCCCGCTGCTGTCGAGCATGGTCAGGATACCTTCCACTTCGCCGACAAAGCCGGTAACATTGGCGCCGAGTAGCCTGTTACCCTGTGTGGGTATGAGGTCGGTTTCGGCGACTATTCCCAAAGGAGCGTTTTCTTCAAAAAACAGGCTGTTTTGCAGTTCGAATTGCTGGTTGAAGTACAACTGAAAGCCAGTAGACGGCGCCTGCCCGGGAGGGAGCAAAGCGCCGAAGATCACGTATTCATCCCCAAAAGGGGTTATCCCGAAAGGGATCTCGAATTCCAGCTCTTCACCAAAGGCCCATTCTTGCAGCACCTCTCCCTCCATGTTGAGGCGGGTAACCCGGATACGGTTGGGAAGAGGGGCAACGGAGCGCGTAAGCAGGAGGATGCTGGTGTCTTCAAGAAGAATGGCATTGAGGTTGGGCGGCTTGAAATCCAACCAGTTTTTTCTCCAGATGATATTGCCATTAGTGTCAGCCTTAAAGAGTTTGGTGCATTGGCTTTGGCTGCTATGGCAGTAAGCTCCGACAAGGATCAGAAGTCCATCCGGAATTTCAAAAATTCGAAGCCCGGAATCATTGTCATTGTCCAGGTCAATGTTTTTGCTGAAGTAATTTTGGGCCTGGGCAACGGAGAAACAGACAAGGGCTATAAATATGAGAATATATCGGGCTGTATTCATTTTCATTGTGTTCGCTTTACTGTAATATGATGGCCTTTTCCTGGTGAAGGACTAAAGCCCCTCTGCGAATTCGAATGATATATACCCCATTTGGAAAACCACTTGTGTCTAACTGGAGCAAGCTATCTGCTTCAAGCGTATAGCGGTACTTATTATTCCCGCCACTAATAGGAATAATCTCAAGAGTTGCACCTTCTGCACCGGATGGATACTGTATTTGAATTTGTTTGGTTGCGGGGTTGGGAAATACCTGGTACTTTGATACTGCCGGAGTTGAAGGGGGTAAAAAGTGCTGTTGTTCTTCATACTCCTCAAAAGAGATCTCATCCGGTTCAAACAGGGCTCCTTTAAGCAGGTTAAGTAAGGAGCGTGCGTAGGAACGGTAACTCGATTCGGAATGAGCTATCTCCAGTAACTGGTTTTCCTGAGATGCGCTTAAGGTGAAATTACCTTCGGATTGCAGCCGCTGGATATTAACGCCCATGATATAGGTGAAGTATTGTTCAGCCTGCGTTTGCTGGGGTAGTTGTTGCAGCGCGGCCGCCGCGCCGGCATAATCTTCCGCCAGCAGTTTTAGCCCGAGCTTCCAACGCTGAGCTTTGGGCCCCGGCTCTCCTGCCAACAAAATTTCGGCCTGGCTATATTGGACAGAGTCGATGGCGTCCCTAAGCAGCCATTTCAGCACGATATCTTTTTCCAGGCGCGCCTGAAAATAATCCGCTTCCTTTTGGCCGTTTTCGGGGTCCGCCACCCAGGCCTGATAAGCGGTTGCCATGGCCTGGCGTTTTGACTCCAGCTCTCCCAGGGCGAAAGGAGGCGTAAGCTCCCCCCCGCCATTGGATTGGCAGTCAAAAGGATCAAAGTCGTCCACAAATTCTACAGAGTAGTTCCCTGTACTTGTAGGTATAAAGCAGGCGGGAGGGTTCTCTTCCGCTTCCGGGACATAATAAGTGAAGTTTTCGGTAACCTGGTTACTAGTAAAAATGGCTTTTGTCTGAGAGCTGAAGCAATTGGCGGCAGGGTCTCCTGGGGCGCCTTGCCTTTCTCTCAGGCGGCCTAAGTTGGTTGCAGACCCGGTTAGCATGATATCTCCGAAAGTGGGTGGGTCATTGAAGTCATTGTATTTTATCTGGAGCCCGGAATTATCCCGCACCGCCAGCACTGCCATAAGGTTATAACGCTGGAAGAAATTGCATTCAATGGCGTTTCCCAGATCGCCTTCCGTACCGGCGCACCTGATTGCCCAAATGTTGTTTCCGGTAATATCAAAGGAGTTTTTTTTGACTTCATAGGCGGCTTCGCCATCGATGTAAATGCTGGAATAGCTGTCGTAAAATTCATTGTTATGGACTAAAAGCCCATTAAGCAGGTCTGTTGATTCGGCGTAGATGCTGTGGTAATTACCGGAAAAATAATTGGGCGTTTCACCTTGCGATCCAACCTGGATTTTATGGGATGAAAGGGGGAAAGTATTGTAAATGTCTATTCCTCTTTCCAGAGATTCAAAACGGTTCCCCGATGTGATTTTGGCGCCGTAATCCCAGCCATGTATCCCATAGTTATCCAAGTTTTGGAAAGTGTTGTCAATAAATTCGATATCCCGGCAATTCCAGATGGATATGCCAGCGGAGCCCTCGATAGCTTCCCCTACTTCTTCAAAATTGCAGTTGATAAATTGGCTTTTGTTGGGCAAGTTGTAACGCATGAATTCCGCCACGCGTTTATTGTTCCAAAAGCCGGAGTTTTCGGCATAGATAAGGCCTCCGTAGTAAGCCGGGTTATCAGGGGCGGAAAAACTGCGGGTGGTGAGCACATGCCCACCGCCCAGGATGTCGGAGTTAATTATGATAACAGCGCCAGCGATATCGGTATCCGGATAGCTCGAGGCGGGAATATTGGGGTCGGGAGCAGGCTGTTCTTTGGCGTTATGCCCTTCCACCCAGATGCCTTCCCAGGGCTGTTCTTCACATAGGCGGCGTACCTGCCCGTTCCAGATAACCAGCTTCCCGCCACGCCGAACAATGAAGTTGGTATTCGGCGCCATATACACGAGGCAACTAATCGTAAGCGTTGCTCCGGGTTCAATGGTGACGTTCCCTTCGATCACATGAATTCCATCCCATTCCTCAGTAGCGCCGGCCGGAATGCTTACAGGCGTATTCGAATAAGGGCCGCAATCGGATTGAATGGTAACATATTCGGGTCGGCCATAATATAGCGCAGTGTAGTATTTTTTCCATTGGCAGGGCGTGAGAGACCTTTGAGTAGGGTTGTAACCCATCAGGTTATCGCTTGGGCCATTATAAGCCTCAGTACAATCGTTGGGTTTGTCACCACACCCACCATTCTCACAAATTTCTCCCGGGGTGTTGCACTCCAGTTCTGTGTCCAGGTCAACCGAAGCGCAATCTTCATTGCAATCGAAAGAGTGGCAAAGCCCGGTGATGTGACCCAGTTCGTGCATGGTAAACTTTGCCGCCTCCCAATGCAGGTTTTCCTGCCCGTTATTGATAACTTTCTGGTACCAGTTATACAAATGGAGGGAAGAGCATAGCGTCCCCAAACCACAGGCCTGCCCATCTGTAGAGGTGTTTTCGTCAACAACAATGATATTCAGCGCTTTGTCTCCATAAGGAAATGTTGCAGGTTCAGTATCCCAGTACCAGATGCCTCCATGCAGGTCCTGCTCATTTTCGGGTTCGCTGTAAAATTCAAACCGTATTCGGCCATCTCCCAGAAAATCGCTCAGGCTGGTAGGGCTTGGCAGGAAGTTGGCAAAATACTCATTGGCTTTATTCACCATTTGGGTTGCGACAAGATTTCCATCTGTCAGAGCAGGTTGCCCTGGCAGGCTTGGGTGGAAAGTTTGCCCCAATCCATTTTTCACGAAATGCACGTTGATCCATACTTTGACAATGGGCAAGTTTGAAGCATCCGCGATATCGGCGAAACACAACGGAATATCCTCCATTGTGAGTGGGTTGTTTTCATGTGAGGGGACAGTGTTTTGCCCCCAACTGATAGTGGCAGTAACGAAAAGGAGAATTACCCCCCCTGTTTTGAAAACATATTGTTAAGCAATAACACAGAGGCGTTGCGCGTCAAGGTTGTTTTCATGATATTACTATTTTGCATGAGAGCAAAAGCGCTGAGTTTGTTTTTCAGGTATTCAATTTACAGAAAAAATTTAATTGCCAATTGGGAATGTTTAAAAAAGTGTGTCAACGGAGATACAGAATCTCAGCCCACAGGGCCTCGCCCGGGATGCGAAGGTGCAAGCCCCTCCGCAGGTGCACCGCAGCTTTTCTTCTAATAACTACTGCTTCAGCGCCGCCTTCGTAAACAAATAGGCCGGAATATCCTGGTTGAATTGCACCTTCGTCATCCGGAACTCTGTGCCGCCGCCGTCTTTGAGCATGTCCTTGAACACGATCGTCAGGGGAAACCAGCGGCCTTCGATCTGCTGCACATTCGACAAGATGGTGCGCTTGAGCAGTTGCCCGCCTTTGGCGAAGAGATCCTCCCTGAGCGGCACGTACCGCTCCGCATCGACCCACATTTTGCGGCGGTTGTAGGCCGCGTCATCCACCTTGGCCGTCAGCTCGAGCACGTAGGTTTTCCGGCCGTCGAGTACTTCTTCTCCAATGGTTTTGGCCGAATAAACTTCGGTGAGCTTGCGGTCGTCCATCATATCCTCGTACGACAGGTCGGAACCCATGACCGACTGCCGCAGCAGGTGCCCGGATATCTGTATGGTGCGGTCGGTAGCGGGGGAGTATATCCACAACTGGTTTTCCAGCTTCAGCATTTTCGTGCCCGCCTCCCGCGCCGGCGAAAGGTATTCCGTGAACGACTGCTTGTCGCCCACCGAGTAGGTCCTGGCCGTGATCGTCCGCTTGCCCCGCCGCCCATGAATGACCATCTCCGACTCGAACACCCGGTTTTTGGAAGACATGTTCTCCTCCACCTTTTTCAGTATCTCATTCGCATCAGGCGCCAGCCCGAAGGCGAAAAGGAATAATGCCGGGAATATCAGAATTGCGATATTTTTCATTGAAATGATATTTTTATTTTTAATGTCACCCCCCCCCCACTGTGGCTCCGTGTAAAAAAACAGGGCTTTTCGGAGCGCCCTCAACAATATAGCCATGTACCAATATAGCCATATAGCCATATAGCCATATAGCAATATAGCCATATAGCAATATAGCCATATAGCAATATAGCAATATAGCCCAACCCCGAGCCCCTCACACACTCAACTCCTTGAACAGCACCGCCGTCCGCCGCCGGTAAATGCCGATGCCCGACAGGGCGTTGCCCAGCACCATGGACACCAGGCCAGGTATAAAGCCGATATAAAAAGCCTCCGGGCCGACCCGGGTGCGGAACACCTCCGGCATCATAATGCCCCCGCCCTGTACGGCGCTTCCGAAACTGAGGCCGTATTCCTGCAGGGGCAGGGCGGCGGCCAGGCCCAGGGCAGTCCCCACAACTGAGCCGATCGCGCCGATCAGCACCGATTCGATGATGAGGGTGCGGTAAATGTGTTTCTTTTCCTCTCCCATGGCCAGGCGGATGCCGAATTCGTTGTAGCGGCGCAGCCCCCCCAGCAGGCCCGTGTTCCACAGTACGATCGACATGGCAAGCACGAAAATGAAGATCATGATGCCGGAGATGCTTTCCGACAGGGCCAGGTAATCCTCCAGCCCGTTCTGGTCGTTCAGGCGGAGCATAAGGGGAGCGAATTCATCGGTTTCCGATTCGTAGCGGGCGTTGAAATCCGTTTTCAACTGCAGCGCCCTGGCGCCGTCGTAGCGGCCGTCCCGGAAAAAGCCGAGTATCTCCCCCGCTGCATCGGCCATATCGAGGGCGGCCTGTGCATCCGTGATGTCGATGATGATGGCGCCCCGGTCCAGGGCCCGCATGCCGAAGCGGACGGCGCCCGCCACGGTGAAATTGGCGAAGGCCATCCCGCCGTACATGGTCGAACCGAAGAGGGTGACCGTGTCGCCGATTCCGATCCCGAAGCGCTCGGCAAATTCATGGCTGATGAGCGCTTCTCCGGGCCGGGCGGGCAATGCGCCTTTCACGATGGAGCCGGGGATGTTCATGCGTTGGGGTTCCTGCGTACCGGGCGAGAAAAAGTCGATGCCCCAGCCTGTGGCCATGCCCTGCCCGCGGGTTTCCCCCGCTTCATCAGGCACATCGAGCAGCCCGCCGAAATGGATGCGCTGCACCCACTCAAGGCCCGGATAAGCAGTTTGGAGTTCCTCGACGAGCTGCCCGGCTTCGGACAGGGCGAGGTCGTTGGGCATCTGCCCGGCATTATCGGCATAGGCGCGGGACATGATCTTGACGTGGCCCGTAGAGAAGTTGGCGTTGACGTCGATCATGTCGCTGAAAATGCCTTTGAACCAGCAACTGCCCAGCACGGTCAGGAACACCCCGATGGAGATGACCAGCACCGGCAGCAGGCTCCGGTTCTTGTCCCGGATGATGCCTTTAAAGAGAAATCGGATCATTGTATTTTTCCTTTTAATGCGTCTGTCGGATTGAGCCTGGCAATTTTGCGGGCCGGCAGAAAGCTCACGATCGTGGAGGCGAGCACCACCAGTACTATGGTAGCCGCGATCAGCCCTGCCCCATATACGGGATATATCCGCTCGGCAATGGAAATGCCCATATCCGTGCTGGCGGCCGGCAGCGCCCATCCCACCTTGGCCGTGTACCAGAGCAAAGGCGCTCCGTACAGGGCGCCCAGCAGAATGGCGAGGATGCTGTACACGCTGCCTTCCACCGTAAAGATACCCACGACCTGCCAGCGGGTCATGCCCAGGGCGATATAGGTGCCGATCTCCTTCTGCCGGCGGAAGATCGACAATACCTGGGTGTCAAAAATGGCCAGCAGGGCAATGACCAGCAACAGCCCGTAAATGATGGCCCCGCCGCCCTTTTTGGATTGGATGATCAGGTCGAGGTCGGCCAGCAGGTAGTCCTGGCTCCTGAAAACCCAGGGTTCGGCATCACCGCCTGTATAGTTTTCGCCGGCCACCAGCAGGGTGGCCTCCCCGGGCATGTTCAGCATCTGGCGCAGGGATTCGAGCGGGAGCCATATCTGCCCGCCGTCGATGGTGGGGACGTTGCAGTCGAAGACCCCGGCAATAATGACTTCCAGCGCGTCAAAAGTGCCGTTTTTGTCGCGCCAGCGAATGAGCAACTGATCCCCTTCCTTCATCCTGATGTCGTCCGCCATCCTGCTCCCGATCAGGGCAGGGATTTGGCCATTGCGGGCTTCCAGTAGCCCGGAAGGGATTTTGAGTATTTTTTGCCCGGGATCGATGCCTTTCAGTATTACGCCCTGCATGCGCCCCTGCGGAAAAGCGGAGGCCTGGGCGATGAGGATCGGCGTCAGTTGCCCCTCTTCTACCAGGGCCTGCACCGTTTCTGAAAGCGGGGCGTGGGCGTCCTGATAGGACAGGAAATCGAGTGGGTCAAAAGTGGGATGCCAGAGCTGGCCCCGGCCGATCTCCCACTCGATCGTGTCCCGCCGCGCCTGTTTGTTCCACCCGTCGATCACGCCGTTGTGCCAGATGATGACGACAAAGGCGAAGGACAGCACCGCGATGTTCAGGAAGGTGCGGAAGCCGGCGCCGATGATGTTTTTAAATGCCAGTTTTATTGCTAACATGAGGCTTTAATTAGGTCTTAAGGTCTGAAGGTCTCGCGTCACTTCGTCACACTCCAGGTTGCCTCTGGGGTGTCATCGCTTCGTCCTTCACCACCCGGCCGTCTTCCAGCGAGATGATGCGCCGCAGGTAGGCCATCACTTTTTCGTCGTGGGTGGCGAAGAGGAAGGTCGTTTTCAGTTCTTTATTCAGTTGCGCCATGGTCTGCAGGATGTGGTGCGAGTTTTTCGAGTCGAGGTTGGCCGTGGGTTCGTCGGCCAGCATGATGGCGGGCCGCTTGACCATGGCCCGGGCGATGGCCACCCGCTGCCCTTCGCCGCCGGACAACTGCGCGGGCCTGGAATGGGCCTTGTCGGTAAGGCCCACCCATTCCAGGGCGTCGAGCACGGCTTTGCGGCGCTCGGCTGCCGGCATCTGCTGGAGCAGCAGGGCGAATTCTACATTTTCATACACGGTGTACACCGGGAAAAGGTTGTAGGTCTGGAAAATAAAACCCAGGTGCTGGTTCCGCAATTTGGCCGATTGCCTGTGCGTCAGGTGCGCGATGGAATGGCCCAGCACGGTGACCTCTCCTTCCGTGGGTGTGTCGAGCGAGCCGATGATGTTCAGCAAGGTAGTCTTGCCCGAGCCGCTCGGCCCCACAAAGCCGGTGAATTCCCCTTTCCCGAACGCCAGGTTGATGTCCTTAAGGGCGGTGAACTCACCTGTTCCCACCGGAAACCGCTTCGTGAGCTTCTCTATCTGGATAATGGATTCCATATTTTTCGATACGCTTTATTGAAAATTCCACTTTTATGCAATGCTTCCCGGCATTTTTGCCCGGGGTAGCTGAGTTAGTAGGTCAAAAGGTCGTTAGGTCGTTAGGTCATTGGGTCATTGGGGCGGCAGAGCAGGATTTTTCGCCGGCGAAGCCCGCAGGGCGGAGCCGGGCCAGTATTCCGGTATTTCACCAATTTCCCCTTAATGATTAAACAAAAAAAGCAGTTGTATGCCCAGGCCGGAATACAGGTTTTGGGTGCTGTTCTGCGTAGGTATCTGGGTTTCCTTCGGATTCCAGTAGCCCATCACGTACAGGGCGGTGCGGTCGAACTGCTTCGTCCAGTTTATGAAGTTGTACACCTTTCCGTTCGTCCAGTCGATGTAAACGATGGCCCCCAGGCGGTCGAACAGCCCGATGGGGTAAGAGAGGGACAGCAGGGAAAGGGTGGCGGTATTTGAAAAGGCAAAGGCCTCCTCGTCATACGACACCACCAATTGTTCGAAGACGGCATACAGCCCGTTGCCGATGCCGAAGGTGTAATCGAGCCCGGCGTTGACCAGTTCCTGGTTGGTGAAGGCTTCCAGCTTCTTTTCGTTCTTCACCCAGGAAGCCTCGGCCCAGCAGCCGACGACGAGGTCGAACTTGACGTCCAGCCCGAACCTGGTTTCCGGGGCTTCGGCGAAGGCGGGCATGGCGCTGTCCAGCCCGCGCGTGTCGGCCCGGCGGCGGTGGAAGGAGAAGCCGGCCTCACCACGTGGGATGGGAAACTGGAACCGCCCCCCGAATTCGGGCTGCCGCCTGCTTGTTTTGGCGAATTCCCAGCCCCGGGGGTTGTTGTTGCCGTACAGCCCCCAGAGCCATATATTGGCGTTGTTGAGGAAGTAGTAGCGCCCCAGCGCGCCCCAAACGCCGTCGGTAAACTGGATGGGGTCTCTGGGGTCGATCTGGTCGAACCACATCAGCGGGCGGAGCAGGGATGCCGAGCCGAAGTTGATCTTCTGCAGGCCCAGCCGGAATTCGAACTGCGGCGCCGAATAACGGGCCCACAGGCGGTAGGGCCGGATGTCGCCATCAGTGGCCGACGTGTCGAAGGGGTGGAAACCGGCATTGCCGAACAGGTTGGCCGAGGCCTCCACGTCAAAAAGGCGGCTTTGCGGCAGGTTCAGGTTGTAGTTGAGCTGGGGCAGGTAGCGGCCGCCCACGTAAACCGGAAGGCCGTTGGCCGGGTTGATATTGGCCCAGGAAATGAGCTGGCCTTTGAAGATCAGGGTATCGGAAGCCACAGCAGTATCGTCCTGGGCAATAGCCGGCAGCGAAAACAGGGCCATTATTGCCATAGTCAGGCTTTTCAGCATACAGGACGCCCAAAGCCTTAGCTTCGTACCTGATTGCTCTCCTATGCCCCCCTTAGTTTTCATGGCCTTTGGATTCATGCGGTATGAGGCCGTAGAAGAAGAAATTGGTGATTTCCATGATCAGGCCATGCGTGTCCCTGTAGGAAGCGAGCAGTTGCTCATCGGTAATCCATTCCTGCATTTTGTGGAAGAGGTAGAGGATGAAATCCAGGCGCATATCCTGGCGTATCCAGCCCTTCTGCTGAGCCTGCGCAAAGTCGTCCATGATCACCTTCAGGGCCTGTTCGGTGTGTTGTTCCATGAATTCGCGCAGCCCCCATTCCTGGTTGGAGTAGATATCCCGAACCAGCTCGGCGCTGATGCCCTGCGTGCCTTTGAACTTCAGGAGCAGTTGCTCCCGCACCTTCTCTTCAAAGGGGATGTCCTTTGCCATAATGGCCTTGTACTCGTTCATCGACTCGTCAAACATTTCCTGGAGCATCGCCTTGGCCAGTTCGATCTTGTTGGGGAAAGCGCGGTAGAAGGTCATTTTGCTCACCCCCGCCTCGCGGCAGATCTCCTCCACGCTGACGCGGCGGATGCCGTGCTTCCAGAACAACTGCTTTGCCGTGCGCAGTAGTTCAAGATGTTTCGGGCTATCGGGTTGGGCTGTCATTTCAGCGATGTTACAAATTTTACACAAAGTTACGATTCTATTTCATTAAGTCAAGTATCGTAACATTTTTCTTGATAAATCTCCGTGCCGCTCAGGCAAAGAGGCTGGCTGTAAGTTCGTACCATTAATAGAGCCGGGAAGTAGCTATTTAGGTTGGAACGTGGGCCTGTGGCCCGCGAAATGATAATCAGGGAGCCTTTGGAGGGGCTTTGCCTGCGCCGCGGGCCGCAGGCCCGCGTTCCGGATTGCCGCTAAAGGAGTCCTAAATAGTTACACCGGTAAACAATAATGGAAGGAAGAAGTGCCCGCATGAGTGGTAATCCCCGATACTGTTAAAACAGGGGGCCTTACGCTGCAAAACCTGAACCGCCCGGCAGAAGCGGAAAAGGCTTTTCAGGACGTGCTTTCTGTAGAGCCCGATTCCGAAGCGCTGCTTTATGCGCTGGCGGTGCTGTATATCCAGCAGCAGCAGGACGGAAAAGCCCGGCCGGTTGTCAGTCGTTTGCTGGAGTTGAACCCGCAGCAGCCAGAATACCGGAATCTGCTGAGGAGTGTGCGGTTGGCTTTACTTGTAAGTATGGAATGGTTATCTTTACCAAAATTGTTATTGTCAGAATGGAACCTGGAGGGAAACTAAGTAAAAAGAGCATCCTGGATTTTTTGAGAAGTCATCAATCTGACCTGAGACGATATAAGGTTCGGGCAATAGGCCTTTTCGGCTCTTACTCCAGAGGAGAGGAAAAGGCAACCAGTGACATTGACCTTTTGGTAGAGTATGAAGCTGGCCAAAAGACCTTTGACAATTTTATGGGGTTGATCGATTATTTAGAACAATCCTTAGGTAAGGAAGTAGAACTAGTGACCCGGGAATCGGTTAGCAAACACATTTTGCCTTACATTGAAAAAAAAGTAGAATATGTCGAAATCATCGATTGAATTTTTGCGGCATATTCTTGAGGAAGCCAGCTTCATCATAGAAAGAACCTAAAAATCCAGGAAATTCATGATGAACCATTTACACTGGAAAATTTTAGCCCCGATACTTTTTTTATTAGCCCCTTCTGGCTGCAAAGCCCCCCTCAACTCACAAGCGTCAACCATCCGGGATATTTTATGGGCAGCAGACTGGAGCCCCGATGGGCAATATATCGCCGTAGGCGGCAATCACAATAGCTTACTGATCTTTTCCGGTAAGGATTTCAAACTGCTCAGGAAATTTCCTCTGGAGAACACCATCACCAAACTGAAATGGCGCCCCAACGGCCAGTTACTGGCCGTCGCCACCCAAATATCGGCCAGCAGCCCTTTCATCCTTGACCTTTTAACTGGCCGCCGGATCGAACTGGCGGGTATTTCCCCCGATGGCGCAAGAGGCCTGGGCTGGAGCTCCGACGGGGAATTACTGGCAGTTGGAGACAATGACGGCCAGCTCAGGATTTTCACCAAAACCGGGGCATTCGTAAGAAAGATCGATGCGGAGCAGAAAGCCATCACAGGCCTGAGCTGGCATCCCTCCGGGAACACCATTGCCACGGTGGGGAAACAAATCGCCATTTATGACTTTGATAAAGATGCGCTCAGAACGATTACGCACCGGCCAGAGGGAGTGTTGATGCTCTGCGTAACCTGGCACCCATCCGGAAGATTCTTCGTTACCGGTGATTACGGGGACTTTGAAAAACATTATCCCCCACTGCTGCAATTCTGGAATGCCCGTGGGGAAAAAATAAGGGAGATAGAACGTAGCAAAGCGGAATTCAGAAATCTGGCATGGAGCCCTGATGGCGAAACCCTGGCCACCGCCAGCGATGCCTTGAGGATATGGTCAAAAGATGGGGAACTCCTGGGCGAAGGTAAATCAGAAGGGCTGCTTTGGGGGGTAGCCTGGAGCCCGGATGACAGTAAATTAGTAACTTCGAGTGAAGATGGGGAAATCTTGATTTGGAACGACAGGCTAAGGGCGATAGAACGTTTTAGGCCCTGAGAGCTTGTTTGGAGGCCACCCCGTAACTTTTCACACTGTCCATTTCCGAACACTTTTTCCTACCTTTACCAACATGAAAACTCCCGGCACAATCCTTGTCGTCGATGACGACGAAGACATCAACCTCACCCTGAGCCTGCTGCTGCGGCAGCACTACAAATCCGTTTTCACCGAAGAGAACCCCTACCACCTGCCGCGCCTGCTGCGGCAGTACGAGCCGAATGTGGTGCTGCTCGACATGAACTTCAGCAAAGGCCGCTCCGACGGGGAAGAGGGGCTTTCCTGGCTTCGGAAGATCAAGGAGCTCAGCCCCGACACCCAGGTGATCATGATCACGGCTTACGGCGACGTGCCCAAGGTGGTGGAAGCCATCAAGGCCGGGGCCGCCGATTTCGTGGAGAAACCCTGGCGCAACGAAAAACTCCTGGCCACGATCCATGCCGTTTTTGCCCTCTCCCAGGCCAAAGCCAAACTCAGCGAGGCGCGCACCATGCAGTCGGCCATGAGCGAAGCCATGGGGCAGCCCTTCAGCGATGTGATCGGCGAGTCGGAAGCCATGCAGGGGGTGCTGCGAACCGTGGCAAAAGTGGCCGGCACCGACGCCAACATCCTCATCCTCGGCGAGAATGGCGTGGGTAAGGAGGTGATCGCCCGGGCCATCCACCGGCAATCGCACCGGGCCAAAGCGGTTTTTGTGCCGGTCGATATGGGCGCCATCCCCGAATCGCTCTGTGAAAGCGAGTTGTTCGGCCACAAAAAAGGGGCCTTTACCGGCGCTGTGGAAAACCGGGTGGGGCGCTTCCAGATGGCCCACGGCGGCACCCTCTTCCTCGATGAGATCGGGAACATCCCCATCTCCATGCAGCCCAAGCTGCTGCAGGCCCTGCAGTCGCTCACCATCACCCCGGTCGGCAGCGACCGCAGCAGCAAGGTGGACATACGGCTCATCAGCGCCACCAACCAGCCGCTGCGGGAACTGATCGCCCAGGGGCGGTTCCGGGAAGACCTGCTCTACCGCATCAACACGGTGGAAATCCACATCCCCCCCCTGCGGGAACGCCCCGGCGACGTCGAACTGCTGGCCGATCACTACCTGAACCTCTACGCCAGAAAATACCGCAAAGGCGAGCTGTCCGTCCAGCCGGAAGTGTACCAGAAACTGCGCAGCTACGCCTGGCCAGGCAACGTCCGGGAACTACAGCACATGGTGGAACGGGCCGTTATCCTCTGCGACGGCAGCACCATCAAAAGCTCGGATTTCCACCTGTCCGGCATGCTCGTAACCGACGAGAGCGCCGTACAGACCCTGAACCTCATGGAAAATGAAAAAAGGCTGATCCTGGAAGCCCTCGACAAGTACAGCGGCAACATCTCCAGGGTGGCCGAGGCGCTGGGCCTCACCCGGGCAGCCCTCTACCGCAGGCTCGAGAAACACGACATCCAGTCATTCAACTGATACCCACCATGCTCACGGCCTTCAAGATCAGGACCATCCTCCATCTGGCAGCCATCATCATTGCCGTCTTCGCAGGCATGTACCTGTGGCTGGAGTACGCCAATGTTTTTCTGCTCATCATCATCGCAGGCATCCTCGCCCTCCTGCTGGGCAGCCTGTATTCGCTGATCACGGCCACCAATAAAAAACTGGCCAGCTTCCTGCTCAGCATCAGATACGACGACTTCGAGGCCCACTACTCGGCGGCCGCCGGCGAATCTTCCCAGTATGAACTCTCCTCCGCACTCAATATGATAACGGACAAGTTCAGGAGCATCCGCCAGGAAAAGGAGGCGCAGTACCAGTTCCTCCAGGCTATCGTGGAAAATGTCGATACCGGGCTAATCTGTTTCAATGAGCGCGACGAGACCATCCTGATGAACAAGGGCATACAGCACCTGTTGCGCAAGTCGTATTTCCCCAACCTGGAATCCGTAAAAAAATACAACCACGCCTTGTTCGAGGCCTTGCGGGAGATCGACCCCGGGGAAAAAAAACTCGTCAAACTGGCCGCCAACAACCAGATCCTGCAATTGTCGGTCCGCAAGACGATCCTGAAGATCCAGGATGACACCCTTCATTTGTACGCCCTGCAAAACATACACACCGAGCTGGAGCGGCAGGAGCTGGAGTCCTGGCAGAAACTCATCCGCATCCTCACCCATGAGATCCTGAATTCCATCACTCCTGTGGTCTCTCTGGCGGAAATGGCCCATGAGCGGATCCAGGAGCAGGCCCTGCCGGAACCGGAAACCATGGACGATATCAAGAAATCCATTGAGGCCATCCGCCGCCGCAGCGACGGGCTGCTCCACTTCACGGAAACCTACCGGCAGATGGCCAAGATACCCCAGCCCCGCTTCGAGCAGGCCGACCCGGTTCAGCTGCTCGACCGGGTGCTGCTGCTGTTCTCCCGCCAGATCCAGGAAGCCGGCGTGCAGGTGGAAAAGCACTACCCCCTCAACCCGCTGACAGCCCTGATCGACCCGGGCCTCATGGAACAGGTGCTGATCAACCTCGTCAAAAACGCCCTGGAGGCCATGGCCGGGCAGCCCAACCCCAAACTGATGGTCTCCGCCGCCCGCGACCCCTCGGGCCCGATCGAACTATCGGTGGCCGACAACGGCCCGGGCATCCCCGAAAGCCTTCTGCCACAGATTTTCATCCCCTTCTTCACCACAAAAAAAGAGGGCAGCGGCATCGGCCTGAGCCTCAGCCGGCAGATCGTGCACCTCCACAAAGGGCATATATTTGCGGCTTCCCGGCCGGAAGGGGGCAGTGTTTTTACGGTGCAGCTTTAACTTGAGGCCAGTCACGGGGTGGCTGATCCTGAGATTTTCAGGGATATCCACCCCGTGACTGGCATATCGCAAAAATTGTAACCAATGTATAAAAGAGTAATTCCCCTTCTTGCTTTTTTTATAGCCTTTGCATCCCTCTGCTCCGCACAAAGTGATTTCTTACTGCTGCGGCAAAATATGCAGCACACCCTCGACAGCATCACCGCCGCCGACGCCCTGCCCGGCGCGACTTTAGCCGCGGTGCTGCCCGACGGCCGCCTCATCAGCCTGGCCTCGGGCTGGGAAGATGTGGAGCTGCAAAAGCCCATGCCCGTTGGCGGGCAAATGTTTACCGGCAGCACGGGAAAGACTTTTGTCTCAGCGGTGGTGTTGCAACTGGTGGCGGAAGGGAAGCTGAGCCTGGACGATAAGGTTGCCACTTTCTTTCAGGGAACATCAGACGCCTGGTTCCAGCGCCTGCCCAATGCCGCCGAACTGACGGTGCGCTCGCTGATGAACCATACCAGCGGGCTGCCGCGCTACATCTTCCAGGAAGCCTTCCTCAAGGCCGTAAAGGCAGACCCCTTGCGCAGCTGGGCGCCGCAGGAATGCCTGGCCGTACTGCTCGATCTGCCTCCCACCCATGCCGTGGCTAAAGGCTGGGGTTATTCCGACACCAACTACCTGCTGCTTGGGCTGATCATCGAAAAGCTCACCGGCGACAGCTTTTACAACCAGGCGCAAACCCGCCTGCTCTCTCCCTTTAACCTGCGCCACACCTATCCCTCCGCCCAGCGCGCCCTGCCGGGGCTGGTGCAGGGCTACATCGGCGAGGACAACTTCTTCGGCCTGCCGAAAAAGACGGTCGACAACGGCCTGTACGCCATGAACCCGCAGTTCGAATGGTGCGGAGGCGGTTTTGTCACCAATGTGGAAGATATGGCCTACTGGATGAAGTGGCTGCACAGCGGCAAAGTACTCAGCCCGGAAATGCATGCCCAACTGGCGGCGGCGGTGGACTTCCGCACCGGCCAGCCCGCCGCCGCCGGTTACGGGCTGGGTACTTTCGTCTGGCAGAGCGAGCTGGGAAAATTCCTCGGCCATGCCGGCCTGATGCCGGGTTATCTCACGCAGGTAGAGTATTCGGAAAACTACGGCTTCGCCATCGCCATGCAAACCAACACCGACCAGGGCATGGGCCGGCGCCACCACGCCCATGTGCAGCGCTTCGCCCGGCTGATCGCCGGATTTCTGGAGCATGGTTTTGCTGCCGACGAGCAGGCCATACGGGATAATTTCAAAAAACAGGAGGGCTGCTGGAACCAGGGCAGCATCGACTGCTACATGACGGCCTACCTGCAGTCGGACAGCATCCGCACCATTTCCAGGGCGGGCATTACTTACGGTTATGACACCATCCGGCAGAACTACCTGAAATACTACCCTCCCGGCAAAATGGGCCGGCTCCACTCCGACAATTTTTCCCTCACCCGCCTCAGTGACAACTACTACTATGTCGTCGGGCGGTTCAACCTGGTGTATCCCGAGAGAGAGGAGCCCGTCCAAGGCTATTTTTCGGTCATCATGCAAAAGATCGGAGGGCGATGGCTGATGGTGAGCGATCATTCGGGCTGAGTGCACGTTTGCGAAACCTTGAAGGTTTCGTAAACGCAACTCCGCACCATACACATAAAGAGGTATTTGTTTATTGAAAAATTCGGCCTATCTTGCCAGGGCTTTGAAGAAGTTCCCCATCAACAGGGCGAACGGGCCCTTCCCCGCCCTTCGCTTCAAAAAATTCCAGCAACTACCCACCCCTGATTTCCGGCTTCTTTGACCCAACGGCTGGGGAGAACCTCCGTTTTTTTTCCTAAAATCACAATGCTATATGAAAAACATCGGACTTTTTTGTCTACTCTCAATGGGCTTCCTGATACCGGTGACGGCCCAGATCACCATCACCAATTCGGTATTCCCGGCAGTAGGAGATACGCTGTTTTTTGCGGTTGATAACCAACCACAGGGAATAATCATGACACCCCCTGGCGGCCCCCAGCAATGGGATTTCAGCAACCTGCAACCTTCCGCTACCTCACAACAATTTTTTCTGTCCCCCCAGGCCGGCGACGATGCCGCATCTTTCCCGACGGCAACTTTGTTGTATCAAAAACCCGGCGGCAATGTGGATGTGTACCTGAACGCATCCGGCAACCAGGTATCCATGCTGGGTATTTCGGGCCCCGACCCGCTCCTGTTAGGCATCGATCTGATTGCCCACTATAATCCGCCGATCGTGCAGAGCCGGGCGCCTGTCAATTTCTTTGACATCAACCAGACAAGCTCGGGGATACTGTTACCCTTTTTGCCGGGCCTGCTGCCGGGGGTGGGGTCGCTGCCCTTCACCGCCGACTCTATGCGCATCAGGGTTGCCATTAACCGGCTCGATGTGGTGGATGGCTTTGGCGCCCTGGCCATTCCCGGCGGCGCCTTTGAGGTATTGCGCCAAAAAAGTACGGAATACCGCGAAAGCCGGCTCGATGGGAAAATTCCGCCTCTGGGGTGGCAGGATATTACGGATGTGGCGATTCAATATCTCGGCTTGGACCTGGGGGTGGATACCATCGTCACCTACCAGTTTTTGAGCAACCAGTCCAAAGAGCCGATCGCCGTCTGTACCACAAATAATACGCAATTGCAGGTGGTAAACGTCCAGTACAAAGACATTTCTTCGGGAACGGCGCCTTGTGCCAGTGATAATGAAGCCCCAACGATTGCATGTCCGGCAACACAAACATTAACATTAGATACGGCCTGCACCGGATTCCTTCCTAATCTCGTTCTTTTGGCCAGCGCCGATGATAACTGCGGCGTACAAGCCATAACCCAGTCTCCGGCTGCCGGAACGGTAGTTTCCGGCGCCGGTTCGGCGCCGGTAGTTCTGACGGCTACGGATGTCAGTGGCAACACCAGCTCCTGTACGGCTACGGTCACCGTTCAATGCGACACCCCTCCAAATACCCTGCCGGCGCCCTGGGGTAGTGAAGACATCGGCAGCGGAGGGGCGGGCAATACCTATCAGTATAACCCTTCCCAAACGCCGCCTGCTTTCACAATCCTGGCCAATTCCAATAATAATTACCTCAACGCGGACAACCTCGCGCTCATCAGCCAGGAGCTGTGCGGCAATTTTGTATTAACGGTGCGGGTGCAGAGCATTACTCCCACCGGATATGCAGGGCTCGTGGCCCGGGAAAATATGGGCCCCGGCAGCCGGATGGTGGGCATGTATTCCAACCAAAGTAATATGGTGCGTTGGGAATCCCGTGCTGTGAGCGGTGCGAACAAATCCATCAACTTCTTCGGCAGGCCGGCGCCGTACTGGCTGCGGCTGGCGCGGCAGGGCAATTGGTTCTTCGGCTACTATTCCTCTAATGGTGTGAATTTTTCGATAGTTACGGCTCAGATGCTTCCCATGGAGAGCTGCCTCGAAGCAGGCTTTGGCGCTTTTACCAATATCAATGGAACACCGGCCGATGGGGTATTCACCAATGTGAGCTTTAGCGGGGGCGGCCTGCCACTCGTGCAGTTGCCGGTTGAAACAGCTATACCGGCTGCTGCGGAACGGAACATTAGTTTGTATCCGAACCCGGCGCGGGATGTGGTAACGCTTGTTTGTACATCCGGCAATGAAGGCTCCGGGCTTCTGGCAGGAGCAGGCGCTATCTCCGGCAAACCGCTTGAGCTAAGGTTGCGCAACCAGCTCGGCCAGTTGCTGGAAACCAGGGAGTGGCTCCCTTCCGGGCCGAATATGGAGTGGGAAGTTAGCCAGTTGTTGCCAGGCCTGTATTCCATGGAGGTATTGGAGGAAGGGCAGGCGCCGGTGGTGCTGCGGTTCGTCCGGGCGGAGTGAGGAGGTGTTGGGCCATTTAAACATCAAACAACTCCTCCATCGTGATTTCGCTGTCTATCTCTTCAAGGTAATACTTGTTTTGCAGGGCGGGATAGGTAGTGAGCAAGGTGGTGAAAACGGCCTTTTTGGTTTGAGAGGCCTGTTTGAAGATGGTTTTCCGGAGCCTTAGTTGGGCGGCGGCTTCTTTACTAAGCGCATAGTTTTCTTTCGTAAATTTAGCCTCGAACAAATGGATGATCTGATCGGCCCGGTCAATGATCATGTCTATCTGGGCGCCCGGCAGGCTATCGTCTCCTTTGAATTTCCAGGAACCGTGCCTGGTGTAAACGCCGCTGATACCCAGGGCCGATTTGATTTGGTTGACGTGCATCAAACAGATATTCTCGAAGGCGTAACCGCTCCAGGCAGCATAGGCGCTTTGTTTGGACAATTGTTCCCATATCCGGTTTCCCGCTCCCGGATTAGGCTGGATAAATTTCAGGTAGAACAGCGAGTATAGGTCGGTCAATTTATACACGGCGTCTTTCTTCTTTTTGAACAAGGGCAGGAGTATGCTGGTGAAATCGCATTCACATAACTCTTCAAGCGTTTTCGTTAATGGGCCCTCACTTATCCTGGTAGCCGCGGCGATCTCTTTTCGGGCCATCCCCTGCGGCCGGGCCGCCAATGCTTCGATAATGGCGATGTGATGCTCGGCATTCCTGAAGAGGGAGTGATAAAGCTGGTTGTATTCCTCACGCAACAATCCCTGGGGTGAGAAACAAATATCATCGATCAGTTGGGCGGCGCTTTTGCCTCGCTCTACTTCTTTGAGATAAAACGGTATGCCGCCCATGGCCATATAGAGTTCCAGTATTTGGTATGGAGGCAGCTGTACGCCGAGGCTTTGGAGAAATAATGCCGTTTCATGCAAGGTAAAAGGCATCAGTTTGATCCGCTGCGTGATGCGGTTATACAGCCCGCCCCGGGCGTTGATCAGCTTTTTCCTGATCCAGGACGAAGCCGAGCCGCAGGCGATCAGCAGAACGTGGCTCATTTTGGATATATGCTGGTTCCAGAAGAACTCAAGCGCGGGAATGAATTCAGACCGTGGGGTGTCCATCCATGGCATCTCGTCCAAAAAAACCACGTGTTTGGTTTCCGGTTGGGGTAATCCGGACAAATAATCAGCCAGGTATTCAAAGGCCTGAAACCAGGTTTGAGGCGCCGAAGTTTCCTGCTTTCGCTCGGTACGCCGCAGGTATTCTCCAAAAAAGTTCAACAATTGCTGTTCCTTAGTTCCTTCTTTCGTGCCGGCCAACTCAAAAACGATACGCCCTTGCAGATGCTGGCGGATCAGAAAGGTTTTACCAACTCTCCTTCTTCCGTAAATAGCGAGAAACTCCGCCTGCTTCGATTGCAGGATTTTATCTAATTTTTCTTTTTCTTTCTCGCGGCCGATGAGGTTTGGCGTCATGGTGTTTTGTTTAGAGAAATAATTAACAAATTGATAGATTTCTCTAAATAAAACTCATTTTTCAAGAGAAATGTTGTTTGTTTGATCTGATTTCACTTGAATAATCCCTCTCGGACTGCCATGGGATGCGCAGCCCCCAAAATGCAAAGCCGGCTGGCCAAATCTTGTCTGGCCAGCCGGCATTCTGAGGCGTTTTAAGTGACAGCCTTTACTGAATGGTTATATCCATATACATATACGCAGCACTATAGGGTATTTTACTCCAGTAATTGTTGCTGACGGCAGATTTACAACCACCTGCATCTATGACAAAAAAAGAATATTTCGTGATTCCAGAACTAACTTTTGCATTACCTGGCATCACTTCAGGCCATGTGCTTTCATTTCCCGGGTTCGGGTTAACTCCGGCCGTATTTGGGGGCATCAGATTGCCAAGGTAGGCGCCACTTAAACCAAAATAATAGCTGTATGGGGCCTTCCCCTGGGCTGGGGCCTCGGTAATGTTTATGGCCTGGTTTGGGCCTCCTTGTGTGATAGTCATGTCTGCGATTTTGCCAGGATTGTAGCCATCTTGGCAGGGCGGGCTTAATGACAACGAACTTGGTGAACAGCTAGATTGCTTGAACTTTAGCTCTGGGTTGGTTCCAGTTGGTGCCAGAATCCAATATGCTTCAGTGTTTCCAGAACTTCCACCGATCCCCGGCGCACTCACAATTGTAGCATCAATGATCTCGAACAAGATGGTGCTTGATAGCGTAATGTATGCTCCACTCAGCCAATTGAGCGGAAAGCTGGAAAGCCAGAACGAGGGTGGAGCAAGTTATGCTATTTTTTTTCAGGAAAAGAACGCTCCTCCTTCAGCGCGACAGGTGGAATATTTATGAAAACCATTCATCCGCCAGAACGAGCGCGACTGCTTTCGTGATTTCACTCAAATAACTCCTCGAGGCGAATCTCTGCATCTACGATATCCAGCGCCTGAGCGTTTGGCCTAAGGCCATAATTGGTGATAAAAGTCAGGAAGACCTGCTTTTTCGTCCCCGTGTGATCGATGAAGCGTTGACGTTTGTCTATTAGTTGCTGGTAGTATTCTTGGGTGATGGTAAAAGGCCCACTATGAAATTTGATCTCACAAAGATTGATACAATTATCCTTGCGGTCGATCAATAAATCGATTTGAAACCCCGGGGCTCCATTGGAAGCGGGAACCCGCAAGCTGGATACCTCCGTATAAACGGCGGCGATCCCCAATGCTCGCTTGACGGCGGCAATATGCTTGTAGCACAAGTTTTCGAAGGCATAACCCGTCCAGATCTTATAAGCCTGGCTCTCCGCAAGTTGTTGCCAAACGCCCGGACTGTATTTCCTGTTGGATCGGATAAATCGGTGGTAGAAGATACTGTATTCGTCTATCACCCGGTAAATGGAACCGCGTTTTTTCCTGCCAAAGGGTGTATTTTCCGACATAAAGTCGGAGACGATCAGTTCTTCCATGGCTCTCTGATAACTTCCCGTTGGTTTTTTCAAACCGATCTCCCGAAGAATTTCAGCGTGTAACATCCCCTGAGGGTGAGCAGCAAGGGCAGCTATGATCTGTTCGTGCATTTCTGCATTATTGAAGAGCGCCTGGAACAGGTTACTGTATTCATTGTACAAAATGCCGGTGGGCGAGAAACATATCCGCTCAATAGCGGCCGGGAAGCTTTCCCCTCTCCGGAGGTTTTCCAGGTAAAAAGGAATGCCGCCGAGGGCCATATATATTTTCACCAGGTCCTGGAGGCTGTAGGAAAGCTTCTTGGCCGCCAGAAAGGCACGTGCCTCAGATAGGGTGAATGGCTGAAGGTGGATATTTTCCGTAATTCGGTTGTGCAGTCCTCCGGGATCGTTGATCACCTTTCTGACGATCCATGAAGTAGCCGATCCGCAAATGACCAGAATGAAGCGCGGTTCCTTAGACAGGTAATCGTTCCAGAAATGAGCGAGCATTTGCACAAAACCCGATTTCGGCGTGTCAATCCAGGGAAGTTCATCCAGAAAAATGACTTGCTTTTGTCCTTTGGGCAAGGTTCTGAGGTAAGCCTTCAACCGTAAAAAAGCCATTTGCCAATTTTCCGGTTGCTGGGGAAGGTTCGTCCCGTCATATTCCGACAATTTGATGCCGAAATTGACCAATTGGGCAGCCATACTTCCATTCTGGATACCGGTCATGCTAAAACAATAATGCTTCTTTAGCAGGGTATCGACCAGGAAGGTCTTGCCAACACGGCGCCTACCCGTGACCGCCAGGAATTCAGCCCGTTCGGAGGCAAGCAAACGTTCGATTTTTTCAATTTCTGTTTTTCTTCCGATCATTTAGAAAAGAGTGAGGTTTCAACTTTAACTTGAACGTTATTTTGGAAATAAGCACCCGAAAACAAGTTTTATTTCCAAATATAAAGTTAAAAATGGAAATAAATATTAAAGGGATATACTTTTTTCCAGATATTTACTTCGCTGCCGTAGGTTTTGTGCAAACCATTGTGGCGCGGCGAAGTATTTGCCGCACCGGCAGTTAGGTCATGCTCAGAACCCACTGCCGGCCGGTAAACTTACCTGGGGGCCGGTTTTTGGCAAACATTTCCCACTTCCTGCAGATCAATGACACGCTGGGCATTGAGGGTGTGCAAACACAATCGCCCGCCTGGCCAGGCAATGCTTGCGCCTACTCTTCCCAAACAATCCCCCCGTTTTGGAGTTGTTACACTAAACACATGCCCTGATGGACACCAGCCTCATCCTGCAGAACATCTCCAAGCACATTCAACTGACGCCTGAGGAGGAAGCCCATTTCGTTTCCCTGCTCAGGCCCAGGTCGTTGAAACGCAAAGAAATGCTGCTGCAGGAAGGGGAAGTTTGCCGCTATTCGACCTTTGTAACCAACGGCTGCTTGCGTGGCTATACACTCGATGACAACGGCAACGAGCACGTGTTGTCCTTCGCTCCGGAGGATTGGTGGATCGCCGACCTGTACAGTTACTTTTCGCAGCGCCCCGGCACGCTGTACATCGAGGCGAACCAGCCATCGGAAGTCCTGCAGTTGTCCAAAGACAGCCAGGAGCAGTTATATCAGGAAATCCCCAAATTCGAGCGCTTCTTCCGCATTCTGATCGAAAAATCCCTGGTCAGCAACCAGCAGCGCCTGCTCGACAACCTCAGCCTGCCGGCACAGGAGCGCTACCTGAATTTCTGCCGGCGCTACCCCTCCCTCGTCAACAGCCTGCCCCGCAAGCAGATCGCTTCCTATATCGGGGTTACGCCCGAGTTCTTCAGCAAGATGATGAAGGAGTTGTTGCGGGGAGGATAAGCCTGTCAGCGACTGACTAAGCCTGGCCTTCTCGTCAGTAAGCCAGCCGCTGACTGCCGCAGAAATAGTCAGCGGCTGGCTTGCCTGGAGCAATCTCAGCTTAGCCAGACGCTGACAGACTGTCCCTGAGAAGCAAATGTTCAGCGGTTTTCTTAATCTACTTCAATGTTTTTCTGTTATACCTGCCTGCATCTTTGTGTTGACAAAACCCTACAGATCATGGACAGAAAAGCATTCCTCAAAAAAGGCCTGATGGGCACCGGCATTTTTGCCGCCTCCGCCGCCCTCGGCAACGTAGTCAGAAACGACATTGATGAACTTCGGGAACTGGATATCCTGGGGTTCAACCATATTCCTAATACAAAATCAAAGATCATGTCTAATACCGTTTTGCATAAAGCCGATACCCGCGGCCACGCCAACCACGGCTGGCTGGATTCCCATCACAGCTTCAGCTTCGCCCACTATTACAACCCCGAACGCATGCACTTCGGCGTGCTGCGGGTGCTCAACGACGATACCGTGGCGCCGGGCATGGGCTTCGGCACGCACCCCCACGACAACATGGAGATCATCTCCATCCCGCTCGAAGGCGGCCTGGAGCACAAGGACAGCATGGGCAACACCGCCGTCATCCGCCACGGCGACGTGCAGGTGATGAGCGCCGGCACGGGCATCCGCCACAGCGAATACAACCGCAACAAAGATCAGCAGGTCAAATTCCTGCAGATATGGGTGTTTCCCAACAAGCGCAACGTACAGCCCCGCTACGATCAGATCACGTTGAACCTGGACGACCGCCACAACAAGTTCCAGCAGATCCTCTCACCCAATCCCGACGACGAGGGCGTGTGGATCCATCAGGATGCCTGGTTCCACCTCGGCAAACTGGACAAGGGCCTGGCGCTCGATTATACGGTCAAAAAGCCCGGCAACGGCGTTTACGCCTTCATCCTGGAGGGCGATGTGACGATCGACGGCCAGGCGCTGAACAGAAGAGATGGATTTGGTGTTTGGGATACGGACAAAATTTCCGTCACAGCCGACAGCGATGCGGAAGTGCTCCTGATGGAGGTGCCGATGAATGTCTCTTGAGGGGCATTTTGGTTTAGACGGGGAGGCCTGGCGGCCGGGAGAAGGAGAGCCTCACCCCATCCCCCCTTCTCCAAGTCACCAAGCCTCTCCGTCTGAGCAGAAAGTTATCATCAATAAAAATCAATTCATGAACCATACGCTTGAAAGCCTCCAGGTAAAGGAGGCTCAAACCACATACCCCGTTCATCCCCTCATCCGCGAGCGCTGGAGCGCCCGCTCTTTTTCCGGTGAGCCCATTGCGGAATCAGATGTAAAAACCCTGCTGGAAGCAGCTTCCTGGGCCTTCAGCTCCATGAATGCTCAGCCCTGGGAGTATATCTATGCCCACCGCAGCGACAGCGAGGCCTTTCAGAACCTCTGGTCATGCCTGCTGCCCGGCAACCAGCCCTGGTCCGACAAAGCCGCCGTGCTGATGGTAAGCCTCATGCGCAAAAAATTCGACAACGGCAGAACCAACCATTCGGCCCTGCACGACCTCGGCGCCGCCAACGCCACCCTGATGCTGCAGGCTACCTCCATGGGCATCTACGGGCACCTCATGGGCGGCTTCGACCGGGCCAAAGCCACAGAACTGCTGGGCCTGAACCCGGAAGAAGTGGAACCCGTCGTCTTCATCGCCCTCGGCTACCTCGACGATCCGGGCCAACTGTCCGAACCCTTCCGGTCAAGGGAAGTAGCGCCCCGCAGCCGGAAAGGGGTGGAGGAGTTTTCAGCCAGGTTGAGGTAGGTATTAGGAACGCGGGCTTGCAGCGCCGGCGATTGAAAAACAAAGTGGCCCGGCCGATCGCAACGGCCGGGCCACTTTCGCATGGCCTGATAGGGAACAGCCTGCTCATTACTCATCCAGCCTCCAAAAAAAAGACAAGCTTACTCCGGCGTGGAGAAAGCGCTTTTCCAGAGACCCCTCCAGCACCCCGTTGTCGCCGATGATCTGATAATCGCCCGAGAAGGGATAGGCCTTGGAGTAAACGGCATTCACGCCGCATATCAACCCCCATCTTCCGCCTCCCGGACTGAGCTGGTAAAAGAGCCCGAGTTCGGGCGAAAAGATCAGTTTGTTGCCGTCGTTATTGACCATTTCCGCCTGAAACAGCTGCCTGACGCCCCCGGTTTCGGGAATGGCGTAAACGGCGAGTTCGCTATGCGACCGCAGGTGATAGGTGGCCCGCAACGCCGGCTGCAGGAACAACACCCCTTGTTCACGGATGGGGAAATCCACCCTGAGCCCGCCCAGGAGGGAAGCGTACAGTATTTCAAAATGGGTATAGCGGTCCGAATACCCCCCCCACCCCAGCCGGTTGAACTGGTCGGCCACATACAGGTCGATCCTGTAGGAATAGGCCCCGAATGCGGCCCCCGTCATCCACCGCATGTTTCCGGACAGGGGACGGGATAAGCCCAGATGAAGCTCAAATCCGGGAGAGCCGGAAGACCCGATATCGCTTTCCTGCGGGCCGTATTCCCGGTGTATGCGCAATGGGCCGGAAAGGGCCAGCGATGCGCCCAGCTCCACCTGGCTGCGCCTGCCGGGTAGGGATTGAGCCTGCGCCGGGCCGGCGAAAAGGGCCAGGAAGAAGGGGAATAACAGAAGGAGCGGCAGTGAGGTGCTTTTGGATGAGGCGGCCATGTACCAGGGATTTACCGGGTGTTTGCCCCCCAATTTACTCCATTATTTCATATAGGACAATGCCCGCATGTGATTTTCCGCCAGACACTCCACTCGAATTTTCCCGGGACACCTCCCCGGATTTTCTTATATTAGGCCTTCGAAGGAAGGCCATACCATGGCGCCCTTCCGGCATCAATTGATAACACATGCTCCGCTTCTTCCGATCCAGGGACACCGAATACTCCGACGAGGAGTTGCTCCGGTCTTATCAGTCCGGCGGCGAGATCGCCCGGCTGGGGCAGCTCTACGAACGTTACGCGGAGTTGGTGTACGGCCTTTGCCTGAAATACCTGCACCACGAGCAGGAAGCCGAGGACGCCGCCATGGATATCTTCGAGCAACTCGTCGCCAAAGCCCGGGCGCACGACATCCACAACTTCAAAAGCTGGCTCTACGTGCTGGCGAAAAACCACTGCCTGATGCAGTTGCGGAAAAGCAACCGCTACCCCACTGAAAATACAGAGCCGGCTTTTATGCAAATCATCGGCCTCCGGCATCATACTACGGAGGAAGGCGAGGAAAACGGCCAGATGCACCACCTGGAAGATTGCCTAAGCAAGCTGCCGGCGAAGCAGAAGGAGTGCATCCGGGCTTTCTACCTCGAAGGGCTGTCCTACCGGGAAATTTCCGAAGCCCGCGGAGAAAGCCTGGGCATCGTCCGCTCATATATACAGAATGGAAGGAGAAACCTGAGAACATGCATGGAAAAGAAAAAGGCCGGTGATCTTGAGAAAAAGTGAGCAGCAGGCCAACCCCCTGTCACCTCATGAGACACACGAGACATACCAGGCCCTCCCCGAAACTGCGAGATCATGAAACAAGAACCCACATACGGCCCGATGGAGCTGCTTCGGCAGTGGATTCAGGGCGACGCCCGCCAGGAGGACGAACGCCAGCTCGAGCAGCTGGCCGCCGGCGACCCCTTCCTGGCGGACGCCCTGCAGGGCCTGAACACCCTGCCCGACGGCAACCATGCCGAGCGGGTGGAGCGCATCAGGGCCTTTGCCCGGGAGCGCGGGCAAAAGCGCAGGGGGCTGGTGTTTTACCTGCCCCGAGCCGCCGCGGCTGCTGTCGTGATCGGGCTGCTGGCAGGAGGCTTCTGGTATATCAACTCTGGCCGGGCTTCCCGCCCGGTAGCCATGGAACGGCAGGAAAAAGAGGCCTCTCCTACCCCACCTCCGGCTGACTCTTCCGCGCCGCAAAGCATGGCTTCTGATGAAGCGCTGCCCGGCGCCCCAGGCCCGGAAAGCAGCCCGGAAGCCGAAAAGCCGGAAAGCCCCGCCCCGGAAAAAGCAGGCAAAGAAGGCACGCCTCAGACAGCCCAGGTACAGCCAAAAATGGAAAAGGCCGCTCCAGCAGAGGAAACGGCAGCCGGCCTGGCCGCCGGAGAAGCCCGGCCTTCTGCGCCACAGGCCGAACAGGCCGACGCCCTGCGGAGCAGGAGCCAGCCGGCTCAACCCACCCCGGGCGCAGGCCAGGTGGTGCGGGGCCGGGTTGTGGACGATAGCGGGCAGCCGCTCATCGGCGCAAACGTGACCGTGCCCGGAACCACCCGCGGGGCCGTTACGGATGAAAACGGAAACTTCCAGCTCAGCCTGCCGGAAGGCGCAAGCCAGATCGAAGTGGCCTATACCGGTTACCAGAGCGTCAGGCGCGAGGTGAAAGCCGGCAGCTCCGTGAATGTGTCCCTTTCCGAAAGCCTGGCGCTGGAAGAAGTGGTGGTCACAGGTTATGAGAGCAAGGCGAAAAAACAGGCCGCCCCGCCAAAACCCTCCGTGGGGGCCAACAGATACAAAAGATACATACGCACCAACCTGCGCTACCCCGATACTGCCCGCCGGAATGGCGTGGAAGGCGAGGTGGAAGTGTCCTTCCAGGTGCAGCCCGACGGCAGCCTGAGCGGCTTCAAAGTGCTCAGGGGCCTGGGCCAGGGCTGCAACGAAGAGGCCATCCGGCTGCTGCGCGAAGGGCCGAAATGGGAAGGAGCCGGGCAGCAGGGCGCTTTTGTGGTCGAGTTCAAACTGAAATGAGGGTTTGTTAATTTTTAAGTAAATTTTAAGAAAGGCCACAGAATATTCCGCCGCCGGCTTTAGTTGTAAGGGGTAAGAACATCAATTTTCCCGCTAAAACCATAGGCGCCATGAAAACACTCACTCTTTCCCTCTTTTCCATTTCCCTGCTTTCCGCCGTCCTGCTGTTCACCGCCTGTAAAAAGGATGACGAAACGAAGGGCAATCCCGACGAAATCCCCTACCCGGAATGTGATGACGACGATATCACCATCGATGACGCCATCATTCTGCGCTTCGAATACACCAACTACGAAGGCCAGGAACCAGCCGTGACGATCATCCCCGACAAGACGGATAGCCGGGTCAAATACGATTCCACCAGCTACACGCCCGTCCGGGAAGGCAACAAGATGGTCATCCGCATCCCCAATATCAAGCTGAGCGACCGCGACCACAACTACATCGCCAGGTGCGTCACCATCGAAGAGTTCGACGCCACGCGGCCTGCCGACGACCGCTGGTTCGAACAAACGGAATTCAAGAACCAACGCGAGTTCGCCGAAACGAAGATCGCTACGATGTTATGCCTCGACGTGTCCAGTTCACTGGGCGAAGACCGCGAAAAGGTCAAGCAGTACGCCATCGATTTCGCCGAACAGGTCTTTACCAACACCACCAGCGAAAGTTATGTCGGGCTGGTGCTCTTTGCCGACCAGGTCATCACCTATCCCTTCACCAACGACCTGGCTGACATCGAAGCCGCTATCAACAGCTTCCCCTATCCCGACCTCGACGCCCAAACCTTTACGCGCCTGAGCGACGGCATCCTGGCCGGGCTGCAGGCCCTCGAAGAAGCCGAGCTGGATGTGGCCGACAAAGTGCTCGTAGCCTTCACCGACGGCAACGACAACGGCTCCAATAACCCAACGGTCAACCTCCAGAAGATACAGAACTCGGCCTTCCCCCGCTACATGATCGGGCTGAAAGGCAAAGGGCTGGAGTACAATTCCAACTACCTGAAAAGCCTGGCCAGCAACGAAACTTTCTTCGTGGAAGCTCAGAATGCCACCGAACTGCAGGACCGCTTCAACGATATCAACGAACTGATCGCCAATATCTATACCATCATCTACAACCGCTCACCCCAAACCTTCACCCCCGGAGTGGACGAGCCGGTTAAACTCCGCGCAGTCTTCTTCGCCAAGCCTTATAAGATACAGTAGGAAGTGGGAAGTGGGAAGGCGGAAGTGGGAAGTGGGAAGTGGGAAGGCGGAAGTGGGAAGTGGGAAGTGGGAAGTGCCGGAACGCTGGAAAATGCCGGATTTTCCCCACTTCCGCCCGCCCACTCCTTGCACTCGCGTTCGGGTAAACCTTCCGATTTCCGCCTTCCCAGGGCGGCCGGAAACGCCCGTAACACGCAAATTTATTTGCGACGTTCAAATGCAAAAAACTGAAAATTAATGTTTTATAATTCCAGCCGCTCAAATAAATTTGAGGGCTACTTATTCCCGATTTCCGCCTTCCGCCTTCCGCCTTCAAAACTCCAGCCATTGCCCCCGTTCCAGCAGCCCTTTTTCCAGGCGCCAGCTTTGCTGCAGCAGCTTTGCGGGCGCCAGCCGGAAGTCGTAGCTTTCGCAGCGGGCGCAGCGGAAGAGGCTTTTCGTGATCGCTGCGGGCTGGGAGAGGATTTGCAGTTCGGGCAGCATGTTTAGCAGCCCGTCGGGCAGGTCGGGCAGGATGAAATCCACCTCGCCGGGTTGCTCCACCAGGCCGTATATCTGCCATTTCGCCGGCATTTTATTGAGCAGCCCGTATGAATAGGAGACAGCGTAAAACTGCCCGGTTTCCTGTTCCGTCGTTTGAAAGCGGAAGGCCTTGCTCTGGTGGTCCGTCAGGAGGGGGTCGAAGCTTAGCTCGCCCAGAGCGGCCGGCAGGCTTTTCTCATACCGGTCGTAAAAGCCATACTGGTCGCTGCCCAGATTGGAGAGCACCAGGCCGAAGTATTCCCATTCCAGCCCAGGCGGCAGATAGGCCCGGATGCGCTGCCGCGGGCTGACGGCCTTTTGCTGAATACTGTTGAACAGGTAGCAGGGCTTGTCACTTCCCTGGTGATAACCTTTGATATGGCCGTCCCAGCTTTGGGTGGCGGGCAGGGAAATTTCATGTTGCAAAAGCCCTCCTTTCAGGCCGGAAATATCCATCTCGATGCGGTTTGCCTGTTGCATGGGGCCGTAATAGTACAGGTAGTCTTCCTGCCCCTTAAACCTGAACAGCACGAAGATATCGGCTTCGTCCAGCGCGCGGAAGCTGAGCAGCAGGCGCTGCCGGTCGATGCGGTACTCGGCGCCATCCTCCAGCGGAGAGAGCACCACCACCTCCTCCACGCCGGAGACCCCGCTGATGATGAATTCCACTTCCCTGTATTCCGCCCCGGCGCGCTCCGGCGCGGGCATGTCGATCACAGCGCCGTCGGCGAGATTGGAGAAGGTCGTATTTTCAAAACCGTAGATGCCCCCTCCGTCCAATTCCCGCACCAGGGTGAGCGACAGCCGTTCACCCAGGCGTTGCTGGACGTCGAAAGACAAGGCTTCTTCCTTTGCGCTGCCTTTTTCCATCAGTTTAACATATCGCAGTACTCCATACTGATTGCTTACCAGCACGGCCCGGTTGCCCGGCGCATTCATGGTAGCCCCCGTTAGGGTGAAATGCAGCGACTGGGCGTCAAGTGCAGGGGAAAAGGCGATAAAAAAGGGGAGCAGTAAGCGTAAAAACATGATTTCCTGTATTTAACCTTCGAATTCTTCCGCCAGCAGGCCGTATATATATTCATCGAACCAATCGCCGTCGATGGTGTCGAAATAGCTTTTTCGGAGCTGCGCTTCGCGTCTGAAACCGATTTTCTCCAGTACGCGGAAGGAAGCAGGGTTGCGCACATCGACCAGGCAGGATATTTTGTGTACGTTGCGCTGGCGGAAGAGGAAGGCGGCTATGGCTGTGGCGGCTTCGGTCGCGTACCCTTTGCCCTGCAGGCTGCGGTTGATGTTGAAGCCCATTTCGACGATGCGCGGCTCTTCCTCCCGGAAGCAGATGGCCAGGTCACCGACCACTTTGCCGTCCTCCCTGCGCTCGATGGCCACCTGCATCCAGGCGCCCACCTTGTCGATGTTGTTCTGGCTTTGTTCGGCGATGAACTCTTCGGCGTGTTCGCGCGAGCTCGGGTCGAGGGTCTGATAGCGCAGCACTTCGGGGTCGGTGCGGTATTCGAGCATGTCGGCCACATCCGCGGGCCGGAACCAGCGCAGCAGCAGGCGGGGCGTTTCAATGTGCATCATACGAGGTCTTCATCACTCCAGCCGGAGCGTTTTTCTTTTTCCTTTTCTTTTTCTTTGTTCAATTCATCCAGGTCGAGGGCGTCGGCCTCTTCCTCCGGAGGCTCCAGGCGGCCCTGGTATTTCCGGCGCAGGCGCTCCAGTTCTTTCTGCATTTCCTCGTCCTCCCACTTTTCCGACAGCGCCCGGTTGCCGGGCAGCCCGAAAACGGCGAAATAATGGATCATCAGCCCTATCCCCCAGGGCAACATGGGCCAGTAGAACCATATTTCGGGGTTTTCCGGCAGCGACAGCAGGTTGATGGCGATGAAAAATACGCCTACGGCGATGAAAGCGCTGAAGTGGCCGTAAAAGCCTTTTTTCGCCTTCACTCGTTTTTGGGCCTGCCTGTAGATTTTTTCCTCATTCATTCGCAAAAGTTTTTGTTCATCCGGCCATTTCCCGCACGATCTCCAGAGCAGCGTCGATCTCGTGTTCCAGGTTGTAGATGTGTACGCTGTGGCGGATCATCTTATCGCCCATTGCGCGGGGCTGGAGTTTTTTCCGCACCCACATCTGCTTTTGCAGTTCGATGCCCGACACCCCATCGATGCCGTAGGTGGTGATGCCGGCGCACATATCGGGATGTACGGAAGAATAGATGGTTACCCCTGTGATCTCCCGGAGGCGGGCGCGCAGGTAGTCGCCCAGGTATTTGATGCGCCCCCTCACCTTTTCCGGGCCGACCTCATTGTGGAAATCGATGGCCGCTTCCAAGCCAACGATCAGGGAGGGGTTGCCGGTTCCCCTTTGGGTGAGGCGATAACCGGGGTCGTCCTGGTTTTGCCATTCGTAACTGGCGATGGCTGTCCAGAGTTTGGTGATGATGTCATTCCGGACGTAGAGGATGCCGTTGCCGGCGGGCGCCAGCAGCCATTTGTGGAGGCTGGAATAGTAGGCGTCGCAGCCGATCTCCTGCACATCGACGGGGATATGCCCGACGGCCTGGGCGCCGTCCAGGATGGTGAAGATGCCCATCTCCCGGGCACGCAGGCATATCTCCTTTACGGGCAATATCAGGCCGTAGGCGGAAATGATATGCGGCACGGCGATAATGCGCGTCCGGGGCGTCACCAGTTGAAAGATGTTGTCGATGATCTCCTGTGGGTCGTTGGCCGGTACGGGCACAACGGCCTGTTTGTACACCATGCCGTAGCGGGCGGCAGCCTGTTCCCAGGCTCCTTTGCCGCCGCCGTGCTCCTGGTTGGTGTTGATAATCTCATCGCCTTCTCTGAGTTCCAGGCCCGTGGCGACGAAGTTCATTCCGTAGGTGGCGTTCTGGGTCAGGGCGATCTCCTTGTAATCGGCATTGATCAGCAGCCCGATTTTTTTCCGCAATTCGACGTATGGCTCATAACCTGCCAGCAGGAGCGGGCCGCTGCCGTGGTAATCCGTCTGCGCCATACTTTCGGCGATCATCTGCATGTGCCGGATGGTTTTTTCAAGCACCACGCGGGGTTGCGCGCCCAGGGTCGCGGTGTTGAAGTAAGCCTCTCCCTCGGGCATGGGGAACTGTTTCCTCAGCTCCTTCCAGAACTGCTCGCCTTCCCCGGTGGGCAGGGGTGGCAGCGCACTGCCTGCGGCCCCGGCCAGCAGCTGCCCAGACAAAGGCGCCGCAGCGGCCGTGAGCGCCGTTTTCCGGATAAATGTCCTCCTGTTCATTGCTCTCATGTGCAGAGAAAGTTGCCCGCGGCTTACATCCGCGTGGTGTAATATTCAAAGTACCGGCACTCCCGGATGGCCCTCTGGTAGAACTTCGTATCGCGGTATTCCTGTTTCAGTTTTTCGAAGTACCGGCGGTAACCGCTGTTGCTGATGTCCTGCTGGAACTTGATGTATTCGTCCTGCTGGCTGCCCCAGGCGTAAATTTCGTATTTGCCCCACCAGTAGTCGTCGGCGTAGCTGTTCTTTTCGTGCATGAGTTTAAAAAAGAGGTTTTGCTCTGCCTTGGCCGCCATGAAGCAGGCCCTGGCGGCCGATTCGCGGTCGGGGGCGTATTGTATGGCTTTCTGGAAAAAGGCCAGGGCGGGCGAACAATCGAAGAAGCCGTTGTACTGGGAGCCGCTGCGGTAGAAATTCATCAGCCGCCAGGACGGGCCGAAGTAGGACATGTTGTAGTACGCATTGCCCAGCAGATAGTAGTCGGTAGCGCTGTTCGTCTGCTCGGCGATAGCCTTGACTTCGGCCAGTTTGCGTACGAAGGAATTGCGGGTGTATGCCGTGCTCGTATTCAGGTTGCAGTTTTCGGGGTGTATGCAGTCGTTGATGCTCATGTTGAAGGGGTTGCCTTCGATGGCGAAGTCGTACTCGGGTGGCAAAGACTCGAAGAGGGCCAGCGCCTCGGCCAGTTTGCCGGGGTCGCGCATCAGCAGCGTGGCTTTTATTTCCAGCGCCTGGAATTCGAACGCCTTGAGTTCTGCGGCCAGGTTCATGTTGAAGGCCTGCCATTTCTGGCTGTTGCCCATGAAGTGTTTCAGGGCGAGCAGTTCCAGGCTGGAGTGCCGGGGCCGGCGTATGAATTCCAGGAGGGCGTCAACGGATGGGTGTGCGGGGTTTTCCTTCAGCAGCCAGATGGTTTCGCGGGCGAAGAAGCCGGCCAGAAGGAGGTTGCCGCGTTGCCGGGCGCGGTAAGCCAGCAGGTCGAGGATGAACTCCTCGTTGTTTCGCTCGGTGAAGAACTGCGCCTCGTCATCGCCGAAGATGGCGATGATCTCATCGGCGATCCGGTTTTCTTCTTCGGCAGTGAAGCTTTCCTTTTTAAAGATCAGAATGGCCAGGGCTATTTCCCGCTTCACCTTGTCGAAAGGCGGTTTGAGTTCGCCGCTTTGGTTCAGGGTCAGGTTGGCGGTGTTGAACTGGCCGGTGAGGAATTCCAGGTAGGCCTTGGCCAGGGCCCAGAAGGGGTCGCTGCGGTGGTTGTAGTACAGCGTGTTGGCGAAGCGGAGCAACTGCCCGGCGTAGCCGGCCTGCTCCTGGTTGAGCAACAGCGTGCCGTTGGCTTCCAGGTTGCTGAACAGTTGTTCGACCGGTTTATCCGAATAGTAGTCGAAGTTGGCGCTCTCCAGCTTGTTGATCTCGCGGGCCATCAGCGTCCGGAGCCATTCGTGGTTGCCCAGCAGCCCGAAGGCCTGTTCCATGTCATGCAGCCCGAGGGCCTGCTCCTTGCTGCCGCGCAGGAAATGCATCAGGGCCTTTTCTTCGGGCGACTGGCAGAGGGCGTAGGTGGCCTGCCAGTCGGCTTCGGAGGTGATGTTAAAACTGTAATAGGCGCTGTGCCTGCGGCTGCGGCATTGCCTGAAGATGGTGAGGAAATGGTGGTAAGCCTGGCCGGCCTTGCCCTGCTGCAGCTCGATGCCCGCCACGTGGTCGAGCGCCCAGTACCGGATGATGCTTTTTGAATCGCCCTTGCCGAAGTATGCCTGGTAGGCTTCCACTGCCTTGCCGGGCTGGTTGGCGTAGCGCAGGCTCTTCACCAGCTGGAAGGCATAGCGCTCTTTGAGGAATGGGAACTTCTCCGCCTGCAGCGCCGCCTCGATCCTGCTGATCAGGGCGCCGGCCTGTTCGGCATCGAGGGTGTCGGGCTCGTAGGCCCAGATATCGCGATAGGGATCAGCCAGCTTTTCGATGTCGAGTGCAAGGAGCAGATAGCGTTTGGCGGCTTCCACCTGGGCCGGCGGAAGTTTGGACTCGCGGAAAAGGTGGTTTTTGATCAGCCCGTCGCGCGGCATGTCGCCATAGGTTTCGGTGTACTGGCCTTTGAGCACGCGGAGCAGGGCATCCTGGTTTACTTCATTTTTGAAGAATGCCTGCCATTCCGCCAGGTTGTCGTTGCTGTAGTCGTGCTCGCCCCAGATGTTGTTGAAATAAGGGTTGGCGGTGTAAAAAGCCGGGCTGTACTCCTCGGGCAGCAGCCATTCGGGCACAAAGAGGTTGAAGAAGTGGTAGGAGGGGTCGTCGGGGCCGCAGGCCTTCGCCTGCAGGGGCCAGTGGCTAATCGCCCAGGCGGCGAGCAAGCCGGTGAAGGAAATCAGGCGGAAAGTTTTGAAGCGCCTGTTCATCCAGGTGGTAAAAGATGAGGTTTCCACTTCGGTTTTGGATTTTGTGAAGCGCATCGGCTGCCCGCTCCAGTTCCTCCGGGGCCGGAGATTCGAACCGGAGCCGGTCGCCCGCATTGAGATAAAACGCTTCAAAATAGAAGTTTTGCTTTACTTCGTAAAGCCCCGGGCCTATTTTTTCCAGATTCGGCTCCTGCTCCAGCACCGCTTCCTGAGCGATATTGATGATGGACTGTAGCTCGCCTAACCGGTAGAGCAGGGCCCAGGAAAACAGGGGCAGCGCCACGTCCAGGGGCAGCGGATAGGAGGCTGCCTGCAGGTAGGGCAAGCCTTTTTCGTTGTTCAGGATGCTGTTGGTTTCGGCTTTGTCCGAAATATCGCCCATGTTGTAGTACATGAGGGCGCCTTTATCAACCGGAGGCAGGCCGGTTTGCTGCGGGTAGCGGTACTGGTGCAGGCGGATGGTGGCGGATAAAACGGCCCCGCCGCTCAGGCGGCGGATGTGCCGGAGGAAATCGAAATACGGCCCGCGGGTGGCCGGCGTCCAGTCGCAGTCGAACTGATATTCCGCGGGCCGCAGCCCGTAGCGTTTGTTTATCTGCTGCAGATAATCCCAAACGCTTTCCGCCAGGCCTGCAGGGCTGACGGACGGCGACTGGAAGGTGCGGTTGGTGATAAAAACACAGGGGACGGCCTCATACCTGCCCACCGCTTCGCCCTCAAAGCGGACGGAGGCCTTGGGGAAAGCGCGCCCGTCGGCGCCCACATCCACATCCAGGAACTTGACGAACAGGCGCGCTACGCCCAGGGTGTCGAGCGCGCGCTGTTCCGCCTCGTTCAGTTTAAAGTTGGATTTCCAGAAATAAAAGCCAACCTGCGATTCGCTCTGTTGCTGCCGGCAGCCGGCCAGGGCAAGCAGCAAAAGCGCCAGGCCCCAGAGCCGCATCACTGGATAAAGCGCAGGGTGTAGGGATAGCGGTAGCGCTCGCCTTCATTGGCGCGGATGGCGGCAATGATACAGAACACCAGGTCGATGATGGCCAGCACGATCAGGAGCGGAATGCCGATGACGATAAAGATCAATATGGCGGAAACGATGAAGCCGATCATCATCGTCAGCTGGAAATTCAGCGCTTCTTTGGCGTGGTAGTTCACATATTCCGATTTGTCCTTGTACACCAGCCAGATGACGAGCGGGAGCAGCACGCTTCCGAAGGGTACGATCGCGCCGGCGATGATGCCCAGGTGGGAAAAGGTGGCCCACAGTTTTTCGTTGCTGTCGGGGATGAGGTTTTCTGCTTTGGGGTCGAAAAATTCATCCAGCGGTTCATTCATTTCTGCCATGACGGGGAAAGGTTTTGGTTAATAATGAGCGTCCCCTGAGGAGACATTTCAAAGGTCGTACAATTAGCGGCGGAAAAACAAGAATATTGGATAAAAAGCCGGGCGGGCTCGACAGCGGAGAAGGGAAAGAGGGCGTAAAAAAAACATAACCCCACCCGCCTGCGCGGATGGGGTTAATGCTGTTTACAAAAGACTTTTTGAGGTGTATTTGGGCTTTTGGTGGTTAATAAGATTCCCCAATGCAAAGTACCCTGGTTTTTCATCCTTGTCTTGTAAAATACGGACATTTTCATTTATTCCACATGCCCGCTTTCCCGCCACGCCAGCTTCTCGGCCAGGGCGCCATGATGTTCCGCGAATTTGAGGGGCGGCAGCCCGGTGTACTCGTGGAAGTCGCGGGTAAAATGGGCCTGGTCGTAGTAGCCGATTTCCAGGGCCAGCCCGGCCAGGTTGTCGAATCCGCCGGTTTTCAGCATGCTCAGTGCCTGGTAAAAGCGGTAGATGCGGAGAAAAGCCTGGGGGGGCATGCCCAGGAAATCGTCAAAAAGGCGGCGCAGGTGCCGGGGAGTAAGCCCGTTCAATTCAGCCAGTTCGCCGCTGCGCAGGTTGCCCCGCTTCCGGGCGATCAGCGACAGGCTCTCGTCCAGCCTTCCGCTGATATTCGGAAGATGGTTCAGGCGCCGGAGCAGGAAATCTTCCAGCATCCCGATGCGCTTCGAAATGTTGCCCGCCTCGCCGATCTGCTCGAACAAATCCTGGAATGGCTGCCGCATTTCCGTATCAGCCAGCCCGACGATGCGGTTGGTGAACAAGTGCAGGGGCCAGCCGAAAAACTCGTAGAATTTCCCCAGCCGGAACTGTACGGCCAGCACGAACTGGTCGCCCTGATAGTGGACTTTGTATCGCTCCGTGCTCGGAGAGAGGACATAATGCCCCGGCAATTCCTCCCCGGCAAAGGAATTGTGCGTAATGAAGAGCGGCGCCTCCCGAATGTAGTTAAAACACAAGCCGCCCGCCGGAAAAGGCGGCGCTTCCTCGATATGCTCTTTTTTCTCCCCATCGGCCTGCCCGATCAGGATATAGGATTGCACGTAGGAGCGCAAAGCAGGGGCCGGAGGAAAGGTTTTATGATAGATCATGTCCTTCAAATGCCTTCCCCGGCAAGATTGACAATCGCAGCAGCTTTGTCAATGATTTTTGTTAACGGATGTATTGATGAGGGCGCTCCGGAAGGCCATCAACCAGCCGTTTTTGCCAGGTCTGCGGCCTGCGGCCTGCAGGCCTGCAAGTCTGCAGGTCTCTCCCAGTCTAATGTCGTCAACTTAGGGCTGTCAGCGACTGACTAAACCGGGTTCTCTCTCAGGCGAGTCAGCCGCTGACTGACGCGGGAGTAGTCAGCGGCTGGCTTGCGTCTAGTTATCTCTGCTTAGCCAGACGCTGACAGGCCTGCTATGAAAATCTTAATTTGACGACATTACTCTCCCAGTCTCCCCCTCACCAAGTCACCAAGTCACCCACTCTCCCAGTCACCCCGGGGTGAATTACAGGCCAGGGGCAGGTAAAAAGAAGAAGGTAAAAATCAAAGGTCAGGCCTGCAGCCTGTCCAGGATCAGTTGGATGTCTTTCACTTCCCAGCGGCGCACCAGGCGGAGGGCGGGGGGCAGCAGCATGCCAGGGGGGCTTTGGATGAGGCGGCCAAGGCGGAGGCTCAGCGCGGCGGCGCTTCGGATGTGGTTTTCCCGCTCGGGGCCGGCGGCGGCCAGGCGGCAGGCGAGTTCCCAGGCATGAGCCCTTGCTTTCTGGATGTTCAGCCTGATGACAGCTTCATCGCGCCGGCCGCCCAGCCAGTCGATGACGAAAAAAAAGGGTGAAACGCGGCTGAGCCGGCTTTGCAGTTCATCGACGATATCCGCCAGCAGCCCGTTGATGGCCATGAAATCATTTTTGAGGCTGTTGATGGAAGGCCCCGGGGCTACCTCGGCGGCGGCGATGCCGAGGTCGAAGTTGATGTGGGCGTTCATCCCCAGCAGCACGTGCTGGAAAATGGACAAGGGTTGCCGGCAGGCCCCAAAGGCCAGCTGCCAGGCTTCCGGCGGCGCCTCCCCGGCCCTCCATTGCCGGTATGCATCGATATAGCGCCGGGCGAACACCACATCCAGGTGTTCCATGCGCTCGTTGTCTTCAAAACACCCTTCCTGAATGCCTTCCTTCACCCGGGCAGTCGTCCGCCGGTAAACATAGGCGAATATGCCGGCGGCGTCATTGCTTTCCAGCGAGTGGTCAATGATGGCGTCCAGCTCCCGAAGGACGTCGTCGATGGTGTTTAAAGAAGAAGGTTGAAACATGTTGCCCTCATATCCCCCACCCCTTTATCAGGGCGAGGAGGTAGGCCCCGTACAACAGCAGGAAAAGCACGCCTTCCCACTGCACGATGCGCCTGCCTCTGCCGATAAAGATAAAAAGGAATAACAGGGTGTTGGCCAGAATATTGACTAAAATGTCGAATTGGGAAGCATTCTGTATGGGAAGCGGATACACCACGGCCGAAAGGCCAAGGATGAAAAAGATGTTGAAAATGTTGGAGCCTACGACGTTCCCGATAGCGATATCCGTATTTTTTTTCACAGCGGCCACCACCGAAGTAGCCAGTTCGGGCAGGGATGTGCCCACAGATACGATGGTCAGGGCGATGAGGCGTTCGGAGATGCCCCACTGCCGGGCGATGTTCACCGCGCTTTCCACCATGATGCGGCCTCCGGCCACCAGCAGGGCCAGCCCCAGCAGTATGTAAACGGCCGATTTGGCCTTGCTGTAATCCTTGACCTCCAGATCATCTTCGCCCTTGTTGTTGCGGATCAGCTGGAAGTTGTAGACCAGAAAAATGATGAAAAAGAAGAGCAGGACGATACCGTCCGCCCTGCTTATCACGGAACCGGGAGCCCCGTCCAGCAGGCGGTCATTGGCAGTGGCGAGAACGACGAGGGCAGCCAGCAGCGCCAGGGGGATTTCGATCCAGGTGGTGTTCGATTTTACGGCCAGGGGGCTAAAGAGGGCGGAAATGCCCAGGATAAGCAGGATGTTCAGGATGTTGCTGCCTACGACGTTGCCCAGTGCGATATCGGTATCGTGCTGGATGGCCGCCACGAGGTTGACCGACAATTCCGGGGCCGAGGTTCCGAAGGCCACGATAGTCAGCCCGATGACGATGCTGGGCACGTTCATGCGTTTGGCCAGGGCCGACGCTCCATCGACCAGTTGGTTGGCTCCGATGGCCAGCAGGGCCAGCCCGGCGAACAGAAGAAAGAAATCAAGCATAGCTTACCGGATGTTGGGTTTGGTTTTTTCCATACAAAGACAGCTTTTCGGTTTCCGGCCACTACATTTCACCTGCCGTTTCAGCGTATTTGAGTGTCATGGAACCCCGCCCGCTTCCACTGGCCGTTTTCCACCACCCAGAACTGGCTGGTTCGGTAGGCCGCATCGAAGGGCGCTCCGTTTTCCAGCCCCTGCTCTACGGCCCGGCTGCTCACCACGGCGGCGGGGCCATAGAGCCGCACTTTGACATCCAGCATCTGGTAGTTGTCGATAGCCAGCAGGCCTTTTTCGACCTGGGCTTTCCGGCTGCGCACATATTCCAGCCAGGCTTCTTTGCCAATAGCCGGCCGGTTGCCGCTGGTGTGCAGGTAGTTTGTGGTAAGCAGCTCGCTGAGGGCCGTGGCGTCGGCCCGGGCGAAGGCCTCGTTGAAGGTGTGCATGGCCTGTTGCAACTGCTCCGCGCCGGCCGGTATGGTTTCGGGGGCGGCCCGGCCACAGGAAAACAGGGGTAAAAGGCCGGCAATGAAAAAAAGCAAGGGGCGGAGGTTTACCTGCCCGCGTTTTGGAATGGCGAGGGATGGGCTTCTGCGTCTCATATTGAAATGGCTTGACTGATGGGAAGTACCGGTGCAGCAGGGCGGAATGGATCACTTCAGCTCATTGATATCCCGGATGTCTTTTTTAAAACGCTCCGTCAGGTCGTGGATAAAGCCTTTGATAGCCGCTTCTTCCGACGAATCGATGCCGGCGCTGGCCAGGGCCACCCTTTCCAGCATTTCCACCAGGAACTGGTATTCGGGGTCGGGGCCGTTCTCCCGGCAGCAGTCGATGACTTTTTTGTAGAGTTCTTCAGGATCGTTGCGCTTGCGGCGCTCGTAGTCGAAAGACCATTTGATCTCCCTGCCTTTGGGGTGGGCCATGAGTATCTCTTCCAGTTTTACTACCTCCTCGGGCTGTATCAGCCCATCGGAGCGGGCGACCAGGTAAGCCAGTTCGCCGAAGGCGTCGTAGATTCTTTCTTTGGGCGTCATAGTGCAGCGCAGTTTTAACCTTTTTTCAATAGTAACTATTCAGCACGCAGGCGTGCTGAACAGTTACTTTCAATATACAAAAAAGGGGGGCGCTTGTCCAGCTAGTTCGACAAACGGTTGTATTTCTTCAACACATCCCTCAGTTTTTCATGCGGAATGGCGTAAATGGTGTTCCCGTTTATGCCCGTCATGGTTTCTCCTGCCACGAGGGCGTTGACGATGGCCTCTTCGGTAGCTTCCACGGCAGCTTTAAAGAATGGGTTCATCAGGGATTCCAGGCGGCCCATGTCGCTATCCCATTCGATTTTTTCGGCGGTGGAAAAGGCCAGGAAGATATCGCCGGAACCCATGTGGCTGATGGCGCCGGTGCGGGCCATGCCCAGCGGGATGCGTTTGGCCAGCAGTTGCAGTTGCCAGGGCAGCAGGGGCGCATCGGTGGCCAGCACCACGATGATGGAGCCGTCGCTTCGCACCGGCTCGTTCAGAACGGGCATCTGCCCGGGCATCTCCCGCCCTGCAGGCACGCCGGCAATGGTGAGTTCGGGCCTGCGCCCGAAGTTGGCCTGCACCAGCACCCCGAGGGTGTATTGTGCCGAATCTACTGCCACCAAACGGGAAGCTGTGCCGGTTCCGCCCTTGAATTCATAGCAAACCATGCCCGTTCCTCCGCCCACATTGCCTTCCCTGATCTTTCCGCCCTGCGCGTTGTCCAGTGCGGCGAAGACGTGCTCCGGTTTGACGTGCAGCCCGTTGATGTCGTTGAGCCCGCCGTCCCAGGTTTCGGCTGCTACGGGCAGCCCGAAGGAAAAATCAAAGAGCTCACCGGTGGAATAGCGCCCGAAGAGCCATTGCCCGATGGCGTCCCTGACAACGCCCACGCTGTTCGTATTGGTAATGCCGACAGGCCCGTACAGCAGGGGATAATCCTGAAGATATAGGCCAGCGGTCATCTCGCCCATGCCGTTGAGGGCATACACGGCGGCGGGGAAGCTGCGGTAATTGCTGAAGTCATCGCAGGGCAGCACCACGGTCACGCCGGTGCGCACAGGGCCCTTTCCCACTTCCAGTTTCCCCTCCCCCCCGATGAGGGTGGTGTAACCGACCTTGACGCCGGCGACATCGGTGATGGCGTTAAAAGGCCCCGGCGCCCCGTCGAAGGGAATGCCCAGGCCGCGGGCGCGGGGCCGGGAAGAGGTGTTTTCCTGGCCGTGCAGGATGAAGGCGCAGCAAAAAAGCAGGCAGGGGAGCAAAAGGGCGATTTTTATCATAGGGCATTCAGGTGTTGGTTTTTTTAAAATGAGGCTCCGAATAGGCCCGGACGGGAACAATGGAAAACCGGATTGCCGGAATATTGGCCCGTCGCCGCCGGGCCAAGGTACTTACCGGAGCAGCTTCAAAAATAAAAACTATTCAGTATTCCTTTGCGGCCCTGCCTCATCCTCCTCATGGTTGCAGGATCAACCAGATCAGGTACGCCAGGTAGAGCAGGACGAACAGGATGCCTTCCCAGCGCTCCAGCCGCCGCCCTTTCCCGGTAAACAGAAAGATGAACAGCAGAGCGCTGGCCAGGATATTGACGAGAATATCGAAAATATTCCCGCCGGAAATGGGAATGGGGTAAACGATGGAAGACAGGCCCAGAACCAAAAAGACGTTGAAAATATTGGAGCCGACGACATTGCCGATGGCCAGGTCGGTGCTCTTTTTCCGGGCGGCGACGATGGAGGTGGCCAGTTCCGGCAGCGAAGTGCCGATGGAAACCACCGTCAGGCCGATGAGGCGTTCCGACAGGCCCGCCAGGCGGGCCAGGGCCACCGCGTTGTCGACGATCAGCCGCCCGCCGAGCACCAGCAGAGCGAGCCCGAACAGGATGTAAAAAACGGCCATGGGCAAAGAATACAGCTTGGTTTCAGGCGCTTCCTCTTCACCTATACCCTTACGCGCCAGTTGAAAATTGTAAACCAGGAAGATGATGAAGAAAAAGAGCAGGATGATCCCGTCGGAGCGGGAAATCAGGCCCTGCCCCGCCTGGTCGAGCCAGATGTCGCTTACCATGGCCAGCACGACCAGGGCCGACAGGGAGGCCAGGGGTATCTCGATCCAGGTCGTGTTCGATTTGACGGCCAGAGGGGCGATGGCCGAGGAAATGCCCAGGATGAGCAGAATGTTCAGGATGTTGCTGCCGATGATGTTGCCCAGGGCGATGTCGGTGCTGTGCCTGGCCGCAGCGATCAGGTTGACCGAGAGCTCCGGCGCCGATGTGCCGAAAGCGACGATGGTCAGGCCTATGACAATGGGTGGGACTTTCAGCCGCAGGGCGAGGTCCGAAGCGGCATCCACGAGTTTATTGGCCCCGTAAATGAGCACCACAAAACCGGCTGCAAGAAGTAAAATGTTCAGCATGTCACCTTTTTTCGGAAAGAGCGCAAAGATAAAAAAGATTTACTGGCCAGCCAGCACCGGTACTTTCACTTTGCTGATAATGGGCCTGCGCACCATCGTTTTTTCACTGACGGGAATTTCCCTGAGTTCGGTGTAGTATTCGTCGCGGTACACCCGGGTTTCGAGCACGGCGATGACTTTGACGTTGACGTTGATCCCCTCCACGTAGTTGTCATTTTCCAGTTTGATGGCGAAGCTGCCCTGGGTGTGGTTGTCCACCCGCCCGAAGCCAGCCACGCTGTTGCCCTTGCTGAGCAACTGGCGCTGGCCCTTTTGCTCGCGGAGGATCTCGTACTTCACATTTTCGCCCGATGGCGGGTTGCTGAAGGTGGAAACCCCCTCGATGGCCAGCAGGGCAAGGGCCCCGTAGCCGCTGGACACCAGCCCGGCGCTGATGGCTCCGGTGGTTACCCCTTTGGCGATCCTGGCCAGGGCTTTTACATTGGCCTCGTCCAGCACTTTTTTTCCTTCCTCTCCGGCGCCGACCCAGTAGGCCCAGGAGGCCACTTCCGTACTTTGATAGGGCTCGTCTCTGTCGGGTTCATACCGGTTCTGGGGCAATTCGAAAGTGATGAAAGCTACGTTTTCCGAGCCGATTTTGGTGCGGGAATGCACGCGCTCCACTTTTTCAAGCAGGGTGGCTACGGAGGTGTCCGCCCTGGCCAGCACGCGGCGCCGCTGCTGCACCTCCTTTACTTCAGAACCTTCGACAAGGGTTTCGGACTGCACTTCATAGCTGGTGTCAATGCGCTCCACCCATTTCACGGCCGGGTTGAAGCCGGCCGTTGCCGGGCTGGCCGGCAGCCGCCGGATGTGCAGCCGGCAGACCACTTTTTTCAGCCGGGCCGAATTGCGCAGATAAAAGCGGTAAATACCCCGCCCGTACACCTTGATGCGCTTGTCCGCAATGCCCGACAGGTTGTATTCCAGCAGGCGGGAATTGTCGGGGTACTCCTCTATTTCGAAGGTGCGTAGCTCCTTGCCTTCCAGGATTTCCAGGCTGGCCTGCACTTCATCGCCGGCTTCGAACCCATAGTAAACGGCCTCTTCGCTGTTGGGCCCGACTTCGATCGTCAGTTCGGCAACAGTAATCCATTCCTGGCTCAGGGCCGGCAGCGTGAACAGTATGATGAGAAGAGCCGAAAGTACTCGGGGCATAGTATCAGGGTTTTTAAAGATTGAAAGCGCCAAAAGGCTCGGGCTTCAAAATTAACTCAAAAAAATCAATTCAACAGGCGCAGCACTTCCCTGGCGCAGCCCCAGGAGAGGGTAAAGCCGGCGCCTCCGTGGCCGTAATTGTGGATGACATTCCGGCCGTTCTCCCGCTCGCAGCGGATGGCAGTTCTTTTGGGGCGCAGCCCCACGGCCGCTTCCAGCACGGCCGCTTCGCCCAGGCGCGGTTCCAGTGCCCGGCACCGCTCCAGGATGAGCCTGCTGTCTTCTTCTGAAATATCCAGGCGGTAGTCGTGGCTGTAATCGGTGCCGCCCAGGACGATGTCGGTGCTGCGCCCGATGAGGTAGGCCAGCCGGCCCTTTTCCAGAGAAAAGACCATGCTGCGGACGCCGGGCGTTTTAGCCACCTTCAGCACCTGCCCGCGGATGGGATACACGGCCTGATCGCCGAACAACTGCCTGGCGCCAAGGCCGGTGCAGTTCACCACGGTTTGGCCGTTCTGCAGCAGGCTGTCCACTTCCCGGACTTCGCGAACTATCAGCTCGCCGCCTCCGCGGCGGAAGCGCTCCAGCAGGTATGGCAGATACAGCGGTGTTTCCGCCAGGGGCGCCTTTGCCATGTACCCAAGTTCGAAGCCCGGAGGCAATTCTTCCGGCTCCGCCATGCGGACGGCGCCCGGAGGCAGTTCATCCTTCCAGCTATCGTTTTGGCCGGGCCGCGACAAGACCAGGAAGTCCACCATGGACACCCCCGTACCGGGCTGCGCCGCCAGTTCCTGAAATACGAGGTAGGATTCGGCGCTCCAGCGGTTGGCTTTTTCCGCCGGTTCGGCTTCATAAGGAAACCAGATAGCGGCTGCTACCGCCGAAGTGGCCGCATCGGGCAAGTCCCGCGTAAGGATGCGCACCTGATGCCCGGCTTCGAGCAGAACGGCCGCAGTGGTAAGGCCGGAAACGCCGGCGCCGAGGACGGTGATAGTGGGCATGGGGGGTGTGGGGTTGAAAGTTACCGGAATTAAAATTACAGGGTTTAAAGTTTCAGGCAATGTCACCTGGGGCGCCTACGTTTCCCCCTTCCTTTTCTCCCCATTTCCTCATCGGCCAAAACCGCTTCATAGAGCGTTTCGCGGACGGCATCCTCATCGATTTCCCGGAGGGAGCGATACTGAACGATGCCGACCTCCTTGCGCTGGCCCATATCGAACAAGCCATTTTCGTTGGACAGCAGGTGGCCGCGGCAAAAGCCAAGCAGGACGCCTTCATCGTGGCCGCTGTTGGGCGCCGATGCCGGCCAGATGAAGCAAATCCGGCTGAAGCGGTAAAAGTAGGGCACACCGTAAGACAGGCGCTCTTCCACGTCGGGAATGCATTCGAGGATAAGGCCGCGAAGCCGCCCGGCCAGAGATTGTTCGGAGGAGGGCAGATCCAATATAAAATCGGCAACGGAGGGCATAGGCCAGTGGTTTAAAGGCCAAGTTCCGCTTTTGCCCGTCCATGTGCAAGCCCTTTCTTCACCCCCCCACCCGGAAGGTGCGGACGATGTCGTCGGCGAAGCTTGCCTTGAGCACGCCTTCCTTTTCCAGCGGGCAGTTGCCGAAGAAAGTCAGGGTAAAGCATTTGCCCTCCTGCATGGTCTTGAAGGAGTAGGCAGATTCCCCATTGATTTGGCCATAGCCTTTGATAAATTCGTAAAGCTGGAATTTTTCCTGCCCGTCGGCAGTTTTTGCCGAGGCGCCGCCCATTTCCGTGAAGGCCAGCCGGGTGCAGTTTTCCTCAACGACGATCTGCATCGACGAAGGCGTGCAGATGCTGTCAGGGGCGGCGGGGAACTTCACGGTGATGAGGTTGCCCTCATCCATGATGGAGGAGCCCAGGGGGTAACTGAAGCGCAGGCCAGCCCGCGGGCTGGCGTAGCGGCTCATTCCGGCCCGCAGCATGGCCTGTCCGACTGCGGACATGGAGGTGTCGGCGGCGGCGGCGGTTTCTTCGGCAGCCTTTTTGCCGGTTTGATCCTGTTGGCAGGCACTGGCCAGAATCGTGGAAAGGGCCAGGAAAATCAGGGTGAATTTTTTCATGGTTGCAATTTTTGGAAGGCAAATGTACGAAGGACAGTTTACCTTCTGAGCCAGTGCTCCATTTTTTCCATCCACTCCACCTGTTCGTCCGTATCGGGCACTTCCACTTCGCGTTCGCGGCTGATAAAGCTGAAAGCCTCTTCGGCGGACATGCCCTCCCGGAGCAGCATGCCGGCCACGACCAGCGAAGCCCTGCCTATGCCCATGCGGCAGTGGATGGCCACTTTTTCCCCTTTGCGCAGCTTCTCATTCAGCGTGTCCAGCAGTTCGATAAAGGCTTCATCCTTTCGGGGAATGTTGTTATCCTCGATGGGGAAATTGATGTATTCGATACCCACGCGGCGGCACCAGGCTTCTTCATCGCTCAGGCCGAGTTCTTCCACTTCGGCATGTTCGAGCAGGGAAACAACGGCTTTGACGCCCCTCATCTGGAGGCCCCTGATCTCATCTTCGAGCCAGTCGTTGCCCCTGGGCCGGGCCATCATGCCAAGTTGCCTGGGGCCTATATTGCCGTACTCAATCCAATAGATATTCGTTGTAACCATTGGCTCAGAATTGTTCCTGCAATATACTTTGCGCAGCATTTCTATCCTAATACTGCCGGGGCCTTTTTCCTCATTCCGGCCTATCTGCACCTCAGGTTAAAAAAGGCTTTGTTGGATTCCATTTCATTCGGCTCCAGCACTTTCAGCACCTGCCAGTACTGGATGTATTCCTTCCCCGGGGCGCCCAGCCTCCAGGTGTTGCGCACAGGTTCCGTACCCGGGCCGCTGAAGCGCAGTTGCTGCACCGGCCCCTGGGCGCCGTCGCTGCGGATGAAGCGGTAGGACACCGTGCCGGGGCCGTCGGCGGTGATCCGGCCCAGGAAGACGATCTCCTGAGGGCAGGTTCCGGTATAGTCGGCCGGGCCGGCCTGCAGGCGGACGGCGGTGACGCGGGGGCCTGAAGGTTCCGTTTCCGGCCCGGGCGCTTCGCAGTGCAGCGTAAAGAGCGCCTTTTCCGATTCCAAGGGGTTGGGCTCCAGTATCTGTATGGCCTGCCAGTACTCCGGGTAGTGGCGCCCGGGCGCGCCCAGCGTCCAGGCTGTGCTTACCGGTTTGCGGCCGGGACTGTCGAAGCGCAGGCTTTGCACCGCCCCCTGGGCGCCGTCGCTGCGGATGAACCGATACCGGACCACCCCCGCCCCGCCCGATACGGCGATCGCGCCGTTGAACTCGATCCGCTTCGGGCATGCTCCGGTGAAATTGGCCGGCGATGCTCTGAGGGTGGCATGGCTCACCTGGAAGCCGGCAGGGCCGGGCTCTTCTTCCCGCTGCGGTTCCTGTGGTTCATCATGCCGGGGCGGGCGCTCTTCTTCCGGGTGCTGTTCTTCCCGCCTGCGCTGTTCCACCCGGGCGACGAGTTCTTCCACTTCGCGTTTATCTGCGCAGGTTTCCATCGCCTTGCCCAGAATCAGGAGAGCCCCCTCAAAGTCGCCCAGCCTGCTGCGTTCAAGGGCTTCCCGTTTCAATTCCAGGCATGCGTTATCGGCTTTTTCCCGGCCATTGGCCTTTTTGTAGGTGAAGCGGTAGATCAGGAAGGTGGTAGCTACCGCAAGGCCGGCCAGCACGAGGATGAGCGTCAGGGGGAAGGCCTTTTTCCGCTTTTCGGGTTTGGGCGCCGGCGGGCGGCTTTCTTCCGCTTCCTCCTCTACCCATTCGCCGCTTTCCACATCTGAGAGCAGTTCCAGCAGATGATCCAGCAGGCGGTTCTGCCGCATTTCTATCTCGGACGCATCGGCGATGTATTTCCGGGTATCGGATTCGAGCTTGCGTTGCTGGGCGCTGATGGAAATCAGTTCGTCTCTCAGTTCCGGTTTGTTGGCCGTTCTGGCCAGCCCGATAAAGGACTGAATGGCTTCCGGGATCCGGCTTTCAGCGATCAGCGCCCGGATGCTTTCGATCTGCGCTTTGAGTTGGTTGATATCCATGTTTCGGCAATTCGCTGGTTTTTCGGAATACGAGGGCGCTGTAAAAACATCCGCCCCCTTTGCGAATCAATATACGACAAAGACGGTATTTGAGGCATAGAGCGTGTGAAAAGGTGCACCGCAGCTGCGGAGGGGCTTGCACCTTCGCATCCCGGTGAGATCCGGTGGGCCGGGAGGGCAGAGGGCAGGGGTGAAACCCAGAAACCCGCCAGGGAAGGCAGCCAGGCCCGGCTCCTCAGCTTGCGAACGCCTGCTGCATGATCCGTTCCAGGAACAGGCGGTCCGTTTCGTCGAAGGAGCCTTCGAGGGTGCTGTCAACATCGAAAACGGCGATGAGCTCACCCCCCGGGTTGAAGACGGGCACGACGATCTCGGAGCGGGAATTGGGGTCGCAGGCGATGTGTTCGCTGCCCTGGGCCAGGGCGTGGGTGTCGGGCACGACCTGGGTCTTTCGCTCCCGGGCGGCCTTGCCGCAGACCCCTTTGGAAAAATCGATGTGCAGGCAGCCGAGGGTGCCCTGATAGGGGCCTACCGACAGGCGTTCCGGCCCGCTCACCAGGTAGAAGCCCACCCAGTAGTAGTAAGGCAAATAAGTCTTGAGCAGGCAATTGATGGTGGCCATTTTCAGGATGGCATCTTCTTCTGCCTCCAGATTGGCTTCGATAGCCATAACGGCCTGCTCATAAGCCTGCCGTTTCTCCGCCTGGCTGAGGTTGACGGATGGCTTGATGAAGTAAGGCATTTCAGCGCTGGCGCTCATGTTGGTGTATGGTTTGTGGTTTATTTACCCGGCCGGAGGCTTTCATTTCCATTGCGGGTGCAACATTTACGGGGCATCAACAACCTTTCAATCATTCGGTTCAGCCTTTTTTTTCATCCACACCGGCCTGGTCACAGCCTCGTGCCCCTGGCCCAGGATATCCCTGTACAATTCCGGCCGCCGGGCATTGCGGTAGCGGAAGCCGCCTGACAGCGGGATCTTTTCCCTGGTGGCCGATGCGATAGCGATCTCATCCTGGAAGCTCCTGATTTCCGCAAGCACATCTCCGAAGGGGTCGAGGATCATGGAATTTCCGTTCTTCAGATGCTCGCCGTCGTAGCCGATGGGGTTGGAATAGGCGTAGTAAACGCCATTGTCGTAGGCCCTGGCAGGGAGCCAGCGCATCAGCCAGCCTCTGCCTTTGGGGCCGTCGAACTCCAGCCGCAGGGATACGGGGTCGTTTTCCCGGTTTTGCCAGTATGCGTCGGGCACATAACCCCTGCCCGGCATGGCCGAAGGGGTACAGCAGGTGACATGAGGAGCAAAAATGAGTTCTGCGCCCAGTAAAGTGGTTGCCCGTACGTTTTCGATCACGTTGTTGTCGTAACAGATCAGTATGCCGCACTTCCAGCCCAGCAAGCCGAATACGGTGTAGGCATTGCCTGCCGACAGGTATGGGCTGATGAAGGGGTGCAGTTTGCGGTGCTTCGCCACCAGTTCTCCCCCATGCACGCAGATGTAGGAGTTATAGAGCCTGCCCTCTTCCTTTTCAACCAGCCCTGCCAGCACCGGAATGCCGTGTTTACCGGAAATCCTCATCAGTTTTTCGGTGCTTGGCCCATCCGGGACGGGTTCCGCAAGTTCCGTGAGATCCTCTGAGTTAAGATCCTTCAGGAAGGTATAAGCCGTAACGGACAGCTCGTGGAAGCTGATCACGTCAGCGCCCTGTGCTTTGGCTTTGCCGGTAAGGGCATCTATGACGGACAGGTTGTATTCCTTGTCTCCGTCTTTGGGTTGGAATTGAGCGACGGCGATTTTCATGGCCTGATTTTTAAACTTCCGCTTCAATATCGGGAGGAAATCCGGATTCCGCCAGAGTTTACCTGGCCGAATTGCATTTGCGTTACGCTCCGCCGGAAATCTACCTGGTAATGGTGCAAACTACGCAAGGGGTGGTGCGGAAAAAAGGTGGTGGTGGAATAGGAGGAGGAAAGCCTTAGTCCTTAGGTTACTTCTTCTTTATTTCAATTTTGATTAAATCCAGGTAGGCCCCATTCAGGTGGTCAAAATCACCATCCGTTGTCATCAGTTTCGCCTCCGTGATCGCCGCGGTGGCCGCAATCCACAAGTCGTTCTTTCCCATGTTCCGTGCGCTCAGGCCAAGTGGGTTTTCTTTAAGCCTGCCTTGGCTGAACGCATCTATCTCTGCGTATTTTCAATCAGGTCTTCGTAATTGATATCCGTGATGATGAGCTTCTTCATCATCTTTTCAACGGCCTCTAATCTTCTGGCCCCCCAATAATTCCGCTTGGCAATGGACCTGATTTCCCCTACCGTAACAACTGAAATGATTGGATTATTCCCACTTCCCAGCGGGTCGTAGGCTTCTTCAATAAATGCCTTGGTTTGCGCCTCCCTCAAATAGATGAGCAGGATATTAGTGTCTAAAACATAGTTCATCCATCACACCATTTGCAGCAATTCTTCAATCGGTTCCTGAATATCCGCTTCCTTGATCAGAGCCTCGACCTCTTCCTTATCAACCTCTTCAAAGTTCTGCTCTCTCTTAACTTCCTCCAGGTCCAGTTTCTCTTTTATAGGCTTGTTCAATTGCCGCAAGATCCAGTCTTTGTCTTCTTCCGGTTGTTGCCCAATGAGTTCATCGAGCTGGTCAATGACCGATTCGTCACTGATTTCCATGATTTTTCGGATCAGATATAGTTTTTTGCCTTCGATTGTCATGGTTGTCTACCTTTTGCTCTTCTACAAGTTACAAAATTCCTCGATTGGGAGTTCCTTTTTCTCTTTTTGTTGTTTTTGCGTCTGGCATTTCCGCTAACGGTCAGATATGGCACGTGCCTCTGGACCTTTTTAATATTTACTAAAGTATCGTTTTTGAATATCAGTATCAAGTAACTCAGTAGAGGCATGTGCTATATCGTTTGTTAGCAACCAGAATGATCCACTAATATTAGCTAATGTTCAATTCCTTCTTTCAAATTTTCAACTTGTTTGAATCCAAAGGAAATGGTGTACACAGTAATGGAAAGCTCCCAGATTATTTCCAGTGATGTGAGCGCGAATAAACCGGGGCTGAAAGGTTGCAGTACATCGAAGAGTACTAAAACACCCCCAATAAAGGCGAGTGGACCACCGATTATACCAATCAATGCCATTGGCTTTGGAACAGCACCGGAACGATACATGATATAACCCAGCAGTAATCCGTTGCCAAAACCTGAACAAAACTGAGGTCCCAGAAGAAATGTCCAGTCGTGGAAGGCCTTAAACATCTGTTTCATAAAAAGCAAGTCGTGTGGATTCGATCCCATTGTGAAGTCTGCACGCAAAGACATGATGGACATCAGGCTGATCACTCCGGAAAGAATAAGCAAGGATTCAACAATTCGGCTGGCAACATAGCCAAGTGATGCCGGACCACTGACCTGCTTAAAAAACGGATAGATAACGACAGCTGTAGCGATGTTACAAATGGCCAAAAGAATTTCGAATAATGCACCAATTGAAATGCGCGTATCAAATCCACCCATCAACAGATAGTCGTTGTTGTTGAAAAGTGGTTCGTAAAAAAACAGAGCCGGGATTGAGAAAATAAAAGTACCGGCGAAGAACAAGCCAAATACTAATGCAGATTTTCTAGTTGGTTTCATATTGATGAGTGTTAAAGTTTCATTGTTATAAATCAGAGGGTGTTTTGATCGTATCTTAAAATTCTTCGAATATCATCTCTTTGTTTAACATCATACCGGCGGTAGTGCCCATCGCCACAGCATTTGCGACGGTTCGATTGCGGGTCACATTGTCACCACAGGCATAAATCCCCTTCATAGTTGTTCGCTGCATTGAATCTGTCTTGATATACCCTTCATCAGTGAATTCACAACCCAATTCGGAAGCTAAACCGGAATGCTGTTCAAATGGCCTGGGGGCATATAGAGCCTGAAACGCCATGGACGTACCGTCCTTGAAATGGACACGTTGAAGATGACCGTTTTTGTGCTCAAGTCGATCCATCTCGGTTTGGATGATGTCGATGTTTTTTCGGGAGAGTCCATGTTGTTGCTCCACGGTTAAGGTGGAGTTTCCGTGAGTAAACAATGTCAACTTATTGGTCCAATTGGTGATGAGGCTCAGGAACTCAAAGCCCTTATCACCATTGCCCATCACTCCGGTGTTTTGGTGCCGTATTTCATAGCCATGGCAATATGGACAATGTAATACCGATATTCCCCAACACTCACTAAACCCTTCAATAGCAGGGAGAATATCTTTAATGCCGGTAGCAAGAATCAGTTTTTTGCCCCGATATTTTTCACCGGCAGATGTATGGACTACAAACTCATTGGCCAGTTGTTCGGCATGGGTAACGAGGGCATTGTGTTGTCTTACTGTCGAATAAGCTTCAACCTGTTGCCTTGCAAGCAAGGAGATTTCAGCCGGGGTTTTACCATCTTGTGTAAGAAAGTTATGAGAGTGGGGAGTTTGGCGGTTGCAGGGTTTGCCACTGTCAAGGATCAAAACTTGTCGTAAAGATCTTCCCAAAGCCATGCCTGCTGCAAGACCGGAATAACTCCCACCAATTATGATTACATCAAATTTTTCTTGTTTTACCATGTTGTTAGCTGCTTTAAGAAGTGAACTAGAGGGCAATGCGAAGGCTACCAATGTACCCCCGCATTGCCTCACAAACTCTCGTCGTGTGAACACACTCGAATTCAAGGTATCCGGCACACTAATGCTCATTTTCTTTTGAGGTCCGGACGGAACAAGCCAAGAACCAATTCTACAAATGGAACTCCGAGGAATACAATCCACGGCACCAAGGAAACGGTCAGTATGAGCGTGCGTTGGTACAAAGGCATGGCAGCCATGACGTCTCCAAACAAATAAAGAAACAGCGTGATTGACGGGTAGATTACCACCCAAATTTTAAGGGAGGCAATAAGCTTCATTTTAGTTTTCATGTAAATAATTTTTATGCTTCAAATTGTCTCTACAAAGCTAAAATGGTGCGAAACGAGGAGGATAGGACAAAAATGAAGTTGGGCGGGATTTATCTGTAATTCTTCCGGAAAGCCTCAGGTGAATGCCCCGTGTGCTTCTTAAAGAACCGAATGAAATAGGATGGATCGTCATAGCCCAGTTTGTAAGCTATCTGATTGACCTGGTCAGTTGTAGCCAGCAGATACCGCTTGCTTTCCAGAATAACCTGATCATCAATGAGCTCCGAGGCGGTTTTACCCAACAGCTTTTTAGTGATAGCATTGAGCTGAAAAGCGGAAAGATTGAGTTGGTCAGTATAATACATTACCTCTTTGTGGTGAGCAAGTTGAGACTCGACCAGCGCCAAAAATTCTTCTAGTCGTTCTTGTTGGTACGGATGGTATTGGCCCTTGACGACATCCGGACGAGTTTTGTTTCGAATGAGCTCGATAAAGAAAATTGTGAGACTTGCCCGGAGTGCCTCGCTGAATTTTTCCTTTCGTTCCTGATACTCATGGTGCAATTGGCTTAAAGTGGTCGTCACTTTGCGAAACGACTCTTCATTGAGTTGGTAGAAGGTCTGACGACCAAGCGAACGAAGCAAATCTCCGGTAAACCGGTCGTGTGGATAAAAGTCCGTTTTGAATTGTATCAGAAAGCCCGTACTCCCTGCCTTGATTGAAAGCTCATGTACCTGACCCGGGTGCATAAAGAAAATACATCGGTCGCAAAGATCGTAGTGTCTGAAATCGATGGCATGGCTGCCGTGCCCCTTTTCGATGGCCATGATAAAATAGAAATCATGCCGGTGAAGATCCTGTGTCAGATCTTGATTATTCAGCAATTGTTGAACTTCACGAATGCTAATACGCTCGGTGACATCCTGGTTTGTCTCAGATGCTTTGATATGTCTGACTGGGATGCCTTTGATACTCATGGTTTAAACGTTATGTTCTCGAATATCTGTGGTTGCTAACGTTTTGCACATACGGCGTGTCGCCGCTTAGGCGGCATGACCGATATGTGCTTTGTTCTGCGATTTATTCTTTTATGATCTTATTGGCCTTGTAAATGTCTACAATAAAATTTCCCAATATTTGCCCCATTTTATCATAGTTCT
>CAUJDW010000113.1 GCA_963169455.1 Bacteroidota bacterium | reverse complement strand
TTTGGAAATTTTTCCTAATATTTGTTCTGTGAGTGTCTTGACGCTCATAGGGCAAAGTTTAGCTCGGTTGTGTAGGAACTCCCAAGCTACGGCTTTTGCCCTTTTTTATGCCTATGCGTCAAATTCGCCACGGACTATTGTCTGTTCATGTTGGCTCTTTTTATGACTAATCACATATCCTGAAGCAGCAATCCCTGAATTCTGCCCTTAGCTTCTCTTCCAGGCCCGGTTCTGCACTCAGCGCCGAAGCCAGGGCGTCGGCCAGTGTGCAGGAGGGCGCCAGCACTGTCACCTGCTTGCCATGGGCGACCCCCAGCCCGGTGCGGGGGTCGATGATGTGGCTGTAGCGGCGGCCCTGCCATTCGAGGTAGCGGTAGGTGTCTCCGGAGGTGGCAACGGCCCGATTGCATAAAGCCAGTACGGTATCTCCCGCAATTTCTATCTTCCAGGCCTTTTCTCCGGGCGGGGCCTCGCCGGCCAGCAGGTCGCCCCCGCCGTCCACCAGGGCGGCGCCCAGGCCATGCTGCCGCAACACTGCCATGGCCTCGTCTACGGCGAAGCCTTTGGCAATTCCACCCGCATCCAGGCGCATCCCGGGCCGAAGGAGCCTCACCCTGGGTTCTTCCGGATGAATTTCCAGTTTCTGATACCCAACCATTTCCCTGGCTGCTTCCAAAGCCAGGCTATCCGGGAATTCCCCCTGCCGGAAGGCCCGCCGCCACAACCTGCTCAGCGGGCCGATGGTGAGGTCGAAAGCACCATCCGTGCGGGCCGAAACGGACTGTGCCTGGCGCAGAACCTTTTCCATGTCGGGGCTCACAACAACCCAATCCTGTAACGAATCGCTCGATGCGCCCAGCCGGCTGAGCTCGCTTTCCGCCCGATAATCACTAAATGTGGCGTTCAGGCTGTCGATGCGGGCGAAAGCCGCTTCGGCGGCCCGCCCGGCATGGGCGCTGTCAGCCGCGTACAATACCAGCCGGAACAGGGTGCCCATCTGGCGGTGCTGGTATTCGTAACGCGCCGGAGCCTGGCAATCTCCAGGCGCCGACAATCCCGCCAGCAAAGTCAAAATCAAAGCGATATGTCCGATATGGCGCATCAGGTGTGCGTTTGTACGGTGGCAAAACGCCCTCGCAAGGGGAGCGCCCAAAGCTCGCCCGGCGAAGCGGCTGCGGGCGGAAACAGGTAACCCCCGGGAATTTCCTCAAGCCTTACCTACAACACCTTCGTCACCCCCGGCACGGCCACGGGGTAGAAGCCGTTTTCATCCGGCAGGATTGGCGGCGGAGCGTCCCAGGCGTAGCGTTTGGGCATGAGGTCCAGTTCGGAGTTCAGGGCGGCGTCCCATTCGATGGCCTGCCCGGAGTACGTCGCCATGCGGCCCATGATGGCCGTGAGGGTGCTTTTGGCGGCGTTTTCCGCATCCGCAAATTTAAACTCCCCTTTGGCAACCGCGTCGAAAAGCACATCGTGCTCTACCTGATAGGGGTTGGGGTCCCCTTTGGCATCGTGGGCCATCAGCTTGTACCCGCTCCGGGTGCGTATCAGGCCGGGGGCCGGAGCCGTGCCGTTTGTGCCCTGAAAGGATTCCGTTACGCGGTAGTTCGTGCCGACGATGTGGCGGCACTGGCTGAACATGCGGCTGCCGTCGGCGTATTCGTACTCGACGAAGTGGTGGTCGAAAATCTCACCGAATTCTTTGCCGGTGCGCACCTGCCTCCCGCCCATGCCGTGCGCTTTAACAGGGTAGGACTGCTTTGCCCAGTTGCCCACATCGAGGTTGTGGATGTGCTGTTCGTTGATGTGGTCGCCACAGAGCCAGTTAAAATAGTACCAGTTGCGCATCTGGTATTCCATCTCCGTCTGGCCGGGTTGCCGCTCGCGCACCCACACGCCGCCGCTGTTCCAGTAGACGTGGGATGTGACGATATCGCCGATGACGCCTTCGTGCAGCAGTTCCATCCACTTCAGGTAAATGGTTTCATAGCGGCGTTGCAGGCCCACCACGACATTGAGCTTCTTGCGTTTGGCCTCTTCGGCGGCGGCCAGCACGCGGCGCACGCCGGGTGCGTCAACTGCAACGGGTTTTTCCATAAAGACGTGTTTGCCGGCCTTGACCGCCGCCTCGAAATGCATGGGCCGGAAGCCCGGCGGGGCGGCCAGGATAACGACATCACAGAGCGGTATGACTTTCTGATAGGCGTCAAACCCGGCAAATTTGTGTTCTTCCGGTACATTGACCCTGTCGGCGGGCAGTTCATTGTTTTCAGCCTCGGCCGCGATCTGTTTGTAACTGGTGTCCAGATTGTCGCGGAAGGCGTCGGCCATGGCCACGAGCTGTACGTTCTGGCCCGACAACATGGCCTGCACGGCAGCCCCGGTGCCCCGCCCGCCACAGCCGATCAGCCCGACTTTGATGAGGTCGCTGCCATCTATGTGGGCTTTGGCGCCCAGCATGGACGGCGCCAACAGGATGCCACCGGCTACCGCAGTGGTTTGTTTGACAAAGGTTCGGCGATTGAGTTTTTTCATTTTGCTTCGGATTGAAGTGGATAATTAATCAAAGTCGGAAGTCGGAAGTCGGAAGTCGGAAACCGGAAGTCGGAAATCGGAAGTCGGAAGTCGGAAGTCGGAAACCGGAAACCGGAAGTCGGAAGTCGGAAGTCGGAAGTCGGAAGTCGGAAGTCGGAAGTCGGAAACCGGGAGTTTTACCCGAATACGAGTGCAACGAGTGGGCGGGCGGAAACCGGCCCTGATCCACCCAACCCTCTATTCATTTTTACCCGCCGAAGCTTTATGCGGAGGCGGGCAGCCATTCAATCCCGGATGGCCTCCTGAAAGAAAGCCTCTACCTGCGCTGCATCGGGTTGTTGTTCCGGCCTGACGATGCGGAAGCCCACGAAGGGCGAGTCCGTATTCCACCAGATACTTTTGGGTATCTGCGGGTCGCGGGCCTGCCATCGCGGCTGGGATTTCTGGCGGTGGGTGCAGTTGCATTCCTTTGCCGGGCTGTCATAGGAGCCTCCCATGACGGTGCGCGAATGCCGCTTGGCGGGTTTCACCCAAGGGTTTTGGGTTTCGGCGCCGATTGCCGCGGGGTAGTCCTTCTGGTATTCATCGAGCGTCCATTCCGACACATTGCCGAGCATGTCGTACAGGCCCCATGGATTGGGCTTTTTCCCACCGGTTTTGTGATAGGTGTCGTAGCCATTGTCGTAAAACCAGGCGTAGCCCTTCAGGTTTTCGGGCGCCCAGTTTTGGCCGGCCAGGCAGGCGTAGGCCCACTCGGCTTCGGTGGGCAGGCGAAAGAACTGGCCGGTTTTCTGATACAACCAATAGCAATATCGCAAGGCCGCCTGCTGGGTCATGCTCACCGCGGGAAACCCGCCGGTAGTGCCCATGCCGAAGGTGTAATCGAGGTATTGCGGCGTCGGGCGGCTGACGGCATCGGCTTTGAACTCGCCTTCCCGCCAGTCGCTGTCGTCGCTGTCGTACTGCCGTTGCTGGAACAGGGAGAATTCGTCGTAGGTGACTTCGAAGGCGCCCATCCAGAAGGCGTCGACCTGAAGGGAAATACTTTGCCCGTCTTCCCCCTGCACCTCCAACTGCCCGGCGGGAATGTGCACGAGCCGGAAACGGACTTCAGAACCGGGAATGACAACACTCGCCGTATCCTGCCCGAATACCTGGGCCGAAAAATACAACAGGGAAAGGGAAAGTGCGATTTTCCTCATTTCGGACGGGCTTTGGGTAAAAATAACGGATTGCCGGATATTTCAGAAAGGAATGGCGATTTTTACTTCGCCCCCCCTTACTCCTTCACTACCGGCACAGCTACGCTGCCCTTCCCGCTTTGCAGCTTCAGGTAGTAGTGCCCCGCAGGCAGGGTGGAGATATCCACCTCATTTTGCTCATTGCGGATGGCGGCCTCGAGCACCTGCTGCCCGGCGGCATCGAACAATACGGCCTGGGCCGGCAGCAGGGAAGCGGGCAATTGCAGGGACAACTGCTCCCGGGCCGGGTTAGGCCATACTTTCACCTGCTCTTTGAGGGTTTCTGCCAGGCCGACGATCTCCGTATTCGTCACGACGTTGTTGCGCGAGCATAGCCAGAGTTCCGGGTCGAAGCGCACCAGCGCAACGTCAGCCGGCGCCTCGAAGCTGAATATCTGCCCCGAATAGGTGTGGTCGAAGGCCATGGTGGTGTTGAAGCCCGGGCCCTGAAATTTCACAGGAACCGGCATTTCAAAGAAGCCGACCGAAGCGTGGGAGGTGGTTTGGTCGATCTGCACCAGCACGGTATTTCCCTCCTGCCACCAGTTGACATGATAGGAGGGATAGCCCTGGCCGTAGAACCAGTCGTCGAAGAATTCCGTCAGGCTCTGCCCGCCGGCCTGTTCGAGGTAGTACTGCAAATCCGCAGTTCTTGCGTAGCCGAAGGCCAGCTCGGGGGCTTCCAGGTAGTTGCGAACGCCCTGGAAGAAAGCCTCATCGCCAAGTTTCCACCGCAGCATGTGCAGCAGCAGGGCGCCTTTGGAGTAGGACAGGCGGCTGCTGAAGATGCGGCTCACATTGGAGGTGTCCGCCACGAACACCGAACCGTCGGGCTGGCCGGTTACCTGGTCGATCTTGCCCTGCAGCCAGTTTTGCCAGGTGTTGGTTCCCAGGCCGTGTTCGTAGGTCATGCCTTCCAGGTAAGTGGCGAAACCTTCGTTGAGCCAGATGTCGGACCAGCTGCCGCAGGTCACTTTGTCGCCAAACCACTGGTGGGCCAGCTCGTGGGCCTGGAGCATGTGGGAGTTGCCGCCCATGAAGCTCATCGTCTGGTGCTCCATGCCGCCGCCCCAGCCAAACTGCGCGTGGCCATATTTTTCGTCGGCAAAGGGATAAAGCCCGAAGAGCTCATTGAACAATTCCATCGATTCCACCGTCGAGTGGATGGCGTTCTGCCAGGAATTCAGGCTCTCCGGAAATACATAGTTCAGCACCTCGATGGGCTCGCCGCCCTCAACGGGCACGAACTCGGAAAAGACGGCGTAGTTCGTCACCGCAATGGCCACCAGATATGCCGGTATGGGGTAGCGGTGACGCCAGTGGTAAACCTTCTCGTTGCCATCAAGCACCTCGCTCACCAGCACGCCGTTGCTCGCGGCCCGATAGGCTGCCGGCGTGCGCACAATAATATCGACGGAGTCGATCTTGTCCACCAGGTCCTGTTTGGTGGGCCACCAGTCTTTGGCGCCGTAGGGCTCGGAAAGGGTCCACAGGGCAGGGCTGCCGTTGTGGTAGCCCGTAGCGAATGAGCCGAAACCGCTGCTGGGCGGCGCACCGCTGTAAATGATGGTAACGGAATCCATTTCCCCCACTTCTATCATCTCCGGCAGCTCTATCTCCAGCCGGTCTCCGGAATGGGTGAAATTGAGGGGGTCCGTGCCGTGGTAAAGTACATTACTGGCCTGAAGGGAGGAAGATAGGTCGAAATTCACCGCCGTGAAGCCATTGCGCGTCGGAGCGAAATAGGTGGTGACGGCTCCCTGAATGTAGTATTGGTTGGGGTCAACCTCCCATTCCATTCGTTGGTAGATGATGTCGTAGTTGTCGGTGAAGGGTGAGGACCGGAAATCGAGCAGGCCCTCGTGCGCCGCCTGTTCCATAGCGGCGATCTCTTCAACACTTTTACAGACGAATTCCTCCGTCTGGGCATTTGCGAAAAAGGAAAAGCCCCAGAACAGCAGGGCAGGTAAAAGTATTTTTTTCATGGCGACTGTTTTTTTTGTCTGCATAAAATCTGCCCCTCAAGATAGGAGCTGCGGGGGCCAATTTTGGTGAGCTTTGTCACCGGAATGGAATGATAAGAAGCAGGGAGGCCTCCCAGGGAGAGGAGGTAAGGAGGTGAACCCCCGGCTAAACTTCCGAAGTTAAGCCGGTATGAAACGTGGGGGGCGACTCTGTGAGCCGGGCAAGCCGGGCGACGGGGTGGCGAGGTGAACCCGGGGCAAACCATGCGCCTGTAAGCCCTTTTCCTATTCCTCCCGCATCATTGCCGGTACGCGGCGGGCGCGCTGGGCGGGCGGCCAGGACGCCAGCAGCCCGATGGCCAAAACCGTCACGACCACCACGGCAAAGTCGGCAAACCGCATGCTGATGGGGTAGGCGTCGACGATAAAGTTACCCGGAACGGTGATGATGCCTACCGTTTTCTGGGCGATGTACAGCGTTATGGCGAGCACGAAGCCGAGCAGCAGCCCCAGCAGGCTGAGCAGCAGCCCCTCGTATAAAAAGATGTTGCGAACCGATGTGTCGGTAGCGCCCATGGATTTGAGTATGGAGATGTCGCTTTGTTTTTCCAGAACGACCATCCACAGGGCCCCCACGATGTTGAAGGCCACCATGAGCATCATCAGGCTGACGATGGCGTAACTCAGCCACTTTTCCACCTGCATCAGTTTGAGGAATGATTCTTCCTGCTGGAACCGGCCCTTTACCTCGAAACCAACTCCCATGGCCTGGCGGATTTGCTGCAGGGCGCTGCTTTCGTCGGCATCCAGAGCGAGCCGGATCTCGAGGGCGCTCACCACAGGGGTTGAAAAGCCCAGCAGCCGGCGGGCGAAAGACAGGGAGCTGAGCACGAACTCGTTGTCGAAATCCTGCTGGATGACAAAAGTGCCGCCCGGATAGATGTAGCTGCGGCGGAAAGGTTGCTCCAGCGGGCTGCCCGACCGTTCCCGTTTGGGCATGTACACGGCCATTTCGGTAAAGCGGTCTCCAACATTGGCGGCCAGTTTGTTGCGCATGCCCAGCCCCAGCACAGCCAGGTCGCGCGAGCCTTCCTCGAAGGCATAAGCGCCTTCCCGCACCGTGGTGTCGATGCCCACAACCTTGCTGAAATTGCCATCCACCCCTTTGAGGGTGCCGAAGTCCTGATTGTCCTTGTAGTCGAAAAAGGCGACCTCTTCCAGCGTCTGGCTCACATAAGCCACCCCATCGATGGCCTCCAGGCGGGCGATGAGCACGGAGTCCGCTTCAAAGGTTTTACCCCGGGCAGGCGTCACCTTGACGTCGGGGTTGAAGTTGCTGTACATCGTCATGATGAGGTCTTCGAAACCGTTGAAGACCGACAGCACCAGCACCAGGGCGGCCGAGCCGACGGCGATGCCGAAGACCGCAATGCCGGTAATGATATTGATGGCATTGGTCGACTTTCTGGCGAAGAGGTAGCGCCGGGCTATGCGTAGGGGAAGGTTCATGGCGCAAAATAAGGCTTTCCTGCTTATATGAACAAAACAAACGGCAGGCCCTGCAATTTTTGGCTTCAAGGGCCAGAAATTGCAGGGCGCAGAAACTACCGCACCAGCCCCCCGATCAGCCGGATCAGCTCCGTTTCCGTATTTTTAAGGTTGAACTGCGCATTCAGGCGCTGCTGGGAAGCATTGATGTAGCCCAACTGGATCGTGCGGTAGTCGAAGGAGTTGATCAGGCCGCCGCGGTAGCGCTCTTCGGCGATCTCCAGGTTGCGGCGGGCGTTGCCCACCAGTTGGGTGGTGACGTCCACCAGGCGCTTTTGGGTGTTGTAGGTGGCCAGGGTGTTGGCCAGCTGGCCGCTCAGGTTGCGCTTCAGCTCGCTGATGCCGGCCTGGGCGATCATTTCCTCCGTTTGGGCGGTTTCGATGTTTTTGCGGCGCACCCCGCCGTCGAACAGGGGATAGGCGGCGCTAAAGTTGACAAAACCGGTGAAGGTCTTGGCCGCTACTTCGGGCAGGGAACGGGTGTTGATGTTGGTTCCGAACTCGAGCGTCTGCTCTCCGAAGGAAATGCCGATGTTGTAGGCCGTGCCGGCCTGCATGCTCAGAGAGGGCTTCATCGCGGATTCCTGGATGCGGGTGTTGATGGCCGCCAGCTCGCGGCTGAGCATCTGGTTTTGTAACTGGTGGTTGTTGGCCAGCATGCGCTGCTGCAAATCCTCCAGCGCGTAATCCCCGGCCTCGTGTTCCAGTTCGTCGGTCAGCCTGTAGCGGGTGCCGAGTTCGTCGACACCCATGGCGAGGTTGAGGTTGCGCAAGGCCGATTCGAAGGTGTTGAGCTGCACCATGTAGTTGATGGAGTCGTTCAGGTAGGCGTCCGTGTCCTGGAGGATGTCGAAGGTGCTCGCCTGGCCGTATTCTTTTCGCAGTTCCTGGTAGGCGACCCGGTCGCGGGACAGGATGAGGACTTCTTCCACCACGGCCAGTTGTTCCTGCAGCACCAGGGCGCTGTAGTAGGCCTGGATGATGCGCTGAATGGTGTTCTCCACCTCCAGTTTGATATTCCCTTCAAAAAGCTGTACCTGCTGTTCCAGTTGTTGCTTTGCATACCGCACCCGGTAGCCGTCGAACAATATCCAGCTGGCTTCAACGCCCGGCGCCAGGCTGGGGCTGAGGGAATTCAGCCTGGTGAGCGGGCCGGCAGGGTTGCTCTGGTTCCGGTAGCTGTTGCTGGAATTGACGACCAGGTTGATCGAAGGATAGCGGCCGGCCACCGCCCAGTCGTTTATATTGGCAGCGATATCGCGCTGCATCTCCGATATCTGTATCTGGAAGTTGTTGGCCAGGCCCGTCTGGATGGCATCCGACAGGCTCAGCGGCGACTGGGCTTTCAGGCCGGCCGCCAGCAGGGCCAGGGTGAGCAGGGTAGTCAGTAAGTCCTTCATTTTTCAGTGGGTCGTATTTTTGTTTAGAATGTTTGTCCGCGCAAACCACGGGCAGGCGGATAATTCCAGGTTCAGCAAACCTGCGGCAAAAGCCCGTGCTCAGAGAAACCTCCCTTCAAAAACATAGCGTTTGAAGTAGAAGTTGTAGAAAAAAACCGCACCGGTGGCGCATAGTTTGGTTATGAACTGGTAGCGGGCAAAAAAATCCATGGTATTCAGGCCGTAAATGATGCCCGTGCTGAGCGTCATGCCGCCCAGCGAAACCAGGGCTGACAGCAGGAAAGCCCTCCGTGCGGAGCCCTGAAGATTGAACACGAAGCGTTTCTGCATCAGGAAGTTGGCCACCATCCCGCAGGAATAGGAGATGATGTTCGAAACGACCGGGGAAAATACCCTGTTGGCCAGCAGAAGATACAATACGTAATCCACGGAAGTGGCCGCTGCGCCGGTCATGGCGAAGCGCAGTTTCATTCTGATAAGCTGCCACACTTTTTCCCGCTTCGGCATCATGGGCAATTATTTCGGCCGAAGATAAGGAATTCGGCGATGGGCCGGTTTTCTTTCAGCCTCAACAGTCCGCGCTTTTGTATATTTGCCTCCCGGCGGCCGGCGGCTCAGGCATCGGGTGAAGGCCAGGCGGCGGCAAAAAATACGGACAAATTATGAATCCCTTATTTCCGGATCAATCGCCGGCTGTTTTCTCCTGGGCCGGATGGTACAACCGCCACCGCCTCAAAATTTATCCGGCCCTGGTTTTCCTCATTTATTCCATCTGGGCCGCCTACATGACGCACAGCGGCAGCTGGGGCTTGTTCCGCGACTACTGGCCGGCGACGCTTACTATGGTCCTGGGCTCGTTCGTGGCCGGAGCCACGGCCGAGGGCGGCGGCGCAGTGGCCTATCCCGTTTTTACAAAAGTATTGTACATCGCCTCTCAGGACGCCCGCACTTTTTCCCTCATGATCCAGTCCTTCGGAATGGGCATGGCCTCGGTATTCATCCTCACCCGGAAGATACGCATTCTTCCGAAGGTGATTATCTGGGTGTCGCTGGGTGGGGTGTTTGGGCAGGTGCTGGGTACCTACTGGCTGGTAATCCCCAATCCTTATCCCAAAGTGCTGTTCACTTTCGTGACCACGACTTTCGGATGCGCCCTTTTTCTAAGCACCTACATCCTTAAATGGCGCCCTCTGCCCGGCCTGCCGGGATGGGGGCCCGGGTATCGGCTCTTTTTTATGGCTCTGGGCATTTTCGGCGGCGTCTTTGCAGCCCAGGTAGGCAGCGGCATCGATGTGATCACCTTTATGGTGCTTACCCTGGCCTTTGGGGTGGATGAAAAGGTGAGTACGCCTTCCACCGTCATCATCATGGCCCTGAATTCCTGGGTGGGCTTTTTTCTGCACGGCGTCGTATCCAAAGATGTCGGCCAGATGTGGAACTACTGGCTGGTGGCCGTGGAGGTGGTCATTATCGGCGCGCCGCTCGGAGCGTACCTGACTTCCATGGCCAGGCGGCACACCGTCATCAATTTTATCCTGGCGCTTATCAGCCTGGAGCTGATCACCACGCTTTTGCTGGTGCCTTTCCGAAGCCAGGCCGAAATAATAGTCACGCTTTCAGCTGTAACAGTCTTTGCAACGGCCTTCTGGCTGATGCTGCGCTACCGCAGCAGGCTGAAAATGGAAGCTGTTCCGGCCTGACCTTTTACTGCGTTTCCGCCCGGAAGAAGGCCATCACCTCCTCCCAGTTGTTTACCCGCGTGAAACGGGTTTCTTCGATATTGTGTGAGGCGGTGAACAACAGGCCCCTTCCCCTGAAGCGCTCCAGGTTGAAAGCATGGTCGTCGATCATGTAATCGGCTTCAATGATGCTCTTATCGCCACAGAAAACGATGTTTTTCCAGTGGATGAAAGGGAAGTGCTCCTGCAGCCAGTCGAACTTGTCCTCGAAGGAAGCCCGGAATTCCATGGCTGCCGTCACGATGAACACATCATAGCGCTCCATCAGTTCCCTGATGCCCTCCTGGCTGCCCGGAATGACAGGCAGCCCGGCGAAAAAGCCTTTCTCCTGCAGGAACTCCCGGATGCGGGCCGCCCCCGGGAGTTGGTACACCTTTTTCCCCAGATACTCCTCTTCCCTGGGGCGCCGGCCAAACTCCCGCTCGTACAGGGTGAGGAATTTCGGCCGCACATCGGCGATCACTTCGTCCATGTCGATGGCTATGCGTTTCATGTTCGTCGTCGGTTTGCTCGGTTCAATGGCGCCAAAAAAAGTGTCGGGCTCATTGGCAACGAGTCCGACACCTGAAAGAAATATATCTAATGACACAAATTAATTCAGGGAAAAATGCATGACGGCTTCAGCGGAATTGTGGAACATAAGCTCGGAGATGTTCGGGCTCATGTAGTCGCTCAGGGGCATCAGGGCTATGGCCTCCAGCACCTCGAACTCCGACTGGGCCAGCAACACGACCCACAATTTGCTGCGGTCCATCGACAGCGAATAGGACTTGAGGCGCCCTTCGGCCAGCATCGTGTTCACAACATATCGCTGCCGGGGGATGAGCGCCATAAACTCCTCCGTAAAGGTTTCCGGCAGTTCGAATTCCACCATGAATGTTTTCTTCATTGTCTTCCTCTTACTTTTTTTCGACAAACGCATAACAATTAAATGCGCCGTATTCCGATAATGTTGCATTCGCCGGGAAATATGTCCCATCAGGGGCAGGGTGGATTTCCCCGGCCTCCGGGGCTCTAATCCACATACACCCCCATCTTCCCCATCTGATAGTCCCGCATTGCTTCCATGATCTCCGTTTGGGTGTTCATTACATAAGGCCCCCAGGAAGCCACCGGCTCATCGATGGGTTCTCCGGCGAGGATGAGCACCTGGCTTTCCGCTTCGGCCCGCAGGCTGAAGCCCGCTCCATCATTGCGGAAGTGGAGCAGGTGTTCGCCGGCGTAGCTGAAATTCTCATTGAGTTTCACCTGCCCTTTGAGCACATAGGCCAGGGCGTTGAAGTGCTCCGGCAACTCAATGGCTGCGAAGCCGCCGGGCTGCAAATGGGCCTGCAGGGCCAGGAGAGGCGTAAAGGTGCGGGCCGGGCCCGTGGTTCCTTTATAGCTTCCGGCCACCACCCGGAGCCGTACCCGGCCCTCGTCTTCCTCGAGCAGGGGAATCCGGGCGGCTTTGATGTCCTGATACCCCGGTTGCGCCATCTTGTGCTGTTTCGGCAGGTTGACCCAAAGCTGGATGCCTTCCATCACTCCGCCCGATTCCAGAAAGGCTTTGGACGCCCGCTCGCTATGGATGATGCCGCGGCCGGCGGTCATCCACTGTACGTCGCCGCCCTGTAATATCCCCTCGTTGCCCCGGCTATCCTTGTGCCGGATGCCGCCACTGTAAAGAAAAGTGACCGGCTCGAAACCCCGGTGAGGGTGCGGGCCAAGATCCAAAGGGTCGGCGCCCGGCTCAACGGATAAGGGCCCGAAATGGTGCAGCAGCAGAAAGGGGCTCACCTGTTCGACTTTCATGGTGGGTAGGGGCTGCTTCACCTGAAGATGCCCCATCTGCAGCTGCTCGCTTTTTAAAATATGCGCGACGGTGCGGTTTTTCATGCCTTTGTTTTTTCGCCTGCCGGCTCCAGGCTCCGGAGCCGGTTCAGATTAATGTGTAAACATTAAATTAACAGCAAGAAGCGTTCCATGGTTTCGGAGGGTGTCATTGTGGCAAAAAGAGTGACAGTATGGCAGTGGGGGAGTAAGAGGGGAGGCTTACACGCCGCGCTTATTTCCATAGATCAGGATATGCAGCCTGGTGGTGAAATGGAAACCGTGTGCTTTGCACTGCTCAACCAGCCAGGACTGTTTGGAAGCAAGGCCTTCGCCGGAGGTTCCTTCGGGCATGAGGTAAATTTTTTCCGGGCTTATATCGTAGCGCCCGGCCAGGGCCAGCACCTCTTCCAGGTCGCGCTCTTCGGTGATCACGAATTTGAAGTTGGCTTTGGGGTTCCGGGCAAAAAACCGGTATGCTTTTGGCTTTTCGCGAAGCTTCTGCGGGTTGTTGGAGTTGGCCAGCTTGGGCGAGACGTTGTATTGGCCGATGCAGGCATCGAAAGCCGGGCCGGGCAGTATGGCGCCGTTGGTTTCAATCTCGAACCAGTATCCCGGCCCCAGTTCCTGTATCAGTTCGAGCAGGCCGTCCTGCTGCATCATGGGTTCGCCGCCGGTGAGCACTACGTTTCTGCAGGGGTATTGACGCACTATGGCGGCCACTTCGGCCACCTCCATACCAGCTGCAACCTTCTCCATATCGTACTTCTCGTAGCCGGGGGAGGCGTCCTTCTGGTGAGCGAAGCGGGTTCCCTTCCAGTTCCAGGTATAGTCCGTGTCGCACCAGATGCAGTGCAGGTTGCACAGGGATGTGCGCACAAAAATGCTGGGCTGCCCGAGGTTTTTCCCCTCGCCCTGTATGCTGTAAAATATCTCCGGTTGCCGATCCGGTTTGGCGATCCTGAGCATGATTGAACGAATGTTTTAAAGCCTGAGCCCCTTGCGGGCAAACTGCCCGTATTGCAATCCACCCCGGGCAGCCAGGAAAAGCAGCAGCGACAGCCAGAGGCCGTGGTTGCCGAGGGGCAGTGAAAGATAATAGGCCAGCAGGAAAATAACAAAAGCGAGGATCATACTGTTGCGCATCGCGCGCGCCGCCATCAGCCCGACGAAAACGCCGTCCCAGAGGTAACAAGGCGTAGCGGCTAAGGGCAGCACGATGATCCAGCACATCAGCGGTGCAGCGGCGGCCAGCACACCGGGCTGGTTGGTAAACACCCGGAGCAAGCCCGGGCCGAAAAGCCAGTAACACAGGCTGAAGGCCATAGCCAGGCTCATTCCCCAGGCGAAAGAATAACGGATCGCCTGCCGTGTTTTTACCTCATTGCCTGCGCCCCTGTACTTGCCCACCAGGCTTTCGGAAGCGAAGGCGAAACCATCCACGCCGTATGACATCCAGTTGAGGAATTGCAGCAGGATCGTGTTGACGGCCAGGGCCATGGCCCCTTCTGCGGAAGAACGGCTGTAAAAAAATGCGAAGGCGCCGGTCAGCGCAAGGGTGCGGATGAAAATGTCGGCGTTGAGGCTCAGAAATTTCCGGAGTTTCTCCCATTGCAGCACGGCGCCCCTGCGGAAGTGCTTCAGCAGGTATCCATACTTGTAATAAAACAGGGCGAGCGCCAGCAGCAGCCCGCTGTACTGGGCGGCAACCGTGCCGTATGCAGCCCCATCCACATCCATGCTCAGCGCCTGCACGAAATAGAGGCTCAACAGGATATTGACAGCATTGATCACAACGGTCAGGATGAGCGGGTAGATGGCGTTCTGCATGCCAAAAAACCAGCCCATAAAAGCATAGAGCCCCAGGGTGGCCGGCGCCGCCCAGATGCGGATGTAGAAGTACTCGGCAACCAGCGCTCTCTGTTCCCCTGTAGCGTTCATCAGAAAGAAGCTGGCCTGCCCGAAGGGCCACTGCAGCAACAGCAGGGCGGCGGCCAGCAGCAGCACCAGCAGCAGCGCCCGCCCCAGGGTGTGCGCCATGGCCTCCTCGTCGCGTGCGCCGTAGGCCTGTGCCGTCAGGCCCGTGGTGCCCATGCGCAGAAATCCAAAGTTCCAGTACACGAAATTAAAGACCATGGAGCCGATGCCAACCGCGCCAATGTGCAGCGCCGACAGGCGCCCCATCAGCGCGGTATCTACACTGCTCAGCAGGGGCACCGAGATGTTGCTGATGATGTTGGGTATGGCCAGGCGGAGTATCTCTTTATTCATCGGGCCAAAAGTTAAAAAAAAACTGCAAACGGGCTACCTTTGTGCACTTAGCAAGCACGAGTTTATGAAAATTGGCATCTTCTTCGGCGGCCCCTCCCGCGAGCGCGAACGCTCCTTCGCCGGCGGGCGTACGGTATTCGACTGCCTCGACAGGAGCCTGTTCGAGCCTGTGCTCATCTTTGTGGATAGCCACTGCCAATTCATTTTGCTGGACTGGCAGCATCTCTACCAGCGTTCCATCCGCGATTTCTTCCCGCCTGCCGAAGGCCTGCCGCCCTCTCCCAACGGATTTCAGGTTTACCTGGAAAGCCTGGGCGAATTGCCGCCGGAAAAACTGGATGCCATCATCGGGAAAGTGGGCCGCCGGATCAGCAGGGAAGAACTCCCGGCGCTTATCGACATGGCGTTTATCGCCCTTCATGGTTACTATGGCGAAGATGGCCAGCTCCAGCAGGAACTCGATGCGCTGGGCATTCCCTACACGGGCAACGGCCCCAGGGCCTGCCAGATCGGCATGGGCCGGTCCATCCTGAAAGACCTGATGGGGTTGCTGGGCTTCCCAGCTCCCAAAACTTATACCCTGGCCCGAGAAGAATGGCTGGCCGCTCAGCCCGGCGACATCTACCAGGAGGCCATCGCCCAGCTGGGGCTGCCTCTGAGCGTGCGCCCTGCCCGGCAGAGCTCCTCCATAGGGATGTCTGCCGTGGAGGAAAAGTCGGGCCTGGAAGGTTTCGAACTGGCCGTCAACAGGGCTTTTTTCCGGGAGGCCGTACCCGCCATCGAATGGAAAGACCGCAGCGGCTACGAACGCGTGGAATACCTGCAGCTGCTCACCGACGTCTGGGACGGGCCGGGCTTCCCGATGGATGTCAGCTTCCAGGGAGAAAGCCGGCTTGTTTACCATCCCGAAGAACTGCTGGAATTCCTCGACAGCCGCGCCCAGAATGCCCCGGAAGGCGCCGTTTTTTTTCTGGAGAGCCACCGCCGGGAGGAGAAAGTGGTGCTGGAATCTTTCATCGAAGGAAAGGCCTTTTCCTGCATTGTCCTGCGTGGGGAGCAAGGGGAGGCCATCGCGCTGCCTCCTGCCGGGATTGTCAAAGCCGGCGAAATACCTGGCTACCAGGCCGATTTCCCTGCAGCTCAGCCGCCGCAGGAAATGCCTGTCGAGCTGCCAACCGAACAGATTCAGGCTATCCGGGCTGCCTGCGAAAGGCTCTTCAACGAGGCCGGGCTGCATGCTTTCGCCCGGATCGACGGCGTCTTCAGCAATGGGGGTCAGATTTTCCTGAACGGGCCAAGCTCTGCTTCTTTTATTTCTCCTCACGCTATGCTTTACCAGCAGGCGGCGGCTATAGGCTTAAACCCCACGCAACTGCTTTCCTGTATCATTTGCGTATCCCTGCGGGAGCGCCTGGCCGCTTCGCCCGGCCGGGAAAAATATCGCGAACTGCTGGAACAACTGAACCGGCGTTTGGAGGAAACCCGTACAAGAGCCGCCGTAAAAAAACGCATCGGCATTATCTTTGGCGGCGCTTCTCCGGAACGCCATATTTCCGTGGAAAGCGGCCGCAATATTTATGAAAGGCTGGCCGGTTCGGAAAAGTACGAACCCATTCCCCTCTTCCTGAGCAGGCAGCACCAGCTATACCACATACCCGTCGGGCTGCTGCTGGGCCATGACGCCGATGAGGTCAACCTCCATATCAGCAACCCGCGCCACCACCGGGTAATGGCGGAAGTCCGGGCCCGGTGTGCGGATATCACAGCCCGCTTTGGCCCTCCCGCCCCCATTTTCGCCCCTGTTCCCATCGACCTGGAGGAACTGCCCAATATAGTGGATGGCATATTCATCGCCCTCCAGGGCGCTCCGGGCGATGACGGCCCCCTCCTGGAAAAGCTGGAAGCCATGGGGCTGCCCTGCAACGGCCCCGGCGCCCGGGCAGCGCAGCTGATGGCCAATAAGTTCCATGCCCTGCAGACCCTCAAACGCAACGGATTCACAGTAACCAATCAGGTGCTGTTGCACAAGCGCGATTATGAAGCTGGGGCGGAGGCATTTTTCCGCCGCGTGGAAACCCAGCTGGGCTACCCGCTCGTCGGCAAACCCGTAGAAGGCGGGTGCAGCTCGGCTGTTAAGGCTTTGAAGTCCCGCAGGGAACTGGAAGCCTATACCCGGCTGATGTTCCGGCCCGTGCAGGAGGAAGGCCTGGAAGCCCGCCGGGTGCTGCGGCTCAAGTCCAGGGAGGAATTTCCCCGGCACGACGACATCCTGTTCGAAAGCCTGCTTACAGCGGGGGGAGCATCGGTTTTTGTGGAAATAACGGCCGGCATGCTGGCCCACCGCCTGCCCGACGGCAGCCTCCGGTACGAACTTTTCGAGCCAACAGAGCATATCGCCTCCGGCCGTTTCCTGTCGGCGGAAGAACAATTTTCCGCCCGGAAGAGCGCCCCTTACCGCCCGGCCCGCTTCGGCAGGCAACCTGAAGAACACCAGGCCGTGTTGCCCAAGGTGAAAAAGCGCCTGGAACAGGCCGCCCGCATTCTGAACGTCCGGGGCTGCGCCACCATGGATGCTTTCGTACGGGTGTATGAGGACAACAGCGTCCAGACCATCATCATCGATGTAAACGGCATGCCGGATTTGTCGGATGCCAGTTGCCTCTACCCGCAGGCCGCCGCCCGGGGCTACCGCCCCTTCGAACTCATAGAAAAAATGCTGGACTTTGCCCTGGAACCCGCGGCGGATACAGAAGCTGCGCCGGAAGTGGCGGAGGCGGCCCCGCTAAACGCGGCCCCGGATACTGCCGTAATCCTGCCCGCCACCGGGCAAAGCCGGCAGGAACCTTTAACACCCTACCTCGCGAATATGGAAGAAACATCTCCCGAACAGCCCGGCGGATTCCGCCCGCAACCCTTCGGAGCTTATTTTGCCGGCAGAGTCAGAGAACTGGCCTGGGAAGCCTGGCTTTTCCTGAAATCCCCCATTTTTCTGCGCAACTTTGCCGGCCTGGCCGGCGCTGCGCTCCTGCTGTTCCTGCTGGCCACCTGGATACTGCGCCTCTACACCCGCCACGGGCAGTCGCTGCAGGTTCCCGATTTTGTGGGCATGGATATGGAAGACGCCCTGCGGAAAGCCCGCAAGCAGGATTTCAAAATCGTGGCCATCGATTCCTTCTTCGACTCCAACCAGGAGCCGAACACCATTTACCAGCAGGACCCCCAACCGCTTCAGCGCGCTAAGGAAGGCCGGACGATCTACGTGAGCAAATACCGGGTGCTGCCCGATTCGGTCATCCTGCCCACCCTCATCAGCGCGGGGTATAACTTCGACCAGTACGCCATCAAACTGAAGCGCCTCGACATCATGCCGGTGATCAAGGAACGGGTCTTTGACAACAAGCAGGAAGAAAATTCCATCCTGCATTTTTTCCATCACGGCAGGAAGATCACGGACGAAATGCTGCGGCGCGGGGTAAAAGTGCCGAAAGGTTCGACCCTGGAGTTCGTCATCACGGAGCGGATTACCAGCGATGTGCCCATCCCCGACCTGGTGTGCAAGCGCTATGACGCCGCCGCCTTCCTGATCAGCGGGTCCAACCTGGTGGTCGGCAATATTTACGGCGACGTGGCCGACCGCGAGAATGCCTATGTTTACCGCCAGGAGCCGGAATACGTGCCGGGGCAGATGATCCCTCAGGGCCAGCAGGTCAACCTTTACCTGACGGCATCCCGCCCCGAAGGTTGCCCTGACGAACTGGATTCGGAAAGCTCCGGCGGCGGCCAGGAGGAGGATTTCGACGGGGGAGGTGATGGTTTTTAACCGCAGGCGCCGGCCCGTTATCGGAGCAACAAAATGCTGGCTTTCTCGTTTTTGAAACGAAGGCATGGCGATGGCTGATGCCTTTCTTTTTTTGAGTATTTTCAAGCTGTTTTTCATGAAGCATCTTTTCTACCTGATACTGCTGGCGGCAGGGCTTTGGTCTCCGCTCGCCGCACAGATCGAAGTCCCGCTGCAGGGCAATGCCGTACTGCAGCGTTTTTATGCGGAAAAAGAAGCCCGGCGCCCCAAAGGCTGGGACGCGCAGCAAAGCCGCGGCCCGCAAAACTGCATGCTCGAAAAGCCGGGCGTAACCTATATCGAAGCGGGCCGCACCGCCTATCTGCCCATTGGCATCGACACCTCGGGGCTGGGCGAAGGCCCGTCGGCGCTCAACTGCCTGAACTGCGACGCCAACCCCATCGGAGCCGCGGAAATAATCGGCGATTCCCTGGCCGTGACGGCAGCTGCCGACATTCTCGGCGCCCAGTACACCTTTGTGGTGGAGCTATGCCGGACGGAGGGCTGCCGGCAGCGTTCCTTCACCCTTGTGGGGCGGCGCGCCGGGCGCCACTATTTCCCCCCCGCCGTAGGCCTGGATGCGGAAGAGCGGGTGCTCACCACCTGGGAAGCCTCCCAGTTGCCGGGCCCCCTGGCCTGCAACAAATTCATCGATGCGGCCGATAAGTATGAGGGGCGGGACCAGCGCATCTACTTTACCACCTATACGGATGTGGACAGCAACCTGTACTACGAGGCCAGCCGATATGCCGGCGCCGACTCCGTTTATCTCGTATTCTGCGATACCTTCGCCATCTGCGACACTTTCCACCTTGCCTTCCGCGTCAGCCACGACACCCTCAAGCTGGGCGGCGGCGGGCTGGCGGTATTCCTCGATGATTTCTCCAACGGCGGCCCGGAAACGGACCCCCTGCTCTGGCTGGATGCCGATACCTACGTCAATGCCGGCTACGGCCAGGATCCTCCCACCGTCGGCGTCGCCACCTTCGACGGCATCAACCGCTACGGGCGCCCCTTTGGCGGCAACTTCGGCCCTGCCGACCGCCTGACGTCCACCTACATCGACCTCACCTCGGTGGGCGACGCCCTGTACCTGTCTTTCTGGCTGCAACAGCGCGGCCTGGGCGAATACCCCGAGCCGCAGGACATCATCAGGCTGGAATTCAAAAAAGCCAACGGCAACTGGGAGGAGGTGGCTACCTTCAGCGGGTTGGCCGTCGGGCCCGGCGGCAATGAACCTACCGCCTTCGCCTTTTACAGCGCCGCAGTATCGCCCGATTTCAAACACCAGGCTTTCCAGTTCCGCCTGACGAGTTACAACGACCGCAAGGGCATTGACGACATCTGGAACCTGGACTACGTGCAGCTCGGCCGTTTCGCCGCCGACACCACCGTGAACGACCTGGCTTTCACCTACCTGCCGAGGGCTATCCTGGCGCAGTATTCCAGCATGCCGTGGCGCCACTTCAAAGGCAGGGAGGCGCAGGAACTGGCCAACTACATCGCAGTGGGTGTGCGCAACCTCTCGCCCCAGGGCCAGAACGCCGACCCTTCGAGGATACAGATCAGGGAATTGTCTTCCGGCATCGAACTGCTGGACGCCACCTTGTTCAACGGCCAGGAGCGCAACATTCCGAGCCGGATACCTCAAAACCGGGCTTATGTGCTCGAAGGCGACCCCAACTTCCCCTTCAGCAGCTACCTCTCTGCGATGGAAAGCAACGCCTTCGACGGCTTCACCCGCCTGGAGTTCGTCACGGAGTACACCCTGGAGAACGGCAGCCAGGCCACCGGCCCGGGTTATGAAGCCGTGCTGCGCAACGACCGGGTGCAGCGCTCCACCATCTTCGGCAACTACTTCGCCTACGATGACGGCTCGGCCGAAACGGGCGTCATCGCTCAGGAAGACGACCTGATCGCGGTGCGCTTCACTACCGCCGTACCCGATACCCTTCGGGCGGTGCAATTCCATTTCCCGCACATGGTGAGCAATGTGGCCAGCCAGGAATTCAACCTGAAAATATGGATCGGCGAGCTGGACAACGAGCCGGAATTCAGTATGAACATCCTCAACCCCTATTACGCCGATAGCTTTTTCGACACCCTGCAGGGCTTCACCACCTACCCCCTGATGAACGCCCAGGGGGGGCTGAGGCCAATCGGCCTGCCTGCCGGCGACTTTTACGTGGGCTGGGAACAACTCTCCGACTGCACCTTTACGGATTGCATTCCCGTGGGCTACGACAAGAATTCACCGGAAGGCAAAGACGCCCTGTTTTTCAACAATAACAGCACCTCCTGGTCGCCTTTTCCGGAAAATTTCCCGGCGGGCGCGCTCATGATCCGGCCTGTGGTGGGCAGCACCACGCCCGGGCCGACGGCAGTGGAAGACATATCCGGCCCGGAAGCAAAGCTGTTGGTTTTCCCCAACCCCGCCAATGAATTGCTCCATCTTCGGCTGGATGGAGGGCATTTTGACGATTACCGCCTTTTCCTATTCAACGGCCTTGGCCAGTTGATGCACCAGGGGCCCATGCAGGCGCAGCTCTCCGTGGCCTCTTTCGAGCCAGGGATGTATGTGCTGAAAGTGGTGAACAGGAGGAATGGCGCCAGCCTGAACCAGCGGGTTTTGGTGGCCCGCTAGCCTATAGTTTCGCAGGGGGCAGGGGCGCTGGTGGCCGGCCGGATAAATGCTATTAACCCGCTAGGATTAGCCAAGTTTTTTAACTTTGCAAAAAAGCAAAAGCCATGGAAGATATCCGGGTAAAAGAATTGAAGGAAAAATTCGAGCGCGGCGATGATTTTGTGCTCATCGATGTGCGCGAGCCCTATGAACATCAGGAGTTCAACGTCGGTGGGCAGCTCATTCCGCTGGCGACGCTGCCCAGCCAACTGGGGGATTTGGAGCAGTATAAAGGGCAGGAAATCGTGTTGTACTGCCGCTCGGGAAACCGCAGCGGCGTGGCCAAACAACTCATGGAGCGCGCCGGCTTCGGCAGGGTGCGCAACCTGCTTGGCGGCATGCTGGACTGGGTGGACACTTTCGGCCCGGAAAAATAAGAAAGGCGCCATCCTGCCCCCGGAAGTAAAGCGAGCGGCAGGATGGCGCTTTTTTGCTTACTGTTTTTTCTTCACATAAGCCTCCACGCCTTTCCCTTTCAATTCCGCCGCCAGGTTGTTTGCTTCGCTGAGAGCGTTGAAACGGGCGACGAGGACGACGGAGTACTTTCCGCGGTCGAAAGGTTCGGCGGAGGCATCTGGATAGCCCATGCCGCGCAGCTTTCCAACCATTTCTTCCGCATTCGCCTTCACACTGAAGGTGCCGGCCAGCACCAGGTAATTGCCTGTACCGGCCTCCCTGGATGGGGCGTATTCTTCCACCTCGGCCCTGCCGCCCTGCTCAGCCGGTTGCGTGCGGGCGGAAGCGGCGCCTTTGTCCAGATTCTCTTCCGCGACATTGCCGCTGCTGCGGTCGTATTCGCCTGCATCTGCGTCATAAGCCTCCCCGCCGGCCGTTGTGTCGGCGCTGTCGAAGTAGTAAGTCGTATCTGAATAAGTGGAATCACCTCCGAAATCAGATGTCGTTTCCTCTTCCGTGGGCGCCGGCTCATCGGAGCCGCCGAGCAGGTTGGTGGTCATGTAGATGAGGTAGATCAGCGCAGCCACACAGACTGCAACAATCGCGATGGTTACATAATCGAGCCTTGACATAGTGCCTCTCTTTTCGTTTGGGGTATAAATTAAAGGTTTTTTTCTGCGTTTGTCCTAATATTTTCAGGGAAAATCGATTTTCAGCCCGGGCAGGACGCCCTGAATGCCAGCCCGTCGTATCCCAGGAAGACATTGGCGGGCAAATTCCGCTGTACGTCCGCATGCAGGCCCATGGTGTGGCTGATGTGCGTAAGGTAGGCGCGCTCCGGGCCGATGCCTTCGATGAGGGCCAGCGCCTGCTCCAGGTTGAGGTGGGTAGGGTGTTCCCTGTGGTGCAGGGCGTTGAGCACGAGGTGGCGGATGCCGGCCAACTTCTGCAATTCCCGGCTTTCGATAGTGCGGACATCGGTCAGGTAGGCAAAATCCCCCATACGGAAGCCGAGCACAGGCAGGCTGCCGTGCAATACCTCAACGGGAACCACCGGCAGCCCGAAGGCTTCAAAGGGATGATCCCTTTCGATGATGCGCAGTTGTATCATAGGTGCGCCGGGGTAGCGGTTTTCCTTTTTGAAAATATAGTCGAAGCGGATGCCCAGCTCCTCCGCCACCCTTTCCGTGCAAAAGACGGGCATCTCGGCCCGGGCCCTGAAGTTGAAGGGGCGCAGGTCGTCCATGCCGATGACGTGGTCGTTGTGCTCGTGGGTGATCAGGACGGCGTCGAGCGACTGCAGCCCGGCGCGCAGCATCTGCTGCCGGAAGTCCGGCCCGCAGTCGATGGCGATGGCCCGCCCGCCAAAGCGAACCAGCGCCGCCGTCCGCAGCCGCTGGTCGCGGGGGTCCGCAGAAGTGCAAACTTCGCACGGGCAGCCGATCACCGGCACGCCCTGCGAGGTTCCGGTCCCGAGTAAGGTTATTTCGAGTTCGATGGTGTGATGTTTCTGGTTTCTGGGTTTCTGAGTTTCCCCGGCTTACCAGAAACCAGAAACCAGAAACCCCATGGACTATTAATCTTCAACCGTTTCCTGTTCTGTCTCCTCTTCTCCCTCTTCCTCGTTTTCCCCCTCATCCGCAAGCGAGTTGATCTTTTTGTAAAATTTGGCCGAGGCCTCGCTGAGTTGTTCCTCCGGCACTTCGATTTTGCCGAGGATGTCGAGCAGGCAGTTGATGCGGCCTTCCGTATCGTAAAACTTGTTGATGACGGCGATCTTACGGTCTTCCACAATGCAGTAGCCGGAATTGAAATTGCCCTTTTCGTAACGCACCGCGTACTCCAGCTCTTCCAGCAGGGCCTCCAGTTTTTTCAGGCTGTGTTTGGTGTATTTGAACATAAGGCCAGCGGTTTATTGTTCGGCCCCGGCAAATATAGCACCTGGGGCGGGGAATAGCAAGGAGAGGCAGCAGGTAGCGCGGGGCAGAGGCTGCGAAATGTTATTCCAGCACGCATTCCACCCGGCGGTTTTGCTGCCGGCCATCGGGGGTGTCGTTGGGAGCGATGGGTTGGCTTTCACCAAACCCGCGGAAGGAGAGGCGGGCGGCGCCTATGCCTTTTTGAGCCAGATACCCCCCCACGGCGCGGGCCCGCCGTTCGGAGAGCGCCAGGTTGGCCGCCTCGTCGCCGACTGCGTCGGTGTGGCCGGCTATGAGCGCTTTTGCGGCAGGATGGGCCTCCAGGTACGCGGCCAGCGCGTCGAGTTCGGGGAAAGAGGGAGGCAGCAGTTCATCGCTGCCGGTGGCGAAAGTGACGGATTGGAAAGTATATCGCCCTTCCTTTTGCAAGGCTTCTTCCAGTGCCGGACGAGGCGCCCCGATATAGATGTCGTCGATACAGTAGTAGGCCACCCGCGCCAGTTTGGTAAAAAGGGGGTCGATGGCTTCCGGGCGTTCGGCTTCGGTGACGGCCGCTGCGGCATCCGGGAAGAAATTGCCGATGACGAAATAGCGGGCAGCATTGGGCGCCCTGAAAGTGAGGCGAATGTTCACCCACTGCCCGGCCTGAGCCCCCACGATTGTGTCGATATTGACGTGCGGGCGGTAGTTGAACATCCGGATGGAATTGCTGAAATCTTCCCCCGGGCGGGCAGCCTGAGTGAGGAACAGTATGCCGAAATTGCTGGCCGCCACCGGCAGCGTAAGGAACCTGGGCCTGCCAATTAAATACCTGTCGAGGTGCCGGCGCGGCGCCGCTTCCTGCCGGTTGAGCCAGAAGGACAACTCGTATTCCTTTCCCGCTTGTAAAGGCTCAGATAGGCTGCCCTGGATGAACTCGTGGTAATCCGCCGGCCAGCCGCTCTCGGCTGCCGGGTAATAATGGATGACACCCGCCATCCGCCTGCCGCCCTGCGGGGCAGGGAAGGGGCAATCCGCAAGGCCTTCTTCATAGGTGATCAGATCCGGCGTCAGGTTCAGGAATGTATTCCAGCCGGGCAGGCTCTGGTTGAAAAGCTCAGCTTTGGAAGTGAACCGGCAGGCCGCCGCCGATTCCCCCGCAACCGTTTCGAAGCCCGGGTTGAGCACGAGGTTCTGCGCGGGCAACACAAGGGGAATCCAGAAGAGCAGGAAAGCGTTGGTGAGGTTTTTCATGGCTTTTTCCCCATTTAATGGATGGAGTAAAAAAGGTTACATGCTGGAATTTTACGCCACTCGTCACCTGCCTTGCCAGCTTGAATACAACCGGAGTTCTCCGGCAAGGCAGAAGTACTTATCTTTGCCCGAAACATAAAAATGCTATGAAAAAAATACAGCTATTCCTCACTACTCTGTTTCTGCTTTCGATCCTCTCCCTATCCGCTCAAACAACCGGCCCGGAGCGCCGCTTCGAGGGCGGGCTGGTGGCCGGCTTCAACATGTCCCAGATCGATGGCGACCTGCTGCATGGCTTCCACAAGCTGGGCTTCAACGCCGGCGGGCGTGTCAACGCCGTGCTGAACGAGCGCTGGCGCATAGGCCTGGAACTGCTCTTTAGCCAGCAGGGCGCCAGCCGGAGCCGCCTCGACAACCCGGCCTCCCAATACGACAAGATACGCCTGAACTTCGTGGAGGCGCCGGTGCTGGTGCACTTTCAGGACTGGAAGATTCAGGCCACGGCCGGCGTGTCCTACGGGCGGCTCATCAGTTACGAGATCATCGATTATGCCGGTGAGGACGCTACGGAACAAATACCCCTCCGGGAAAACCTCTACTCCATCATCCTGGGCGGCACTTTCTTTTTCGCGGATAACTTCGGCATCAATATCTACTGGTCCAAATGGCTCAACAACCTGCGCATCGGCGATACCTCCACGCCGACTCCCGTTGGGGGAGAATCGGGAAAGTTTATCGGGAGGAATGTGACGATCAGGGGCATTTATATGTTTTAGCCGGGGCCCCGGGCAGGGGCGGGTTTGGGGTGTACGGCGCCTGCCCTGCTGCGGCAGCAGACGGGTGCGGTGAACGATTGGGCAGCCACTACGTGCCAGGCTGCGCATGTAGGCCCTGGAAATGTTAAAATCCGTGCGCGCCTTGCAAAAAAAAAATCCTTCCTTATCATTGCAGGGCGCGTCAGAAAAATGAGAGTATGTTTGGATGCCGCTTTTGGAGATAAAAAGTGTCATTTTTTTGATGAGGCAAGGCGCTTTTTGAAGTGCATACCTGGAAGGTATGGACGAAAAGGGCAACGCAGCATCATCAAAAAAAGGGCGTTTTTGCCCTGTGAAAGGGCATATCTCTTGAAAAGTATTGTGTTCAGAAAAAATGATATCAAGATGGAGAAATTTTCAAAAATTGAATCTCAGTTCTTCAAACTAATTGAAGGAGAAATATCTGTTAAAAAATTTGAAGAATGGGTATATGCCTCTGAATGGTTGGAACGGGAATTAGGACAGGATAGATATTTTGAATTAATCTCGCTGAATTATAATCAAGAGGGCAGTAAATCCAGAGTGGTGAATATTCTTGAAAGCTACGTTGATTATGCCAAGCATGAACGAAAAAAGATTATCAGTCTTTTGAATTCAATTATTCAAAAAAATGGAAATGAGGCAGTTAATTTGATGAAATGCTATGAATATTACTGTGATGGGTACTTCTTTTTTGAAGACCTCGGGTTAGGGATTGGATTGCTCTTATCAAATCCCAACAAATATGAGGTCGAACACTGGCATGAATTAACTGAAAGGCAAAAAACAGAATTGTTAGAAAGTGTTTACCCAAAAGCTAAAGAATTAGCCCTTGAGCTTAGAGGATGGCTAGAGAAAGAAGAAATAATATTAACAGGCAAGCGGAGTGGCCCCCTAAAAAGATGGGAATATACCGATAATCGAAGTGAAGCAGATAGGCAATCAAGACTATGGAAAGTTGTTTCAAGAGACCCCCAAACTGGGGAAGTGAGAGCTAAGCAGAATATTTTACTCAATGAAAATAAACCTCAATAAGGCCAGTCACGGGGTGGCTCGCCTTGGTTTTGCTACAGATCAGCCACCCCGTGACTGATCAGCAGCCTCCCATTCCTCCACCCGCTTCTCCTTCGAATTGAAATTCACCCCCACCGCAATTTTCTCCTTCGGCGAATCGGCCCAGGGCGCCAGGTAGCCTTTCTCTTCGATTTGCCGAAGGGCTTCGTCGGCGCTTTTTTCTCTTAAGGCGCCCATTTCCTAACAATCCGTTAAAGCCTTTCCATTAACCGGTTAAACATTGTTAAAAAGCTGCGCGGCAGGTGGTATTCCCCTTTTCTTTGTTTTGAAAACCCCGGAAGATGCAGGTGAAAGCCCCTTCGCTGCATTCGAAAACAATCAAAGCATATAAAAATGAAAAACACCATCTTCACCGCCCTTTTTGCGCTCCTGCTCACCAGTAACCTTTCCGCTCAAAGAGAAGAAACCCTGTTCAGCAGCCCGGAAGTCCGGCTATCCGGCATCTGGGGCGGGGTGTCCTACAATTACTCTTATTTCGACAGCGACTTCACCTCCGTGCGCGGCGGTTTCGGCGGCATCGAGATCAGCCGTAAGGTTTTTCTGGGCTTTGCCGGCTATGAATTCCGCCACGAAGCCAGGTTGGAAGACGGCGAGCCTTTCACGCTCAGCTACAGCGGCTTTATGGCCGGCTACACGCCCGATTCCTACCGCGCCGTCCACCCCCGCCTCAGCCTGCTGGCAGCCGGCGGGCGGGCCAGGATCGATTATGACAACCGGGGCGACCGCGTTTTCGTGCTTCAACCCAGCGCCGGCATTGAGATCAACGCTACTCAATGGTTCCGGGTAGGGCTTGAGGCAGGCTACCGTCTGGTCACTTATGACGATATCCCCGGCATCGGCGGCAACGAGCTGTCTTCCCCTTTCGCTCAGGTTGACCTTAGGTTCGGCCTGTCGTGGGGAAGGTAAAAAAGGCATCTGCCAAAATTTCTCTATAGGCTGTTTCAGCAACAAAGGCTCCCGGCGGGATTTCCGGCCGGGGGCTTTTTTTTGCGGCCATTTTTTCAAAAAGTTGTCCTATTTGCTTTGCTTGCAACTCTAAAACGAAACCTTATGTCCATTTCAGACATCAAAACAGACATCCTGCAAAGCCTGGAAACTTATGAACAAGGGCTTGCCGCCCTTTCACCTCAGGCCCTGTTGCGGCAGCCCGACCCGGAAAGCTGGTCGATGGGCCAATTGTTCATCCATCTGCTGGACGACACCATGAACTTCCACCTCAGGCTAATGGAGGCCTGCCTTTCACCCGAAGCGCCACGGGAGGGGGAAAAAAACAGGTTCGGCGAAGCAGCTTACCAGGCCAATGCCTTTGCCGACATTCGGGTAAAGGGCCGGCGCACCGCTGCCAACGTGCCGCAACCTTCCGGAAAGGCCGAGCTGGAAGGCAAGATCAGCCAATTACGCGCCGCCCTCGATAAGGCGGCGGACAGGCTGGAAACAAACCCGCCCTCCGGCAAGGTGGAACACCCCTCATTGGGCTTTCTCGATGCCGTGGAGTGGTATCAGCTCATCGCCATTCACTTCCGCCACCATTTGCGGCAGAAAGCGCGGATCGAAGCCTTTCTGAATAGTTGAGAAGGATGTTAATACGGGCCCGCCAACTATTCCCAATAATACCGCTGCAACACCACCCAAATGCCCCAGGACAGGGCGGCAACCAGCAACCCTGATGCCCAGGCGAAGAGCGGCCGCTGAGGCAATGCAAATCGCCTCTGCGGCAGGGCCAGCCATACCAACGGGAAAATGGGGAAGAAATACCGCCCCATCAGTACGACGATCCGGCTGCCTCCAACCGGCTCCCAGAGCATGTACAACACGGTTGCCAGGGCCAGGCACATCAGGGTGGCCAGGGACAGGAAGGATAAGCGATGCCGCGAGCCCAGGCCTTTGGGTTGCCCTTGCTCGAAAACCGCCAGCGCCATAAGGCTCAGCAGCAAAAAGCCGATGAGCGGCGTGGGCAGGTAGTTGTGTTCCCACCCAAATTTGCCTGCATAATGCGCCAGGGTGGCCGGCAGGCTGTCCAGGTAAGATCCCGCCACTACCCGGGCGAATTCCAATGGATGTTCAAAAATAAAAGCCAGCTGGGCGGAAGGATTGACGCCGGGATTAAGCTGCTGGCCCTCGCGAAAAGCCGGGTCATAGGCGTCATAGGGTATGAACAGTCCGCCGCTGTAAACATACCAGCCTGCCAGTAAAGCGGCGTTGAACAGCATCAGCCCTCCTCCCCATAGCCAATAGGCCGTTTCTGAATCAAACTTCCGTTTCGGGATGAGCCAGTATAAAGCGATAAGCGGCGCATACACCACCTTGCCCAGCGACAATACCGCCGACAGCCCCAGCAGGCCCAGCCCCTGCCGCAGGCCGAAACGGCGGCCTTCTTCAAAGGCCAGGGCCAGCTGCCAGGCGATGAGATAAAAGGCTATGGCGTTGATCACCGTATCCCCGCTCAGGCTGGCGTGTATGAAGATGGAGGCCGGTAACAGGGCGCAGAAAGTTATCGTCCGGCGATGGTACGGCAGCAGCCGGATGGCGTGGTGCAGAACAAACAGCCAGAACGCCAGCCCCGCCAGGCGCCCGCTGTAGAAAAGCCAGCCGGGCCCGGGAGCGAAAGGTTTGAGCAGGGCAAAAACGAGGGCGTATGGCGCATAAGACGTAGGGGCGTAAAAGCCCGTATTGGCGAAATCGACAAATGTGCGCTGCTCCGGCTGGAGGGGAATGGCCAATGCCCTACGGAGGGAGTCCGCAGTTATTCGGGCCTCGTAGTCGTAGCGCAGATGAGAGAAGGGTTCATAGAAATCCGGCAGGCTGGCCGGCAATTCCCCTCCCAGGCGACTCCCTCCCTGTTGAACACCCATCCAATGCCCTTCCGACAAGTGGTAGGCCCGGTAGAAATGGCTGGTCTCGTCGGGCGCCTGAAAGGGCGGCACGATCAGGGCGTAGAGCAGGCCGAAAGGCAGGGCCAGAAGGAGGAACCAGCGGCTGGGATGGAGCATCAGGGGCAGTTATCAGTTATCAGTTATTGGGGCTGCTACCGCGGGGCGGCTGAGTACCGGCAAAATCCGGGCGGGCCACCCCCTGGCCGGCCGCAGGCCTGCCCGGCATCCGTTGGGCCTCTTTCACAAGAAATTGCCAGGTTTGTTAAGGGCGAAAATATAAAAAATATCCACAGAGCGGAAGTCGTGAGGGGCGTCAGCGCCTGAAGGCTTTTCAAAAGGGCGATCCGGATATCGCTCAATCTGGCGGCCTGGCCGGTAAAAAGCAACCGTTCATAAAGATTTTGTGGCCGGCGTAGGGGAGGGGTTGTCTGATAAGCATCTCTTGTTTGAAAATTCCGGGCGCCATCACCCGGCTGTCCCAATCTTAATTGTGTTTCTCCGGCCATTTTTGCGGCCCTTAAGAAAGAGTGAGCTCATGATTCCGGTTTACCTCCTTCATGAATTCACCCTTTCCACAAAAATGGCCGGAGAAGAAAAACCCATAAAACAATCTGCATCATGAAGCGAGCCCTATTGGCGCTTGGCTTGCTGCCGGCCCTGTTTTGCCTGGCGGCGGCCCAACCGGCCACACCCCCGGAAGAAAGATTCACCATCAGCGGTTATGTAAAGGATGCCTCAACAGGCGAAGAACTGCTCTACGCTAATGTCCTCGAGAAAAACACCCAGTCCGGCGCTACCACCAACCTCTACGGCTTTTATTCCCTGACCCTGCCGCCGGGCGTTTACGAACTGGCCTTTTCCTACCTCGGTTACCAGCAGTCGGTACAGACAGTGAAACTGGCCGGCAACCTCCAGCTCAATGTGGAACTGCAGCCGGAATCGGCGATCCTGCAGGAGATAGTCGTGACCGACAAGGTGAAGAACGAGCGGGTGCAGGAGGTTGGCATGAGCCGGATCGATGTGCCGATCGAAGAAGTTAAAAAACTGCCCGCGTTGCTCGGCGAGCCCGACCTGATCAAAACGATACAGGCGCTGCCCGGCGTCACCAGCGCCGGCGAAGGCACTTCCGCCTTCTTCGTCCGCGGCGGCAGCGCCGACCAGAACCTCATCCTCATCGACGAGGCGCCGGTGTACGATGTGTCGCACCTCTTCGGTTTGTTTTCCGTATTTAACGCAGATATCATCAAAAGTGCAGAGTTGTACAAGGGCGGCATCCCGTCCCGGTACGGGGGCCGCCTGTCTTCTCTGCTGGAAGTCACCACCCGCGATGGCAACGCCAAGCAGTTCTCCGGCTCCGGCGGCATCGGGCTGCTGGCTTCCCGCCTGACGCTGGAAGGGCCCATCGTTAAAGACGAAGCCTCCTTTATCGTTTCAGGGCGCCGTTCCTATGCCGATATCTTTATGAAGAATTCCGAGCAATTTGACGGCACTACGGTGGCTTTCCACGACCTCAACGCCAAGGTAAACTGGAAGGCCAGCAACAAGGACCGTTTCTTCCTGGCCGCCTACAGCGGGCGCGACATCTGGAACTTCGACAACGCCTTTCAGATGGACTGGGGCAATACCACCACCACTTTCCGCTGGAACCACCTGTTCAACGAGCGGCTGTTTTCCAACCTGACCCTGGTGTACAGCGATTTCGACTACGCCCTGGAAGACAAAGACCCGGTGCAGGGGCTGCTTTGGAAAGCCAACCAGCGGGAAGCTTCCCTGAAACAGGATTTCGCCTACTTCATCAGTCCCGCATTCAGCCTGAAATTCGGCTACCAGGGCATCTACCGCCGCTTCACGCCCGGCGACCTGCAGCCGAATGGGGACGATTCCATCTTCAGGGGCCTGCAACTGCAGAAACAATTCGCCCTCGACCACGGGCTCTACATCGGGGCCGAACACCAGCTTTCGGCGCGCCTCAGCCTGGAGTACGGGCTGCGGTACACCCTCTTCCAGAATATCGGCGCCGGCACGGTGTACGAATACGAAAACCCCGGGGACAACGTCAACGTCGTTGTTAAAGACTCCACTGTTTACGGGGATTTCGAAACCATCAAACTGTTCCACAATCCCGAGCCTCGGTTCTCCGCCCGTTACCTGCTGGACGACCAGAGCGCCCTCAAGCTGTCGTACAACCGAATGGTGCAGTACGTGCACCTGATCTCCAACTCGACGGTGCCTATCCCCTTCGCCACCTGGGCGCCCAGTTCGCCCTATCTGGCCCCCCAGAAGGCCGATCAGGTGGCGGTGGGTTATTTCCGCAATTTCCGGGACGGCATGTTCGAATTTTCTGCTGAGGCCTATTACAAGCAGGCAAGAGACATCACCGAATTTGCCGATAATGCCGAGCTGGGGCTCAACAAGCACCTGGCCACCGAATTCAGGCAGGGCGAGGCCGAATCCTACGGGCTCGAGTTGTTCCTCCGCAAAGCGGAAGGCCGGCTGAAGGGCTTTGCCAGCTACACCCTGTCGAAAGCTGAACTCAGCGTGCCCGGGGTGAACAAGGGCGAGCCCTTTCCCGCCAGCCACGACCGCCGCCACAACCTCAACCTGGCGCTGGCTTATGACATCAGCCCGAAATGGAATGTAGGCGCCAATTTTACCTACGGCTCCGGCCGGCCGATCACCCTGCCCACCGGCAAGTACGAGTTTGACGGCTACCTGGTGAATTATTACTCCAGCCGCAACGGCTACCGCCTGCCCGCCTTCCACCGCCTCGACCTGTCGGCCACCTTCGAGCCGGGCAAGGGCAAAGATCGCCGCTGGCACAACAGTTTCAGCTTTGGGGTTTACAACCTTTACAACAGGCAGAACCCCTTTACCATCTATACCCGAACCAAACAGGATGAGGAAGGCAACATCATCGGCGACGGAACCGAAAAGGAGGCCCGGCTGGTGTACCTCTTCGGCGCCCTGCCCTATTTCACCTGGAATTTCAATTTCTGAAAACCACCCGCGGAGGCGCCGCTGGCCCGGCCGCGCCGGCTTGCGGCGCCTCCGCAATAAAAAACACCAACTATCATGAAAAATGTCCTCTTGTTCGCTTTCGCTACCCTCGCTTTTTTCAGTTGCGAAAAAACCATAGAACTCGACCTTGGCCAGGCCGAAGAAGCCATTGTCATCGAAGGCCTGGTAACGGACCAGGCCGGAAGGCAATACATCCGCATCAGCAAAACGACTCCCTTCAGCAGCAGCGGCAAGGCTCCGGCCGTGAGCGGCGCCACGGTGGCCGTTGAGGATGAGGAGGGGAACACTTATGCTTTTGTGGAAAAGGAAGCCGGCTATTACGTTCCGGAGCCCGATTTCACGGGAAAGGCGGGCAGAACCTATACCATGTCCGTGCAGGCGGAGGGCGCTACCTTCCGCGCCTCGGGAACGATGCACACGCTACCCCCCTTCGATAGCCTCACCATCAGGGTAGATGAAGAAGAAAAGGCCAGCCCGGATAACGAAGGCCGCTTCTACGAGGTGCTGGTTTACATCAACGAACCGCAGGAAACGAAAGATTACTACCTGATCAAGTTTTACCGCAACGACACCCTGATGACCGACAACGGCAGCTGGGTGAACGTCAGCAGTGATGAATTTCTGGGGGAAAACATCGATGCGCTGCCCATTCCTTATTACTACGCCGCCTCGGATGTCGCCCGGATAGAAATTTATTCCATATCGCGGGAGGGGTACAAGTATTATCTGGATATGCTCAATAACATCAGCAACGACGGCGGCATGTTCAGCGGGCAGCCTGCCAACCTGCGCACCAATATCGAGGGCGGCGCCATCGGCTACTTTCAGGTGTCGGGCCTTTCGGCTGCGGAGCTGGAGATCAGGGAATAGCGTTCCTTTCGGTTTTTTGCCTCCCGCTCTGTGTCTTCCGGCCGCACCTGTGGCGCTTCAGCCTTAAACCTTCAGCCCTTTTCCAGAGGGTTCCTGGCCACTAAAACGCAATGACAAAAGTCAACCTTTCCGGATGAATTAATCATCGCGCCGGGAAGGCAAAGAATTTACCTTTATTTACAATAAAAGCCTGAAAACCATGAGAAAATGGATCATTTGGATCGCGGTTTACGGGCTGGCGGGCCTGGGGGTTTTACAGGCTCAGAGCTGGGGCGCCCATGCCGGCGTAACGGCATACCTGAGTGAGGCCAACGGCTCCAATACACCCTTTGGGGGTTTGGAAGCAGGGGTTTCGCGGGGGCGTATTCATCTGGGCATATACGGCCTGCGGACGCTTCGCCCGGCCCAAACGCCAACTTACGAATCCACCCTGGAGGAATATGGGTTGTGGGCGTCCTATTTCTTTCCGGCCACTGCCGGGCTCAATCTGGGTTTCGGCTTGCGGGCAGGGCAGGGTGCTGCAGCTCTGGAAGCCGTGCACAACGGGGTGAGCGAAGGTGTGCAGGAGGAAGTCGTCCAGGCTTTCAGCCCGGAGTTTAGCGTGGAGTTCCCGCTGAGCCGGCATATCAGCGCCGCTGTGATCAGCGGCTACCGCTGGGTGCTGGGCGCCGAAAACCTGGAAGACGTAGGCTGCGGCAACTTCAGCAGCCTTTACACGGGCCTTTCCCTGCGGTTCGGCCTTTTTCCCGGCCGCTGATGAAAATCAGAAGCGGCGAATGAGAAAAGTCATGCGGGAGCAGCTCCTTCAGGCGATAACTTTGGCGGAACGGCTTAAAGTAATACCGCATAAGAGCAGAGGAAAAGCCCGGGGCTGGCGCGTGTCCCGCTGAAGGGTGAGCGGTTCATTTTAAAACGAAAATCAGGCCCCATGAGAAGGCTGGCCCATACGATAGTGCTCAGCGGCCTTGCCCTGCTGTTGGCCAATTGCCAAACGCCGGAAATCCGAAAGGCCCTGGTTCAGTTTGACCAGGCTTTCCTTCCGGTGCTGCTATACAGCTACGAAGGAGATACCTACCAGGCCAAACGCGCCGTATTTTTTCTGGAATTTCGGTGGCAGCAACTCAGAAAACAGTACGAGGGAATGCTCCCTGAAGAAAGGGAAACCTTCCAGCGCATTAACGACTGGCTGGGTGACGCCTACTACGCCATTGACGCCAACTATCCGCAGGTAGCCGCCAACCAGCTTGAACACGTCAAGTACGAACTGGCAGACTTGCGGGACAGGTATGGCGTCGACTATTACCTGGATGGGCTCTACGATTTCGAAGGCAGCCTCAGCCTCCTGCGGGAGGCCGCCAATGATGAGATGCTTTGCTTTATGGAATGGAGCGAGTATGAACAACTGCTGCGGGAAACCCGCAGAAGTTGGGAAAAACTCTGTGCCGAACCCTTTGACGCAGCGCTCTTTGGATTTGACGCCCAGAAGCAAAGCCGGCTCAGGGAGGAGCAACAGGCCATGGCGGAAGCCCTGGGCCGCTTCGCTGAAACAGTGAGCTGCGCCGACCGGCTGGAAATGGCCAGGGCAAGCAACGCCCTGCAGCCGGCTTTCCTCAGAGTGCTGAAATTGTTCGGCGCCTTCGAGGCTTCCCAGTCCCATTTCGCACAACGCTTATAATTGACTAACCTTAATAAATCGGCATTATGAATCCGGACAAAGTCATTCGGGAAATCATGACGACCAAGTTGGTGACGGTCTCGCCCGACAGGCCCGCGAAAGCCGTTCAGGACATTTTCGGCAAGAACGATTTTCACCATATCCCCGTCGTGGAAAAAGGAGAGCGCCTGGTCGGCATTATCAGCAAGGAAGACCTGTATAAAGTGATGAACATTCTGTCGCATCAGAACCCGGGGGACAACCATGGCGAAAATGAGATAAACCGCCTGATCGCGTCCGACATCATGACCAAGTACCCCATTTCACTGGATCCGGACGACACCATCGGGCTGGCGGCCGATATTTTCCTGGCCAATAAGTTCCATGCGCTGCCCATCGTGGAGGATGACAAACTTGTGGGGCTGGTAACCACGCACGACCTGCTGAAATTCGGCTTCAATTCGCCGGTCATTGAAAAGGAAGAGGAAGCATTTGAAGAGGAAGCTTAAGGAATGAGGCGCCTCCCCACTCCATTTTGCTCCGCATCTTCTCAAACCATAAAATTCGGCCTCCAATGAGAGACAGATCCACCACGGTCGGGCAAATCATGAGCACTCCGGTGATCACCGTCGGGCCCGACGACACTATGAAAAAAGTGCAGGACATCTTCCGCATGAATAACATCCACCACATCCCGGTTGTCGTCGACGGCAAGGTGGCCGGTATCATCAGCAAATCGGATTACCTGCGGCTGCTGCACGGATTTACACTGTTCAAAACCGAAAAAAGCGTGGAATACAACGACGCGATCATGCGGTCTCTGCTGGTGGGGGAGGTGATGACCAAACAGGTGGCCACCCTGGGGCCCGAAGATACGGTGGAAATGGCGGCGGGCTTCTTCCGCGAAAACCTGTTCCACGCCCTGCCCGTCGTCAGCAAAGGCAAACTGGTGGGCATCATCACAACCTTTGACCTCATTACTTTCGCTTTCTCCGAACCCGTCATGATGGATTCTTAGGCTGATTAAACATAGATGCATCAACATTTGGATGGCCGGCTCCGGAAAGGGCGGGCCATCCGCGTTTCGGGATAAGGGTTTCAGGTTTTTCCCTCCGATTTACCCCCTTGCCAGGGCAGTAGGGCAGTAGGTCAGTAGGGCGCCCCATCTCCCCGGCCCGCTTGCCGCCAAGCTGCAAAAAGTTTACCTTTACAACCGCAAGGCAGCTGAATCTGCTCCATACCTTACTGAGGGCGCTCCAGGAAGCCCGGGATGGGAGCAATGGAGCACCTGGAATGCTGGAATGTTGGAATAGGGCTGCCCGCAGGGCGAAGCCGGGCCAATACTTCGGCCCCAGGGATTTTCCGGAGCAGCTTCATAACTAGAGGATTCAATTAAAAGCGGATGAAACACATTTTACCTTTATGGGCGCTGCTGTTTTTTGCTGCGCCCCGGGCGCAGGCCCAGATCACTATTACCAACGAAAATTTCCCTTCGGCAGGAGACACGCTTTTTACTGCGGTCGACAACCTGCCGTCGGGCGTCAGCATTTCTCCTCCCGGTGGGCAGCAAAGTTGGAATTTTACGACCCTCCAATCCCCATTCACCAGGCGGACTGTGCTTCGGCCCGCGGCGCAGGGGCCGGGCAGCAGCGCCTTTCCCAACGCCCATTTCGTAAGCGCGCTCAACGACAACCTGCACGCTTATTACCGCAAGACCAACTCCAGGGTCGAACTCCTGGGCCTGTTTGGCATCGACCCTTTGGGATTGGGTGTGGAAACGGTGACCCGCTTTTCCCCGCCGGCCATTTCCCAGCGGGCGCCGCTGGCCTATGGCGATGTCAATGAATCGGAAACCAACCTGTCGGTGCCCTTTTCCACCGACGCCCTGCCGGGCGGTGTGCTCGACAACCTGCCAATTACGCCCGATTCGCTGCGCATCCGCATCAACATTCAGCGCACCGATGAGGTGGACGCCTGGGGAACCCTGACCATTCCCGGCGGCGTTTATGACGTATTGCGGGAAAAAAGGACGGAGCTGCGGGAAACCCGCCTGGATGCCAGGATCGGCTTTCTGCCCTGGCAGGACATCACCGATATCGCCGCTCAACTACTCAATTTGCCTGATCTGGGAAACAGCACGGAAGTCAGTTATTACTTCTGGAGCGACGAAGCGCTCGAACCCATCGCGGTGCTGGTGATGAACCAGAATGAATCGGCCGTCGCCCAGGCGGAGTATAAGGCCAACAATATCACCACCAACGTCCAAAGCGTGGAGGCCATGAAACCGGGCGTCTATGCGTACCCCAACCCCGCCATCGTCAGCGTGCGCTTCGAGTTCAACAACCTGCCTGCGGGAAGGTACAAGCTCAAAATACTCAACATACTGGGCATTGAAGCCTGGAGCCGGCAGTATTACATCAACGGCAATCTCATCGAGAAGGTGGATATTTCCTCCCTCCGCAAGGGCACCTACCTGTACAGCCTTACTGACGAGCGGGGAAAAACGATCACTACGAGGAGGTTGGTGGTCATCCGGCCCTGAGCCAGCCGGGCAAAAGAGGCCGGGAATATCAAACAAGCTGCAGCTATCGCCTGGCAATCCGCCTTTTCTGCCGTATCTTCGGCCCAAAATAAGGGTATGAAAAACTTACTGACCGCATTGCTGGGGATGGCCCTGCTTGGCTGCCAACCCAATTCTACGGACAAGGCAGGCGCCCGGAACAGCGCTCCGGAGCAGCCCGGAGCCGCCACCCAGGCTGCCGGCGAGCGCCTCTACCCCAGCGTGCCGCTGGATACGCTGGCCGTTTTATGGGAACAATGCGACTTCATCGACTACGTCTTTTACTACACCAACTTCAGCGTCAGCCAGAACAAAAAGGAAGATATCCAAAACGCCATCCGCTTCGTATCGGAGGAGACGCCCCTGATCAATGCAGGCTGCAAGCCGGTGGGGCGCATTTTTTTCCAGGTGCAGGGGGAGAACCGCCTGGAGGCCGACATCTACTTCAGCCAGGGCTGTACTTATTTCGTCTTTTTCGAACAGGGCAGCCCTGCCTATGCCAACAGCATGATGCCGGCCGGCATCAATTTCTTCAACCAGATTTTTACCAGCGCGCAGTCGGCGCCGCAAGGCCAATAAGAGAGCTATGAAGCGGCACGCAGTAATAGACCTGGGGACAAACACCTTCCATCTGCTGATTGCGGAACAGGGAACCGAATTCCCCATTCATGAAGTGCACCGCGAACGCCGTTTCATTAAACTGGCGGAAGAGGGTATCGAAAACATCGGCCCCGGCCCCTATCAGCGGGGCATGGAAACATTACTCCATTTCCGGAAAGTGCTTGATGAATATGCCATCCCCGTGGAACAGGTGCGCGCTTTTGGCACTGCCGCCCTGCGCACTGCGGCCAATGGCGGCCAATTCCTGCGTGAAGTCCGGGAAAAAACGGGGCTGCAGGTTCAGCTCATCAGCGGAGGCCGTGAAGCAGAACTCATTTACAAAGGCGTCGTGCTGGCTGTGCCGCCCACTGGGGAACGCATGCTCATTATGGATATCGGCGGCGGCAGCGTGGAGTTCATTATTGCAGACGAGGGTGGTATCTGCTGGGCGCAGAGTTTTCCGATAGGCGTTGCGGTGCTCTACCACCGTTTTCACCGGCATGAACCCATCCGGGAGGAAGAAATCCAGAAGTTGAAGGCTTTTCTCCAATCGGTACTGAGCCCGTTGAAACAGGCGCTGGCAGATTTTCCCTGCCGCCATCTTGCCGGCGCATCCGGCACTTTCGATGTGCTGGCTGACTTTATAGGTAAGGGGGCCACAAACCCCCTGCATACCATCGTAAATGTCCCTGATTTCTTTCCCTTCTATGCGAAGCTGCTTCGGCTTAACAAAGCAGAACGCCGCGATATGCCCGGGCTGCCGCCCGAGCGCGCCGATATGATCGTGGTGGCCCTCATCCTGCTGGAAGCAGTGCTGCTGATGGCGAATACGGAACAGATCTTTACTTCCGCTTATGCTATGAAGGAGGGGATGTTGTATGAGATGATGAGGAAATGAATATCCTGGACAATAGTATAATCAGTACTTTTTACTTCCTTGCCATTGACATTGTTGCCCAATAAACGTATCTTACAATCATCTCTTTTTCTACCCTTTCCCAAACGCGCACACAAACCAAACAAACACTTGCCATAAGCATAAGGCGACGCCTTCCCTCAAGGTTCGCGCCCGGAAAAAGGTGTCGGTATCGAAATACTCAAAACTAAAACACAAAGCACTACAGCGGGCTACCCATTTAGCATTGGACAGTACCGCAGCCATTAAGATACAAAGGCCTATGCTCCCAGGACAACAAACAACCGGCAACGGCCAACATTTCCAACGCCATAATGGTAGCCCTAAAGCACCTGGCGTGAAACCTTATTTCCTAGCCATAATTCCAACGCCATGAGAACGTTATTTTATTTCACCCCCCCCCCTTGTTTACGCGCAATAATATTTGCCATGCTCTGGTTTAACGCGCCTGGCGCCCTACTCTCCGCCCAGGAGCAAACCTTTTACCTCGAAGAATGGCACGCCAACGAAGGCGAACAAGCCGAGTCGCTCGACCGGCTCGTCAGCATTACCGACGCCTCCTCCAACCTCTATGTGGCGGGCAGCCAGCTCAACCAGTACGGGAAGTACGACTTGCTGCTCACGAAGTACGACAATACCGGCTACGAACTCTGGTCAACTACTTTCAACCTCGCGGATACCACCGCCAATGTAATCGTTGGGGACATGACCCTGGACAATTCCGGGAATATCATCATTGCCGGCACAGTGTATAACGGCGCCTCCAACAACTATGACGCCCTCACCCTGAAGTACAATGCCAGCGGCGCTAAGCTGTGGCACAAAACTTACAACGGCGCCGGCTCTTTTTACGACGGAGGCACTAATATCTACACCGACTTCAGCAACAACATCTACATCGCCGGCGGCACGGCAAGCCTTTCCAACTCCATGAATATGCTGTGCATCAAATACAACAGCTCCGGCACGCAGCAGTGGGCGCAGTCCATCGACGGCTATGGCCTATACGATGTGGCGGGTTATGTATATTACCGCACGGCCTCCACGGTTATCCTCGTCGGCGCAGTGCAGCAGAGCGCTGCCAGCTGGGCCGTCGGCAGCCTTACCCTGAACACCAGTACCGGCTCGGTGGCCACCTCCCTGGTTATTTCTGAGGAAACGGATTTGGAGGAAGTCACCGCTATGGCGGTAGATGAAAACGGCAAAATTTATGTAGCCGGCTACAGCAACGCCGGAGGCAACGGCAAGGACTTTGTAACCCTGAAGCTCAGCAGCACCCTCATCCTGAACTGGGAGGCGGTGTACGATGGCAGCCTGCACGAGGACGATGCGCCCAAGGGCATTGCCGTTGACGGCAGCGGCAATGTGTACGTAGCTGGCTTTACTACGACAGCTAACGGCAAGGACTTCACCGTAATCAAATACAACTCTAGTGGCGCCCAACAATGGGCCAAGCTAGTAGACGGCGCCGCCGGCCAGGACGACGAAGCCTGGGCTATCACCGTGGACGGAGGCGGCAACGCCGTCGCTGCCGGCTACACCACTGAGAGCAGTAGCCGGGATTTTTACACTACCATCCTCGATCCTAGCGACGGCAGCACGGCCTGGAGCGCCACCTTCAACGGGCTGGCTAACAAACATGACGAAGCCAGCCAGGTAATGGTGGACAGCACGGGCAGTATTATTGTGTTGGGCAAGGGGCAGACGGATCATCCGGAGGTTACGGCTTATACTACGGTGCGTTATGCCAAAAGAAGCATCCTGCTGCCTCATGAAACGGAGGATGCCTCTACGGCCATTTCCTTTGTCGAAAACCGGGGGCAGCTGGCGGACACTTCGGGCGCTGAGGTGACGGAAGTACGCTTTTACAATACCTCCGCCTATCCGGCTACCTACTTTCAAAATGACAGGCTGAGCTTCGTCACCGCCGGCATCGATACCAGCGCCTCCACCCCGGACACCCTGCATCGGGTGGACATGGCCTTTAAAAACGGCAAGAACGACGCCCGGGTATTCGGCCTGGGCAAGCGAGAGGCCTACCACAACTACTATTTGGGGCACATCCCGGAAGGGCGGGCCCGGGTGGGCCTGTACGAGCGGGCCGTCCAGACGGATATCTATAACAAAATCGACCTGGAATTTTACTCCAACAATGCCGGGGTGAAGTTCTATTTCGTCATCAAGCCTGGCGGCAACCCAGCGGACATCCAGCTGGATTTCGAGGGGCAAAGCAGCCTGAGCGTGGATGGCAACGAGGCCCTGGTTGTGGGCACTTCGGTAGGCGCATTCAGCCTGCCGCAGCCCAAGGCCTATCAGATAAACAGCGAGGGGGAGGAAGTGGAAGTAAACGGGGCTGCGGAGTATGTAGTGGAAGGCGATACGTTGGTGCGTTTTGGAGGGATTGGGGAATTTGATGAAGGGAAGCATCTGGTGATTGAGGTGGGGAAGCCGGGAATAATACATACTTCGGCAAATGATGATTGGGTGACTTATTTTGGGGAGGCAAGCAATAATGATGGAATTGCCATTGATGTTGGCCCAAACGGAGATATCGCTGTTTTGACAATAGCAAGGAGTACGCCTTATCCAACTATTACAGGCTCTTCCCTATTTTCAAACATCAGCGGGCTTGAAGACGCAGCGATAAGTGTTTTTGCATCTGACCGTTCCCCGCTTTGGGGTAGTTTTTTTGGAGGAAGCTCTCATGAAGAACCAACAGATGTATCCTTCAATTCTGAAGGGGCAGTTTACATTATCGGGCATACCTCAAGCTCAAGCCTGCCTCCGGGCACATTTCCAGCAATTTCCTCGGGTTTAAGAGGACAACGGGATGGCTTTGTAGCCAGGTTTAATCCGGATGGCACTGAGTTGGTTTGGAGTTCCTTTTTGGGCGGCGATTCCAGAGATTTTGCTTATGGTATTGATGTAAATAGCCAGGATCATATATTTATTGTTGGACAGTCGGAATGGCAGCAGAACTTTCCTGCAAAATCGAAAACAAACGCATATAACCAGGCTTTCGCCGGTTTAAACCCGGAAGCTTACATTTTAGAATTTGGCCCGGAAAATGACCAAATGTGGGGAAGCTTTTTTGGAGGCAGTAAAGATGAGGCATTTGCAGATATTGTCATCAATGACGAAAATGACGATATTTTTATTTTAGGGCAATCCTCTACTCAACAAGCAGCAGGCAATACAAGCCCTTGCCCTCCTCCTACCAACGGTACATTTCCAGACTGCAACCCCGGAGGTGTTTTTTATGATACGCATAGCGGAAATAGTGGGGGTGGCCTTCTTGCATCGGATTTAATTATTGTACAATTCAATTCGGCAGGCCAGTTGAAATGGTCGACTTATTTAGGAGGCACCGATGATGATGAAGCTGTTTCATCATTTGGCGCAAATATTAAACTCGGCAAGATTGCATTTCAAGATGGAAGCAATGACATTCTCGCAATTATCGGCAATTCCCAAAGCTGTGCTACTTTTAGCGGCCATGAACCGGAGGGATATTTCCAGTTGCTGAATTTCAGCCCAATCATTGCCAGGTTTGAAAACAGGATTCTTTCCAGTTCGACCTGTTTCAACCACGGCGGCGGCGGCCCTTACGGCATTGCTTTAGGGCCCGGGGGGAATGTATATATTGCCGGGGCTACCATATTCGGCCCTCCTCAAAGCAGTTCTGATTTTTGCTTGGTAACAAGTGGAAATGTTATCCCTATTTGCCCTCCTGCCTCCGGCGCCTTTTTTCAGGATGATGACGTAACAGACGGTACTATTAACGGTCCACAAGCAAATGGAGGGCAAGAAATCTTTATTTCGGCCTTTGATGGGGATGGCACATTGGTTTACTCTACTCTGTTCGGGGGAAATAATGGAGAAGTAGTACGCGACCTAAAAATAGAGGGAGATTATTTGTACATGACAGGAAATACTACCAGCAATGAAAAATTCCCTTTGATTGCCCCTGGTGCGCCTGCCTTTTTTGATGATGAATACTCTGGCCCAGGCCGGGATGCGTTCATTGCGCAATTGAATATCAGCAACCTTCCCACTTCTTTAAAAGAGCAAGCAATAAATGAAAATAGGCTGCTCATTTTTCCGAACCCAACTTCAAACCGGATTTCTGTTTCTCTTGAAGGCCTACCCTTCACAAAGAGCCGTATTGAAATACAGGTATTCGATGGGGTCGGCCGCCTCCTTAGCTCCTTTGAAACCCAATGGAGGCAATCCTTTGAAGCTGATCTGAGTAGCTGGAGCGATGGCATATACCTTATAGTGATCCGGCAAAGCGGCAAGCTTTACTCTGCAAAAGTGGTGAAACATTGACCAATCAACTTTTGGGGCCTGGCATTGCTTTTGGAGGCTTGTCAGAGTAAAGGCAGCGCCAGGCACTCTACATAAAATTTATCAAAAATGAAAAGGCATTTACTTTTACTTATATTTCTCTTGGTTTGTCTCTTGTTAAACGCCCAACGGTTTATTGGGGGGCGGTTGAATCGAGGAAGGGCATATACAACAGGATTATTGGATGTTGTTATTCACACTTATACCCTCGACGCACCTGTGCCTGTAATAAAAATAAACTGGGGCGACGGAGAGGTTGAGGGGGTTCAAAGCAATGGAAGTGACGAAATAGGGGAAGGCATTTACAGAAATTATTACAATTTTTTTCATGTATATGAATCCCCAGGAGAATACACCGTGAGTTATGTCGACAGCTTTTGGGTTGAAGATATATTAAACCTGGAAAATTCCGGAGAGCAGTATTTCCGGTTGGAGGAAAAAGTAGTATTTTCAGATACATCACTGGTGAATATTCCTCCTTTTATTCGAAGCCCCTTTCCAGTTAATTATTCCATTCGGGAAGACGGTACAATTGATTTCCCTGTCAATTATATTGAAATTGAGTTGGATGAGGTTGCATTGCGTTTCCGCCCGTTTCCCGGAGAAGGATATTCCTTGCCTCCGGCAACCGATACCTTAACCTGCTGTATACAATGGAAAACGCCGCCTGCTCCAGGCCGTTATGTTTTTGCCATGGAAGCCGCTGACTTCAGGAATGGTGAAGAGCTGAGTACCAATACTTTGCTGATTGCCTTGGATGTCCCTGCTGTTTTAAATACGAGGAAGGAAGAAAGCTATAACTTTCAACTCTTCCCCAACCCCGTCACCCACACCCTCTACATTTACAAGAAATTCGATTACACTTGCAAAGGCATCCAAGCTGTTGTTTTCAACAATTTTGGGCAAAGGGTTTTCTCAAAAGAATATGAATGTAAGGATGTGATTGAAATAGATGTAAAAGGCTTGCCTTCAGGCCTTTATTTTATGCAATTGCAGAGCGGCTCGAAATTAGGTATTTCAAAGTTTGTAAAGGAATGATAATTGAACGTTCAACCCCATGCCTAATGGCCCTGATGCCTATCGTTTGCCTGATGGCAAACACCTTGCACCAGCGCCGTCCGATTTCAACCCCATGTCAGAAGTTATTCCGCCAGAATTCGCCACCTGGGGTTCTTGCTTACGCAAGCCGTGGCATGACACTCGAAAAACAGTAAAGTCAAATTCAGCAATACAAGCTGTCCCCTCCGGGCCATATTACTTGTCATCCCCAAAGAAAGCCAGTATCCTGTCTGCCAGTTCCAGCCCGATGAGAGACTGAGCTTCCTGGGTGGATGCGCCGATGTGCGGGGTTACGGAAACCAGGGGGTGCGAAAGCAGGTCCTGGCGGGGAGTCGGTTCGTTGTCGAAGACGTCGAGCCCGGCGCCGCGCAATTTGCCGCTGTTGAGGGCGTCGAGCAGAGCCTGTTCATCGATGGCGCCGCCGCGGGCGGCGTTGATGAGGATGGCGCCGTCTTTCATCATGGCGATCTCCCTGGCGCCAATGAGGGCCTGGCCTCCGGTGAAAGGCACGTGCAGCGTCAGCAAATCGCTGGCCTGCAGCACCTCTTCAAATTCATAGGTGTCGAGGTGAACGGAGAGCCTGACGTTCTCACTGTCGAAAACGTTGATCTCGATATCCGCTTCCTCCACGACCAGGTCTACCGGCATTACTTTCATGCCCAGGGCGACGCCGATGCGGGCCACTTCCTGGCCGATGCGCCCGAAGCCGATGATGCCGAGCACCTTGCCGCGCACCTGGATGCCATCGGAGTATGCCGTTTTCAGTTTCTTGAAGTCCGTAATACCCTTGCTGCGCATATCGTGGTTGGACTGCTGCAGGAAACGGGCCAGGGTGAAGATATGGGCGAAAACCAGTTCGGCCACCGACTGGGACGACGCCGCCGGCGTGTTCATCACGGCGATGCCTTTGCTTTCCGCGTACTCGGCGTCGATATTGTCGAGCCCCACACCGCCGCGGGCGATGATCTTCAGGTTGGGGCACAAGTCGATCAGGTTCTTGCGTATCTTGGTCGCGCTGCGCACGATCACAACGTCGTAGTTTGGGAGTACTTTGGGAAGCTCTTCCTGGGGTACTTTTTCGGTATCGACATGGTAGCCCGCCTCCTCCAGCAACATCTTGCCATCGGCGTCAATTCCATCGTTGGCCAGAATCTTGATCATTTTACCTGTGGATTTATGTGAAAAGAAAGTGCAAAGTACGTGGACTAAAATTACTTTACCAACCCTGCCGGATGAATTTTGCGTTAACAAGGCCCTGGCAGCCCGGCCCGAAAAGAGCGATGGCCCGCAAAACTGCGGGCCATCGTGGTTTTATCTAATTATCCACTTTTTCGCTGTAGATGGGGAAGTTGGCCCCGGTGTAATGGCTGAACTTCCGGCTGCTGCCCACCGGCAGCTTGTAGCGGGCGGAGAAGGTTTTCAGGAAGGCCGCCAGCTCCAGGTTGTCGATGTTCCGGGAGTCGGGGCGCAGGAGGTACCCTATGTGGCTGACCGTTCCGTCTTCGTTCCAGAAGACATGGAGCCACAGCTTGACGCCTTTGATATCAAAGCGCAGCTTTTTGGCGTAGTCTTCCATTTGCTTCATCATGTCCATCCAGTGTTCAAAGGCTTTCTGGGTGTCAAAGCCGGAGACTTCAAGCAAAGTCTGGCTGTAGTCCTGATTGAGCATCTCGTAAGCCTTCTCATTTTCCCCAAGCACGAAGACGGGCTGAACATCGTCCTGCGCGAGCAGGGAGGAGGCGAAGAAGGTAGTTCCCAGGATTAAGGTCATTACAATTTTCATCTGATCTGATTTTTGATGCAAATTTAACCTGCATGCAGGAAAGATGGGTACTTTTTTCATGCAAACTTTACCCTGGCCTGAAAAGCCATCTTTCATCGAACATTACCGCATTATAGTCTATTTTAACGACTTAACACTTAAAAAATCCCATATATTTGCAGTAATGATCATCGATATCTTTTTTGCAGTCATTGCAGCCTGGGGTTTTTATCTGGGCTTTTCGAGAGGGATTATCAAGACGATCTTCACCATCCTGTCTGTGGTATTCGGTTTGATCATGGCCGTTCGTTTCGGCCCGCAGGTCACGAAGCTGCTGGAGCGCACCCTGTCGGACAACCCCCTGATGTTCATTGCAGGCTTCCTGCTCACCTTCGTCGGCATTATGATGATTATCCGACTGCTGGCCAATTTCCTGGAAGGAGCGCTGCAAGCGGTGCACATCAACTTCGTCAACCAGTTTATTGGTGGGTTGGTGACGGCCGCTTTTTTCACCCTGCTTCTAAGTGGGTTGATCTGGTTCGGCGACAAGGCCCAGCTCATCACGGAACAGACCAAGGAGGATTCCTCCACCTATGTATACCTCGAACGCTTTCCTCAAACCGTATGGCGCTGGGGAGGCAAGCTGAAGCCCATAATCGCTGACTTCTGGGACCACTCCATTGAGTTTATGGATAAACTGGACAAGATGAGCGTGGAACGGGAGGAATCCGAACCTACCATTTACGACCTTCCTGACGAAGAACCGCGGCGAAGGTGAGGCCAGTGCAGCGCGCCTCATTGATCCTTTGCCGGTTCCATTCTGAATGAGAGGGTGGCCAGGCCGCCACCTTCAAAGTGCTCAATTTCCAGCGAGTGTTTTCCGCCCAGTTCCACCACCGCCTCGTCGGTAGCCGGCACGTGGATGTTCCAATGATCGATGATGAGCCTGCCGTCGAGATAGCAGCGCAGCCCGTCGTCGCTGGTTATGGCGATGCGGTAGCGGCCGGGAGCTATCTCGAATGAAGTGGATGCGAAAGTGGCGAAGCGGTCGGGATTTACCCCGGGCGCCGGTTCGCGCCACCAGGTGAAGGCGAGCTCCTGCACCCGGCTTTCAGCCTGCGCCGGCCTCTGTTTCAGCGCTCTGAAAGCCTCGTAGTCGGGCAGGGGGGCGGAGGTTTCGTCGTAATTGTAAAAACGCACCAGCCAATCGAGGGCTTTTTCGTAGCGGTAAAAACTGAAATGAACCGGCCTGCCTCTGGGCAGTTGTTCGCCAAACTGCGTCACCACTGTTTCGCCGATGAATTCCAGATCCAGCCTGAGTTCGGTGGCTGCCGTGTCGCGGCGGGCGACGACTGTGGCGGGGAAGGAGCCCGTTTTGGGGTTGAGGCTTGTAAAGCCCTTCCCGCCGTTGATGCTCCAGTTGCCCTGCGGCCCCAGCAGCAGGAAGGTGTACAGCCCGTCCTTGATATCCCGCAGCCAGATGGAAGGGCGGCGGAAGTCGTAGGGCCCCCATTCGTCAACCAGGATGAATTTTCTGCCGCGGGGATGCTCCTCCGGGAGCATGGCGCCCATGCCGTCCGGCAGGGAATCAGGTTTAAACTTCCTCACGGGAGCCATGCCGGTAATTTCCGCCGGCCAGCGCTGCAGTTCCTCCTCCGGAGGCGGTGGATTGATGCGGTTCATCTGCTTCACCTGAGTGGCGTCGCCAAAAGAGCCGGGTTGGAAGATGTCGTTTTTTACCAGAAAAAACTGCTCATTGGGCTGATCGGCCTGCAGCAGCTTGTCAAATCCGATGAAGCGGTTATCGTCATTGATGGCCACCCGCGCCGTTCCGGCAATTTTTAGCGGTATTCCCACCTGGAGGAACGCATTGCGCCGGATCACGTAATCGCGGCTCGACACACCCCGGGCTTTTGCGTAGCCCCAGTCGGCCGGCTGGACGGGGCGCTCCCAGAGCTGTATGCCGACCGTATCGTTGGCGAAATAATTGCCGTCGATCACATTCTGCTGCCCGTGCTCGATGGCGATGCCGTATGTGCAGCCGGTGATGGTATTGCCGGCCAAGAGGCTTTCAAAGCTGTAGCCGCCCCAGATGCCATAGTGGCATTCCTCCATCCGGTTGCTGGCCACGATATTGCGGCTGAAGGTCACTTCGATGCCGTTGGTGGGAGCGTGGGAGAAATCGTTGCCGAAAATGATGTTGTCGTTGCAGCCGCCCTCGCCGCTGTTAATACTAGACTGCCCGGCCCAGAGGAAGAACCCGTCGCCGGAATGGGTAGCGGAATTGTAGGCGAAGGTATTGTTGCTGCTTTGTTCGTAACAGAGTATCCCCGCCGAGTCCTGTCCCCGGCTGTAGAACCCATGGCTGTAGCCGCGCACATTCCAGTCGAGCCGGTTGTGCATCACCCGGTTATGGCCGCAGCGGTACAGCCCGATGCCTATGCCGGAGTTGAAATGGATGGTGTTGTTATAAAACAGGCCGCTGTCGCAGCGGGCGAGCATCAGCCCGTTCTGCCCCCCCGTCACGGTGATGTTGCGCACCAGTGCGTGCCGGCAATCTTTCAGGTAAACAGCGGCGCCGTAACGCAGCCATTCGTCCTGTTCGTTGTCGTGGTAGCTGAGCCAGTCCGACAGGTCTTCCCGTTCGCGGATGCTTTTGAGCCGCTGTCGGTAGTTGTAACTGAAATCGCAGTTTTCGAGGATGAGGCTGTCCACCCCTTCTGCCAAGAGAGCGACTTTATACCCTCGCGCGCTGAGGTTGCGGATGGTGATGTTTTTGCCGTTGCGCACCAGCACTGCCAGCCCATAGAACTCGTCGGGCCACTGTTTGTCGTTGGAGCCTCGAAGCACGGCGCCGTTAAAGTTTACGGTAATATCGTTTCCTTCGATGACGATGAGCGGCTGATCGAGGCTGTCGGAAGCGTTGAGGGCGTAATCGCCGGCCTGGATGGTTGTGGAGGTGGTGATGATCATGCCGGGCCTGAGGGCTTGCTCCCGGGTGAGGGGTTGGCATGAGGCCAGGAGGAGGAGGGGAAGGAGAAGGTTAAACCCGCGAGGTTTGGCAAACCTCGCGGGTTTGGCAAACCTCGCGGGTTTAAATATCCTCCCCATCCTCTGCAGCAGCATGGAAATCCAGGAAAGGCTGGAGGCCGCCAAACCAGGAGATGACTTCCTCGCGGAGCAGGCGCGGGTCGCTATTATAGATAATATCGTTGTACGAAGAGAAAGGCCAGTGGTGTATTTCCTTGGTGAACCCATGAACTACAGCATTTTTGTGAATATAGCGAACCAGATGTTTCCGGTAATCAGCTTTAAGTACTGGTTTTCGCTGGACATTTTCTAGGAAAAGGCTCCCCCGGCGCTTGTACATTTTATTGAATGCCTTACTGTAAGCGTTAAAAAAACTGGCCCACCAGGAACTGATAAAGTTACTGAAATGCTCGTCCAGCATTTTCAATCGCTTCAGGCGCCTTTCCTGATCCTTTATCTTTTCGAGATACGCCTCGATCTCTGCTTTGCCCTTAATCTGGATAAAAAAATGGAAATGGTTAGGCATCAGGCAATAAGCATAAGTACGAGCGATAGGCGTCGAGTATTCATAGTATTTTTCCAGGAAATAGTAATAATTCTCCTTCTCCCGGAACAGATTATCCGAAGCGTTGCCGTGGTTGTAGAAATGGTAAAAGGTGTTCTCCTCGAAAGGAACGCGTTTGTTTCCCATGAGAATAGTTTTAGGTGAACCCGCGAGGTTTTCCAAACCCGCGAGGTTTTCCAAACCTCGCGGGTTTGGAAAACCTCGCGGGTTTGATATATACTACTTTAAAAAAGAATACACCCTCCCATACTCCAGCATCTGCCCCGTAAAATCGGCGGGGTATTCGATCCTGATATCGGTAATTTCGCCGCTTTCATCCATCACGGGCGCCAGCTTCGGGTTGATGAAGCCGCCGTAGGGCGGGATGTTGAGCGCTTCGGCCCGCTTCAGCACTTCGGCGTGAATTTCGGGGTCAACCTGTACGCCGTAGGTTTCGATGAGGTTTTTGCCGGCTTCGAAGTCGCCCTGTGATTTGATGCGTTGCACTTCGCGCAGCAGTTCGCCAAAGTGGGTGCGCAGCTTGTCGTAGTCCCTGATGTCGATAAAGGTTTTGCCTTCGCGTTTTTCCATGACAATGGAACCATCGGCCAGCCCTTTTTCCAGAACCCAGTGGGATACCATGGAGCGGTTGCGCATGTGGGCCTGCTCGATGGTTTTGCCCGGCTCTATGCGGCGCAGTTGCAGCATGATGCCGTTTTTCAGATAGGAATCGTATTCCGCCAGGGCGGCTTCGCGGGAGGGGAGCAGCCCGAGTTCAACCAGTTTCGGGTCCATGATGAAGTAGAGGGCTACCAGGTCGGCGCGGGACTCTTCGAGCGGGGAGGCGTAATTTTTCAGTGCGGCCGAGGGGTCCACACCCGGCTCCAGTTGGCCGGAAGCGTGGCCGATGACTTCATGGAGGGCCGTATGCATTTTGGCAACCAGCCCGCCGAATTCCTTAGCCCGGGCGATCTCTTCCTCGTCGTTGGCAAATTCCGTCAGCAGGCCCGGCCCGTCGGCCTTGTCATAGGCTTCGATGATGTTGCCCAGGCTCACCGACTTGGAGCCATACTCGGCCCGGATCCAGTCGGCGTTTGGCAGGTTGACCCCGATGGGCGTCGCAGGGGAGGCGTCGCCCGACTCGCCGGCAACCGTTACGACCTTATAGGTGATGCCCACTACGTCCTTCTTCTTGTGCTCGTCCATGATGGGCGAGTTGTCTTCGAAATACTGGGCGTTCTGAGAAACGACGGCCATGCGCTCCGAGGCTTCAAAGTCCGTGATCTCCACGATGGATTCGTAGGAGCCCTTGAACCCCAGCGGGTCGTTATACACTTCGATGAAGGAGTTGATGTAGTCGATATCTCCTTCTGTCGCCTTTACCCAGGCGACGTTGTAATCGTCCCAGGTTTTCAGGCTGCCGGTTTTGTAATATTCGATCAGGAGTTTGAGGGCGTCGGCCTGGGCCTGGTTTTCGGCCACTCCCACGGCCTTTTCCAGCCAGCCGATGATTTCCCGGATGGCGGGCCCGTACATGCCGTCCGCTTTCCAGACGGCTTCTTCCAGTTGGCCGCTCTTGTTGTGCACCAGCCTGGAATTGAGGCCCATAGACAGGCGGCTGTCCATGCTTTGCTTTTTCTTCGCATAAAAGGCTTCCGCCTCGGCCTGCGTGATGTCCGGATCGTAGAAATTGACCGCCGAGCCTTTTACCAGGTCGCCGCCGCTCTGGTCTATCTTGCGTGCATCGAATGCGGGGTCAAAGATGGCGCGCAGGGCCTCCGGCTCCAGGCTGGCGCCTACGGCGCCCATCAATCCTTCGAAGTAGGCCTGGGAGAAACCAGGAGTGAACTTGTCATTGGAATAATGGTGGTGGATTCCATTGGAGAACCAAACCTGCTTGGCGTAGAGCAGAAACTGCTCCCACTCTTCGGTGCTCCGCTCCCCCTGATACTCGGCCACGACTTTGTCGATAGCGCGCCGTATGGCCAGGTTGTGGCGGTAGTTCTGGTCGTAGATGATGTCGCGCCCGCTCAACCCGGCCTGCGTCAGGTAGTACACCAGTTTTTTCTGCTGAAGGCTCAGCTTTTCAAAGCTCGGCGCCTTGTAGCGCAGGATCTTTTTATCCGCAAAGCTTTCGACCAGATATTTGAAGGTGTCCTGCTCAACAGCGGCAGTATCCGCCGTTTCGGGTTCCGGGGGGGTGGGGCCGCAGGAGAAAACCATAAGGGCTATTAGCCCAGGGAAGAAGAAGGCTTTTCGAAACATATTGCTCTATTTTTATTTGGTTAGTGATTTTTAATCAAACGACTCCCGGGCTATCGGCCTTGAAAAAAATCAGCCCATTCATCATTAATCTATTGTGATTACGGTATTGGTTCCTGCTAACCAAGGCATTGGCACGTTCACGATACTATCCAATACAAAAGCTTCCAAACCACATACACCGACAAGCCCAGGAGTGCAAAAAGCACCACCACGATCAGGATCACCACCCACCAGGCGCTGCCCTGGTGCCTGCCTTCTGCATAGTGTTCGCGCAACAAATTCAGGTTGCGCATGTTGGCGCGGTAGCGCAGGTCGAAGATGTCGCCAAGTAGCGGGATAGTGCCAACAGCACCGTCCACGAGGATATTGCCCACCATTTTCACCAGCGCCATGCCGCTGGCCCCTTTGCGGGCCATGATCAGGACGAGCAGCCCCGAGATGGCAAAGCTGAGAATATCCCCCGCGTATGGGATCAGGCCAATGAGGAAGTCGGCCCCGAAACGGATATTGGTGCGGGGAATGCGGAAACGGTTGTCCAGGAAACGGGCTGCCTTGTCGATCCAGGCGAGTTCCTGGCTGTAGTCTTTTTCGGGTTTTATTTCCATAACGATAAGCCGGGGCGGCGCCCTTCAGCGCTGGAAAGGTACAGCGCAAATCGCGAATTGCCAAGCGCGCCGGGTGTTGCCGCTTACCGCTGCGGCTCGCCCCCGAGGTAGTGCACGGCGTTCATCATTACCCCGTTCTCCCAGTTGATCTCCCTCAGGGCGATCCTGTAGTGGTCCACCTGAAAGTGTTCGGATAGCTGGCCGATCTGGAAAAAACAGGAAGGCGTGATATGGACGAGGATGTTTTGTTTGCGGACGGCCTTCTCCACGTGGTAGTGCCCGGTGAACACATGTACGTTGTAGGGGTGGGCCAGCAGAATTTCCTGCACATCTGCCTGGTTGCGAAGGGCGTAATTGGCGTCCATGAAAGGAACGCCGGCCTCGAGGGGGGGGTGGTGCATGAAAATCAGCGCTTCCTGTTCCAATTTTCCCAGTTGTTCGCGCAGCCAGTTTATCTGCTGCTCTGAAACCATGCCCGGGGTGGTGTCCAGGAAAATCACCATCTTGTCTCCCCACTGCCGGGTGAAGTACAACTCCGCGCCCTTCAGCAGGTTTTCCCGCCCAAATGCCCGGGCCAGCAGGACGGGGTCATCGTGGTTGCCGGAGATGACTTCATAGTGGATGCCCAGCGCGTCAACTTGTTCGCGCATCCAGTAGTAAACTTCCGCATCCCCGTCGCGGTAGCAGAGGTCGCCGCTGAGCACAAGGTATTGCGGCCGCCTTTGCCGTGCTGCCTGAAGGATCTTCCGGAAGTTGGCGCGCACATCGACGCCGTAGGTTTCTTCCCCTTCCCGGCCTACGTGCAGGTCTGTGATCTGTACAATTCTCATAGTAATCCGGCCGTCATTTTTTCTATTCATCCGGCCTCTTGCCCGAACTCCGCAGGTTCACCATTTTTTTAAGCAGGTCAAACCAGAAGGGCGCACCCAGGGAAATGGCCAGGGCGGTGACGATCCATCCCAGCACTTTGGTGAGGGCGTCGTACCAGGTGACCTCCGCCCAGATGACGTTCTTCCATCCCAGCCCGAGAGGGGAACTCACGCTCTCGATCTGATTGTCCACCAGGCCTTTCAGCTTTTCGAGCGATTGCTCAAATTCCGGGTTCAGGTTGGCGCCGAGCTGTAGCGTATCCTGGCTGTCAACGAAATCCTCCGCCAGGTTGACGACCTTCTGCAGGGTCTCCGGGTCGGATTCCAACCGCTCATAAATGGCCAGGGTGTCGGCGTTGAAAATAACGGCGATCAGGAAGCCGACCCCGACCAGCAGCTTTTGGGTGTAGCGCTTGTACCAGCCCGAAGCGCGGTCCATCACGTCGTTGTACCAGCTTTTCACCTTAACCTTAAAGGCGTCGATATTATTGCCGGTTTCCCGGAGGAACTGCCTGAGCACATTCTTCAGGTCGTCGTCAGGTAGTTCGTCGATGCGGGCTTCCAGCTTTTCCATCCCCTCGCCTTTGAGAATGACATCCATCAGGATGGACTGAAAGGAATCATCGCTGATATAGGAGGGGGAGCGCCGGCTTTTGCCCAGTTTGCCGCTGAGTTGCCGGTACAGCGAATTGCCCTTGAATGCAGCCAGCACCTTTTCATCCACATCGGTGTTGGCCAGCATGTTGCGCAGGGCCTTTTCCAGGTTTTTACCCCGAAGGGACAAAAGGGAGGACAGCAATTCCATGACGGTGGTGGCCAGCAGGCTAAGCAGGAGCAGGACGAAAATCAGCCCGATGACGACTTGGAGCATTCCCATGGTGCAGGAGGATTAGGTTTTTTAAATGTTCGGGATTAAGTTAATGCAAAACTTTTACTCCCTGAGGGTTTCCTCGAATAATTTAAAAATCCGCCGGTATTCGTCGGCCCAGCTGCTGGGCTCTGCAAACCCGTGGTCTTCCAGCGGAAAAACGGCCAGTTCCCAGTTTTCCTTGCCCAACTCGATGAGCCGCTGCGACAGGCGCACCACATCCTGGAACTGTACGTTCAGGTCGATCATGCCGTGCAGGATCAGGAGGTTGCCGGCCAGGCCCTCGGCGAAATAGATAGGGGAACTCCGGCGGTAGGCGATGCTGTCTTCCACCGGCGTATTCAGGATGTCGGAAGTATAGCCGTGGTTGTAGTGCGCCCAGTCGGTGACAGACCGCAGGGCGGCGCCGCTTTTGAAGGTTTCCGGTGCGGTGAACATAGCCATGAGGGTGATAAACCCGCCGTAGGAGCCGCCGTAGATGCCCAGCCGCCCGGGGCTGGCGCCATGCCCGGTTACGAGATAGCGGGCGCCGTCCACATGGTCGTCCAGGTCTTTGCCGCCCATGTGCCTGTAAATAGCCGTGCGCCAGTCGCGCCCGTAACCGGCGCTGCCCCGATAGTCGATATCGAGCACGGTATAGCCATTGTCAGCCAGGAAGTTGTGGAACATGTACTCCCGGTAATAGCTGCTCCACCATTTGTGGACATTCTGCAGGTAGCCGGCGCCGTGAACGAATATCACGGCGGGCCCTCCGGGCTGTGGGTTTTTCGGGCGGTACAGGCGGGCCGGCACATTGGCTCCGTCGCGGGCTTGGAAATAAACGATCTCCGGTTCGCGCCAGGGGTAGGCGTCGAAAGCCGGGGTAGTTGACTTTGTCAGGTGCTGCATGGCGGCGCCGGGCTTGTTCTCCATCAGGTACAGTTCCCAGGGCTGGTTGCTGCGGGAATAGCGGACGGCCAGCAGCTTTTCATCCGGCGAGAGGGATACTTCGTGTTTACCGGGCAAAGTGGTGATCCGTTCCAGTTTGCCTCCCGATGTGGCGAGGCGGTAGTAATGGTGCTCGTGCGGCCCCTCGGCGCTGGCCGTGATGTAGAACCGGCGCTTATCGCGGGACAGTTGCACATCCAGCACTTCAAACGGGCCGTTGGTCAGGGCTTTTTTTTCTCCGGTTTTGACATTTGCAGTGTACAGATGGGAAAATCCCGTTGCTTCCGACTGGAAAAAGAGCCGTTCCTCGTCCAGCCAGCCCAGCGTGCCCGGGGAGAAGTCCCAGTTGGAGATGCCCGGGCCGCCGATCCAGGCCTCGTCGTGTTGCCAGTCGAGTTGGTTCAGGGTTCCCTGTTCGAGGTTCAGGGTGGCGATCCAGCGGTCCTTGTTGTCCTGGGAGCGCACCACGACAGCAGCCTGCCCGCCTTCTGAAAACAGCGGCCCCAGAAGTACCAGGGGCTTGGGCTTCTCGTAATTGGGCTCGAAAGGCAGGGTGTCCCGATGGTACTCCAACAAGAAAGCCGGCTTGGACCTGATGCCTTCCAGTTCCGATGTTGAAACGAAATAAAAAGTATCGCGCTGCCGGTCGTAGATGCCCATCTCATAGGTGTCCTGAGCGCCGCCTACTTTGGCGCGGCTGCGCAGTTCTTCCACATAGCCCGACTCGGCTACGTAATTCGGCACCTGGGTGGGCTTATCATCCGCGTCTTTAGCCAGGGTGAAAGTGATGAAACGCAAATCGGGGCTGGCTTTCAGGTTGGACAGCCGCTTGTCGCCGTAATAGATTTCCAGGGGGCGTTGGGGTTCCAGCGCTTCGCGGCGGGCTTTGCGGGCCTCTTGTTCTGCTTTGCGCTCCCGCAGGATGCCGAAGAGCTCCAGTTGATCATCCGCCAGCCATTGCCCCTGTTTGGACAAGCTGGGCTCCTTCCGTTCATTGCCCTTCCGGAAATCGGTGAGTTGCAAAGTAGCGCCGCTTTGTATGTCCCAGCAAAAGAGGTTGTTCTCGAAATTGTAGATTACCTGCCGGCCATCGCCGGAAAAGGCCGGGCTGTGCTCCCGCCCAACGGTATTGGTAATCTGGCGCCCCTGGGCGGAAGCGGGTTCCAGCAGGAACAGGTCGCCGTTTTTTTCATACACCATTTGGGTGTGGTTACGGTTGTAGGCGCCGCGCTCCGGAAGCGTTTTTTCTTCTTCCAGGCTTACGCGCCGGGGTGTTGCTTCAGGCCCGGGCTCCACTTTGTAAAGGCCGCGCAGGGTGTCCATGTCCGGGTTCCAGTTGAAGTAAACCGCCCGGCTGTCTTCGCTCCAGCGGATGTCATCGGGCAGGAAGCCGACAAAGCGCTCGCCCTGCATGATCTGCCCGATGGTGAGAATGGATTGGTTTTGCAGAGGCTGGGCTGAAATTGGAAAGTAAGCTGCGATCAGGATGAGGAGAAGGCCGGGCTTTTGCATCTAATTCTTTTTTGGTTATTACCCGCTAAGATAATGATCCCATTGAGCAGATAAAACCTTCGGAATTTTCCCGGCCGGCAGGAAATCCTACAAACGAGCTCTGAGCAGGTGAACCTCAACCAAAAAAACTAGTTTTGCATCTGAAACTAAAAACGAAAAATTATGTACGAAGGACTTAAGCACGCACATTCCGGCCTCCGGTGGGTTGTACTCGTTTTGCTCATCCTCGCCGTGGCCGGGGCTTACCGTTCCTGGAAAGGCGGTGCAGCAGGAGGCAAGATGCCGCTTTATGCGATGATCGCCACCCATGTTCAGCTCCTGCTGGGGTTGTGGCTGTATTTCATCAGCTCTTACGTCAAATTTACGGAAGGCTTCATGAAAGATCCGCTGCTCCGTTTTTATTCCGTGGAACACCTCACGCTGATGCTGCTGGCCATACTCACCATTACCATCGGCTACAGCCGCGCCAAGCGCAAACCCACTGAGGAGGGCCGCGGGCGCACGACATTCCTGTATTACCTCATTGGCCTGCTGCTGATCCTGCTGGCCATTCCCTGGCCATTCCGGGGGCTGGGCGCAGGGTGGTTTTAGGGTAGTACGCCAATATGGCCGTATATCAGTGGGCAGCCCCCGATTGGCGCTGGCATACTGATATACGGCCATCCCGGCCTGCCGGCCTGCCGACTCTCTGCTAAACAACCACCTGCCTGGCTGCGGGCAGCAGGCCCCAGGTTTTCAGCCGTTCGCGGAGCACCTGTTCCAGGTTGGGTTCGCCGATCTCCTGTAGGTCGTAAAAGACGCGGGTAGCCGGTTTGTTGATCTTCAGCACCCGGCCCAGGTCGATGGGCGTTCCGATGACGACGGCGTCGCAGTCGGTGCGGTTGATGGTAGTTTCCAGGTCGCGCAGTTGTTCGTCGCCATAGCCCATGGCGGGCAGCAGGGTTCCGATTTCGGGATAATGTTCGAAGGTTTCGATAATTTTTCCGACGATGTACGGCCTCGGGTCGATGACTTCGGCTGCGCCGAATTTCCGGGCGGCCAGGGTGCCGGCGCCGAGTTTCATGCCGCCATGGGTCAGGGTGGGGCCGTCTTCGACTACCAGCACCCGTTTACCACGGATTAGGCTGGGGTCCGCTACGCGGATGGGCGAAGCCGCCTCTATGACGATGGCGTCGGGGTTGACGCGCCCGATGTTTTCCCGCACCTGCTGGATGCCGGCCGGAGCAGCGCTGTCGATTTTGTTGATGATGGCCACATCGGCCAGGCGCAGGTTGACCTCGCTCGGGTAGTAAAGCAGCTCATGCCCCGGGCGGTGCGGGTCAAGCAGGGTGATGTACAGATCGGATTCGTAAAAGGAGAAATCGTTGTTGCCGCCGTCCCAGACGATGACATCGCAGCCCCGGGGGTCTTGCTCGGCGGCGCGCAGGATGGCCTCGTAGTCCACCCCGGCGTAAATGACGTTGCCCCTGACGACATGGGGTTCATACTCTTCCATTTCCTCGATGGTGCAACGGTGCTTTTTCAGGTCGTCCAGTTCGGCGAAGCGCTGCACGCGCTGAGCGGCCAGGTCGCCGTAAGGCATAGGATGGCGGATGGCCACGACCTTCAGGCCAAGTTCCATGAGTATCTCGATCACGCGGCGCGAAGTCTGGCTCTTGCCTACCCCGGTACGCGTAGCGCAGATGGAAATAACCGGCTTGGAACTCTTGATCGTCGTGTGTTTCGGCCCCAGCAGCGCAAAGTTCGCCCCGGCGGCATTGACGACGGAACTCAGGGACATGACCTTCTGATAACTCACATCGCTGTAGGCAAAAACGCATTCGTCAATATTGAGCTCCGGGATCAGGCGGGACAGGCCTTCTTCCGCATAGATGGGAATGCCTTTGGGATATAAGGCGCCGGCCAGTGCTGCCGGGTAGCGGCGGCCGTCAATATCGGGGATCTGGGCAGCCGTAAAGGCGACTACTTCATAGGTGTCATTATCTCGGTAATAGGTGTTGAAGTTGTGGAAATCCCGGCCGGCTGCGCCGAGGATGATGACTCTCTTCCGTGCCATAAAATCTCATTTTTTGGTTAGGTGAATCTGTGCTGGCTTGCAGCAGTAGCAAATTATATGTTTCGCCAGGCCTGAAGCATGACTTTCCTCACCGGGTTGCAAAATTTTTGTCAGGTTTTACCCGCCTTTAAGGGCTGGTATGAAATAGAATTTTTCAATTTACGCCAAAGGCAGAAATTCGATTTAGCGGGGTATTTCCCGGCGAAAGGCTTGAAGCCTGCTGTCCCTTACATTGTAAGGTGGGGACTTACGCTTTTTCGGGTGTAATCAAACCAATAAAAAACCGAGCACATGAAAAAGCTGATTTTAATGCTGGCCGTATCGGCCTGCCTTTTTTGGGTTTCCTGTTCCAAGCAACAGTACGGCGGACCGGATTTGGATATCCTGTCCAACGAAGTGGTTTTGGAGTGGAATGAATTAGCCTACCAGGCCTTTGGCGGTGAGGCCTATCAGCATTCCCTGATGGCAAGCAGGATCAATGCCATGACGCATATCGCCATGCATGACGCCCTGAATGCCGTTTATCCCTTGTATTCCACTTACGCCTTCACGGGGAAAGACCCCGGCGCAGACCCCATCGCCGCGGCGGCCAGCGCCGCCCACGCCGTTTTGGTGCACGAGATCCCGGAGAAAAAGCCTTTTCTCGATTCCGCTTTGCAGCGATCGCTATCGGCCATTCTGGATGGCGAGGCCAAAAACCGGGGCGTTTTGCTGGGCCAGAATGCAGGGCAGGCCATTGTCAAAGCCCGTGCAGAGGACGGCTCCGCAGGCAACCCTTTCAGCCCTGTGCCTCCCTCGGGCCAGGCAGGGGTTTATCAGGCTGTGCCGCCATTCGATATTTTATTTGCGCCTTACTGGGTAGATGTTAAGCCCTTCGGTTTGAAAAGCAAAAGCCAGTTCCGTTCGGCGCCGCACCCTTCGCTTGGCAGCGATGAATATGCCGAAGCATTCAATGAAGTCAAAGAGATCGGTAAGCTGAACAGTGCGGTGCGTACCGAAGAGCAAACCGCCTACTCCAGCTTCTGGTATGAGTTTTCCGAAGCCGGCTGGAACCGGGTGGCGCGCATCGCGGCGGCAAATAAAAAACTGGGCTTGCTGGAAACAGCCAGGTTGTTTGCACTGGTAGATATTGCTCTGGCAGATGCCTATATCGCCGGTTGGGATTCCAAGTTCCATTACAATTTATGGCGCCCCTACACCGCCATCCGAAATGCACATCTGGATGGCAACGGCCAAACGGCCGAAGACCAGCAATGGGAACCCGCAATGCCGACGCCCCCGGTGCAGGATTATCCCTCAACGCACAGCGCATTGGGTAATGCGGCGGCAACGGTTATGGAGAAAATACTGGGCGCCCAAACGCCTTTTACCATGGCTTCACCGACCGGATTGCCCGGGAAAAACACGAGAAGTTTTGCCGGCTTTAAGCAGGCCGCCAATGAAAACGCCGATTCGAGGGTGACAGCCGGCATTCATTTCCGTTTTGCATGCGAAGCGGGGCAGGAACTGGGAGACAAGATCGGCCAATGGGTGGTGGAGAATCATCTCAAACCGCTGAAGTATTAAATTCCGGCCTCCTCCGTCCGGCGGCGGTGGAACCCGAAAAAAAAGCCCGGCACAGCACATGCTGTCCGGGCTTCCCCTTTTTGGGATAATGCTCAAACCCTATATGGCGGAGAAATGCAGCTCCTCCAGATGTTCGTCATTATCATCCCGCAGTTTGATACTGCTGTCGTTCCGCTCGGTGATAATCCAGTCGTCCGACAAATCGCTCAGCGGCTTGGCCAGCCCGATGGTAATGACGAGCTTCTGGTGGCCGTCGTCGCTGACCACCTTCCATGTTCCCGCCGTGACGTTGCCGCCGAGGCTGGCTTCCAGCACGCCGTTGTCGAGGAAGGAAAAGGTGTAGCCGTTGAAGTCGTTTGTCTCATCCTTGTCTTTGTCAAAGTAATAAGACACGCGCCACTCGCCTGCAGATACCAGGGTATTGGAGGGCGTATCGGGTTGTACGTCATCGGAGCCGCCGCCGTTGGTGCAGGCGCTGAAACCAGCCAGGAGGAACATCGCGAAGATCACATGGAACACTTTCATAGCACTGTTTTTTATTTTCATACAAAGAAAAGCCGGTGCGGCCCCACTTCCAACAATTACCTTCCGAACGGGAAAAAAGGCAGGCTGAACCGGAATTTCACGCCATTCATATCTCTATCATCAACCCGATGCTAGGTATCGGCGTCCCGCTTGCGTCGTTGATGGTTTTCAGCAGGTAGCGCTGCTCCTGGGCCGGCGCATCGGGGTTGACGATAACGGGCCCGCCTACGGGAGTGCCGTTCTCGTCCAGTTCACGGTCGAGGATGAGCTGTTCGCTCCCTACGGCGTTGCCGGTTACGTTTTCGATGTCGAGGAAGACATTGAGGCTCCATTTGTCGAAGAACCACTTTTTGTCGATGCGGAAGTCGATGGCGTTGCTGGCGTTGTTGCGCAGGGTATTGAGCAGGCGGTAGTCCGGAATGCCGCGGCCGTTGACGTCCCAGTTCAGCACCAGATCCGAAGCGCCGGAAAAGGGGGTGCGCGGCAGGCCCGACTGAAAGCGCCAGTTGACGCCCACTTCCCAGTCTTTACCGAATTTCTTGCCCGCCGTCAGGCTGACGATATGGCGGGCATCCCAGGAGGAAGGAATGAAATCGCCATTCTTATCCTGAAATTCGCTCCAGCCCAGGGTATAGGCCAGGATGCCGTAGAAACCCTGGTACAGGCGCTGTTGCAAAAGCACCTCCATGCCGTAGGTGCGGCCGTCGGCGAAGGGGATGGCCGGTTCGTTGCCTACCACGCCGAAGTCGCCGCCGAGGTTGGCCAGGGTCAGGCTGTCGCGCAGCAGAAAGGGATAGTCGTTGTAGTACTTGTAATAACCTTCGATGGTGATCTTGGAGTTGGCCGCCGTATTAAATTCCAGCCCGGCCACCACATGCTGATTGCGCACGAAACGGATGCCGTTGTCGCGGTTGACGAAGCGCCCGTCTTCCTGGTAGCCCAGGATGGTGTACGGCGGCAACTGGTAAAACAAACCGGTATTGAAGTTGAACGACAGGCGGTCTGTCAGCGCGTAGGCCAGCGAGAAACGGGGGGAGAACTGCTCCAGCGGGTTGCTCATCTCTTCGCTGTAATCATTGGCGTCCATGCGGAAGCCGAGGGACAGGATAAGGCGCTCCTCCATCAGTTTGCGGCTCACCTGCCCGAAGAGGGCGTATTTGTTCATGTCAAATGCCGAGCGGTAGTTGACCGTCTGCGGGCCGGCCGAGGTGAAAATGCGGTTGAAAGTGCGGTTGTTGTATTTTACATACTCGTAGCCCGCGCCGTAGTTGAACTTGTAATCGCCGAGTTTGAAAGTATTCTCGATGCGCAGTTTGTTCTCGATCTCCTGGGAGCGGTAGCGCAGGATGAGGTTTTCCTCCGAGCTGTCGTCGTTGCCGGCGTATTTCTCCGCCTGGTTGTCCAGCATGTTGCGGCTGAGGACGAAGAGCCAGAAGCCGTTTTCCCGGTAGTGGCGGTAGGCCAGGCCATTGGTGTAGTTCCACTGCGGCGTAACGGGCAGCTGGTTGAGCAGGAACTGTTGTTCTTCGGTTTCGTTGGCGTCGAGGTTGAGGCTGACCTGGTCGACGGCGCCCAGCCCGATGAAGGTGATTTCGTTCTTCTTGTCGATCCTGTATTTGACCTTGGCCTGGAAGTCGTTGTAGGTCGGCAGGAAGGGCAGTTCCAGCGCTTTGAAGAGGAACTGCAGGTAAGACCGCCGGGCGGAGGCCAGGAAAGTCACCTTTTCGCCGATGGGCCCTTCCAGGGTCAGCCCGATGTCGGTGGCGCTCACCATGAAGTTGGCGCCGATGCGGTCATCGCGGCCGTCGCGCTGCCGGAAGTTGAACACGGAGCTCAGGGCGTTGCCGCGGTTGGCGGGGAAGGCGCCGCTGAAGAAATCCACTTCGCGGATGAAATTGACGTTGATCAGCCCCACCGGCCCGCCGGAAGCGCCCTGCGTGGCGAAGTGGTTGATATTGGGCACCTCCACATCGTCGAGGAAAAAGCGGTTTTCGTTGGGTGCGCCACCGCGGATGATGAGGTCGTTGCGGAAATTGGCAGTGGTGGTGACGCCGGGCAGCGACTGCACCACCCTGGAGATGTCGCGGTTGCCGCCGGGGTTGCGTTGTATTTCCGCCACGCCAATGGTGCGCAGGGAAACGGGGCTCTCCTCCGTCTTGCGGAAAGGCGAGGCCTTGACCACCACTTCCTGAAGGTCCCGGATCACTTCCTCCATTTTGAAATTTACCTCCGCCGGCTTGGCGTTGGTCACCTGTATCTCGTAAGCTGTCTGCTCATTGTATCCGACATAACTGACGCGCACATTGTACAGGCCCGGCTGCAGGCCCGCCACTTCGTAGGCCCCGTCAATGTCGGTTACGGCGCCTTTGTCCGCGCCTTCCACCAGGATGTTGGCGAAAGAGATGGGTTCATTGCTCAGCGCATCGGTGACCTTGCCTTTGATGACGCCGGTTTGAGCGGATAAAGCAGCGCCAAACACAAGGCCGAAAACAGTTGACAAAACAATCCTTTGAAACTTCATTTCAGGTTGATTTAGCCGTTTATACTTCGCCGCGGCAGGTTCTGTGCAAAACTAAGCAGCGCGGTCAAGTTTATGCCGCACCGGCAGTCAGATTGGGTTCAAAACCAACTGCCGGTCGGTATAACAGAGGACGCGGTTTATAGTTTGGCCGGCGTAGTTAATTCTTTGCAAATCCCGCAATTTCCTTACTTCCCGCTTTTTTACCCGGCCGAAGTATTTATCCGGCTGCTGTAGCAGGCGTGATGAGGACGGGCCCACTTCCATTTCCCCCGCAATCCCTATATTCATGCCATGAAAATCCTCATTGCCTGCGATTCATTCAAAGACGCCCTGCCTGCGCTGGAAGCCTGCCAGGCCATCGGCCGCGGCCTTGCGAAGGCTCTTCCTGCGGCCGAGCTCACCCTCTTCCCCCTTGCCGACGGGGGCGAGGGTACGGCGAAAATCCTCACCTGGCACAGCCGGGGGCGGCGCATCCTGCTGGAGGTGAGCGGCCCTTTGTTCCGGCCCGTTACATCCGCCTACGGCTTGTCGGGCGACGGCCAAACCGCTTTCATCGAGATGGCGGCCGCTTCGGGCCTGCCCCTGCTGAACCCTGCTGAGCGCAACCCGCTCCTGACGACGACCTTCGGCACGGGCGAGCTGATCCGGGATGCCGTCGGGCGGGGCGCCCGGCGCATCCTGCTGGGCATAGGCGGCAGCGCCACCAACGATGCCGGCCTGGGCATGGCGGCGGCTCTGGGGTATCGCTTTCTCGATGAAAAAGGAGAAGTACTGAAGCCCGTCGGCGCCAGCCTCAGCAGGGTGAGCTTTATCGACGGCAGCCAGGCCTGTTTCGGCCCGGAATCGGTGAAGGTGGAGGTATTGTGCGATGTGGGCAACCCCCTGTTTGGCGAACAGGGAGCAGCTTTTATTTATGCGCCGCAGAAAGGCGCGGATGAAGCAGCCGTAAGGGAACTGGATGCGGGCCTGCGCCATTTTGCCCGCTTGCTGGAAGGCAAATTCGGCCGGGATTTCGCGAACATTCCCGGCGCCGGTGCGGCCGGAGGGCTTGGCGCGGGAGCCATGGCCTTCCTGGGGGCTACCCTTCGGCCCGGCATCGAGGCCGTAATGGAATGGACTGGTTTCGGCAGCCGGTTGCCGGATACAGATCTCGTCATCACCGGCGAGGGGAAAATCGACCGTCAGACGTTGTATGGCAAGCTGATCCATGGTGTTGCCCGGCGGGCTCAGGTGCAGGGCGTGCCGGTTATCGCCCTCTGCGGCGCCCTGACGGCCAGCCCGGAAGAGGTTGGGGCCATCGGGCTGAAGGCTGCTTTCTGCATCCAGAACAGGCCCCTCAGCCTGGCCGAGGCCTTGCAGGAAACCGCGCTGAACCTGGAACGGACGGCGTATCAGGTGGGGCGGGTGCTGGGTGGGGGGTAGACTGTTGTTATATTGTTATATTGTTATATTGTTATACTGTTATACTGTTATATTGTTGAGGCTGCTCCGGGAAGCGTTAGACGCGGAGATTCACGGAGAATACGCGGAGATTCACAGAGTCAAAGCATTGAACACCAAGGCTCCGGGTAACTCCGTGTCTCCTCAGTGTGGCTCCGTGTAAAAAAACAGGGCTTTTCAGAGTGCCCTCATTGTTATATTGTTATGCGAATCCAGAGCTAAAACGGCCTGGCAACGGCCCAGTGGGCCGTTATATTGGCAGAAAAAACCAGGAACCGTATTCCCGCGGCCCAGCGGGCCGCAATATAAACGGGCAAAAAAACCGAAGACATGGGAATGGGATAAGATTCCGGCCCGCTGGGCCTGCATCCGCACTTCAGCCCTATTTTCTAGCGACATTCTGGCTCTCCGGGCCTTGTGGCAGGCATTTTCCTGCATTTAGCCCTGGATTCGCATATTGTTATATTGTTGGGGGAAGAGGATACGTTATTGGGAAAAAGTTAACATCTTAAAGCGCTTTCTCATGAAAAGAACCAAGCTATTCTTCCTGTTTCTGACAGCGTTTTCCACGTTTCACCTCCCGGGCGCCTGGGCGCAGCCGGTGGAGTATTTTTTCGGCAAGCGGCACAGCCTGGAGATCGGGGGCAACTTTTTCTTCTCCGCGGCAGCGGAAACGACGAACTTTTCAACCGTTCCTGAGGGGGCTTTCGTAGAAGCCCGGGCTTTCCCCGGACTGGGGCTATCGCTGCACTACCGCTTCGCTTTCCATCCGCGTTGGTGGGTGGAAGCCGGGGGTGGCAGAGGCGTTTATTTCTTCGCCTGGCGCGTCAGCGCCTCGGCTGGCTTCCTGGGCAAGAGCCGGGGGCTGGAGGCCACTACCCTTGTCCTGAACGATGGCGCGCATGCTTTTGGAAGGCTGGGAGTTTTCCGCAGTTTCCCAATAGGGCAGGAAGGCCTGCTTGCGGTTGGGGCCGGGGGACAGGCTGTTTACTTCGAGGAAGGATTCACCTCCGCAAGCATCGGCGTGCCGGAGGACAATCCGACACCCATTCCCAGCAGAAATCTGGACTTTGTTGTCAATGCGGATTATGGCGGCTCTGCCGGGGTTGAACTTTTTCCAGCCGCTTTTCTCTCGGTAAATTATCAGCACCGGATTTATACCTGGTTGGCCGCATCGCTGGCAATAGAGGGCATCTATTCTTCAGCCTATCCGGTCAAAGGGGATTATCTGCTTAAAGGGGACGGGCAGGGTCTCATTGGCGCCTTTGAAAAGCGGTATGCCCATGTGGGGCTGCGGGTGGGGTTCGCCGTAAACCTGTAGTGCAGAGGCCCGGCCCATTAGGCTACCGACGGTTCAATTTTTTAGCAGTTCAGGAGATTAGTCCCTATATTTAGCCTTCTGGAATGAACCCGCTTTCCGGCAGCCTGAAAGGCGGGCGGTTTTGCCAGCCCCTTATCGGCGCCCAGGCAAAGCCGCCCGAAACCCTTACCCTTTATGTACCAACACCACATCATCCCCTTTGGAGCCCATGGCCGGCACGAGCTCCACGACACCGCTTCCGGCAACCTGCTGTCCATAGTGCCTGCATTTGGCGGCTGTATCCTGGATATCCGCCTGCAGGGCCATTCCATCCTGGATGGCTACAAGGACGCCACCGAGATGGGCATTAACCGCTGGGCCAAGAACCTGCTGCTTTTCCCCTTCCCCAACCGGCTGAAGGACGGGCGCTATCAATGGGATGGACAGGATTACCAGTTCCCCATCAACGACGGGCCAACGGGCAACGCCCTGCATGGGTTCCCTCCGGATGAGCAGGCCATGGAGGTAACCGAAGTGGTTACGGAAACAGATTCCGCCAGCATTCGTTGCACTTATCGCTACGATGCGCGTTTTGACAGCTACCCCTTCCCTTTTACCTTTGATTTCGAGCTGCGCATATCCAATCCCGGCAGCGCGATGTTCACCTTTAAGGTGCGGAATGACGACCGCTATTCCATTCCATTCGGCATGGGCTGGCACCCCTATTTCCAGTTGTCCGACACCATTGATGAGCTCCGGCTGGAACTGCCGCCCTGCGAGATGGTAGGCGTCAACCAGGCCATGATCCCGACCGGCAGGCGTTACGAATACACCACCTTCACCCAGGCCCGGCGGATCGGGGCTGAGGTGATCGACAACTGTTTTGCCTTGCAGCAGCAAAGCGGGCAGGTTCAGTTCATGTTGTCGGGGGCCAAAGGCGAACTTCAGTACTGGCAGGAGGCGGGGGAGGGGAAGTTTGGCTTTTTCCAGTTGTTCACCCCGCCGCACCGGCGCTCGCTGGCCATCGAGCCCATGAGTTGCAACATCGATGCATTAAATAATGGCGAGGGCCTGCTGGTGCTGGAGCCAGGGCAGGAGCTCAGCGCCCGCTTCGGGTTCAGCTTCGAAGCAAAAAAATAGCCGGAGGGCCTTCGCCGCTCCGGCTATCTCTTTGGCGCCATCCTATTCCCTGTGCAACTAAAAACAGGGCAATATGCTGGCTGCAATATGTTGAAAAACAGCGCCAACGCTGCGCTGCTTACTGCCGCCTGGGCTAGGCGCCCAGATAGGACTTCAGCAGCTTGCTGCGGTTGGCCGAGCGGAGTTTGTTGATGGCTTTGTCCTTGATCTGGCGGACGCGCTCGCGCGTCAGCCCGAATTTCTCACCGATATCTTCCAGCGACATGGGGTGTTCCACGCCGATGCCGAAGTACAGCTTGATCACATCGCACTGCCGGTCGGTGAGTGTGCTCAGGGAGCGTTCGATCTCTTTGCGGAGAGACTCGAGGTAGTCGAGCGCCGCGTCCGTATCGGGGGTGCTGCTGTTTTCGAGCACATCGAGCAGGGAGTTGTCCTCACCCTCAACGAAAGGCGCGTCCATGGATACGTGGCGGGCGGCGACGCCCAGGGTCGTCTCCACTTCTTCCGTCGGGATTTCCAGCATTTCGGCCAGTTCCTCGGCGGAAGGCTCCCGTTCATATTCCTGTTCCAGTTCCGAAAAAGCTTTGTTGATCTTGTTCAGCGAACCGACCTTGTTGAGCGGCAGGCGAACGATGCGGGACTGTTCCGCCAGAGCCTGGAGGATGGACTGGCGGATCCACCATACGGCGTAGGAGATGAATTTGAAGCCCCGGGTTTCGTCGAAACGCTGGGCGGCTTTGATCAGGCCCAGGTTGCCTTCGTTGATGAGGTCGCTGAGGGACAGCCCCTGATTCTGGTATTGCTTCGCTACAGAAACAACGAAGCGCAGGTTGGCTTTGGTAAGCTTTTCCAGAGCAGCTTGGTCACCCTGTTTGATCCGTTTGGCCAATTCCACTTCTTCTTCCGGCGTCAGCAAGTCCACTTTTCCGATTTCCTGCAGGTACTTCTCCAGGGATTGGCTTTCCCGGTTGGTGATAGATTTCGTAATCTTAAGCTGTCTCATGTACGCAAAATAGTTTTTTTGTTTACAATGGTGAAAGTCAAATGAAATGAAAGCGGGTTAATAGGGAGAATATGACGGGATCGTTTGCGGTATTGTGCTCAGTAGTAGTCTTTTCGGGAAAATGTTGGAACCTTTGCTACTCACTGTCGTTTTGATGCCCTTTTGTTTATGAAATTCAGCCCACAAAAATAGGGTAAAAACCCATGCCTGTCAAGAGCTGCAAAATATTATACCAAACACTTGCTTTCTAACAAGCTGAACCCAGGATTGGTTCCCTCCGGCAACAGGAAAAACACTCCGCCGGCGGCCTTTTTTCCCGGCCTTTCTCCCCGGCAACCGCTGTTCGGACAAACAGCCGCCGGCCCTGGTTTCCGACATCGTTCCCGCAGATCGGGCCGCAGCTTAAAGGGTAAAATATATAGGCGGATTCATTTTTTGGAAAAATCATTTTTTTATTTTTTATTGGGGGCATCATTCAGGGTTTACCCACTGCCTGCCTGCTCCTCCTTTTTCAAACGGCAGATATTGCGGGAAGCGGCGTGGATTCCTGCGGTACGCCCTGCCGGAAGATGCCGGGTGGTTTGATGCGAAGAACTTTATACCAAGCAATTTTCAAGTATGGAAAGAGTTAAGTTTGAAATGGAATTCATCTTCCGGGCCTCTCCCACCATACTATATACGTTTTTGACCACTCCGGCCTGCCTCGTCCGCTGGTTCTGTGATGAAGTGGACATCCATGTCAATACCTATACCTTTTTCTGGAGCGGTTCCGAAGAGGTTGCAGAAATTTTGGAAGATATCGAAGACGAGCGCCTCCGCTTCCGCTGGCTGGAAGCGCCAAGCAAGGACGAATACCTGGAATTCGATATCTCCCAATCGCCGGTAACAGGTGAAACCATTCTGGTCATCACTGATTTCTGCGACGAAGACGAGCTGGAAGACCAGAAACAACTCTGGGAGAGCCAGATGCAGGAACTGCGCAAGGAAACAGGCGGCTGAGTACGCTCCTGCCCGGAACGGCCTGGCCCGGGCATCCTGAAAATCCGGCCATATTTCGCCAATATGGTTTCATCCTCAGAGCGCTCACCATCCATGTAACCGTGAATCAATGAAAGCGTGAACCCATGATACTCCATTTCGGCATGGCACTGGATGAGGAAGTGTTGCCATTACCGGAGCACAGCACCGGTGGGTTGCACTACCTTGGCCCGCAGGGGCTTTTGGCATTCCTGGAATCCCATCTTGGCCTTGCCGGCTATCCCCGCGACAATGAGTACCTGCGCATCGAACAGTTTCGGCAGGTGTTGCGCCGCTACCTGTCGGAAAACCCGCAGGCCTTTTTCGGGGCTTCCTTTGCTGCTGACCAGTTCGCCACAGCCGCCAACCTCCTGCAAAGGCGTGACGAACTGCTGCTTGCCGGCTGGGATTTCAGGCCTCTGCCGGGCATGCCGGAGCGCCTGGAATGTATGGCAGCGCTCGAAGCGCTGTTGAAAGCCCCCGGCAACCAACTGGAGCTGTCGCCAGGTTACGCCTGCCGCTTCAGCCAGGCGGCCGGGCAACTCCCCAATTACGGGCTCTGTCCCGATGCCATCTACCTCAATGAGCCGGCCGAACTGCTTCCTGTGCACTTCCGGCGCTTGTTCAGGCTGTTTCAGGATCGGGGCGCGTCCATCCTGCCTCTGGAAACCCGCCCGCCGGAAGGGGACAGCGACCTGGCGCGGCTGAAGCGGGCCTTGCTGCAACCCCAGGGCAAGGGCGCCCGCCAGCCTCTGCGGGGCGACGGCTCGCTCCTGTTGCTGCGCGGCAAACGGGAGTCCGGCCTGGCCGCCTACCTGGCCCAGTTGCTGCGCCACAACCCGGACTTCCGGCCAGCGGCCCTGATCTCCGGGCAAAGCGCTGCGCTCGGGCAGGCGCTCGTACACGAAGGCCTGCCAAGCCTGGGCTTGCTGTCGGCATCTCTGGCCAGGCCCACTCTCCAGGTGCTCAAACTGGCTTCCGTTTTCCTGTGGGAACCCATCGACCCCTACAAGATCATGGAGTTCGTCTCCCTTGCCATCAAACCGCTGGAGCGGGAACTGTCCAACCGCATCGCCGCACAGATGGCCCAAACCCCCGGCCTGGGAGGAGACGCCTGGCGGGTGATGGTCGCCCGCTATTTCGACGAGATGCGGGAAAGGGCTACCCGCGACAGAAATATCGACGTCAGGAAGATCAACTATCAGTACAATTTCTGGTTCAACCGACGGCGCTACGACATCTCCTCCGTGGCGCCCAGGGAGGACGCCATCGAAATATTCGCCTATCTGGCCAGCTGGGCCTACGACTGCTTCGAAGAAGAAGGCGCAAAAAACAACTCCCTCCTCGTGCTGAGCGAACAGGCCCGGCGCATCCGGGAGCTGCTGGAAGCCCTGCCGGAAGAGCATTTGTCCAGCCTCGAACTGGAGCGCATCGTGCGCACCATTTACGAACCGGCCCCCGTGCAGCTCGGGGTGCGGGAATGCGGTTTTATGCCATACACCCTGCTGCCCGACGCCATCATCGGCCCGGTTGACAACCTGGTGTGGTGGAATTTCATTCAAAGCGAACCGGCGCATTTCTTTTCCCGCTGGTATCAGCCCGAGCGCAGGTTCCTGGAAGCGCTGGGCATCCGGCTGGAAGGCCCCGGCACGGAGAACAGCCGCCTGCTCTGGCAGCGCAAACGGCCCATACTCCACACGCAGCAACGCCTGTTGCTGCTGTTGCCGGAAACAGCCGGCGGGCAGGAGGCCCACCCTCATCCCCTGCTCGGCGATATGGAAGCAGCTTTCGGCAGCCTTGGCCCCATCAGCTTCCACATCGACGAGGCCGAGTCACACCCGCTGCTGGGCAGGCACTTTCGGTTGCCTGCCTACACCACACTGGCCCACCGCCGCCTGGGCCGGGCCCGCCCCTTCCTGCACGTGCGCTCGGCCGGCAGACTCAGGCGGCGCGAAGAAGAGACCCCCACCAGCCTGGAAACCTTGTTGTACTACCCCTACCAATGGGTCTTCCAACACCAGATTCGCCTGCGCAAGTCCTCCATTCTCAGCATCGTCAAGGAACACACCCTCATGGGCAACCTGGCTCACCGCTTGTTCGAGAAGCTGCTCAGCCAGGATATCAGGAACTGGGATCGCAGCCAGGTCGAGGCTTTTATCGACCGGGAAGCAGCGCCTCTGCTGGCCCGCGAAGGAGCCGTCATGCTGCTGTACGGAAAAGAACCGGAACGGGCGGGCTTCCTGCAGCGCGTCAAATTTGCCGCATGGAGCCTGGCCCGCCACATCCGCGAAAACCAGTGGCAGGTCAAAGCCACCGAAATGCCGCTTCAGGGCAGTTTCCTGGACATTGCCATCAACGGGCGGGCCGACCTCGTGCTGGAACGGGGGGCTGAAATGGCTGTCATCGACCTCAAATGGCGGGGCGCACGCTACCGCGAGGAAAGCATCCGCAACGAAGAAGACCTCCAACTGGTGCTTTATTCCAGGCTGTTAAGCAACGGCCAGAGTTGGGCCCACACGGCTTTTTTTATCATGGAAAAAGGCTTGCTTCTGGCCCGCAACAAACAGGCTTTCTCTGAGGCCAAAGCCGTCGCTTCCTCCGCCGATTTCGCCGAGGCCAACCAACGGATACTGTCCAGAATGGAAGCAACCTACCTCTGGCGCATGGAGCAGATCAAAGCCGGCCAGGTGGAGGTCCGCTGTGAACAGACCCGTATGAGCCTCGAAGAAGCCTACAGCGGATACCCCCTTTCGGGCCTGCTGGAAATGAAACCCGGCGACGCCCCTTTCGATGATTACCGAACCCTTATCAACCTCATCGAGTGAGGCCGGGAGAAACTTCCGAAGTTGCTGCCGGGACGGCTTCCGAATATACTCCGGAAGTTTATTCTCAATGAAATCCGGCCTTGTGCATTTGCCATCGAAGCCCCCGGCTCCCGAAGCCCCGGAAATGAATAAAACCCCTTGCTGCCAGGGGTAACTCCCCAAGAAATTTAGCCTCCCCTCTTTTTTTATAGAAAAAATTATAATAAATTCGCATGAGAATCCGCATCTTTGCAATGGCCGGCGAGGCAAACCCGATGAAGGTTTTTATGTTGGCCCATCCTCTTGAGAGACTTCCCCAAACCTGCTGATAGCACGGAGCGCCGCAGCGCTTCGGGAAGCTGTTTGTTTTTCTTACTCCCCCCCCATACATGCTGCCGTTAGGCGATGCATGCGCATTGCCTTGACACGATTGTTAGAATTCATTCAACTAGGTAAAACCGCATTTCACATGAAACTCAGAGTTTTACTACAGGCGTTTGCCCTGTTACTCCTTTTCAGCACAGTGGCCCAATCCCAAACCAACGTAAGTTGCATCGACGCGACCATCTCTGTAGTAGGCGGCGCGACCGAGATCATAACCTGCGAGGGAGACGGCATAGCCACTACCTACCGATTTAAGGTCAAGCCTTTTGCAATGCCCTTCGGGTATCTCGTGACCGATGAAAACAACATCATTCTGCACTTCGGCCTGAGTAACGTGATCAGTTTCGAAGGCCTGGGAGGCGGCAACCTCCGCGTATGGGCATTCTCCTTCCTGGGGACGCCCACCGTCCATCTGGGCCAGGACGCCACTACCGCCCAGCTGGCGACGCTCTGCTGGAACCTGACCAACAACTACATCCCGGTCATCAATTTCGTTCCTGATGCCGGAGCAGTAGCGACTGCCGGCGGCAACACCTCCGTCTTCGTCTGTACAGGCGATGGCATTGCGGATGTGGTGGAGTTCACCAACACCTCCACCGCCGGCCAGGAATACGCCTACCTCATTACGGGCGAGGACAACGTCATCATCGCCCTGGCCAGCGGCAGCTCGTACGATTTCGAAGGCGCTCCCGAAGGCGTGTACCGGGTTTGGGGGCTGGCCCATGGCGGCAATATCGAAGCCATGGTTGGGGACACCGTGGGCGTATCCCAACTGGCGGGCGATTGTTACGGGCTCTCGGAGAATTTTATCGAAGTCACCTGTTCGCAACCCGATGGCGGCACAGTGGAACTGGCTAACGGGGAAACTTCCGCTACGATCTGCGTGGAAGACGGCGTGGCCGATGTCCTCACTTTCACCCACCAAACCACTGCTTCCACCGCCTATGTTTACCTCGTTACCGATGACAACAACACCATCATCGCAGTGGTGGACGCTGACAACTACGATTTTGAAAGCCCGGGCTCCGGTGAGTGGCGGGTTTGGGGGCTGTCATACACCGGCAACCTGCTCGCAGCGCCCGGCCAGGACGCCGCAACGGCTACCCTCAGCTCCGATTGCTTCGACCTGTCTGATAACTACATCACCGTCATCCGGCAGGTGGCAGAGGGCGGTTCGGTAGCTCTGGACAACGGAGAGACGGAAGCCCTGGCCTGCGTCGGGGACGGCGAGCCCGACCTCTTCACCTTCACCAATAACTCGCCCGGGGCTGACAACTATACCTACCTCATCACTGATGAGAACAACATCATCCTGGCATTCGCGCCGGATGGAACGTTCGACTTTGACGGATCGGGCACGGGAAGCTGCCGCGTCTGGGGCCTGGCCTACGCCGGCAACCTGCTCGCCGAAATTGGCGATGACGCCGCCGCCACTGCGCTGTCGGACGGCTGCTTCGGGCTGTCGGACAACTTCATTACCATCCGCCGCGAAACGGCGATAGGGGGGGCAGTTTCCTTTTCGGACGGCTCCACCCTCAGGTTCACCTGCCCCGGCGACGGCAACCCGGATGTGCTTTCCTTCGACAGCTCCGGTGTGGTAGGCGCATTTGCCTACCTCATTACGGATGAACAGAACATCATTCAGGAAATTCCCGCCGGCGACAGCTTCGATTTTGACGGCTTGCCGGCCGGCATCAGCTACATCTGGGGCCTGGCCTACACCGGCAACCTCACCGCCGTAGTGGGCGATACGGCTTCCACCGCCGCACTATCCGATGGGTGTTTCAGCCTTTCCGAAAATTATGTCGCCGTGATCCGCGAAACGCCGGAGGCCGGGGAAATTGAAACGGAGGACGGCGAAACCACCGTGTACACCTGCCCGGGTGACGGCAATCCCGACATCATCCGCTTTGACAGCCTTTTTGCAGGCGTCACCCCCTTCGCCTACGTCATCACCGATGAATCCAACATCATTCTGGCTTTCCCGGGAACGGACAGCTTCGACTTCGACGTCGCGCCGGCCGGCAATTGCCGCGTCTGGGGGCTTGCCTACACCGGCAACCTCACGGCGATGATAGGCGATACGGCTTCCGCCATTGCGCTGTCGGACGACTGCTTCGACCTTTCCAACAACTTCATTACGGTAGTCCGGGAACTGCCCGATGGCGGCTCTGTGGCCACCGAAGCCGGCGAAACCACCGTATATACCTGCCCGGGTGACGGCAACCCCGACATCATCCGCTTTGACAGTACGGGTGCTTCCGCCGGGCCGTATGCCTACGTCATCACCGATGCAGACAACGTCATCCTGGCCCTGGCAGGCGATGACAGCTTCGATTTCGACAGCGCACCAGCCGGCATCTGCCGCGTCTGGGGGCTTGCCTATACCGGCAACATTACGGCCACTGTTGGCGACACCGCTTCGGCGGTAGCCCTGAGCGACGACTGTTTCAGCCTGTCTGAAAACTTTATCACCGTTATCCGGGAAACGCCGGAGGGCGGCGCCGTAGCTACCGAAGATGGCCAGACGGAAGTCGCCATCTGCCCGGGCGACGGCAATCCCGATATCATCCGCTTTGACAGCACGGGCACGGCTGGCCTGTACGCTTACGTGGTCACCGATGAAAACAACGTGATCACTTCCATTCTGGATAGCGACATGGCGGACTTCGACATCGCGGGTATTGGCATTTCCCGCGTCTGGGGGCTGGCCTATACCGGAAACGTCATTGCTGTGCCCGGCGACAATGCCGCCGCCGTTCCGCTGACGGACGACTGTTTCGACCTGTCCGACAACTTCGTTACGGTGATCCGGCAGGTGCCCGTCGGGGGCCTGGTGGCCACCGATGCCGGCGAAACGGAAGTTTACGTCTGCCCGGGCGATGGTATTCCCAATATTATCAGTGTTGACAGCAGCGGCGCCCTGGGCCTCTACACCTACGTGATCACGGACGAGAACAACATCATTCTGGATCTGCCTGCCGGCGATAGTTTTGATTTTGACAGCGCGCCGGCCGGCATCTGCCGCATCTGGGGGCTGGCCTATTCCGGCAACATCACTGCCGCAGTTGGGGATGATGCCGCCGCCGTAGCGCTGAGTGATGATTGCTTCAGCCTGTCAGATAACTTTATCACCGTGCTGCGGGTCAATCCGGAAGGCGGGACTGTTTCCCGCTCCAACGGCACAACCGAAGTATATGTCTGCCCCGGCGATGGCAATCCCGATATCGTCACGCTGGACAGCAGCGGCACGGCAGGGCTGTACACATACGTGCTTACAGATGAGAACAACATCATATTGGAACTGATCACGGGCGACAGTTATGACTTTGACGGCACGCCGGAAGGCGTCAGGCGCATCTGGGGCCTGGCCTATACCGGCAACATCATTGCCGCCCCGGGTGATGACGCCGCCGCCGTAGCCCTTAGCGACGATTGCTTCGACCTGTCCGGCAACTTCGTCAACGTCATCCTGGAAGCCCCCGAAGCCGGGCTCATCTCCTCCGGCGCCGGCCCTGTCAATATCGAGATCTGCGTGGGGGACCTTTTCCCGGATGTCGTCGAATTTGTGGTTGATGGCGCATCCAGTTCCAATTACCTCTTCATCGTTACCGACGAGAATGATTTCATCATCAGTGGCCTGGATACCTCGGCATTTGATTTCAACAACGCCGTTCCCGGCATTTTCCGGGTGTACGGGCTGGCTTTCACCGGCAACCCCGTCGTGCTTCCGGGCGACAACATCTTCGATGTGGATTTGTCCACGGACTGTTATGACCTGACGGATAACTTCCTCGAGATCACGGCCACCGGCGTTGACGGAGCCACCATATTTACGAGCCTTGGTGTAGGCGTCAACGAACTCAACCTCTGCGTGGGCGACGGGCAGCCCGACCTGTTACAGTTCTTCACCACCACATCGGCAACGGATGCGGATTACATCTTCGCCGTCACCAATGAAAATAATGTAGTCATCGGCTTCATTCCGGGTGATGAATTCGACTTTGAACTGGCCGGCCCCGGCATTGCGAAGGTATGGGGGATTTCCTACACCGGCACATTGACCCTGAATATCGGGGACGTGATCACGGACGTAACCCCCTCCAGCGGTTGTTATGATTTTGCCGCAGCGCCCATCACCATCATCCGCGACCTTCCGGAAGGTGGTATGGTGTCTTCCAACGGCCAAACCGATATCGAGGTCTGCCCCGGCCCGGATAGCGGGATCGTTCCGCTGCAAACGACAAGCACGGCTATCAATGCCTACGTTTACCTGCTGACCGACACCAGCAACATCGTGCTGGGCATATACCAGGACAGCGAGATCGACTTCGTGCCGCTGGCGGTGGGATACTACCGCATCTGGGGGCTTTCCTATACCGGATTCCTGAACGCCATCATCGGGCAGGATGCAGCAGCGGTAGCGCTGTCCAGCAGTTGTTATGAGCTCTCAGCCAACTTCGTGACGGTTTACAGAGGCCCCGAGGTGGACGGAGGCACGGTATCCACCATTTTCGGGCAGGATACGATCTATAGCTGCCCCGATGGCATCGCCGACCTGGTCATTATGACCACGACAAGCGAGGATGCGAACTACCGGTATGTCATTACCACTGCCAGCAACCGGGTGATCGTGGCGGATGTGGAGAGCAACTTTATCGACTTCGAAGGAGCCGCGCCCGGCATTTACCGCGTCTGGGGCCTCTCCCTGAACGGCGACCTGCTGCTGGGTTTCAACGACGATATCCTAACTGAAGAGGCAGCCAGCGATTGTTATCAGCTGTCGGCCAACTATGTGACGGTTATCCGCGAAGCCCCCAATGGCGGTTTGGTGCTGACGGAAAATGGCGAGGACGTGGTCAATGTCATCGTCGGTGACTCCATTCCGGACGAGATCACTTTCATAAAGGTGGGCGCATCACCCAATACGCCTTATGCTTTCGTGGTAACGGATGCCGACAACGTCATCCTGGAACTGATGAGTGGTGACACGAAAGATTTCGAGGGTGGAGATGCCGGCGTATGCCGCGTCTGGGGCCTGGCCTATACCGGCGCCATCACGGCCGTAGCGGGCGACACGGCTTCCACCGCCGTGTTGACTGACGATTGCTGGGATTTGTCCGACAACTTCGTCACTATCAACCGGATCAGCAGCCCGGGTATCGCGGAAGAGCAGCCCGGCGTAGCTGCAGGAGCCATTCAATCCATGAAGCTGGCGCCCAACCCGGCTACCGACCAACTGGTTGTCAGCTTCGTCCTCAGCGAGCAGGCCGAGCCGGTGAGCACGCTTCGGATACTCGACAGCAGAGGGCAGGCCATGGAAAACAGGCAGGTCTCCTCTACGGCGGGTGAGAACCGTTATGAGGTTCGGATTGCCGACTGGCAGGCCGGCCTGTATGTCGTTTACCTGAACAACGGCGGCGAGTTGATAGCGAAAAAACTGATCGTCGTGCGGCCGTAAGATTTACGCACCAATTGAGAAAAGGCGAGGCCCGGCGGTGTTGTCACACCCCGGGCCTCTTTAATGGAACGCGGGCCAATGGCGCGCGAAAGCGTATCTGTTGTTAAGTGGCCGATGGCGCTTACGGCCTATACCATTCAGAAGTTATACGTAAAACCGAGCCGGATATCGAAGGGCAGGTCGAGGGAGTTTTCCTCCTGCAGGAGGTTGTAGAGCAGATAAATTTCATAGCCCCACACGCCGTTGCCGTCGTTGTACCCCCCGCCGATGAAGGCGTTGTTGGTCAACCGGCGGTTTGCCTCCCAGTCGCGGCTTGTGGGATTGTAGGTGAGGGTGGACACTTCGTTGTCGAAGCCGTATTCCGCGTGGGCGAAGATTGTGCGGGCGATCTTGAAACGGGTAAAAGCGCCCAGGCCATAGTTGAAGAGATTAGCCGACTCCACCCCGTTGATAGTGCCCGTTTCAGCGCGGTACAGAATGTACACCAGAGAAGCGCGCGGCCCTACCGAGAATTCCTCCGTGATCTTATAGCCCACCATTGGGGAAATCCCCAACTGGAAAATACTTTCGAAGCTGTTGCCTGAAAACCCCAGGGTGAACCCGCCGCCGTACCAGAGGCGGCTGGCAAAACTGCCGCTTTCATCGAAGTACTTATCCGTTTCCGATTTTTTCTTTTTCGAACGCTGGCTGTAGCCGTCCACCTGAAATGCGAGCAGGAGGGCGAGCGTCAGCAGGCTCAATGGTAAGATCCTTTTCATAGGTTATTTGAATTTTTTACAAAGATAGCTTTGTTGGTTGCAATTTGCCGTTATGCAAATGACAATTGCCCATGTGGTTTGTTCCCCAAAACAGCCCCCGGGTTGCCCGGTTGGGCCGGGTTTAACAAAAACTTAGCAATTGCCGGAAACAGAAGCCGGGCGCCCAAAATCAATTTGCATTTTTACAATCTGCATTTTCCTCTTAATTTCATGCCCCAAAATGGCGAACCTCCCCGAATTTCCTGATCCCCAACGCAAATTCTGCGCCCTGTAAACGAAGAATCGCCGTTATTCTTGCCCCAAGGCACCTGAAAACAAAATATAGTACGGTTCATCATCATCGCTCTTTTTTTACAAAACTGGAAAAAGCGTCATGCAAAAATTCTGCTTACTCTTTTTTTTCCTGCCCTTCCTGTCCCTTCCGCTGAACGCCCAGCCCATTTTCCGCGGGCAGGCAGTTGAGAGCCGGGCATCTGAGGCGCTCGTTCAGGCCTTCACGGATTTCCGGGTTTACCATATCGATGCTTCCGCCCTTCACCAATATGTCAAAGGCGCCGGCGCCGGCCCTGCCAATGTACATCTGAGGCTGGGCGGCGACTACGACTGGCCCATCACCCTCACCCCCAATGAGGTGCGGGCGGAAAACTACACCCTTATCCTGCAAACGGAGGAAGGGCTGCAGTACCCGGCGCGCTCGGAAACGAGAACCTATAAAGGACAGGCGCTCCTGCCCGGCGGCGGCGGCGTTCGCCTCACCCTGAACGAGCACTTTATCTACGGTTTTCTGGAAGCTGGGGCCGAAACCTACTATATTGAACCAGCCTGGTTGTTCGACGAACGCTACCCGGAAGACCATTACCTCGTCTATCCGGCTTCCGCCGTCATCCACAATCCGGCATTGAAATGCGGGACGGATGAGGCGCATGAACACCCGGAAGCGATTCGGCCGGCCCCGTCCATGGAGCGCCTCGTTATGGACTGCTATCAGGTGGATGTGGCGCTGGCGGCGGATTTTCAGTTTTTCAGCGTGTTCGGTTCCGCATCAGGAGCGGAGGATTTTATGCTTGGCGTTTTGAACAACGTGCAAAGCAACTATGACAACGAATTCAATAACCAGATCGTCTTCGCCGCCGTAGCCTATTTCGTTTCCACCTGTTCGGGCTGCGACCCCTGGCCATCCACCAATAATTCCAGTGACCTGCTCGAGGCTTTCACCACCTGGGGCAACAACGGCGGCTTCGGCGTTTCCAAAGACCTTGCATCCCTTTGGACGAACCGGGACCTGGCCGGCGACGTCATCGGGGTGGCCTGGGTAGGCGGGCTGTGCTCCAACCTGGAGTACAACGTCCTGCAGCGCTTTTCCACCAATGCCGAGCTGTTGCGCGTCCTGCAGGCCCATGAGTTTGGCCACAATTTCAATGCAAGCCACGACGCCGCCGGTTCCCCTTTCATCATGGCGCCCTCGGTGTCGGCCTCCACCCAATGGTCGACGGCTTCTACTTCGACGATCAACAATTTCATCGCTGCCAAGGCCAGCCAGGGTACTTGTTTCGGAGCCTGCGGGAGTGCACAACCCCCCGTAGCGGCCATCCAAGCGCCGGTGGAGCACGCTTGCCCGGGCGGGTTTATCCCCTTCATCGACGCTTCGGAAAACAACCCCGTCTCCTGGAGCTGGGGCTTTCCCGGAGGCGTTCCCGCTTCTTCCAACCTGCCAAACCCGGTGGTCTATTACCCAAACCCCGGACTGTATACCGTCACCCTGGAAGTCACCAATGCCGGAGGTTCCGATTTTACCGTGCTGAATACCGACATACAGGTGGACAACAATGGCGCGAAGTACCTCCTTTACGAAACATTCGAAAACGGGCTGAGCAACTGGCAGGTGCTGAACCCCGACAACAGCAAAGGCTGGGAACTGCGCACCGTAGGTGGTACGCAGTATGGGTCGAAGGCCGCCTTTATGGATAACTACTACTACAACAGCCCCGGCGCCGTTGACGCCCTGGTATCGCCCAGCCTGAACTTTTCAGGCCAGACCGGTATCGTGTTGCAGGTGGATTATGCTTACCGGCGCTTCAACCCACAGCGCAGCGACCAGCTCAAAATCCTGGTTTCCACCGATGGCGGAGCAACCTTCCCCCACCAGGTTTTTGCCGGCCAGGAAAACGGCGGCGGCAATTTTTCCACGGCGCCCGACCTGACCACTCCCTTTGTGCCTTCACTGGCTACCGACTGGTGTTACGCCGGCTCTTTTGGCGCCGATTGCCTGGTGATCAACCTTTCTGCTTTTGCAGGGCAATCCAATGTCCGGATCAAAATTGAAAATGTGAACGGCCACGGCAACGGAATGTATATCGATAACGTGCGGGTCAGCGCCGATTGCATCCCGCTGGCGCCGCCGACACCCGATTTCATTGCAGATGTTACCAGCGGATGTTTTCCTCTGGAAGTCAATTTCCAGGATTTTTCCCTGGGCGAGGTGGATAGCTGGTCGTGGCAGTTTCCAGGCGGGCTGCCTTCCAGTTCCGATGACCCTTTCCCTACCGTCGTTTACAATGTGCCCGGCGTTTACAACGTAATGCTCACTGTCAGCAACAGCGCCGGGTCAGAGACAATTTCCCGCAATGCCTACATTACAGTGGAGGGTTTGCCTGAACCCGAATTCCTGTATAATGTCAACGGCCTGACGGCCTACTTTGACGATATTTCCTCCGATGCCGACGAAGTGCTCTGGCAGTTTGGGGATGGCGGCTCCAGTACAGACCTGAGTACTTCACACACCTATGCTGCTGCCGGCGACTACACCGTCACCCTGACGGCCACGAACGACTGCGGGCAGGCTTCGGTTTCCCAGGCCATCACTGTGGAGCAGCCCATACAAGCGGCCTTTTCGGCCGATGTGCAAAACGGCTGCCCCGGGCTGGCCGTCGCCTTCAGCGATGAAACGGTTGGCGAACCCGTAGCCTGGCAATGGTTTTTCGAAGGCGGTAATCCCGCATCCTCCAACCTGGCCAACCCCACCGTGATATATAACCAGCCTGGCCTTTACCAGGCCACCCTCATCGTCGATAATGGCGCGGGTTCGCTAGATACGCTGGTACAGAATAACTTCATCCAGATCAATGGCGCGCCGGATGCAGGTTTTGGCGTCAATTACACTCCCGGTGACACCCTGGCAGCTTTCAACAATACTACCGCAAACGGAAATGGTTATTACTGGGATTTCGGCGATGGCGATACCAGTACGGCAACCAGCCCTACACATGCTTTCCCCGGCGACGGCCTTTATTCCGTCACGCTCATCGCAAACAATGAATGCGGAAGCGATACAGTGGTGCAGGCCCTGGCGGTCGTGACGCCGCCTTCAGCGGGCTTTACCGCCACCGTGTCTTTCGGCTGCGTGCCTTTGGCAGTGCAATTCACCAATACCTCCAGTTCCAATGCCTCCACTTTCTTCTGGATTTTTGAAAATGGTGCGCCAGATACTTCCACCCTTGCCAGCCCGACGGCATCCTTCCCTCAGGCCGGCAGCTTTACCGTAACACTGATCGCGGGCAATGCCGCGGGCAGCGATACATCGGTGCAGGTAGTAACGGTGGGCGGCCCGCCGCAGGCCGGCTTCTCGGTGTCCAATACCTTGGGAGAAACGGCCATCCAGCTCAGCAACGCCAGTCAGGGCGCTGCGGCCTACTTCTGGGACTTCGGCGACGGCGCCACCAGCACGGAAACTGCCCCGGCCCACAGCTATTCGGCCGACGGCCAGTACACCATTGTGCTCATCGCAACCAACGCCTGCGGCAACGACACTACGGAACAGGAGGTGTCCATCACCACCCCGCCCACGGCGGCTTTTGTGCTCAGCGATGAGGGCGGCTGCGCCCCCTTCACCGTGCAGGCGGCCGTGCAGGCGGGCGGCAATGCCACCAGCTGGGATTGGTCGGCGCCCGGGGCCAGCCCGGCATCCTCTTCGGAGCAGAGCCCCGCCTTCACTTTCAGCAGCCCCGGCAGCTATACGATCACGCTGATCGCGGGCAATGCCGCGGGCAGCGATACATCGGTGCAGGTAGTAACAGTGGGCGGCCCGCCCCAGGCCGGCTTCGAATATGCAGTCAATGGCGTCAGTGTTCAATTTACCAATACGTCGCAGAACGGCAGCACCGCTTTTTGGGACTTTGGCGATGGCGGCACCAGCCTGGAAACCAACCCGGAACACAGCTACAGCGCGCCGGGCAATTATCCGGTGGTGCTCACAACCGGCAACGAATGTGGGGAAGGGACGGCCGTCGATACCGTTACCATAAGCCTTTCGGCGCCGGTTGCCGCTTTTACGGCATCCATCACAGAGGGGTGCGCCCCCCTTGTCGTGGAGTTTGCAAATGAGTCGGTGAACGGAGAAAGCTACCAGTGGCTGTTTCCGGGGGGCGCGCCGGCAAGCTCTACGGAGGCTAACCCGGTTGTCAGTTACGAAATGCCCGGCGAATACCCCGTTACCCTGGTGGCCATCAACCCCGCCGGGAGCGGGGCGCTGACGAAGATGAATTTCGTAAAGGTGGCCGGGCCGCCGGAAGGCAGCTTTTCTTACGCGCTGGATGGGATAACGGCAAGCTTTGAGAATGCCTATTCCAATGCCGGCGCCTACCTGTGGTTATTCGGTGATGGAGCAAGCAGCGTGGAAGAAGAACCCGTTCACGATTTCCCCGGCGCAGGCGATTTCACGGTGCAGCTCATTGCATCCAATGCCTGCGGGCAGGATACCAGTGAGCAGGTGGTAAGCATTATCGGCGAAGCCCCGCAGCCGGCCATTTCGGTAAACGACAGCATCGGCTGCGCGCCATTTTCCGTACAATACAACGGCAGTTATAGTGGCGGAGAACCTGATAGCTGGTCCTGGTCCTTCCCCGGCGGAGACCCCATGGTTTCCAGTGAACAAAACCCGGTGGTGACCTACAGTGAGCCCGGTTTGTACAGCGCCAGCCTTCATGCATCCAACGCATTTGGCGGGAACAGCGCCTCCTGGATGGAATTGGTCAGGGTGGAAACGGAACCTGTGGCGGAATTTACCTTCAGCCAGCAGGGCCTGGACATCGGAATCGACTTTGTTAGCACCGGCGATGGCTGGGCCTATCTCTGGGATTTCGGGGACGGCGCCACCAGTACGGAAATTTTCCCTTCGCACACTTTTGCCGCCAGCGGGCAGTATACGATCACGCTGACTGTTGCGAACGGTTGCGGGGAAGCCAAGGCTACCGAAGGGGTGGAGGTGATTGCCACCGGCACGGCAGATGAATCCTGGGTGGAAAGCCTGTCTGTTTTTCCCAATCCCAACCGCGGGCTGTTCACCATAACCCTGGAAGGGAAACCTGCCGCGGAACTGGAACTCCACCTGCTGAATATGGTGGGGCAGCGCTTACTGAGCAGGCAGGGCGATTTCCACACAGGCTTCTGGCAATATACGCTCGATGCTTCGCACCTGTCCGCCGGGGTATATGTAGTGGAGCTCACTACCGGGGGGCGCCGGGCATACCGGAGGGTAGTGGTGGAATAGGGCGTGGCTGCATCCGGCCACTGTACTGGTGTTTGGACTTTGGACGTCTGGGAAAGTGCCCTGTATGTCCCTGCATAAAGTGGGAAGTGGGAAATCGGAGGCCGGAAAAAACCTGGTGATTCCAGGTATTTCCTGGCTCTTTCCCACTTCCCATCCCGGCCTCCTTACAGTCGGCACGGGCCACCCTTCAGCCGCTTCCGCCCGCCCACTTCCGGGTTCATATCCAGGAACCCCCAAAGTCTAAATTTGTGCCCGCCGCATTTGCCCGGCCTGATTCGTTATTCTTTAAACCTGATCCCGATCTGGCATGAAACCAATATCATTTCTTTTGCTGCTCACCCTGAGCCTGCTGGGCCAAGGCTGTGTGAGAGAAAAAGTAGAGATCCCCGCCCAGGTTGCCGGGCTGGCTCCCGTTTATTTCGAGGGCGACTGGAAAGCGGTGCAGTCTGAGCCGCCGCGGCCTATCGGGCGCCTCTATAAGCTGTACTATAAGGATGGCTATATCTTTGCCGGCGAAAGCCAGCAGGGCATTCACATCATCGACAATTCGAACCCTTCTATGCCCGAGAAGGTCGGCTTCATTCGCATCATCGGCAATTCCGATATCGCCATCAGAGGGAATGTGCTTTACGCAAACAACCTCACCGATCTGTTAGCCCTCGACATCAGTGAGATCGCGAACGTCCGGGTGCTGAGCCGCGTGGAGAATGCCTTCCCCGGCCTGGCCGGCGGGTCCCTTCCCGAAGATTACGTGGGCTTCTTCGAATGCCCCGACCCCAACATGGGTGTCGTCATCGGCTGGTCGGAGCAGATAATCCGGGAACCTCAGTGCTGGCAGTGAGGTTTTTAGGCCGGGACATATATCGGGGGCGGTGAATTACTGAAGTTTTGTATTTGCAGATGGATTTTCCTGATGCCTAAAAAAAATGTCATGTTCCGAAACCTGTCCTTAATTTTCCTGCTGGGCTTGCTGGGCTGCGCTGAAGATAACAGTTCCCTGGGCCCCGGGCAGTCTTCCAACACCGGTGTGGGCGGCTCCCTGGCCCGCTTTACCATTGTCGGCAACTTTCTGTACACCGTTGACAACAGCCGTTTGCACACTTTCGACATCAGCAATCCCGCCCAGCCGCAGGCCCGGGAATCCATTGAAGTAGGGCAGGGGGTGGAGACGATCTTTCCGCTGAACGGGCTGTTGTTCCTCGGAACGCAGAGCGGCATGCTCATTTACCAGTTGCTGCCCGGCGGCAAACCGCAGTTTTTGTCGAGGTACGAGCACATCGTAAGCTGCGATCCCGTAGTGGCGAATGCGCAGTTTGCCTACGTCACGCTGCGCGTATCGGGTTGCCGCCAGGCCGTTGCCGGCGCCGCCGACCTTTTGGAGATCATCGATATCAGCAATATCCAGCAGCCAACAATAGTGGCCAGCTACGATCTGGAAAGCCCCTACGGGCTGGGGCTCGACGGGGAAACCCTCTTCGTCTGCCTGGGCGTCGCCGGGCTGAAGGTGTTCAACGTATCCGACCCTCAGAACCTCCAGCAACTGGCCTTCCTCGATGACATCAACGCCGTGGATGTCATCCCGCTGAACGGCCTGCTGCTGGTCATCGGCCCCGACAGTATCCTGCAGTATGATTATTCGGATTTGAACGACATCAGGAAAATATCGGAGATCCCGATTGGCGCCTGAGGAAATGAAGAACGTAAAAGGTAAAATGGGTAATGTGGAAAATAAAAGGGCGGGGTGGGAGTTTGCCCGCTGCCTGCTGGCGGTTCTGGCCCTGCTGTTGATCCCGGACGGGCTTTCTGCGCAGGATGCCCCTTTGCGGCCTGCTGAGGGCAACGAAGCGCCTGCCGCTGCCGAGGGTGCTGCCGCCAGCCCCCGCTTTCTGCTGAAGAACGGCGCCACCAGCCTGCTGGACCCGCTGGCGCCCAGCTTCAACCTGGCGCTGGAGTACAGGCTGGCCAGCCGTTTTTACGGCCATCTGGAAGGAGGCCCCTTGCTGCCTTTCCGCTATTTTGACGAGCCCACTACCGAGCACCTGCGGGGCGCCCGGCTTCGCGCGGCCCTGCGGTGCTACCTGCGCCCTCCGCGGGCCGGCACACATGCCGCTTATCTGGAACTGCTTTATGCCTACCAGTACACCGATGCCCGCATCGAAGGGGACTTCCTCCGGGAAACCTCTGCCGGATCTTACGGGCAACGCTTTTTGTACGATTTCCGGCAACGCAGGCATGCGGGCTACCTCAACATCGGCATCCAGCAGATCTTTGCCGGCGGATTTCTCTTCGAAACCGGCGCAGGCCTGGGCCCGCTGTATCGCAACAGGCGCTACGGCGGCGTGCCTGCCGATGCCCGTTTCCATACCAACGGATCCTTCATCTGGGAATACGGCGGTAAGAGGCAGGAATCTTTCCTGAGCATCATGCTGTACGTCAACCTGGGCTATGCCTTTTGAGCATGGCTCACCTTTCACTGCCCCTGCTTCCACCCATCCAAGAGTTTCCGGAAGGCCGGTTCGGAGTTGGTGAAAAAATCATCCAGTTCGCTGCTCAGGTCCAGTTGCCGGGCTTTTTCGGCGGCAGCCAGGGCGCCTTTGAAGTCACCCCCTGCTGCCAGTAAACGCGCTTTGATCCAGTAGTTTTGGGAAGAAGGCTGCTGAGCGATGGATTGTTCAACGTAGGGCATGGCGGCAGCCGGCTGGCCCGCCCAGAGCAGAAAGTCGGCGGCCTGCAGGTTCAGCGCTGCTTTTTTCTCCTGGGGAGCGGCCTCGAGGGCCTGCCTGAAGGCCGCCATGGCCTTTTCTGTTGTATTTACTTCGACCCTGAGGTACAGGCGCAGGTATTCCCAGCCCAGGCGGATGTAGCCGTTGTCGGCATCCTGGGCGGTGACGCTGTAGTAGAGGCGATCTGCAGAAGCGGCTTTGGAGAATTTTGCTTCCACTTCAACCCGCAGGGCGTCCTGGGCGGGGTCATAGCGGTAGGGGCCCCATTGGTTGAAGGTTTTGTTGAAGATGGCCGTCCAGGCGCCCTTTTCACGGGGGATCAGGAAAAAGGCGTAAGTTCCGGCGGACAGCGCCTGCCCTTCAATTTCCACATCCGTACTGAATGTCATGGTAGTGGCTTCATTGGCGCCGGCCCGCCAAACCTCATTATAAGGCACGAGCGCCCCCCATATCTCGCGGCCATCCACTGCCGGTGAGCTGTAACGGATGATGATCTCGGTATAACCCAGGGTGTAGGCCATAACTGCGCCCGGGCTTTTGCGGGGCCAATGCACATCCTGGGCGCTGAGGGCCAGGGGGAACAGCAGGACGGCGAATGCGAGGGAAAGGCTTTTGACGGGCATGGGCGTGGATTTTTAGTTTACACCAAATAAAGCAAGTTCCGGCCAAATGCCAAAATTTAACGGCGTGGGAACACGTATTGCAAAATTTTAAATTAGTTTTAAGGCCGAAAAAGATGCCCAAAAACGCTTTATGTAATGCAACGCTACACCGCCCTGCTCATCTCAACGATCCTCTGCTTATGGCTCAGCCCCGCCCGTGGCCAGATAATCAAAAGCCCGGCCGCCGTCGATGTTTACCGGGAAGCGGAAGCCGCCCTGCTGGCGGGCCAGCCCAGGGATGCCCTGAAACTGTTCGAACGCTCCCTGAAGATGCAACCCAACCTCAGCGCCGCCCGCCGCGGCATGGCCGCTTGCTACGAACTGCTTCGCGACTATCCCCAAGCTGCGGCGCTATACGATGCCATACTGTCTTCTGATTCCCTTTTCTCCCGCATCCTCTACTACGAGGCAGGCCAGGCTCACTACAAATCGGGCAACCACCGGCAGGCGCTGGCGTATTTCCGCCGGTTCGAAGCACTCCAGGCCATAGGGGTGGATACCTTCAGCCTGAACACCGAACGGGAACTGGCTCAGGAGGCCGAGTACATGAAGAAGCTTCCCGGAAATATCCGCGCCTGCGAGGTGCGCCTCGACTCCCTGAAGTTCATCAACATTACAGAAGTCGTCAACCTCGGCCCGTCCCTCAACTCCAAAGACGATGACTATTTCCCTTTCCTGGCCAACAGCCAGGAACAGATTTTCTTTACCCGAAAGACCGATAAGGGCGATGAAGACCTCTTCGAAAGCCGCCTGGAAGAGGGCGGCGGGTGGAGCAAGGCCACACCCATGCGGGCGATCAACACCAACCTGGACGAAGGCATGTGCACCATGGTGCGCGACGGCAGGCGCCTCTATTTTACCGCCTGCGGCAGGCAGGACGGCCCGGGGGTCTGCGATATCTGGGAGGCATACCTGAGCCTGGAAGGAGATATCAGCGGCATCCAGCCGCTCCAGGGGTATATCAACTCCGAAAAATGGGAGTCGCAGGCCGTGATCAATTGCGACGGCAGCATCCTTTATTTTTCCAGCAAGCGCCCCGGCGGCATGGGCGGCACCGACATCTGGTATAGCCAGAGGCAGGATGACGGCAGCTGGAGCAGCCCCACAAACCTGGGACCCAGGATCAATACCGAACTCGATGAAGAAGCTCCTTTCATCACCAATGACGGGCGCACCCTCTACTTTTCTTCCAACGGGCACCCCGGCATGGGCGACCAGGATATTTTCATGAGCTGGCTGGATGAAAAGGAGGAGTGGAATATCCCCGTCAACCTCGGCCCGCCTGTCAATTCGGCTTTCCGCGAGCTGGGCCTCTTCCTGACCGCCGACGGGAAGTCCGGCTACTTCGCTTCCGACCGCCCCGAAGGCAGGGGTAAACTGGATATCTACAGCTTCCAGCTGACCGAACAACTCCACAATAAAGACATCACTTTTGTGGAGGGGTTCGTCATCGACAGCCTGCTCAATACGCCCGTGCAGGCCACCGTCCGCTTCAGCAACCGCCCGGCCATCAAGGTGGGTAAGGATGGCCGGTTTTTCCTTTGCATCTCCGCCTGGGACACCGTCGGAATACGGGTCGAAAAACCCTTGTTCCACCCCTATCAAAACGATTTCATCATCCCGATATGGGACAACCGCCAGTACTACACCATTGAGATACTGCTGCGCTCCAAATACGACCAGCCGCCCCCGGCCCCAGCCCCCGTTCAGGATACACTGGGGATTCCGCATAAAAAACCGGCCCTGGCCGAATTCACCCACACCATTTATTTCGGGTTCGACAAGGCAACCATGGAGATCGATGAGGTGGAGAAACTCGATGCTTTTATCAAACCGCTGAAAAAAAGGCATGTGCAGCGCGTCGACATCGTGGGTTATGCCGATGATATCGGCGCCGAAGCTTACAACCTCAGGCTTTCCGAAGAGCGCGCCAAAAGCATCGCCGTCATCCTGATGAACAACCGGATTCCCGTTGACCGCATCTATCTGGAAGGCAAGGGCGAACTGGCCGGAGGCATTAAGGGCCAGGAGTTTAACCGAAGGGTGGAGGTGAAGGTCGTGGTGGTGGAGGAATGATGCGTTAGGAGGGTTCAGGAGGTTCAGGGCGCAAAACGCCCTGAACCTCCTGAATGAATGGCGTCAGGGCCTGCTGCGCCCTTCCCCGGCTTCTTCCTTTTTCCCCACATCGATGGGTTTGCGGGGCATCATCTCATCGCGCATGGCGGTGTGCATGACGAAGGATGCGATGACCGTGGCCGCCTGTTTCAGGTCTGCCTCCACCAGGTGATCCATGTTGTCCATGTTGGAGTGGTGGGTGCGGGTGAAGTACGCCATGGGGTCCTGGATGAACTGAAAGCCCGGAATGCCCACGGCGTCGAAGGCGAGGTGGTCGGTGCCGCCCGTGTTTTCCAGCGTCAGGGTGCCCGCTTCCAGGTCTTTGAAGGGTTCCAGCCAGGCGCGGAAGATGGGCGCCACTGCGGCATTGCCCTGCATATATACGCCGCGGATCTTGCCGGTGCCGTTGTCGAGGTTGTAATAAGCCGAGACTTTGGCCTGCTCCGGCTTCAGTGACTGCGGGTTGTATGTATCGGGAGCAAATTCGGCAAAGTGTTCGCCGGCGTAGCCGCGGGAACCCAGCAGGCCCTGTTCTTCACCCGTCCAGAGGGCGAGGCGCAGGGTGCGGCGTGGCTTGATGCCGGTTTCCCTGATTACTTCCTGCAGAATGCGCGCCGCTTCCATCATGGCCACCGTGCCGGCGCCGTTGTCGGTAGCGCCTGTGCCTGCGTGCCAGGAATCGAAATGGGCGCCGAACATGACGACCTCATCCTTCAGGTCCGTACCCGGTATCTCGGCGATGATGTTGTGTTCCATGCCGTCGGGGTTGGTATATTGGGCCTTCAGTTCCATGCTCAGGGTAACGGGGATGCCGCGCTGCAGCAGGCGGAAGATGCGGTTGTAATGCTCTACTGACAGGGTGGCCTGAGGGATGACATACACCCCCTCTTTGCGCAGTTCGTCCCAGTTGGCCGTGCGTGCACCGGATACGAAAACAGTGCCCAGGTCTCCTTTGTAGCTGCGGTCCAGGATGGCCAGCGGGCGTTCTTCGGTGAGGAATTCCCAGAGCGTCCGGTTGAAGGAGAAGCCGCCGGTGCGCTGGTAGTTGCGCCGGGGGCGCGGAGTTGGCATGGGCGCGTTGGCCATTTCCAGCAGTTCGCCGCTTTCGTAGCGCTTGGCCGGGGCGTCGAACCATTCCTCCACGGTGCGCAGGGTGTCGAGCAACACGAACTTGCCTTTCAGCTTGCCTTTGTAAGCTTCCAGGTCTTTTTCTTCATTGGCCTGCAGATACACCACTTCGCCTTTGGCCTCGCCATCGGTTGGAGATGACCATGCCTTCGGGTAGGCCAGCACCGGCCAGTAGTTGGGCGTATGGGCGTGCATTTCGAAGTGCCGGAGTTCCCAGCCTCGCCCGAAAGGGCCCCAGGCTTCGGTATGGACGTTCTCAAGGCCCCACGCTTTTAGCTGCCCGACAGCCCATTCCGTGGCCTTGTCCAGCATGGGCGAACCCGTGGTGCGCGGGCCGTAGGTGTCAACGGCCCAGCCGGCAATTTCCATGGCTTTGCTGTTGTCCAGGCCGTGCCTGCGTATCGCATCGTTTACTTCCTGCAGGACGGGCTCCTGGCTGAATACCGGCAGGAAGAGGGCGATGCAACATAAACTCAATAGTAAATGACGTGCCATTCTCAGGGGATTTTAAGGATTCATCAAATGATACGAAGATAGGAAATTGTAACCGGCGGGAGGGAGAAAATGTTGGGAAAGGTAAAATGGAACACTGCCTGCCCGGCTGTTCGGCAGTTTTCTCACTGCCGGCAGGGCAGGGGAGCAGCCCCGCGCTGAAACGGCAAAGGCCGGGCTGCATAAGCCCGGCCTTTGCCATTTTCAACACTTTCCCCCTGTGTCCTGGCTGCCGCCCCTTCAGTTTCCGCCGGGGCGGCGGAATGGCCGGTTGGGCGAATCCCGCCTTTCCTGCACCCTTCGCAGCAATTCGAGGCGAAACTCCCTGTCTGCTTTCTGAAACAGCAGGATTTTACGGGGGGATATCGCATTTCTGAAACGCTGAAAATAATCGCGTTTTAGGTTGAGCAATTCCTGTTCCATCTGCAGGCGGCCTTCGAGCAGTTGCTCAACCTCTTTGTCAGACATGGACTCCAGGGCCTCGCCGCCCTTATACTTGATCCTTATTTTATCCTGTTCGTTCTCATACTCGTTGTTCAGAGCCCAGAAACGCTCCGATTCGGCGGGTGTCAACCCCAGCCTTTGGGTGATGTAGGCCACGCGGGCGGCCTTTATTTTAGCACCGGCTTCTCCCCGCACCGGCTCATCATCGAATAGCTGGCTGAAAGCCGGCAGCGCCAGCAGCAACCCCATGATAATCGCCATCCATCTTTTTGTGTTCATTGCTTTGCCTTTAAAGGTTTACAATAGGTCTTCCAATTCATCCAGGCTTGTTTCCTCCAGGTATTGCTCCAGATACCGGTTCAGTTCCTCATCGCCCACGCCCTGGAATAAATCGGGGTTTGGGGCTTCGTCCACCCCCGGCCCGGAGGCTTCTACCAGAAGGCCGATGTCGAAGAGTTCGATATTCGTCGTGATGTATTCCGCAATTTCCTCCCGGCTAAGGCTGGCCATGGCTGCCGGTTGAGGTGTGGCTTCCGGATTGTCCGGCCAGAACAGGTACAGCCCCACGGCCACCAGGGCTGCTGCGCCGGCCAGCCCGGCGGCGTAGCGGTGCTGCATCAGGAACTCAACAGGGCGCCACAGGCTTTCGCGCCAGCCGGCGCGGGCTTTTGGCGATTCCTCCCGCACCAGCCCCTCTTCCGCCCGGATGCGCCGAAGCACATCGTCGGGTAGCGACTGAAAATAGGCTTCGGGCGCGCGCGGGGGCTGCAGGCCTTTTTCCTTTATCCCGGCCAGAAGTGGCGACAACCCCTCGAGTTCTTCCCGGATGTGATCTTTTTCTTTCATGATCTTTCAGTTTAGATACCGCAGCGTATCAATCTCCCCGGATAAAAGCCTCGACCTTTTTGACGGCGTGGTGGAAGGAGGCCTTCAGGGCGCCGGTTGAGGTGCCCAGAACATCCGACATTTCCTGGTAGCTGAGCTCGTCGAAGTAGCGCATATTAAAGACGAGGCGCTGCTTTTCGGGCAATAGCTCCAGGGCCATCAGAAGGCGCTGCTGCAGTTCTTCCCCGTCTATGTAAGCCTCAGCCTTCAGCTGGTTGGCCAGATGCCTTTCCTCGTCGTCGATGGAACTGGCAGCGAGCCGCTTTTTCTGGTTCAGAAAAGTAATCGCCTCGTTGGTGGCTATCCGGTAGAGCCAGGTGTACAGCTTTGATTTCTTTTCGAAATCCCGGATGCTGCGGTAAACTTTAATAAAACAATTCTGCAGCACGTCATTGGCATCCTCATGGCCGCCTACCAGGCGCCTGACATGCCAGTAGAGGCGCTCCTGATATTGCTCCATCAGAAAGCGAAACCCCTGCTCGAAAGTGCGTGGCTCATCCAGCAACTTTAATATCTGTTCTTCTGAAATTGCTGTCAATGGCGTCTGCAAATTGCGTGTTTTGCCAGTTGGACGATAAAACGGGCATTGGGTTTAATCCTGCCGGATTTTTTTCCGCGTGCCTGGTCACAAGACCCCTCTATGCCGCAAGGCCAGCAAAATAAGCCCCAGCAGGAGCACGCCGGAGGCCAGCCCCATCTGGACCCATTGTTCCTGGGCCACGCGCACGCGGCTTTCGACGTAGTAGGGGTTGGCGGCATTGGGGGAGCCGTCGCCGAGCCGCACCTCCCAGTTTTCCTTTTCGCTGTTGTCCAGGTAAGGCAGCAGGAGGTTGAGTGTGAAGGCCGTATCCAGCGGCGGGGCTTCGTAGGCGATGCTGTCGACCATAGCCCCGAGGATGGAGTACAGGCTGAGGCTTTCGCTCCGCTTGTTCAGCCCGAAGGGCAGCCCGCCGATGACGTTGTAGGCCCCCGGGAAGGCCTGTACGAATCGCGCGGAATCGCGGCAGATGACCAGATAGTCGTTTGGAGCGACGTAAATTTCCGGAAAGCGGAATTCATTGCGCTTCTGGTCGCCCAGGGTCCAGTCCTTGAGGGAAACCCTGTTTTGGGAAGCGTTGAAGAGCTCGATCCAGTCGCCGGTTTTGCCATTTCTGGGGCATATCTCGTTGACCACCAGTTTGCCTTCCAGCGGGTGGGTGAAGCGTTCGAAAACAGCGCGCACCCGGGTAATCCGCGCACTGGGCGCGAAGGTAAGTTCCCGCAGGGTTTCGTCGGCATCGATTCCCTCCCAGCGGGCGAAGCGGTAACCATGATGGGCCACGGCCCGCAGCTTAATGGGGTAGCGCTCGAAATAGGCCGCCTCCAGGGTGTCATTGCTGACGGAAATGTTGTCGTTGATGAGTATCCGCCCACCTTCATTGGTGCTCACTTCGAAGTGGCGTTGCGGGCCGGTGCGGAAGCGCTCCATCAGGTGCATGCGCATGTAGGCGGGGCGCTCTCTGGCAAAATTGCGCACAATGGCTACTTCTTCTTCCCAGGTGTTGTGGCTGAGGTTCCACCGCCCGAGGTGGCGCGGTATTTCCGGGAGGTACATCTGGTAGAAGGAATCCACGAGCGCCACGGCCCTTTCGGAGGAGAAACAGGTGTTGAGATGGTCGGCAAAGCGGTTGACGAAGGCCTGGCGGAAATCGGCATTCTCCAAAAGTTTGCGCAGCAGGAAAGTGCTCCAGGGCGGGTTGGGCCAGGCCGGGCCGTTGGGTTCGGTATGGAAGGCCAGGCTGTTGTTCCGGTAGGCATAGCGGTTGTGCAGCCCGAAGCCCCAGTCGGTGTCGTACAGTATCCACCGCCACCGCCCGTCAGGCGTCTGGGGGCGCCAGAACTTGATGTTCCCGCCGGCGTCCTGATTGTCGAAATAGATCTGGGCGATCTGATAGTCCATGAAGTTGCCGACGTCCATCTGCGTCTGTACGTAGGCGTAATTGGCGGGGCTGGCCAGGCTGTTTTCTTCGAGGAATTTCAGGAGATTGAGGTAGTGCCGGGTGCTGCCCTGTTTGCGGGTAAAGCGGTGCTCGATGAGGTCGATGCTGTCGGCATCCACGCCTTCGTGGTGGCTTTCGATGAAAAACCGGTTCACTTTTTCCCGGATATTGTAAATGCCCCAGTACTGGCCATTGATGTAAACATGGGCAGGCCGGTAATCCTGTTTGTCGATATCCCAGCCATCCGTCATTTCCGCCATCAGGGCGTCGCGGAAGTGGGTCTTGCCGAAGTCGCTGCCGGAATTGCGCAGCACCAGGAATTTGAACCTGTCGGGCCCTTTTTTGCCGAAAAGCCTGTGTTTGATGCGCTTTTCCCCATACATGTTGCGGGCAGCCAGGGCGATGGACTTTTGAGGGAACAGCCGGCTCATGCCGCCGAAGAGGCGGAAGCCCGACATGCTGCGGTACACGCAGCGGCCGTCGGGTTCGAATATCTCGACATTGGCGGGCAGTTCCCGCCGGCTCCAGAAGTTGGCGCCGGGTTTCTTCCAGAGGGTGTCGATCACATTACTTCCCAGCATGAACAACCCTTGTTGCGGATGGAACAGGAAAGCGGGGGTGATGCCAATGGAAACCACTGCAAAGCCGGTAGGCGGCTCGCCGATTAAGTAGGTATGGCTCACCACCGGGCTCTGCCGCCCGTCGGGGTGAAAGGCAATGGCCCGCAGAATGGCCGTCTTATCGATGCGGATGGGGCGCCGGAAAAGGGAGGCGTTGCGGGTGGGCAGAGAGCCGTCAGCCGTGTAATACACCTCGGCGCCGGGCGAAGTGGCCTCCACAGTCACGGCATCCGGATAGAACCCGCCTTCCAGAGAGAAGATCAGCTCCAGGGGGGGCGGCCCTTCCGGGCGCTGCGCCGTCAGGGGCAGGCATAGCGCCAATATGAACGCGATGAGGATGCTTTTCTCCAAAGTGCCTGTTGATTTTTGGGATGCCTGTGAAGGCTGTTGTTCCTTTTAGCTTTAACGCAGCAGCGCCCAGGCCGTCACTGTACCGGCGCCGGCTGCAAAAATAATGCTTTGCACCGGCTCTTTCCGGCCCCGCTTTCCAGCAATATATACGAAAGGAAAGCCCGGATGTTGCATCGGGCTAAACTCTCCGGAATTTCGTAATTTTCCGGCCAACAGAAAAGCGGCTTTATATGATGTTCAGGGCCATTAGCAGATTTCTTCTCAAACTTCTGGGCTGGAAGGTGGTGCTGGAGTACGATCAGCTACCGGAAAAGTACGTCTTCATCGCCATTCCCCATACCTCCAACTGGGATTTTCCCCTCGGGCTGCTGGCGCGCAGCGCCCTGGGGCTGGACATCAAGTACGTGGGCAAGGATTCCTTGTTCAAACCGCCTGTCGGCTGGATATTCCGCTGGCTGGGCGGCTATCCCGTCGACCGCTCCCGGCGGACAAATTACGTGGATTCCGTGGTCGATATCTTCAACAGCAAGGAGCAGTTCGCCATCTGCATTGCCCCGGAAGGCACCCGGAAAAAGGTAGATCAACTCAAAACCGGCTTCTACTACATCGCCCTGGGCGCCGGGGCCCCTATCGTGATGGGCCGGCTCGACTGGGCCCACAGGGAAATCCGGCTCAGCAGGCCGTTTTTCCCGTCGGGCGATAAAGAGGCGGATTTCCAGTTCATCATGCAGTATTTTCAGGGCGCCAAAGGAAAACATCCCGAATTGGGCATTGTGTAAGCTGGCTGTCAGCAATTCCCGCCCAACAGTTAAACTTTTACCACAAATTGCCGTCTTGTTGGGCGATGTTGTCCAACAGAGGAAACTCTTTTTTTCATTCATTTCTTTTCCAAAATGATGTGCTTATGAAATTCAGGATCATCTACACCTTTTTCACGCTCCTGGCTTTGGCCTTGTTGCTTGTGAACAACTCCGCAGGCCCGGCCGAAGTGCAGGGGCTTGACCGCACCGGCTCCCCGCTGAGCATTGGCGCCTGCCAGCTATGCCACAATTCGGGTGCATTTTCCCCAAGCCCGGTGCTGGAAATACTGGATGGCGGCAACCCGGTAAATACCTATGAACCCGGCAAGACGTACAAAATGCGCGTCACCGTAAACGCCTCCGGCGGCCCTGCCGGATACGGCTTCCAGGCCGTCGCCCTGAGTGGGGCGGGCAACGTACAGGCCGGTGACTTCAAAAACCCGGGAGCCGATGTTCAGATCACGCCCCTCAGCGGCAGGGAATACCCGGAACACAACAAGCGCAGCAACAGCAATACTTTTGAAGTGGACTGGGAAGCCCCGGCGGCGGGCACGGGCGATGTGCGATTTTACGCTGCCGTCGTCGCCGCCAACGGGCAGGATGGCTCTAATGGCGATGGATCCTCCTTCCTGGGCAGCCCCATCATCCTGAGCGAAGTCATCACCAACACCGCTGAAGCGAATGAATTGCCGGGCGGTTTTACCATCTTCCCCAACCCGGTGGCGTCAGAACTGAACCTCCGCATCAATCCGCCCACCCAGGGCGAATACCAACTGCGGCTGACAGATGCCAAAGGGCGTACGGCCCTGAGCCGCCGTTTCGCCCTCAGCCCCGGCGAACAGGTGCTAAGCCTGGAAGCCGGCCACCTGCCGGCCGGAGCCTATACGGTACAGGTCGCCTATGGGCAGCAGATGAGCAGCAGGAAGATGGTGAAATGGTGATCATTCAAATGGAGCGCGGGGTTTTGCATTGGGTTTCAAGGCAGGAGCCCGCGCACCGTTTATGAAAGGGGCCTGCGCAACAGCAGTATATCCTGAAAATCCCTGCATGCCTCTTTGTCCCGCCCGGGCCAGTAACCGTAGTGGGCCTGTTCTACCGACAGCCCGGCCGCTTCGATCATGCCGGCCCTGAGGTAGGCTTCTTCATAGGCCACATTGGCCGACTGGACGTTCTCGTCCATGAGCCGGTAGTGGCCACGCCCAAAGGGGAAATTAAAAACGGGATTGGCCTGTGAAAGCGCTTCGGATTCGCGGTTCCAGAGGAAAAAGGTAACGAAACACACCCCACCCGGCTTCAGCACCCGCCGGATTTCCTTCAGGTAGTTGGCTACCTCCTCGGGAAGCATGTGGGTAAAAACCGAGGTCAGTATCGCGAAGTCAAAATCTTCGTCCGCATAAGGGAAGCGGAAGGCTGCCGCATTGCCTCCTCCCGGCCGGTAAAGGTCATTTCCGAGGCCTATGAACTGAAAGCGGAAGTTGGGAAAGCGCCGGCTTATGCGCCTGTTGCACCAGCGCACGCCGCTTTCCACCACGTCGAAACCTTCATAGCTGCCCTGCTCATCGAGATAGCGTGTGAGCGGTACGGCGATGCGCCCCATGCCGCTGCCCACGTCCAGTACGCGGTGGCCGGGCCTGAGCCCGCCCAGTTCGATAAAATATCTGAGCATTTTTTCCCCCTGCGCCCGGAAGTCGCCCGAACCCGTGTAGATCAGGCCTTTTGGAGGCGTCAGCTCATCGCGCCGCCCGCTCAGGCCGTCGTACAGGTCGGAAGGCAGATAATACAGCCGCCGCGCCAGGAAGCGCCAGGCGGGGGGAAGGGCATAATAGAGCTTGCGCAGAGAAGTTGGCTGTTTCACGGTTTCAAGGCCTCGCGGGTTTTAATTCAGGTAGTTGGCCTCGAAGAACACCCGGTAGTTGTCAACCGACTTTTCCTTGATGACTTCGCGGTAGTTGTTCTGGGTGACCGGAAACACCTCGAATTCCACGCTGCTGTCGATGAAATCCCTGCTGTTCTGTTTGGTTCCGTTGTAGTATTTCATGGACTCCGTCTTGTTCTTGAAGCGGCGCAGCACCAGGATGGGCAGGCGGTTTTCGGCGGTTTCGCCCAGATAGATGTTGGAAATGCGCAGGCGGTCCAGTTTGAAGTACTTCTCGTTAAAATCGGAAACCCCCACCTTGACGGCATTGAGGTCGACATTCGGGTCTTTGAAAACGATGAGCACGTAGTGGAGGTCTTCATCTTCAGCTTTATACTGCTGGATCTCTTCCCGCGCGCCGCCCGGCAGGCTTGCCGCGGCCTCGCCCAGGAGGCGGAGGATTTCTCTGGCCCGGAGCTGTTCGGGGGTGTTGGGGTATTTGGCCACCACTTCGCGCAGCGCTTCTGCATAGGCCTCCTTACCCTGCAGGTTGCCCGTGCTCATGGCCGCCAGCAGAGCGAATTTGGGCTGCAGGGAATTGCCGGCGCCGAATTGTTCCTTGGCCGAAATGCTTTTTTGATAGGCCTGCTGGTAGTCGCCCTTGTTGAAAGCGGCGTAAGCCTGGTCATAGTAGTTGTTGAGCTTGCGCTCTTCATTGGCCAGCTCATCGACATAAGCGGGGTTTTTGATGACCATGGCGTACTTGGAGGTCTGGTATTTGTCCAGTATCCTGTCGGCATAGGATTTTGCCCGGGCCGGGTCGCCGCGGTCGGTGTAGGCCAGGTATAACTGATACCAGGTTTCCAGTTCGTAATTATTATTTGGGAAGCGGCGGTCCAGTTCTTCCAGTGTTGCAATCGCTTTGGGCAGGTTTTGCAGGCGGTCGCGGTAGAGCGAGCCAAGCTTGAACATGGCCTCCTGGATTTTCAGTTCGGCCAGGCGGATTTCGGCGTCCGATTCCGGGATGGAGCCGAGGTATTTCTTTACTTCGTCGCCTGTGAGCACCGTGGCGGCGGTGGTGGGTTGCTCCTCGGCAGTTTCGGCGGTTGCGATTGGAGAAGACTCCCGCTTGCTGGATCTTCGCCAGTCGTCCTCGAGGGGGCGGCTGCCCCATTTGCGGGTAAATTCGCGGGCGCCCCGTTTGACGGCGCGGTCGTCGTAGGCGAAGAAGCTGCTGGCCTTTTGCTGTGCCGGCCCTGCTGCCGCAACCGTGCGGCGGTCGCCGGGGCCGGGGGCGGAAACGGCTTTGGCTTTTTCGGCGATCTCCCGGAGGCGCGCTTCGTCCTGTTTCTTTTTGATCTCCAGCGCCAGGGCTTCCCTTTCCGCCTCGCTCATTTTGCTGAGGCGCAGCAGGCTGTCCTGTAATTCGATGGCCTGAATATTGGCGGCGATATCAGCCAGGTTTTTACTCATGCGCTCCACTTCCTGATACCGGCTGTCTGTTTGAGCCAGAACCATGAGCGTGCTGTCGTAATAATTCTTGGCCGGCACGTATTCTTCGGATTCGAAGAATAGCCCGGCCAGCGTATAGTAGGATTCGGCTTTCTGGGCGATGTTCGTGGTGTTGTGCTGAAGGGAGAGCTTGAGGTTTGCGATCCCTTCTTCCCGATTGCCGGACTTGAGGGCGATCTGGGCGAGGGAGAAATAGATTTGGTCTTTGTATTCCTTGTTTTTTTCGTCTTTCAGCATCTTCTCCAGGTTGGCGATGGCTTCTGCGGAGCTGCCGTTGCCGCTGGCCCAGGCGTTCTGCGCCATGTTCAGCTTGCAGTTGAATTCCATCTCGAAACCGGGTTTGAGGCCGAGCGCCTGTTCGAAAGCGGCATAGGCGCCCTGGCTGTTGCCGCTCATCTGGTGTATCTGCGCCATGATATAGGCATAGCGGGCGCGCTGCCTGCGTTCCTTTTCCGCTTCGATGGCCTTTTCCAGGAGCGGCAGGGCAGCGCTGTATTCCTTCCGGTGCAGGTGGTAATAAGCCTGGATGGCGGGAAGCTGCCCGCGGATATCGGAGTAGGTGTTGGGGCCGCTTTCCAGTTGGGCCATATAAAACTGCGCCGCGTCGTAATTGTCGCGTTCGATCATGGTGCGGGCCAGCCAGAGCAGGCCTTCCTGGTAGGCCGGGCGGTGCTGGAGGAAATTATCCTGGCCGTCGGTATTCTCGGCTTTGTTTTCCCCGGCTTTCGCTTTGGCGTCCTTTTCTTCTTCCGCGCTTTTGGAAACCGCTTCTTCCTTGTTCCGGCCCGGCTGCAGTATTTCCGGCTTCGGGGGCGCTTTTTCCCCTTTCTTGCGGGCTTTTTTAACCGCCTTGTTGTATTGTTTGCGCGCCTTTTCGCGCTCCTTGCTCAGTTTGCTCTTGCTGCCCTTCTGGGCCTTTTTCCGCATTTGAGCGCTTTTCTTTTTGGAAGACTTCTTTTTGCTGACTTTTTTGTCGCTTTTGGAAACGCCTTCGCGTTTCTTCATTTTTTCGGGGCTGAACTCGTTGGCCAGATACCGCAGCGTTTCCTCCGCTGATTCGTAGTCCTGTTTCAGGTACTGGGCCTTGCCCACCAGCAGGTAGCAGTCATCGGTCCATTTGCTGTAGCGGTGGAGGTTGACCACGATGGATACCTTCTTGATGGCCTCGTCGAGGTCGGGAGCGGCCGATTGAGGGTTTTCCACTGCAACGTATTCATACATCGGCAGCAGTTTGGTATAGTTGTCCTGGTATTGCTGTTCCAGGTTGAGGATGCTGGCCGTGACCAGTTCGTCGGCATTGAAGTAGCCGTTGTAGTGGGCGGTGGTATTGTGGTACAGTTCGCCCAGAGCCGACATGTCGCTCTTTTTTTTCTGAGTGGTGCAGGCTGAAACGATGGAAAAAACGGCCAGGATCAGCAATGCTTTGTTTATGTATTTCAAGGCTTTCATTTTTAAGAATCCAAAATCTGATATACGGCCTTTGCGGCCAATAGGTTCAATCCGGGAGCCCTTACGTTAAAGGCGCCGGCAAAAGAAAACGCCCGATTTTTTGCATACCTCTTGCCGGGCAGTATAACTTTACAGCGCGATGCGGGAAAAACCGGCCCGAATAACAGGCAGCGCCGAATAATCTTTTGGGCCTCCGGGCACGTTATATAGAACGTCGAAAGGCAAAATTATTTTATTCTTAAAACACTTCAAAGGCGGGGCCCGATTAAGTCATTCAGCAGGCAGCGCCTCCTTTAGCTGGCAACCTTAAAATAAAGCCAATGGCAGCCGAACACGACAGTGCAAAAAGCAGGTGGGAGCGGTGGAAGCAGAACATGAGGCACACCTACCGCCTGGTGGTCATGAACAACGAGACTTTCGAGGAAGTCGGCTCTTACCGGCTCACGCTGCTTAACGTTTACGTTTTTGTGAGCACCATTCTCGTCATTGTAGCCGTCCTGGTTGTACTCGCCATAGCATTCACTCCGCTGAAGCGCTATATGCCCGGTTACGGCACGGGCGGCGAGAACCGCGAAGAGGTGGAAAACCTGTACCGGCAGGTCAGGAAAATGGAAAAACAACTGGCCGCTCAGGAAAAGTATTCGGAAAACATCAAGCGCATCCTGACCGGCAATGTCGATACTTCCGTCAATACCAGCCAGGCTACCGCCATACTCACCGACACCCTGCAGGAGGTGCCCCTGTCCGAAGCCGAAGAAGAGCTGCGCCAGGAAGTCCAGCTTGAAGAAGTGGGGGAGGCGGCCCAGCGCAGCCGAACGGCTAATTTTTCCCCGCGCAATGTTTCCCTGGAGCACATGTACTTCACACCTCCTGCCAACGGCGAAATTTCCGCCGGCTTTAATCCCGACCGCAAACATTACGGCCTGGATATCCTGGCGCCTAAAAACACGGCGATAAAAGCCGCCATGGATGGCTACATCTTTTTCTCCGAATGGACGCTTGAAACCGGCAACACCATTGGCATCCAGCATGCCAATAACACGATCACCTTCTATAAACACAATTCGGCCCTGCTGAAAAAAACGGGCGCCTTCGTCAAAGCCGGCGAAGCCGTCGCCATCATCGGCAATACCGGCACGCTGTCCAACGGGCCGCACCTGCACTTCGAGTTGTGGCATCAGGGCAAACCCGTTGACCCCGCTGATTTCATCAGCTTCTGAGCATAGGGTTGCCGTTTTTTTTACGCCCTGTGGAACCATGAAGCTATGAAACAGGCCGCGCCTATCCCGCCTCGGTGAAGCTTTTTGTGTTAGCTTTGTGCAGGAAATTTAAAATGTAGCATCCATGGATACACAGGATCATAACTTAAGGGATACCTTCAACGAAAAGGGTGAGCGGATCAGCCCCCAACTGCCTGAGTCGGTGAAGAATTTCCTGATCGACATAGACGGGACGATATGTGATGACATTCCCAATGAGGAGCCTGAGCGAATGCTGACGGCCCTTCCATACCCCGATGCCCTGAAAATCATCAACAAGTGGTTTGAGGAAGGGCACCTGATCACTTTTTTTTCTTCCCGCACCGAAGAGCAGCGTGACATTACGGAGAAATGGCTGAAAAAACACGGCTTCAAATACCACGCCCTGCTGCTGAACAAACCGCGCGGCGGCAATTACCACTGGATCGACAACCACATCGTAAAAGCGACCCGTTTCAAGGGAAAGTTCACCGACCTCGTCGTGCGCACCCACGAGATTGAGGTGTTCAAGCCCTGAGGCCGCGGGTACGGGCATTGCGTGCGTTCCTGGATCAAACCTTCCGCCTCAGCAAATCGGCCAGCGCTTCCGGCAGGTTGGGGAAACGGAATGCAAAGCCCGCCTCCTGTATCTTCCGCGAGCTGACTCTTACACTGGACAGGATCGTTTCCGCCATTTCGCCCATGGCCAGCCTCAGGGCGAAAGCCGGGACGGGCGCCAGCAGGGCGGGTTTGCCCATGGCCTGCCTGAGCTGTTCCACCAGCTCCTTATTGGGCACGGGTTGGGGGGCTACCCCATTGTACACACCCTGCATCTGTTCATCCTCGATAGCTTTAACGAACATATTGCAAAGGTCGTCAATGTGTATCCAGCTGTACCACTGGCTGCCGTCGCCGAAATAACTGCCAACGAAAAAATGAAAGGGCATCATGATCTTTTCCAGTGCGCCGCCCCGGGTAGACAGTACGATGCCCGCCCGGATGGCCACGGTGCGGATACCGGAGGCGGCCAGCCCGGCGATGGCATTTTCCCAGGCTACGCAACTTTCGGCCAAAAAGCCACTGCCCGGAGGGGCGTTTTCCTCCAGCACCTCATCAGCCCGGCTGCCATAATAACCGATAGCGGCGATGCCGATATAGGCCTTCGGCCAGTGGCCCTGCGCCCGGAAGGCCGACAACAAAAGGCGCGCGCTGGCGGTGCGGCTTTCGACGATGAGCTTCTTGCGGGCCGATGTCCAGGGCCTGTCCGCGATGCCCGCTCCGGCCAGGTTAATGACGTAGTCGGCCCGTTCCACCGCTTCCGGGTCAATCGATTGGGCTGCGACATCCCACTGGTAGGTGGGATATGCGGCATCGGTGCGCCGGCGGCGGCTGAGGTGCAGCACCTCATAGCCTTTTTCCTTCAGGATGGCGCTGAGGCGCCGGCCGATCAGGCCGCTTCCTCCGGCAATTAGAACTGTTGGCATGTTTTACCCTGTTTTTGGATGGATCATTATGCTGAGTGGATAACAATGAAGCCGGGGCATGGTTCAGTGGAAAGGGAGAATGGGGGTATTCGTGCATGTCCGGGCTTTCCGATCGAATACAATACTTGCTACCTTACTCAAAAATTTCCTAATCCTGTCCAAATCTGTTAATTTGAGGCGCTTTTTCAGCCCGGAAGTGGAGCTGCAAACAAAAACACAAAAATCCCATATACGTATGATCCAACTACGCCTGTTCGTTTTGATGGCCCTGGGGGCAGCCCTTTTCGCCGCGGGTTGCAAACCGGAGCCCGCCGGAGAAAAAGCCGAGTTTAAAAACAAAGACAACACCGTATACGCCCGGCTTCCGGCCAACCCCGACCGCCTCAACCCCGTCCTCTCGACTTCCGTTTATGCCCGGGCAGTCAACGAGCTCATTTTCCAGTACCTGATGACTTTTGATCCGAAAACCCTCGGGTTATCTCCACAACTGGCCAAAGCTGCGCCGGTGGTGGAAGAACTGACGGCCGGGGAATTCGCGGGCGGCGTAGCCTATACCTTCGAACTGCGCGAGGAGGCAGTCTGGGACAACGGGACACCCGTAACGGCGCGGGATTTCGAGTTCACCCTGAAGGCCATTTTCAACCCCAGGGTGGATGCGGCAGCCGTACGGGCCTATCTGGATTTCATTGCGGGCATGCGCATCGATCCCGACAACCCCAGGAAATTTACGGTGCTGGCCAATAAAAAGTACATCCTTGGCGAACCCGTGGTGAGCAATATGGCGATATTGCCGGAATACGTTTATGACCCCGGCGGGCTGCTCCGGCCCTTCCCGCTGGAAGATCTTGCCCGTCCCGAACGCGCCGAACAGCTGGCCCAGGAGCACGAAGCCCTGGCCCGGTTCGCCGAATCCTTCAACGCGGCGCAGTTCTCCCGCGAGAAAGGCTTCATCTCCGGTTCCGGCCCCTACGCTTTCGAAGAATGGGAAACCGGCCAGCAGATCGTCCTTACCCGAAAGAAGGGCTGGTGGGGCGATGCGGTAAAGGGCAGCCCTCCGGCCCTGGCGGCTCATCCCGAAAAGCTCGTTTTCAAGATCATTCCCGACCAGGCCGCCATGCTGACGGCCCTGAAAGACCAGCAGATCGACGCCTGCAGCCAGATCGACGCCAAAGACTTCATCGACCTGCGCAACAACGAGGCTATGGCCGGGCTGTTCAACCTGCACACGCCTTCTTCGATGACTTACTACTACATCGGGCTGAACAATAAAAACCCCAAGCTGTCGGATAAGCGGGTGCGGCGCGCCCTGGCTCACCTGGTCAATGTGCCCGGCCTGATCGACAACCTCTTCTACGGCCTGGCCGAGCAGATCACCGGGCCCTTTCACCCCACCAAACCCTATTACAACAGAAAACTGGATCCCATAAAGTTTGACCCTGAAAAAGCCAGGGAACTGCTGGCCAGCGCCGGATGGGAAGACACCAACGACAACGGCGTCGCCGATAAGGAGATCGGCGGCCAGCGGGTGGAACTGGAATTAGATTACCTCATCAGCAACGCCAGTAATTTTGTCAGAAACCAGGCCCTGCTGTTCGAAGCCGATGCCCGGAAGGCCGGCGTCAAGATCAATATCGTCCCGCAGGAATTCACAGTGCTGATCGATAATACCAAAAAGCGCAACTATGAGATGTATGCCGGCGCCTGGGCCCAGGATCCCGTTCCGGACGACCCCAAGCAGTTGTGGCATACCGAAAGCGACACGCCCGACGGCAGCAACCGGGTGAGCTTCAGCAAGCGGGAAGCGGATGAGCTGATCGAAAAGATCCGGACGTCTCTCGACGAAGCGGAGCGCACCAGGTTGTACTACCGCTTTCAGGAGATCATTTACGAAGAGCAGCCCTATATCTTCCTCATGGCCCCGCTGGAGCGGATCGCCATTTCCAAACGTTTTACGGCGGAGCCCTCGGCCCGTAGGCCGGGTTTTTTCGTCAACGATTTCATGCTGAAAAGCGATCTTTAACAATAATTCACGGAAATGAAATTACACACCCCCCTTCGCGCCTTTTTTCTGGCCCTGATCCTGCTGGGGACGGCCTGTAAAAACGAAAAAACCGGGCAACAGAGCGAGGACGATGCCGCCTTTACCCTCGACCGGCCCCTGAACGAAGCGGTCATTCAACTGGATGCCGAACCCGACCGCCTCAATCCGGCCTTGTCCACAAGCGTTTATTCCCGGACCGTCTTCAACGGCATTTTCCTGAACCTGCTGTTCATCGACCCCGCCACCCTGGAGTTGGCGCCCCAGCTCGCCAAAGCGCGGCCCGGCATAACGCCCATTCGAAGCGGCCCCTACAAAGGCGGGCTGGCCTACACCTTTGATATCCACGAAGAGGCCGTCTGGGACAACGGCAGCCCCGTGACGGGTGAGGATTACGTCTTCACGCTTAAAGTGGTGTTCAACCCCAGAGTGAGCGCCCAGGCCTACCGCGCATACCTGTCCTTCATCAAGGACGTGCAGGTGGATCCCGGCAACCCCAGGCGGTTTACCGTTTATACCAGCCAGCAATACATCATCGGTGAAGAAGCCGTTAGCTCGACACTGCCCATACTGCCGGCTTACCACTACGACCCCGAAGGCCTGCTGCGCGACATTCCCCTCAGCACGCTGTCGGATGAGGCCGCCGCCGAAAAGCTGGCCGCCAAAGACAACCGCCTGCAGCAATTCGCCGAAATGTTTCAAAGCCCCAGATACAACCGCGAGCCGGAAGGCATCGCCGGCTGCGGGCCATACCGCCTCGAAACCTGGGAAACCGGGCAGCGCATCGTGCTGGCCAAAAAGGAAAACTGGTGGGGCGATGCCCTGGCGGCCAAATACCCCGCCCTGTCCGGCTTCCCCGATAAGCTCATCTACCGCGTCATCACCGACCCCAATACAGCCATCACCGCCCTGAAGGACGGCCAGACAGACGCTATGGGCAACGTGCCTCCCAACCGCTTCGACGAACTGAAGGAAACGGAATTCGTCGCCCGGCGCTACAATTTTTTCAGCCCGGCTTCGCTGGCCCACACCTTTATATATACCAATACGCAGAGCCCCAAATTGTCGGACAAGCGCGTGCGCCAGGCCCTGGCCTACGCCGTCAACGTGGGAGAGATCATCGAAACCGTATTCTACGGGTATGGCGAGCCATCGGTAAGCCCCATCCACCCATCCGCCAAATATTACAATAAAAAGCTGTCCCCCATTCCCTACGATCCGGACAAGGCCAGGGCCTTGCTGGCGGAAGCCGGATGGGCCGACAGCAACAACAACGGCATTGTGGATAAGGAGATAAACGGAGAAAGGGTGGAAATGAACCTGAACTACAAGTACACCGCCGGGCGGGACATTGCCCAGAACACCGCCCTTCTGATCCAGGAGTCGGCCCGCCGCGCCGGTTTCAATATCGAGCTGGAAGCCAAGGAGTTCGCCGTCATATCCGACGACCTCAAAAGCCGCAATTTCGAGCTGGCGCCCTGGGCCAAGACCATTTCTCCCACTCTTTGGGAGCCCAAGCAGGATTTCCACTCCGAGGGCGATAACCGCACGGGCTTCGGCAATGCCGAAACCGATGCCCTTATCGACCGCATTCAGGTCACGATCGACGAACAGGTTCGCAACCAGTTGTACGAAGAGCTGCAGGCCATCCTTTTCGAAGAGATGCCCATCGTTTACATCCTGGTGCCCACAAGCCGGATCGCCGTGCATAAGCGTTTCGAAGCGGAAGCCACGCCTCTGTTTCCGGGTTTCCTGCCGACGCAGCTGAAACTGAAAGAAGCCCGTTAGGCCATTTCGCAAAGGGAATTTTTTGTAATTTCGGGGCGCACGGCCGAATGGCTGCAGGCGAAAGTAAATCCCATGTTTCAATATCTGCTCAAAAGGCTGCTCATTTTCATTCCGACGCTGTTGGCTATCTCCCTGCTTGCTTTCGGGCTGAGCAAAATGGCCCCCGGCGACCCGGTCGAGCAGAGCAGCCGCGGCGGCGGCCTGGGCGACGCCCAGAGCAGCCTGGCCAATGCAGAGCGCGTTTACCGGGAAAAAGCCCGGGAACTGGGGCTCGACAAACCCGCCTTTTACTTCGGGATCTCGCCCGCCGCCTATCCCGACACCCTCTACCGCATCCTCAGGCGCGGGCAGCGGGAGGCCCTCGCCAAACTGGCCGGCCGATACGGCAACTGGGAACAAATCGCCGCTTATCACCGCAGCATCCAGGTGCTGGAAGGCGCGCTCCGGCAATTGCCTGCCAACGCTCCCGGGGCCTATGCCGCCCGAAGCAGCCTGCAGCAGTTATACCTGGCTCACTCCGATGCCCGAATCAGCAGCCTGCTGGACGGGCTGGCCGCCGAAGTGGAGCAGGACACCGCCCTGGGCCCCGTTCTTTCGGGAACCGTACAGGGCCTTCGGGAAGAGTATGAAGCGGTCAAAAGGCAAGCCACTCCCTGGAAGCTCTATATCCCCGATTTCAAATGGCATGGCCTGGACAACCAATACCACCGGTGGATCAGCGGTTTTTTGCAATTCGACTTCGGAAAATCTTACTACGACAGCCGCCCCGTCGCACATAAGATGAAGGATGCCCTGTTCTGGACGGTGCTCATCAATGGCCTGGCGGTGCTGGCTGCGTATTTGCTTTCTATTCCACTGGGCGTTTTTTCCGCCGTTTGGAAAGGCTCCTTTTTCGACCGGGCGTCGACCCTGGCGCTGTTCATGCTGTATTCGCTGCCCAGTTTCTGGGTGGCCACCATGCTGGCCGTATTTTTAACCACGCCGGAGTACGGGATGGACTGGTTTCCATCGCTGGGCCTTGGCAGCCTGCCCGATGAGGCCCCTTTCTGGAGCAGGTTCCGGGAAACGGCGGCGCACCTGATTCTGCCGGTTTTCTGCCTGTCCTACGGCGCCCTGGCCTTCATATCGCGGCAGATGCGGGGCGGCATGCTCAATGTCATCCGCCAGGACTATATCCGCACCGCCTGGGCCAAAGGGCTGAACAGCCGGCAGGTCGTTTGGAAACACGCCTTTCGGAACGCGCTGTTCCCGATCATCACCATGTTTGCAAGCATTTTCCCCTCGGTTTTCGCCGGTTCGGTGGTTATTGAAGTGATCTTCAACATTCCCGGCATGGGCAAGCTGACCATTGATGCTATTTTCCAGCGCGACTGGCCGGTGGTTTATACCGTGCTGATGCTGTCGGCCATTCTGACCATGGCAGGCATCCTGATATCCGATGTGTTATACGCCTGGATAGACCCGCGGGTCTCCTACAGTAAAAAACAATAGCCCATGCTGATCGGAGTAAAAAAAGAGAAGGGCCTGGCCGAAGAGATGGCCCACCGGCAGTCGATGGGCCAAAGCTACCGGGCTATCGTGTGGCGGCAGTTCCGGCGCAACCGCATGGCTGTCTGGTCCCTGCGTTTGCTGTACGTTTTCCTTTTCATCGCCCTGTTCGGAGACTTTATCGCCAATGAGAAGCCCATTTACTGCCGGATAGGCGGCCAAACCTATTTTCCGGTGCTGCGGCAGTACGCCGTGGGGCTGGGCCTGGCGAAGTGGGAAGCCCGTTTTTTCCAGAAGAGCTGGGACGAGCACGAATATGAATCGGTAATCTGGGCGCCCATTCCCTATTCGGCCGGCACCATCGACCGGAAGAACAGCAATTACGTGAGCCCCGGGGGCAGGCAACGCGTCAGTTCGGCGCGCTTCCGCCATTGGCTGGGCACCGACCAGATAGGGCGCGATGTGGCGGCGGGGCTGATTTCCGGCGCCCGGATCGCCATGATGGTGGGCGTTGTGTCTATGGCCATCGCCACGCTGATCGGGCTTTTCATGGGGGCCCTGGCGGGTTATTTCGGCGACGAGCGCTTCCGCGCCTCCCGCAGCCGCCTGCTGATGAACCTCCTTGGGCTGGCGGCCGGTATATTTTACGGTTTCGGCGCCCGCGCCTATGCCCTGAGCGAAGGGCCTTTCGGCTGGGAGTTGCTCCGGAGCCTGGGCATACTGGCCGGCAGCCTTGTGCTGGCCAACCTGCTGGCCGCTCCCCTGAAGCGCCTGCCCTGGCTTGGGAAAAAGGCCAGAGTGCCGATGGACATCATCGTCATGCGCCTGATCGAAGTCATCAATTCCATACCGGCCCTCCTGCTGGTGCTCAGTGTGGTCGCCATCATAGAGAAGCCCTCCATTCTCTTCGTCATGGCCGTTATCGGGTTGATACGCTGGACGGGGGTAGCCCGCTTTGTGCGGGCGGAACTGCTGCGCATACGCAGCCTGGAGTATATCGAAGCTGCCCAGGCCCTGGGATTCAGTGAGTGGCGCATCATTTTCCGGCACGCCATCCCCAATGCGCTCACGCCGGTGCTGATCACGGTTGCCTTTGGAGTGGCCAGCGCGATACTACTGGAGGCCTTCCTGTCCTTCCTTGGGGTCGGCGTGCCGCCGCAGCAGGTGACCTGGGGCTCCATGCTCAACCTGGCCAGGGCCCAGTTCTCCGCCTGGTGGCTGGCCATTTTCCCCGGCTTCGCCATTTTTCTCACCGTTACGATATTCAACCTCATCGGAGAGGGCCTGGCCGATGCAATGGACCCGAGGTTGAAGCACTAGTTTTTCCTCTTCTTCTTTTTTTTGTCAAAATCTTTGGGGAACAGGCGGGTGTAGCCGCCGCTTGTCGGCAATTCCCCTTTTCGGTTCGGTTTGACGTGTGCAGCCTCATTGGCCGGGCAGCCTACTTTCGGGCTGCAGGAAGAGGAAGAGAGGCCGATGAAGCCCAATGCCGCAATAAATCCGGCGAGAAACCAATATTTACGCATGCCTGCAAAATTTTAATCGGAAATGAACGGAAAATAAAAAATGCGAAGGTATATATATACCCACAGAACACCAAAACGATCAAAACCCTTGAAAATTCTGGCATTTCAGCCTTTTTTTGACTTCAAAAACTTGGTTTTAACCAACATAGCCTCTAAATTTGCCGCACATTAACTCATTAAAACCTTAAGAAATGAATAAGGGAGATCTTATTAGCAAAATCGCCGAAAACGCCAACCTTTCCAAAGCTCAGGCCACCGACGCCCTGAATGCAGTACTCGACGGTATCGAAGAAGCACTGAAGAGTGGTGACAAAGTAACCCTTATCGGTTTTGGCACCTTCTCTGTTTCCCGCCGTGATGCCCGCACGGGCCGCAACCCGCAGACCGGCGCATCCATCAAGATCAAAGCCAAAAATGTCGTCAAGTTCAAACCGGGTAAAGAGATCTCTGACTCAGTCAACTAATCGTTGGCTCCATACGGTTTTCCCTTGGGGAAAAGAAGGGCAATCTGGTTCCAGGTTGCCCTTTTTGTTGAACTTTTACCGCCTGATTTGCGTATAAGCCGGGCATAACCATCATTACCACAACCTATGAAATTCGGCACCAAAGTTATCCACGCAGGCATCGAGCCCGACCCCTCCACCGGAGCTGTCATGACGCCCATTTACCAAACCTCGACCTATGCCCAGGAAGCACCGGGCAAACACAAAGGCTTCGAGTACGCCCGCACCCAGAACCCCACCCGCAATGTTCTGCAAAACAACCTGGCCGCCCTCGAAGAAGGCCGCTTCGGCATCTGCTTCAGCAGCGGGCTGGCCGCTATGGACGCCATTCTCAAAATGCTGCAGCCAGGCGACGAAATCATCTCCACCAATGACCTCTACGGTGGCTCCTACCGCCTCATGGTGCGCATCTACCAGAAGTTCGGCATCAAAGCCCACTTCCTCGATATGTCCAGCCCCGATGAGGTGCTGGCCGCTGTCAACGAAAAAACCCGCTTGTTCTGGATCGAAACCCCCACCAACCCCATGCTGAACGTCATCGACATCGGGCAGCTTTGCGGCATAGCCCGCGAACGGGGTATTCTCAGCTGCGTGGATAATACCTTCGCCTCGCCCTACCTGCAGACGCCCCTCACGATGGGCGCAGATATGGTGCTGCACTCCGCTACCAAATACCTGGGAGGCCATTCCGATGTGGTGCATGGCGCCATCGTGGTAAATGACGAAAAACTGGCGGAGCAACTCTACTTTATCCAGAACGCCGCCGGCGCCGTGCCCGGCCCGCAGGACTGCTTCCTCATCCTGCGCGGCATCAAGACCCTGCACCTGCGCGTCGAGCGCGCATGCCAGAACGCCGAACGCATCGCCCACTTCCTGAAGCAACACCCGAAGGTTTCCAAAGTTTATTACCCCGGCTTCCCCGAACACCCCGGCCATGAGGTGGCCAAAAGGCAAATGCGCCACTTCGGCGCCATGGTTTCCTTCGACCTCGTTGAAGACAACTATGCCGCTGCTGAAAGGGTGCTCAGCAATACTCATTTGTTTACTCTGGCCGAATCGCTGGGCGGCGTGGAGTCCCTCATCGGGCACCCGGCTTCGATGACCCATGCCTCCATACCCCGCGACGAACGCCTCAAGGTAGGGCTGACGGATTCGCTGGTCAGGCTGAGCGTGGGGATCGAGGATGTGGAGGACCTGATTGGGGATCTGGAGCAGGCGCTGGAATAGCAGGGTGGGGGGCTGTGCCTTTCAGTAACCGGCTTTTGTGTATCCCGGGGAGCCTTGAGGGGCTTTGCCTGTGTCTCGGGCCATAGCCCCGCGTTCCAGAAAACGCCGCTTGGGAGCCCTGTATACTCTCCCCTCATCAATAAAATTTTTATTGAGCCTTGTTTTTAACAACTTTTTGTTTTACATTTGGTTTGAATCAGCAAGTTTTAAAACAAAAAGTTAAAAAATGGGCAATTCTACCGATCAGATCAAGGCCTATCTGCAACGCAACTGGTTCAGGCTCGGTATTGCCGCTATCCTTCTGTTCCTCGTAATGAAGAAGGACCTGAGCTTCCGGATCAACCTCAACACCCCCCTGCCCATCGAACAACCGCAGCAGCCGCCAACGCCGGCGGGCCAGCGGGAAGAAAGCGCGAAACGGGAACGGTTTACCGAAAAGCGGAGCACCGGCCAGGCGGCTGCGGCGGACCTTCCGGGAACCGAACGCTTCGAGCTGCTCTCGGCCGGCGGAAACCGCAGGGAGGGGCAGGCCATCAGCCAACTGGAACTCCTGGATCAGGATGTGGCGCAGGCATACATTCAGCGTTTCAGCAAAGTAGCTATTGCCGAACGGAAGAAGTTCGGCATTCCGGCGTCCATTATCCTGGCCAATGCCCTGCTGCACAGCCAGGCTGGAACGGCAAACATGGCGCGTGAAGGGAATAACCACTTCGCACTGCCCTGCACGCCCGACTGGCAGGGGCCGACGGGCTCGGTTTCAGGGCTGTGCTTCCGCCAGTACGAAAACGCCTGGACCAGCTTCCGCGACCACAGCCTCTACATCACCACCGGCCCCTTCGCACACCTGCGCGAACTCAGGAACGACGACTACAAAGGCTGGGCCAAAGCCCTGGAAAATGGGGCCTTCTCTCAGGAGAAAAGCCTGGGCCGGCAACTGATCCGCGTAGTAGAGGATTATGGGTTGGCGCAGTGGGACAGGTAGGTATGCAAACATGGCCATCCCGGATTTCCGCAGAACGTTCAGGCAAGGTGCTCCGATCCTGGCCAATAACGCAGCTAATCAGGAATCTATAGAAAAATCGTTTGTGACGGACTTCGCCCCGAACTGGCCAAACCTGCAAGCCTCTGGCGCCGCGGGTTGTGATTTAATATTTCCTGGAGGCTGGCAGTAGAAGCTGCCTGGCTTTGCCTCAGCCCTGCCTGCATGCGGGCTGAAAGAAGTATCCCCGCCTGTTGCCGGCAACAGGCGGGGATAGAATTGCTGATAAGCCGCTAAAAATTCGGGATGGCTTATGTCTGAACCGATGTGTATCAGTCTGCCAGGATCATCCGGCGGGTAGCTGTAGCGTTTTCAGTTTCCAGGCGGTAGGCCAGCACGCCGCTGGCGGCCAGTTCACTGCGTTTCAGGCTCCATTCGTTATAGCCGGCGGAGAAGTCGCCCTCCTTTACCAGCAACAACTTTCCTGTGGCGTCGAAAACGGACAGGCGGGCCCAGCCGTCAGCAGGCATTTGGAAAGGGATAACCGTTGCCTGGCTGAACGGGTTCGGCAGGTTTTGATGCAGGGCAAAAGCCGGCGTTTCCGCCGATAATTGCCCGGCCGTGAACTCCAGCCCTACGCCCATGCTTTCCAGGAAAGCGTTGTAGGCTTCGGCTTTGGTTTTGCTGCTGTTCATGCTGAGCAACCGGCTCAGGCTGCCGTTGCGCAGGGCGCGGAAACTCAGGTAGAAAAGCGGCGCCCCTTTCGAAAGCCGGGGTTCGCCGGCCAGGAACCAACTGCTTGTGATCAGGCCTTCCTGGGGGAAGATGCCGAAGTTTTCGGCCGAAAGATCGGGCAGTGCTCCCTGCGCGATGCCGAGGAACTCGAGCGCCTGAACATCGTATTGCAGGCTGAATTGATAGCCGCGAATGTTGTTGATGTCCGCCGCAGAAAAGGCGATTTCGTAAACTTCACCGGCCTGAAGTTCCATGTCGGCCACCTGGAAAGCCAGAACGGCGCGGTTTTCCAGGGCATCCGAATCGATGTTGGAGGGGTTGGCGTCTCCCGTAACATCGCCGACCTTGACGGCAACGAAAGCCACGTCCATGTCCAGAGACAAGACGTTTTCCACCGTCGCCCATTCCGGGAAGTCCTCCGACAGGGGGTTGGCGGACTGGAAGGCGAAATCGGCCTTGACGAAGCGCCAGGAAGTGTTGTTCGGGAATTCACTGGCGGCGCCCAGTATGATCTTTCGGATATAAATCTGGTCGAGCGCCGTGACGGCGCCGTTGCGGTCAACATCGGCGGCGATGATTTTGTAGGGGCTGTCCAGCGGTTCTACGCCGAGGATATGGCGGGCGATGAAGAGCAGGTCTGCAGTGGATACGCCATTGGATACCCCGTCATTCTTGCTGGGCATGACCATGGTCACATCGCAGGCAGGCACAGCCGTGAACCTGAAGGCGCCATTCAGAGCCGATTGCTGTTCCGCCTGAGTGGTGGAGTTATTCATAATGGAAACCGTCACATTGGGTACCGGCAATCCGCTTTCGGTGCGCACCACGCCTGCCACATCCGAAGTCATGTGGGCGCAGATTTCCGCATGCGGCATGGCTGCGAAGACGTTGTCCTGCATGAGGGTGACGCCCGTATTTCTCATAATGATATCGTGCAGGGTATTCCGGTGCACCCACTGTTTTTCATCCTCGCTCAGCACGGGGTCGTTCAGGTAGAAAAAGCGGTCGCCATCGCGCAGGTTTGTGAACTGGGCCTTGAGTATCTGCAGCAGGGTGGGCCCCAGGAGTTTACCCGGCATGCGCTGTTCGGCCAGGAAGCCTACCCATGGGTCTATATCGTTGATATCGTCATACAGGCTGATCAGTTTGATGTACACGGCAGGCGTGGGGTTTATCTGCTGGAAGAACTGATAGCGGGGCAGTCCGAAAGCATCGCGCAGGCTGTTGTAATCCGGCAATCCCCGTTCCCGGCCACGGTTGATGTTGATGGAAGCGAGGTCGAGGCCGCCTGCGCCCGGAGGGCCGAAGAGGAAGTTGCGCACATCATCCACCACTTTGGAGTCGAACTGCTGCTGGGGCTGGACGGCCAGGCCCTTGATGATGGGTTCGATGCCGTGTTGCACAACGGGAGTGGGGTTAAAGAAAATATCGCGCAGCATCATGGGCCCTTCGGGCAGCTCATTGCCGCTGTTGTCCACCCGGATCAGGCGGCCGCTGAGCAGGGTGTGCCCAAGCCGGAAAGCCGCTGCGGTAAATACGTTGAACAACTGGGCGTTGATGGTAGGGTCATAACCTTCGTAAGGCTCCAGTTCAACGCCCACCGTCGGCAGCCATTCGTTGTAAACGACGGATTGTATCAGGCCGCCCACCAGTTTCCTGGCGTGCTGGTAGAGTTGTTCATCGGCCCAGTCCGGGTGCTTGGCCGCCAATTCATCGCACAGGCGGTTGTGTTCGCGGACGAACAGGGTGTGGAAAGAGAGCAAAACGGGGTTTTCATTGGCTCGTGGGTCACCGCAGACAAATAATTTTGAGAATTGCCCCACCGGGTTGTCCATGTGCGGCGCATTGGGGTCGATGGGCGTGTCAAATTCACCGTTGTAGGTGTTATAGGGCGGCAGGTTGCCTGCCGACACCTTGAGTTTCCCTCCGGAAAAGGTGCGCAGCCAGTTGGCGCGTTGCTCATCCGAGCCGTAAACTCCGGAACCGTCGATGAAGGCGGTGATCATGTTTGGATGGCGCCGGGGGTTGAGCGTGGTGGAGCCCGTAGCGGGGTCGAAGACATTGCGCTTCATCGGGATCACCATCTGTCCCGTATTGAAGGGGTCGAACCAGGAATCGCCCTGCGGCACGGGAATGGAAGCATCTTCATTGCCATCCGGCGTCAGGCCGAAGTCGTGGTCGATAAACTGGCCCCATACCCAGCAGAAATCGCTGAGGTTGAGCGGATCGTTCAAAAAACCGTCCTGGGCAAAGAGGGAATTGCTGACCGCCCGGGGGTTGGGGCGGTTCGGGCCGGCCGGGGTGCTGATCAGGTTGTCGTAACCTACAGGGCCGTTCAAAAGCAGGTTGGCGCCTGCTGCGCCCCAATCGGGATTGCTGAGGTTGTTCTGGCTTCCATCATAGGTGCGGTAGTTCTGAACGTCGATCGGCTGAGCCGCCGCTGCCAGGGAAATCCCAACAAAAATAGTCAAGAGTGTAAACCGTTTTTTCATAAGCAACATCATTTTAGCTCATGGGTAAAACCAAAACTTCAAAAGATCAGGATGAGTAAATGGCAATTCAATCAGAGCCACATACGGAATCTGATTGTGGAATACAGGACTGATGGAATTTGGTATGGCCAAAGAGATAGCAGAAACTCGGGAACAAAAAAGCTCAATTGGGCGGCCTCTGAAAGCAAATAATCTGGAAAAGACACACAAATTTAAATAATTCCGCCTTATCCTGTGTTTAATCTTTTTCTGTTCCGGGCGTTTATCCAAAATTTATATTCAGTCTAATGACGGTAAATGCCCGGTATGGCCATCAAAATACCGCTGATTTTTACCCGGATACCCCTGGAAAATGTTAATTTGTATTAAATTTCGGGCAGGAAGGGAATCTTCCGCACATATCCGGCGTCAAAATTGTTAAGAAAGTAGAGCTGATGAGTGACCTGGCTTAGAGTGCCTGTCACTCAACAGCCAACACAACAGTCGGGTGATTTCTTGGGAAAGGGCAACCATGTGTTGCCCTTTCTATTTTGGCTGCCTAATGGATGGCCATTCTTCCGGAAACCCTCTTAAAGGACACGGCAAACGCCCTGCCTGCGTTCTGTAAAAAGCATCAAACCGAAAATTTTTTAAACCACCCTTTCAGGCATTGAAATTCACCGGCTTGTCCATATTACTCCTGTTGCTCATGGCCGGCAGGCCCGTGGCCCAGGAAGCCGATTGGAATAACCGGAGGGAATTGCTGATAGCCAGCCGGGACGCCCCGCTGCGGCTGGACAGCCTGGACGCCATCCGCTCGACCCTGGAAGTGCAGGACGCCGCCAGCGGCCGGCCGCTCGACACCTCTTATTACACGCTAACCAACAACATCCTGTATCTTCAGGCGCCGGCCCTGCGTTTCGACAGCCTGCGCCTGCGATTCCGGGTGCTGCCTTATGCGCTGAGCCAGCCCGTTCGCCACCTCGATACGGCCCGGGCCGGCAGCCCGGAAGGGGCACTCATCGGCATCATCTACAACCCCTATGCGAGGGAGGAGCAGCTGCTCGACTTTAAAGGCCTGGACTACAACGGCAACTTTACCCGTGGCATTTCCTTCGGCAACAACCAGGACCTGGTGCTCAACTCCAGCTTTAACCTTCAGCTGGCCGGCGAACTGGGCGAAGGAGTGGAAGTCCTGGCTGCCATCACCGACGAGAATATCCCCTTGCAACCGGAGGGCAATACCCAGCAATTGCGCGAGTTCGACCGCATCTTCATCCAGCTTAAAAAGAACGATAACAAGCTCATCGCCGGCGATTACGAGCTGCTCCGTCCCAACAGCTATTTCATGAACTACTTCAAAAAACTGCAGGGCGCCACTTTCAGCAACCGGCTTCAGCTGGGCGAAGGCAGCCTGAGCAGCACCGCCAGCCTGGCCTTGTCGCGGGGGCAGTTCACCCGAAACCTCATCACCGCCCTGGAGGGCAACCAGGGGCCCTACAAGCTTCGCGGCGCCGAGGGCGAGCGCTTCATCATCGTGCTGGCCGGCACGGAGAAAGTTTTCCTCGACGGACAACTGCTCGCCCGCGGCCTGGAAGAGGATTACGTCATCGACTACAACCGCGGCGAGCTCACTTTCACGAATAAGCGCCTCATCACCAAAGACAGCCGCATCGTCGTGGAGTTCGAGTATTCCGACCAGAGTTACGTGCGGGCGCTCTATGCAGCGGGAACGTCTTACGAAAACGGCAAACTGCGGCTGGATTTTAACTTCCTCAACCAGCAGGACAGCCGGAACGCCACCGGCGAGCTGGAGTTGGCCAACGAACAAAAGCGCATCCTGAGCCTGGCCGGCGACGACCTGGCCGGCGCATTGTCCCCAAGCCTCGACACCCTGGAAGAATTCACGCCCTACCGGGTGGCATACAAACTGGTGGACACCGTCCTGAGTTGTTTTCCCAATGACACCATAATACAATACCTGTTGTTCAGCACCAATCCGGACAGCGCCCGCTATACGGCGCGCTTTTCCTACCTCGGCCCCGGCATGGGCCAGTACGTGCTGGACGAAACGCAGGCCGCCAACGAACGCGTTTACCGCTGGGTTGGCTTCGGGCCCGGCTGCCGGCCGCTGGGCGACTACGAGCCCGTCGTACAACTGGCGGCGCCCCGCCAGCAACAGATGGCCGCCCTGGGCGCCCGTTATGCCTTCTCGCCGCGCTCTGCCCTGTCTGCTGAGGTAGCCCTGAGCCGCAACGACCTCAACCGCTTTTCCAGCCTCGACAGCGAAGACGACTTCGGCATATCCGCCTATACAGACTTCAGCCGCACCTTCGCCCTGGGCAGCGACAGCAGCGGCTGGGAACTGGCCACCAATCTGAACTATGAATTCGTGCAAAAGAATTTCCAGCCTCTCAACCCCTACCGCAATCCCGAATTCCTGCGCGACTGGAACCTGGCCAACGTGCAGGGGGTGGGGGAGGTGGCCCGGGCGCAGGAGCAGATCGGCACGGCCGGCATCAGCCTGCGAAAGGAGGGGCTGGGCCTGATATCCTATGGCTTTAGCGGGTTCATTCGCGACAGCCTGTACACCGGCCTGCGGCACCAGTTGCGCCTGCGCAGCCTGGCCCCCAACTGGGAGGTGAACCTCGACGGCAGCCTGCTGCTGGCCGACAGCCCCGGCAGCAGCAACCGCTTCCTGAGGCCCCGCGCCACTATCGCCCGCACTTTCCCCGGGCTGCAGCAGCTCAGAATCGGCCTTTATGGCGAACAGGAAAAAAGCAGCCGCTATGCTGCCGGGGCGGACACCCTCGATGCCGCCAGCTTTTACTTCAACCGCTACCGCTTCTTTCTGGAAAGCCCGGAACGGGAGGCCTACCGCTTCGGCGCCAGTTTCAGCCAGCGCCTGGATTATGCGCCAGTGGCAGCCGGATTCGTGAACAATGCAACGGCCTCGGAAGCCAACGTCAACGGCAGTGTTTTGTGGAAAGGGCAGCACAACCGGATGAACCTGGCCGGCAACCTCACCTACCGGCAGTTGCGCATCGGGCAGCCCGGGCTGTCGGGCCAGCAGCCGGGCGAAACCTTTCTGGGGCGTTCCGACCTCACTACCAGCCTGGCCAGGGGCGCCGTCCAGTCGGCCACCACCTATGAGATCGGCTCCGGGCAGGAGCCACGCGTTGAGTTCACTTACCTGCGCGTCAATCCCGGCGAGGGCCAGTTTATCTGGCTGGACTCGTTATACAACAAAGACGGCATCATCCAGCCCAATGAAATGGAAGCCGCCCCTTTCCAGGATCTGGCCGACTACGTGCGCATCACCACCATCACCGACGACTTCATCCGAACCGACAATGTAAACCTCAACCAGAGCCTGCGCTTCAACCCCAGGGCTTTGTGGTTCAACAAAAAGGGCGCCCTGGGCTTCCTGGGGCGGTTCTCCACCCTCTCCACACTGGCCATCAGGCGAAAAACGCAGAAAGCAGAAGGCGCTTCCCCCTGGAACCCTTTTCAGCTGAATGTGGCGGACACGGCCTTGGTGGCAGTGAGCAGCAATACCCGCAATGTGTTGTTCTTCAACCAGGCCAGCCCCCTGTACGACATCCAGCTCAGCCATAGCGACAACCGGAACAAGTTCGTACAGACCTCCGGTTTCGAGAGCCGCCGCAACGCCGAATGGAGCCTGCAGGGCCGCTGGAACATTACCCGCAGCCTGAGCGCCCGCCTGGCATTCAACCGGGGGCTGCGCGCCAGCGATTCCGAGTTTTTCAACGACAAGGACTTCAATATCGAATACGCCAACTTCGCCCCTGAGCTGTCTGTCCTGCCCGGCCGCAGCTTCCGCGCCACCCTGCGCTACCTGTATCAGGAAGACGAAAACACCCTGGAACAAGGAGGCGAGGCCGCCGGGCGGCACGACTTCAGCCTCGATGCGCGCTACAACCAGTCGGCCAAAAGCGCCCTGCAACTGCGCTTTTCCTTCGTGCAGGTAGCCTTCGAAGGCAATCCCGCTTCGCCGGTGGGCTTTGCCATGCTCAATGGCCTGCAGCCCGGCCGGAACTTCCTCTGGAACCTGAGCCTCGACCGCCAACTGCCCGGAAATATCCAGCTTCGGCTGAGTTATGAAGGCAGAAAAACGGGGGAGGCCCGTGTGGTGCACACCGGAAGGGCTCAGGTGGCGGCGAATTTTTAGGAACGCCTGGCCGTTGACTGTTTGGGGAAGAACAGCCGGCAATAAAAAATCCGGCCTTTTCCCCCGGCTGCTAATCCAAATTTCCCCTCAACCGTTTATGATAAGTATGCGAAGGCTGTTCATAAAAAAACAAAGTATTACCATGCAGAAAATCATTTATTCGCTTTTCCTCACCATCCTGGCCGCCGCTGCCTGGGCCCAGCCGGCCAGCGCCCGCTTCGCCCCGACGGCGGAAGAGAACTCCCTTTTGTGGGAGATCAGCGGCAAGGGCATCGGGGAGCCGTCCTTTCTGTACGGCACCATTCACATGATCGGCAGGGAAGACTATTTTCTGACGGATGCGACAAAGGCCTCTTACGAGAAGGCCAAACGCGTCACTTTTGAGATCGACATGGAGGAGATGATGGATTTCTCCAAGCTCTTTCCCCTGCTGATGAAATCTTTCATGGCCAACGACACCACCCTGGAGGACCTGCTCAGCCCGGAGGATTATGAGCTGGTCAGCGAACATTTCGAAGGCATCGGGCTGCCCATGATATTCCTCAACCGCATTAAGCCCATGTTCCTTTCCGCCCTGGGCGAAGGCGATATGATGTCGGCGGATGGCAGCGGCGATGTGGTGTCCTACGAAATGGAACTCATGAGTTTGGCGCAGAAGGATAAAAAGCCCATCGACGGCCTGGAAACCGCCGAGTTTCAGATGAGTGTCTTCGACAGCATTCCCTACAAGGTGCAGGCCAGGATGCTGGTGGAATCGATCAGGTCGGAAGACACCGGCGAAGGGCAGTTCGAGCAGATGGTGAAGCTCTACAAAAGCCAGGACCTGCAGGGCATGCAGGCCATGATGGAGAGCGAAGAAGCCGGCATCGGCGGCTATGAGGACCTTTTGCTGGTGCGCCGCAACCGCAACTGGATACCCGTCATGGCAAAAATGATGGTGGAACAGCCCACCTTCTTCGCCGTCGGAGCCGGGCACCTGGGCGGCCCCGAAGGCGTGGTGGCCCTACTGCGGGAAGCCGGATATACGGTGAAGCCGCTGCGCTAGCGGGAGGACAGGGGTGGTTGTGGCGCCTTCCGGTTTCGGAGTATTGATCAGATTCAGCAGGCTAGGTGACTTTTGTCACTTTTTGGCTCCGTTTTTTTTCGCAAATTCGTAAGGTGCAGTTATTCACCCTATTCAAAGGCCAGGCTATGGGCAGGCGAGTTAGCTGGGAATGCTGCCGATTATTTCACCAAAAGCTGCCGCCATGCTGATCCGGGACATTCCAAACGCACTGCAGGGAACCGTTATCGATGTCCGTTCCCGCGAAGAATTCGAACTGGCCCACGCCAGTAACTCCGTCAACATCCCCTGGGATATACACGTGTATTACCTGGAAGAACTGGAAGGGCTTCCGAAGCCCTGGATTTTCGTCTGCGAGGAAGGCTTCCGCTCCGGCTGGGTCGTCCTGTCGCTGAAAATGCTGGGCTTCGAAGAGGTGTACAACGCCGGCCGCTGGTTTGACGTGGACCGGGAGAAGAGAGAATTTATTTCTTCCGCAGCAGCCTGATTACCGCCTCAGTCCCCATGCATTACAAAATGGTTTCCGCCTGGATTTTTGCCATCCTGGTGCTCTTGGTATTCCTGATGGCCCTGTATCCATCTCCCCTTGTTATCTGGGCCGGCTTCATCGGGCTGCCGCTGCTGCTCCTGCTGCAGGCCATGGTCATCCTGCGCGCCAAAGACGACAGCGGGCGCCCTCCGGAGGAGGAAAAATGGTATGAGGACAGATAAGCTGTAACACCCAATAGAGACTGGGAGACTGGGAGGCCGGGAGGAGGGGAGACGAGGTGAGCCTGTGGCAAACTCTGGAACCTGAAACTTTGAACAGCCCCCATTTGCTGCCTGTGGGCGTCGCCGGGCTCCCTGCCAATCCCGAAGGGATTGAACGGATATAGCCAGGCAAAGCAATAATTCCTCCGATGCCGGCGGTATTGCACTAATCTATCCATTCAAACAAATATTTCTCATCGTATTCCACTGCGAATTTTTTGAGGAACCTGAGGTGTTCCTCCTTGAACGTCCTTTTTTATGGTGCTCCTTTTGGTTATGGATATAATTTGCAACTGCTCCCAATTGAGGATCGTTGGCGGGGGTGTGGCGGTTTCGGCTTTGTTATAGATGTGTGATCCCGTTGGGATCGTTGGCGGGGGTTTGGCGGTTTCGGCTTTGTTATAGATGTTCGATCCCGTTGGGATCGTTGGCGGGGGTGTGGCGGTTTCGGCTTTGTTATAGATGTTCGATCCCGTTGGGATCGTTGGCGGGGGTTTGGCGGTTTCGGCTTTGCTATAGATGTTCGATCCCGTTGGGATCGTTGGCAGGGGTGTGGCGGTTTCGGCTTTGCTATAGATGTGTGATCCCGTTGGGATCGTTGGCGGGGGTGTGGCGGTTTCGGCTTTGTTATAGATGTTCGATCCCGTTGGGATCGTTGGCAGGGGT
>CAUJDW010000112.1 GCA_963169455.1 Bacteroidota bacterium | reverse complement strand
TGGCCGGCGCCGGCGATAACTGCGGGGTGCAGGGCGTAACCCAAAGCCCACCGGTGGGAACCACCGTTTTTGGCGCAGGCAATACAACGGTAACGCTCACCGTGACGGACGTCAACGGCAACAGCAACAACTGCCAGTTTACAGTCAGCAAATTAGACAATACCGCGCCGGCCATCAACTGCCCGGCCACGCAGACGCTGGTGCTTGGGCCGTCTTGTTCGGCTTCCCTGCCCGATTACACCAGCCTGGCCGGCGCCGGCGATAACTGCGGGGTGCAGGGCGTAACCCAAAGCCCGCCGGTGGGAACCACCGTTTTTGGCGCAGGCAATACAACGGTAACGCTCACCGTGACGGACATCAACGGCAACAGCAACAACTGCCAGTTTACGGCCAACAAGGTGGACAACAGTGCTCCAACGATCAACTGCCCGGCCACGCAGACGCTGGTGCTGGGGCCGTCCTGTTCGGCTTCCCTGCCCGATTACACCAGCCTGGCCGGCGCCGGCGATAACTGCGGGGTGCAGGGCGTAACCCAAAGCCCACCGGTGGGAACCACCGTTTTTGGCGCAGGCAACGCCACGGTAACGCTCACCGTGACGGACGTCAACGGCAACAGCAATAGCTGCCAGTTTACAGTCAGCAAAGTGGACAACACCGCGCCGGCCATCAGCTGCCCGGCCACGCAGACGCTGGTGCTGGGGCCGTCCTGTTCGGCTTCCCTGCCCGACTACACCGGCCTGGCCGGCACCGGCGACAACTGCGGGGTGCAGGGCGTAACCCAATCACCGGTGGTGGGAGTGCAGGTAAACGGGACAGGCAGCGAAGTAGTAAACCTGGTGGTAACCGACGTCAACGGCAACAGCAGCAACTGTACGTTCCTGGTTTCGGTAGTTGACCAGGCCGCGCCGGTGGCCGTGTGCAGGAATACCACCGTTTACCTCGGCGCCAATGGCGAATATTCTTTGCAGGAAAGCGACGTGCTGGACTTCGCCAGTTCCTACGACAACTGCAGTTTCTCGGTGAGCATTATCAGCCCGGCGGTTGTGGATTGCGGGGATTTCGGGACGGCCGTACCCGTCCTGGTGTCCATCACCGACCCGAGCAACAACTTTGCCTCCTGCCTGGCCGATGTGTACGTGGACAAGAGCTATGGCATGCCTTCGCCCTGGGCCGGCAAGGATATCGGCAATGCGGGGGCAGGCAACAGCTATGCATACGACCCCTGCCAGGCGCCGCCCACTTTCACCCTTACCGCCAACGCCAGCAACAGCACCCTGCCCACCGACAACCTGGCCCTCATCAGCCAGGCCTTGTGCGGTGACTTCCAGATAACGGTGCGCGTGCAAAGCGTGACGCCTACGGGTTATGCCGGCCTGACGGTGCGTGAGAGCAGCGCACCGGGCAGCAAAATGGTGGGCATATATTCCAACCTGAGCAACCTGCTGCGCTGGGAGGCCCGCACGGCAACCAACGCCAACAAGCTCATCAACTTCTTTTCCAGGCCGCTGCCCTACTGGCTGCGCCTGCAGCGCCAGGGCAACTGGTTCTACGGCTATTACTCCAGCAATGGGGTGATTTTCACCCTGGTGACGGCCCAGCAGGCGCCCATGGGTAGTTGCCTGGAAGTGGGCATGGGCGCATTCACCAACATAACAGGCACACCGGCCACGGCGGTGTTCAGCAATGTGAGCGTGAGCGGCGGCGTGTTGCCGCTTGTGCAGTTGCCGTCTGCGGAAGAGCAGGCAGCGGTCATAGGCCGGAGCATCAGCCTGTACCCCAACCCGGCGCGGGAGGTGGTGACGGTGGAGATGGGGTCCCCCCAGAGCCCCGGACTGCATATCCCCGGACTTCAGTCCGGGGTCCAGGGACAGTCCACCCTGAGGCTGCGCAACGAACTGGGGCAACTCCTCGAAACGCGCCGGATCGACGCCTTCACCGAGCGCTTCGGCTGGAACATCAGTGGGCTGCTTCCGGGCCTGTACTTCATCGAAGTAACAGGCGACGGCCAGGCGCCGCAGGTGCTGAAGTTTGTAAAGCAGGAATAACAATCCGATGCTTTCCATCAGGAAGGCAGGTAAATGATAGCAAAAGGGGAATCTTTAGGTAAAGGGCGGCGCCTCGTGCGCTGCCCTTTCTTTTTCGGGAATCCCGATAAAAAGAAAGAATACAGTTATTTTTACAGACAAGTGGTTCAAACCTTTGGGGTTTTCAAAACCCAAAAGTTTGATAAAACAATTGATATGAAAAATATATGCCTCAGCTTTGCATCGCTACTCCTCCTGGCCGGATGCAGCCCGCCCGCCGGTGGCCAGGCCAAAGCGCTTCCCCGCATTGCTATTGCGGGCCTTGCCATTGAATCCAGCACCTTTTCACCCGCCCAAACCCATGAAGAAGCCTTTCATGCCAAAACAGGCGATTCTGTTTTCACCCTCTACCCCTTTTTGTCACCGGACTCCCTGGCGCGGAAGCGGGCGCATTGGATCCCCACCTTAAAAGGCCATGCGCTGCCCGGCGGCATCGTTACCCGGGAAGCATACGAATCACTGGTGGCGAAAACGCTGGATATGCTGAAGGAAAACGGCCCCTACGACGGGCTCTTCTTCGATATCCACGGAGCTATGAGCGTGGTAGGGCTCGATGACCCGGAAGGGGATTTCATTGTCAGGGTGCGGGAAGTCGTGGGTAAGGAAGCCCTCATTTCAACCTGCATGGACCTGCACGGCAATGTATCCTGGCGGCTGGCCCACCACACGGACCTGATCACCTGTTACCGCCTGGCGCCGCATGAAGACGCCATGGAGTCCAAAAAACGGGCCGTGGAGAATCTGCTGTCCAGATTGGAAAGCGGGAAAGGGAAACCCGCCTTTAAGGCATGGATACCCGTTCCGATATTGCTGCCCGGCGAAAAAACGAGCACCCGGATAGAACCCGGAAAGAGTTTATACGCCCAGGTAAAACCTGCCTCCCTTCAGGAAGGCATAATAGACGCCGCCATCTGGGTAGGCTACGCCTGGGCCGATGAGCCGCGCAACCACGCCGTTGTGATGGTTACCGGAGATGATAAGGAAAAAGTTACTTCTACCGCAGAGAGGCTAGCCCGGCGCTTCTGGGAAGTGCGGCGCGAATTCGAATTCGTGGCGCCCACCGCCCCGCTGAAGGAATGCCTGGACAAGGCCATCGCCAGCGGCAAGCGCCCCTTCATGATCAGCGATATGGGAGATAACCCTACCGCCGGCGGAGCCGGGGATGTCACCTGGACCCTGCACGAGATACTCAAACGGCCGGAATTCAAATCCGAAAACGGGCCTTCGCTCATTTACGCCTCAATACCCGGGCCGGAATTTGTCCAAAAGGCCATCGAAGCCGGGCTCGGAGGCAAAGTGGACGGCTATGCCGGCGCTGCCGTCGATGGCCGCTACGCACCCCCGGTAAGGCTGTACGGAACTGTGGAAGCTATAGAACATGGCGATATCCATGCCGAAACGGAAGTGGTGGTGAAGATCGGCAGCGTGCGCGTAATCGTCACCAAAAAGCGCAAGCCCTACCACTATGAAGCTGATTTCACCCGCCTGGGCCTGAGCCCCCGGGAAACGGATATCGTCGTGGTTAAAATCGGCTATCTGGTCCCGGAACTTTACGACATGCGCGCCGGCTGGATCATGGCTCTGACCCCCGGCGGAGTGGACCAGGACCTGGAGCGCCTGGATTATAAACGTATTCAAAGGCCCATGTTCCCTTTGGATAAGGAAATGGAAGATCCGGATCTCAGCGCCAGGCTGGCGCCTTCCTCAGAGGACGAGGGCTGAGGGATGTTAGACGGGCTGCATGGTTTGAAAGGAAAGAAGGCAACATCCTTTCAGCTTCCCAGCGGCTCAAAGAAACGGATTAAATTCTCCACGTGTTCGTCGATAGAGACGCCTAAGTGCTCGCAGCCCAGGTAGATGGTGCTGCGGTCAATTTTTGCAGCGAAGGCCTTTTCCTTGAGCCGGCTTTTGATGGATTTCACTTTCATTTCGTGGTAGGGGATGGGGTTCACCTTTTGATAGGCGAAGAAGATGCCGCTGATTTCGTCGCAGGCCAGGAGCGCGGCAGCCAGGCGGTTTTGCGGCAGCGTCCTGAAGGCATTGTACCCATAGGCGTGGGCTTCTACGGCGTGGATAAAACCTTCCGGATAGCCCCATTCGCGGAACCACCGCAGAGCGACGCCCGGATGCTCCTCCGGGTATTCTTCAAAATCGAGGTCGTGCAGATAGCCTGCGAGGAACCACAGATCGGGGTCTTCGCCGTATTGGCGGGCATAGCCTTCCATAGCGGTGGCGACCATGAGGGCGTGGTAGCGCTGGTATTCGTCTTTGACGTGCTGTTCGAGCAGCGTCCTGGCTTCTTCGCGGGTAGGTAAGGGCATGGCGGCAAAAGTTTTGGTGTTAAGGCCTTGTTTGAAGGCCGGCCTTCGCACAAGCTCTAAGATAGCCTAAAGTCAGGAAAGTTCCCACAGCATCTGTTGTATGCCCTGCCATTCACTGTGCTTAGCGGCTCTTACCTCAGCATAAACCCCTTCCGTTTCTCCAGTATCCCCTTTGCAACCTGCTCCGGAGCCGGCGCAAAATGCGAGAAGGTCAGCGCTGCCGTCGCTCTGCCGGAAGTGAGGGTGCGGATCTCGGCGGCGTAGCCAAAAAGCTCCGCCAGCGGTGCTTCGGCTTTGACCAGGGTATGGCTGGCCTTGGGCTCCATGCCTTTGGGCACGCCCCGCCGGCGGTTGAGGTCGCCCATCACCGCGCCGATGTATTCTTCCGGGCAGGCGATCTCGACCGACATGATGGGCTCCACCAGGATGGGAGCGCAGAGGGGGGCGGCGGCCCGGAAACCTTCGCGGGCGCAGAGGTTGAAAGCCAGCTCACTGGAATCGGAAAACTGCTGCGCGCCCGTGAGCCGCACCTTCATGCTGTGCAGCTCATAACCTGCCTGCACACCGATCAGCATCATATTCTCGAAGCCGTCCCGGATGGCGGGCAGGTAAGGGCCCTTGATCTGCCCTTCGGGAATGGCATTTTCAAACTGCAGGTGGGTTCGGCCCGACAGGAAACCGGGGCTTTCGAGGAAGTCCGCATCGGCCGGGCCGATCTCGAAGCTTAGCTGAGCATGCAGGCGCTCGCCAACTTCCCGGATGAACTCGTAGGCGTAGGCGGCCGTCTGGCTCAGTTGCTCCTTGTAGGTAACCTGCGGCCGGCCCAGGTTCACTTCCAGTTTAAAGTCAGTAAAAAGCCTGTGGGAGACGACTTCAAGGTGCAGTTCCCCCATGCCGCGGATGATGGTCTGCCCACTGTCTTCATCCTCCACTACCCGGAAAGAGGGGTCTTCTTCCTCGATCTGGTGCAACACCTCGTGCAGGCGGTCGAGGTCGCGGCTGTGGCGGGCTTCGATGGCCATGCCGATGACCGGTTCGGGAAACTGTATGGATTCGAGCACGATGGGGGCATCGGGATCACAGAGGGTGTCGCCCGTTTTGATGTCCTTTACCCCACCCAGGGCGGCGATATCGCCGGCTTTGACTTCCCAGACGGCATTGTGTTTGCCGCCGTGTAACTGGAAGAGGTTGGCCAAACGTTCCTTGTGCCCGCTGCGTGGAATGACTACGCTTTGCCCGCGGCGGGCCTGGCCGGAATAGACCCGGAAGAAGGCCAGCTTGCGGTGCTGGTCGTCGAGCGCTATTTTGAACACCAGGGCGGCGAAGGGTTCATCCTCACTTAGGTGCCGCTGTTCGGACTGGCCGCTTTGGGGATTTACGCCCTGGACGGCGCCGACGTCGGCAGGCGACGGCAGGTAGGCGCATACGGCGTCGAGGATGGGTTGTACGCCCTTGTTCTTGTAAGCGCTGCCACAGAGAACCGGCACGAGTTCGCGGCTGAAGGTAGCCCGGCGGACGGCTTGCCGGATATCCGCTTCGGTGATGGAATCCGGATCGTCAAAGAACTTTGAAAAAATGCTCTCGTCGAATTCCGCCAGGGTTTCCAGCATTTTCTGCCGGGCGGCCCGGGCTTCCTCTTGCTGTGCAACCGGTATTTCCACAACGGCCATTTCATCGCCCCCATCCCACAAAATGGCCTTTTGCGTGGCCAGGTCGATGGCCCCCTGGAAGCCGCTCTCCTCACCGATCGGGATTTGCAGCGGCAGGGGCCGCGCTGCCAGGCGGCGGCGCATCTGCGCCAGCACATCTTCAAAGCTGGCGCCGGGCAGGTCCATCTTGTTGATAAATGCCAGCCGCGGCACCTGATAGCGGTCGGCCTGCCGCCAGACCGTCTCCGATTGCGGCTCCACGCCATGAGCAGCACTGAACAGCACGATCAGCCCGTCGATCACGCGCATGGAGCGCTCAACCTCCACCGTGAAGTCAACGTGGCCGGGGGTGTCGATAATGTTGATGATGTAATCCTTGCTCTGCCAGGGCCAGTGCGCCTGGGTGGCGGCGGCGGTAATGGTGATGCCGCGTTCCCGCTCTTCCTCCAGGTAGTCCATGATCGTGGTTCCGTCGTGGACTTCGCCGATGCGGTGGGTGCGGCCAGTGTAAAAGAGTATGCGTTCGGTGAGGGTCGTCTTGCCGGCGTCGATATGCGCCGCAATGCCGATGTTGCGGAGTAGCTCCGGGTCGGATGGTTTTTCCTTTGCTGACATGTCGCGTTGTCCTTAAGTGGCTTCTAAGGTACGCAAATATAAGAGATTCCATCCCTTAAGGGATGGAATCTCTTAAAACCCCAGGGCGGCGCTCCTTGATTTTATTGCAAAATCAGGAGGCCGCCCTGGGGGTGCGTTAGTGTTGAATGGTGTTGTTCAAAGTGTGGGTAAAACCCCTTGCTGCAGTAATCAGAGAGGATAAGCCAAAATTGAGGAAGAAGCCGCATTCAAGGCTATAACAAAAAGGACAGGCTTTATAAAAGACCGGCAGAATGTCCGGAATGTGTTACCGGCTGTCCGGTTTTTTAAAGGGAATAAGGCTGGGTTGGTATTTAAGAGACTTCACTCGGGCTTATCCCAAATTCTTCCCGAAAACATTTGCTGAAGTAGGACACATTATTGAACCCAACTTCAAAACAAATTTCAGAGACATTCCCGGCTCCTGACCGGAGCAACTCATGAGCCTTTCTAAGCCGGAATGTCCGGATAAACTGATTTGGAGATTGCCCGAAAACAGCCTGGAATTTCCGGCGCAACTGCCGGTCGCTCATGTGCACGGCATCGGCTATGGCAGAAACGTCGAGCCCGGGATCGGACAATTGTAACTGGAGGGTGTCCATAACAGTATGGATGAAAGCGCTTTCGGTTGCATTTCGATAGGGGGCTTTATCACTGGCAGGGCCGGGCGCGAGGTGCCGCTTTTGCAGCGCCAGCCTTTTTTCGATCAGCATCCGGCTGCGCAGCAAAAGCTCCTCGCTTTTGAATGGTTTGGTGATATACGCATCTGCTCCCGCGGAAAAGCCTTCAAGACGGTCGTCCTGGGCCGATTTCGCAGTGAGCATGATCACCGGTATGTGGCTGGTCAATGGATTATTGGTCAGTTCCCTGCAGACTTCGTAACCATTCACGCCGGGCATCATCACATCCGTGATGATCAGGTCCGGAATCAGTTCCCTTGCTTTTAAAATGCCGTCGGCGCCGTTTTGTGATTCTAAGGCAATGAATTCCGGGCTCAAAACCTGGGTGATGAAATTGCGCACGTCCGCATTGTCCTCTATGATCAGCACCATGTTCCTCCCTTTTTCATCCGATTGTTTATCAATCAGTTCGGCAGATATTTTTTCTGTGTGTTGAGGAGTAATGGTTCCCTGTGGGCGTGCACCTGCCGCTTCTACCCCGTTGCGCTCCACATAGGCCAGCCGCAGCGGGAGGCATACCCTGAAAGTAGCTCCCCCGCCACTGGTGCGCTCTGCCTCGATTTTGCCTCCATGCAACTCGACGAGTTCTTTGACGATTGCAAGGCCGATGCCACTGCCGGTAACCTGCCCCTCATGCTGGCCTTCGATGCGGTAATAGCGCTGGAATATCTGCCCCAGATGGGCCTCTGCAATACCCGGCCCGGTATCCACTACGGAAAATGTAAATAGTGCTTTTTGATTGTCCACCTTATTCGTTTGGTGAATGCCCTCGATGATCAGCGCAACTTCATCCCCGGCTGAGGAGTACTTAATGGCATTGGACAAGAGGTTGATGACGATCTGCTCTATTTTCTGATGGTCAAAATTGCCAATGGCAGCCGACAGAGCAGACGAGCAGGATAACCGAATGTTTCTGGATTCGGCCAATGACTGGTAAGACATCGCAATGCCCCGCAGGAAAGGGATCAGGTCCCCTTCTTTTTCTCTCAGTTGTTCCTTCCCCATTTCGAGCCTGGACAGATCCAGTATCTGGTTCACCATGGCCAGCAACTGGTTAACGTTGCGCTCCATCACCTCCAGCGTTTTCAGGGCCGCAGCATCCTTCAGGGAGTATCTTAACTGGCTTAAGGGCCCGGCGATCAGGGTCAGAGGGGTGCGCAATTCATGGGAAATATTGGTGAAAAATTTGCTTTTGAGCTGGTCCAGTTCCTGAAGCTTCTTTTTTTCAACAGTCTCTATGGCAAGTTGATGCCTTAGTTTTGCCCTTTTCAGGTGGTAACTGGCAATGGCATAGATTAGAGCCAGGAATAAAAGGAAATAAACTGATTTGGCCCACCAGGACAGCCAGAAGGGAGGGGTAATAAGGATGCGAACGGAAGCGCCTGTTTCATTCCAGACGCCATCATTGTTAGACCCCAAAACGCGAAACGTATAATTCCCGGCCGGCAGGTTGGTATAGGTTGCAGTTCTTCTCGTTCCCGCTTCCACCCAGTTTCTGTCCCAGCCTTCCAATTTATACCTGAACCGGTTTTTCTCCGGAGCGGTGAAATCCATTGCTGCAAAGGAAAAGGTGATGATATTTTCCTTATAGTCCAGTTTTATTTCTTTTTGTTCCCCGATACTGTGCAGGAGAATTCCCGTGCTGTCTCCCGGAAATATCCTTCGCGATCCTATTTGAAGGCCTGTGATTTGAATTTCAGGTATGTGGGCATTTACTGTCAGTTGATCAGGGTAGAAATAATTGAGCCCCTGGATGCCGCCGAAAAACAGTTCGCCATCTTCACTTTGATGATAGGCTCCGGAGTTGAATTCATTGCTTTGGAGCCCGTCTTTGATGTCAAAATTCTTGAAGGTAAAAGAGGCCGGGCAAAAGCGGGACAGCCCCTTGTTGGTGCTCATCCAGAGATATCCGTCCTGAGTGGCGAGCACACTGTATATGACGTTGTCCGGCAAACCATCCTGCGTTGTAATACGCCGGCACTGCTTGGTAGTGATATCAAATTTGTTGAGCCCGCCTCCTGCGGTCCCCAGCCATAAATATTTTTCGGGTTCCTTGGGGTCCGGGCAAATAGAGCGAATAATGTTGCTGCTGATGCTTTGGCCGTTTTGTGGGCTGTGTTGAAACGCCTGGATCGAACCCGAATCGGGGTCAAAACGAAGTAGCCCGATCTCGCTGTTCATCCAGAATTTTCCATCCCCGTCTTCCACAATCCGCACGAATGATGGCTCGACCGTGTTATTATCTCGGTACTTTATGGATGAGAAGCGGCCTGTTTCCCGATCCATCAGGCAGATGTAATTTCGGGTAACGGCCCATATCCGCTGTTTCTTATCCTGGTAAACATGGTAGGCCTCCCTTTCCGGCAAGGTGGTAGGGCTCCCCTCAATGTGTTTGTAAAACAATACAGTGCTGTCTTCCAGCCTGTGCCGGTATAATCCTTCATTCGCAGCGAACCAAAGCCAGCCTTCATGGTCTTGAATGACCGACCAGACAGAGGTATTGCCCATTGCTTCCACCCGGTCGGGGCTTACTTCATAACTGGTGATCTTTCCCGCATTCCGGTCCCACCGGTACAGGACGCTGGCGCTGATCCACACATTATCGTCCTTATCCTTAAAGATGGCGCGTATGGAAAAATCACGCAGCCTTGAAGATTCAGGTATCTGATGGATCAGTGTTTTTATGCCGGTTTGCCGGCTGTCGAAGATGTTTATTCCATAGCCGTTGGTGCCGAACCATAACTGTTGGGAACGGTCCATGGCGCTGGATAAAATACCCGCTCCGTGAAAGCCGTATCGGGTATAAGGCCGGGAATAAAAATATTCGTAGTTTTTGGTAGCCGGGTCGAATCGCATTAATTCGCTGGCTGTACCGATCCAGAGCTTTCCGCTTATCGGGTCAGCCAGGATGGTTTGAGCAACACCCCATCCATAGCGCCGTTCTTCATAATGATTTGGGTAGAATTCGTATTTGCCGGTATTCTTTTCGAAGTGGCAAATGCCGGAAGCAGTGCCCAGCCATAAAAACTTTGGATCCTGGCTGTCGATAATATAGGTGACACTACTGTCCATCTTTGTCCTGGCTGCTTCGGGTTTTCGGGTAAAGATGGCATGCCGGGAAATTTCCTTGCCGGAAACATCGAATCTGAACAACCCCGATTGATCCCCTACCCAGATGTGTTCGCCATCATGATGCAGATGGTAGATGTTTTTAAACGCTGAGGATACCAGGATCGGGCGGTTCGGGTCGACGGCATCATCTTTAAAATGGAGTTTCACCAGGTTTTTTCCTTTTATCGCCAGCCAGATATTGCCGTTCTGATCCTGAGTGATGCTGGAAACGGGAACATTGGGGTCGGCGCCGGTAACCAGCTGGGAAAAATTCAGGGATTCAAATGATTCCGTTTTTGCATCGTACTTATTCAGTCCGTTCTTGGTGCCGATCCAGAGCTGATGGCCATGCCCCTCAAAAATATCCAGGATGAAATTGTTGCTCAGCGATGCCTTGTCGGCAGGATTGTGCTGAAATACTTTGAATTCGTAACCATCATATCTGTTCAGGCCATCTTTGGTGCCGATCCAGAGAAAACCCGAAGGGCTCTGATGGATTACCTGAACGGCATTTTGGGAAAGGCCATCATCGATCGTTAAATGGCGAAAGCGCTCCTGCGGCGGCAATGTTTGGGCCCATAGGGCGGAAAGAAAAAAGAATGCAGGTAAGAGGATCCACACGACTCTTACTTTTGCCAATGTCTTTTCTGAAAAATGGGGCCGGTTCATGTTCATTGGGCGCTGTCAGCTTGGCATTGCAGAGGGGGGGGGCTGCTATGGAGCACCGGAAATTAACAATTTTTTATTGGGAATAAGCCGGAATTTCACCGGAATGTCAGAAAGTTACATTTTCCGGCTTTTTGATTTTCCTTTTTTCCGCTTTTTTATTCCCGCCTGTTTACCGGAAATCCTCAAAAACCGGCGCCGCCGCATACACCGGCGACTGGTTGAACAGCCGGCTGTATTCCGCATACAGTTCCGGCAAACTATTTTGAAAAGCCTGCGGATAGGTAAAAAAATGCACGATCGCCACCGCCTGGGGATCGATCTCTTTCAGGTTGATCCACTGATGGATGGCGGCCTTGCTGAAGCCGCTAATTGCCTGAAGGCTATCCCAGATCGTTTCGGGAAGCCGGGAGTATTCCAGTCCAGGGTAGCTGGCCATAAAGGCCTTCGCGTATTCGTGCAAGCCGATGTTGTAATACTGGAACGGCTGCAGGAAGCCCGGCATGAGCTGTTCGGCGGAGAAGATGATGACGCCGTCTTCCTCATAGATCTCAGAGGCGTGGAAGTTCTCCGGGTATTGGGGCGAAGGAAAAGGGTGGGGATAATAGATGATGTTCTCGAATTTGGGCAGCAGGAAATCTTTCCGCCCGAAGGTGAGCTGCACGGCGCAGGCCGCCGCTACGGCCTTCAGGTCTTCCGGGACGCTTTCCATACCCTGGGCTCTGAAGTCATTGGCTTCCATGTACAGGGCCATGCGTTTGCGGAAGCGGGCTTTTTCCGGCTCCGCCAATTGTGCATAGTAAGGCAGGCGCAGCTCCAGCAGCATGCGCAGTTTCGGTTTCAACTCGGGGGGGTGGCGCTGATACCACCACCAGTTGATCTGCGGGCTGAGCACATAGGCCAAGGCTAACAGAATGACGGGTGGAGCAATATAAATGCTGTAGCCGGGGTCAACCTCCCAGGTCAGGTACAGAAAAACCAGGGCGGCCAGGATGAAAGGGATAGCAAGGATTCTTGCGGGCATGTGTAAGGGCTTTTCGGGCGGAAGTTAAGGTTTTCAGGGGTAAACTTCCGAAGTCGCCCCTGCTACCTTGGCTAAACTTCGGAAGTTTTACCAAAAAATTGCACCCTGCCTTGTTACAAAAAGAAAAAGCATTTATATTTGCATCCGCTTTTAGCCGCTGTGGTTGAAGTGCCCGGTACGGTAGCTCAGTTGGTAGAGCACAGGACTGAAAATCCTGGTGTCGGCGGTTCGACTCCGCCCCGTACCACAAACTCGAAATTGCGCTATGTTCCGCACGATCCATCATCACCATCATCGGGCTTTGCTCTCCAGGGCAGGTGGTGATACCTTGCGGTCGTAGCGAACGATTGTAAACAAACTCGAAAAAAAGAGGTTAACCATTTGCCGGTTAACCTCTTTTTTTGTTTTAGCCAAAACCGTAAACCTCACCAGCAATGGAAACCCGCTTACAGATAGCTGTCCAGAAATCGGGAAGGCTGTTAGAAGGCTCCCTCGAACTACTGAAAGAATGCGGCATCAGGGTGGATAACGGCAAAGACCAGCTCAAAGCCCCCGCCGGAAACTTCCCCCTCGACGTATTGTACCTGCGCAACTCCGACATCCCACAATACGTCCAGGACGGGGTAGCCGACCTGGCCATTATCGGGGAAAATACCGTGCTGGAAAAACAGCGGCAGGCCGAAATGGTGCTTCCCCTCGGCTTTTCCAAATGCCGCCTGTCCATCGCCGTCCCTAAGGAAGTGGATTACCCGGGCAAGGAATACCTCAACGGAAAACGCATCGCCACTTCCTACCCCAATTCCCTGCGGCAGTTCCTGGAATCGAACGGCCTGGAGGCCGAGATCCACGAAATTTCCGGCAGCGTCGAAATCGCCCCCAACATCGGCCTGGCCGACGCCATCTGCGACCTGGTTTCCTCGGGCAGCACCTTGTTCAAAAACGGGCTGGAAGAAAAGGAAGTCATCCTGAAATCGGAAGCCTGCCTGGTCGCCTCCCCTGGCCTGAGCCCTGAAAAAAAGGCCATCCTGGATCAGCTCCTCTTCCGCATCAAAGCCGTGCTCAAGGCGCGCTACAACAAATACCTGCTGATGAACGCCCCAAATAACCGCATAGGGGAGATCGTCAGCATACTGCCGGGCATGAAGAGCCCCACCGTGATGCCGCTGGCGGAAGCCGGCTGGAGCTCCATCCATACCGTCATCGAAGAAGGCCGGTTCTGGGAAATCATCGGCCAGATCAAAGAGGCCGGCGCACAGGGCATCCTCGTCATCCCCATCGAAAAAATGATCACCTAACCCACGACTTCAGTCGTGGGAGCCCAGGCCTACCCCTCAGCCGTGGGGCCCAGGCCTACCCCTCAGTCGTGGGCCCACAAGCATAAACCACACATGAACCTCCACATCAACCCTCCCCCCTCCCAATGGCCCGCCATCCTGCAGCGCCCGGTGATCGACACGGAAAGCCTGGAAGGAGCCGTTTCGGAAGTGCTGCGGAATGTAAAAGCCCATGGCGACGAAGCCCTGCGCATCTATACCGAGCGCTTCGACGGGCTGCGGCTGGAAAGCCTCCAGGTGCGCGAAGCGGAGATCGAAGCCGCTTCCGGCACCCTGCCTGAGCCGCTGAAAGTAGCTATCCAAACCGCAAAAGGCAACATCGAACGCTTCCACAGCCTCCAGGCCGAAACCCCGGATCCGGTGGAAACCATGCCCGGCGTGCGTTGCTGGCGAAAAAGCGTGCCCATCGAGAAAGTGGGGCTCTACATTCCAGGCGGCACAGCCCCGCTCTTCTCCACCGTGCTCATGCTGGCCGTGCCGGCCAGGCTGGCCGGCTGCCGGGAAATCGTGTTGTGCACCCCACCCCGAAAGGATGGCAGCGTTCACCCGGCCATTCTCTATACGGCCAATCTGGTAGGCGTTACCCGCATCTTCAAAGTGGGCGGGGCGCAGGCCATCGCCGCCCTGGCCTACGGCACAGAAGCCATCCCCGCTGTGTATAAGATATTCGGCCCGGGCAACCAGTACGTCACCGCCGCCAAACAACTGGTGAGCCGGCAGGGCGTAGCGATCGATATGCCGGCCGGCCCCTCCGAAGTGCTCGTCTGCGCCGATGAAACGGCCAAGCCCGCCTTCGCCGCCGCCGACCTGCTCTCCCAGGCCGAACATGGGGTGGATAGCCAGGTGGTGCTGGTAACTTTTTCGGTGGATATGGCCAAGGCTGTTCAGGCCGAAGTGGATAAACAACTGCAAGCCCTGCCGCGCAGGGATATTGCCCGAAAGGCGCTGGAATCCAGTTGCGCTATCGTCGTGCCGGATCGTGATACCGCCGTGGAAATCATCAACGCCTACGCACCCGAACACCTCATCCTATCGGTTAAGGAGGCCGAACAGATGGGCGAGCAGGTCGTCAACGCTGGCTCTGTTTTCCTGGGTAACTACACGCCGGAATCGGTGGGCGATTACGCCTCAGGCACCAACCACACCCTGCCGACCAACGGCTATGCCCGCATGTTCAGCGGGGTGTCCCTGGACAGCTTCGTCAAGAAGATTACCTTCCAGGAACTGGCCAAAACCGGCCTCCAACAGCTCGGCCCCGCCGTGGAACTGATGGCGGAAGCGGAAGAACTGATGGGGCATAAAAACGCAGTTACCATCCGGCTTGCCGAATGACCTGGAAGATGCTGTTGATGCTCGTTACGCAATACTGTGGATACTATGGTGGCATCCACAGCATCCACAGTATCAATAGCATCCGCAGTATCCAAAGTATCAATAGCATCCATAGTATCAATGAGCATCAACCACCTTGTCCGGCCGAACATCCTCCGCCTCACCCCGTACTCCTCGGCACGCAGTGAGTACAAGGGCCGGGCGGATATTTTCCTGGACGCCAACGAGAACCCCTACGACACGGGCTACAACCGCTATCCCGACCCCCTGCAGTGGAAGCTGAAGGAAAAGATAGGCGCCCTGAAGGGCATAGCGCCCGAATACATTTTCCTGGGCAACGGCAGCGATGAGGCCATCGACCTGCTCATCCGCATCTTCTGCGAGCCGGGCGCAGACCATATCATTACCCTGCCTCCGACCTACGGTATGTATAAGGTGTCGGCTGATATCGCAAACGTGGCCGTAAAAGAAGTCCTGCTGGATAAAAACTTCCAGCCCGATGTGGAAGCTATTCTGGCCGCCGCCGACAGCCATTCAAAGCTGCTCTTCCTCTGCAGCCCCAACAACCCGACAGCCAACAGCTTTGCTTTGGATAAAGTGGAACAACTGGTGGCGCGCTTCCCCGGTATGGTGGTGGTGGACGAAGCCTATATCGACTTCTCCGGCCAGCCCGGTTGCATCGGCCTGCTGGCGGAATATCCCAACCTGGTAGTCATGCAGACCTTCTCCAAAGCCTGGGGCCTGGCCGGCATCCGCCTGGGCATGGCCTTCGCGTCGGAAGAGGTTATCGCCCTGTTCAATAAGGTGAAACCGCCCTACAACATCAACCAACTGACCCAGGAGGCGGCGCTGAAGGCTTTGGATAAGCAGCAACAGCAAAAGGAATGGGTGCAACAGATACTGGGCCAGCGCGTGCTGCTCACTCAATACCTGAGCGGGTTGGCCTTCGTGCAGCGCATCTACCCCTCCGACGCCAACTTCCTGCTGGTAAAGGTGGAAAACCCCAGGGCCGTTTACGATTTCCTGGTGCAGCGCGGCATCATCGTGCGCGACCGCTCGCGCGTGGCCCTCTGCGAAGGCTGCCTTCGGATTACCATCGGAACGCCGGAGGAGAATGAGCTGTTTTTCAAGGCTTTGCTGGATTATTTCTAGCAAACCTTAAGGAACGTTCAAAGTTTCAGGTTTAAAGTTGCAGGTTACCCCAAAAACCAGGCAAGTCTCCGTCTCGTAACCTGAAACCTGCAACCTGAAACCAGCCCCGTCCTCGCTGCGCTCAGCCGGGTAAAAACCTGGAACACCCAATGGAGACTGGGAGACTGGGAGAGGGGGAGACGAGGTGAGCCTGCGGCAACCCCTGCAACCTGAAACCTGAAACGAATTATAATGAACAAACAACAATTCAACCAATAGCCATGCAACGCCTTCTCATCCTCGACCGCGACGGCACCCTCATCCTGGAGCCGGAGGACTATCAGATCGACAGCCTGGAGAAACTGGAATACTACCCCAAAGTGTTTCAGTACCTCGCCCGCATTGCCCGCGAGCTGGACTTTGAACTTCTGATGATCACCAACCAGGACGGCCTGGGTACGGCCTCTTTCCCCGAAGACACCTTCTGGCCGGCGCACAACAAGATGATGCGGGCTTTCGAAAAGGAAGGCATCACCTTTAAGGATGTGCTCATCGACCGCTCCTTTCCGCAGGACAACGCCCCTACCCGCAAGCCCCGCACAGGCCTGATGGCGCCCTACATGAACGGAAAGTACGACCTGGCCAATTCCTTCGTCATCGGTGACCGGCTGACGGATATCGAGTTGGCCAAAAACCTGGGCGCCAGAGGCATCTGGCTGAACAACAATCCCAACCTGGGTTCTGATGAACTGGACGGCCAGCGCGCCGAACTTGGCCCGGTGATCGCCCTGGCAACTACCGACTGGGCGGATATCTACCGCTTCCTGAAACTGGCGCAACGCACCGCCGAAGTGCGCCGCACTACCCACGAAACCGATATCCACATTCGCCTCAACCTCGACGGCTCCGGCCGTTCTGACAACCAAACCGGGCTGGGCTTTTTTGACCACATGCTCGACCAACTGGCCAGGCATTCCGGTTCCGACCTGGAAGTCAGGGTAAAAGGCGACCTGCATATCGACGAGCACCATACCATCGAAGATACGGCCCTGGCGCTGGGCGAGGCCTTCGCCAGAGCCCTGGGCGACAAACGCGGCATCGAGCGCTACGGCTTCTGCCTGCCCATGGACGACTGCCTGGCTCAGGTGGCCATCGACTTCGGCGGCCGCCCCTGGCTGGTGTGGGAAGCGGATTTTAAACGCGAGAAAATCGGCGAAATGCCTACCGAGATGTTCTTCCACTTCTTCAAGTCGTTCAGCGACGCGGCGAAGTGCAACCTCAACATCAAAGCTGAGGGCGCCAACGAACACCATAAGATCGAGTCCATCTTCAAGGCGCTGGCCCGCGCCATCGGCATGGCTAAACGGCGGGATGCAGAGAACATGGCGCTGCCGAGTACGAAGGGGGTGTTGTAGGGCAGGCCTGGGGGCAATGCTTATGACAGAATTGAGCGTGGGGCGAAAGGGGCTTGCCCTTGGGGAAGGCTGGCTGGCTGGCTGGTTTTATGGCTTGCCGAGGAGTACCCAGGACCCTTGCTGCTTTTGGCAGCAGTACTTTTTTTCATTAACTTTATGAGATCACAAAAAAATCTGGTTATGGCAATTGCTGTCGAAGAAAAGCGGTACACCCTGGAAGAATACCTGGAACTGGAATACCGGGCCGAGCGACGGCACTATTTTTTTAATGGGAAAATCGGGTTTATGCCGTATACCTCAGAAAATCATGGTTTGATCGTTGCGAATTTAATTCGGGAAATTGGAATGCTTGCCAAGTGGCAGGATATTCGGGTGTATCCCAGCGACCGCATGTTGTACGTGCCGGAATGCCGGCTCAACTACTATCCGGATGTCATGGTGGTGAAAGGCGAACCGGCTTTTTACGAGCATTCCAAAAAAATGCACGCCACGCTGAACCCCCATACTATCATCGAGGTCTTGTCCGGCAGCACGGAAGAAGGCGACCGGATCGACAAATGGCAGTGCTACCGCAAGATCGGCTCCCTGCAGCAGTATTTCCTGATCGCCCAGGACCAGGCCTATATCGATTTTTACAACCGCATCGACGAAACGCGCTGGGAAAACAGCTATGCCGAAAAGCTGGACCAGAGGGTGGCTATTGCCGGTTTCGAAATTGCGCTCAGCGATATTTATCTGAATGTGAAGTTCCCAACTCCCGAACGGAAATCCGACCAGTAAAGCAATGCCCATCGCTATCATCGACTACAACGCCGGCAACGTGCAGTCCGTCCTCTTTGCGCTGGAGCGCCTGGGGGTGGATGCCATTCTGACTGACAACCATGAAACCATCCGCGCGGCGGATAAGGTGATCTTCCCCGGCGTAGGGGAAGCCAACAGCACCATGGCCTACCTGAAGCAGCGCGGGCTGGACGAACTTATACGCAACCTCACCCAGCCGGTGCTCGGCATCTGCCTGGGCATGCAACTGCTATGCGAATACAGCGAGGAGAACGATACGGCCTGCCTGGGCATCATCCCCCAGAAAGTGCTGCGCTTCCGGCCTAAAGCCGGGGAAAAAGTACCCCACATGGGCTGGAACAGCGTCCGAAACCTGAAAAACGGGCTGTTTACGCCTGAACTGGAAGGGGGGTACGTCTATTTCGTGCACAGCTACTATGCCGAAGTCGGCCCTTATACCACGGCTACAACGGACTACATTCAGCCTTTCAGCTCAGGCCTGCAGAAGGGCAATTTCTACGCCACACAATTCCACCCGGAAAAATCCGGCAAAACAGGGGAGCAAATCCTGAGGAATTTTCTGATGCTCTGAGGCCAGGAATTGACGCGGTGGCAAAGGGTCACGCCACACGTTGAGCGGAGCGAAATCCCGCCCGGCGAAAGGAGGCCGGGATCGCATGCCTGCAAACCGCCTTCCTGGTTTCAGAGCTTGGTAACCATCAAAGAAGCGCGATAGTCCTCGTCCCTGATTTTCGTTTCCCCTTCCGGATAGGGAGACAGGCCGAAGAACATGACGGAATACCCCCCGATCTGCACACTTGGGAAGGAACTTTGGATGAGGCTGTAGCTGGGCTCAAACACCTGCTCTTCGGTTGATGTTTTGATTTTAAGGCGGGCTTTTACCTGCCCGATCCAGACGCAATCCACCCCAACCGGGCAGCGGGAATCCTCCAGCACTTTTTCGAAGGTAATGGAAATGCCGCCGCACTCGCACTCACCCCTATGCCCTAAAGCCAGCTCAAAGCTTTTGTCCAACTGGAATTCCGATACGGGGGCTTCGATTGTTTTTTCGTCGCAGGAATTCCACATCAGGGGGAGCAATAATGCCAAAACCGGAAAGAAAGCCTTCATGATTTATCTTTTTTTAAAAGACGAAGCGAAATAAGCAATGCGTTGGTTCCGGATAGCTTAAGTTTCCTTAAATTTTCGCCTTTTGTTAAAGCAACTGCCCATGCACCTCATCCCCGCCATTGACATCATCGACGGCAAATGCGTGCGCCTCACCCAGGGCGACTACGCGCAGCAGTCCGTTTATAACGAAGACCCCCTGGAAGTGGCCAAATCCTTCGAAGCCCACGGCCTGCAGCGCCTTCACCTCGTTGACCTCGACGGCGCCCGGGCCGGCCGCATCGTCAACTACAAGGTGCTGGAGCGCCTCGCCACCCGCACCGGCCTGTGGATCGACTTCGGAGGCGGCATCAAGTCCGACGACGGCCTGCGCATCGCCTTCGAATGCGGCGCCCGGCAGGTGACGGGAGGCACAGTGGCCGTGAAAAATCCCGATCTGTTCCTCGGCTGGCTGGAAAAGTACGGCAACGATCGCATCATTCTGGGCGCAGACGTCAAGGACGGAAAAATCGCCATCAGCGGCTGGCAGGAGCAGAGCGAACTGGAACTCTTTGATTTCCTGGAAGGCTATACCGCCAAAGGCGTGCAATACTCGATCTGTACGGACGTCTCCAAAGATGGCCTGCTGGAGGGCACGGCTCTGGAATTGTATGCTCAGATCCGGGAGCGATTTCCCGATCTGAAGCTCATCGCCAGCGGCGGCGTCACAGGCCTGGAAGAAATTGAAAAGCTCCGCGAAATTGGCTGCTTCGGGGCCATCATCGGCAAGGCGATCTACGAGGGGAAAATCAGTTTGAAGGAGCTGGAGCGGTTGGCGCCTGGGTAGCCACGGGGTGATTGCCCTCAAGTTTACTCTGATAATCACCCCGTGACTCGCTGCGGCAGTTTCCAAAGTTTGCCCGACTGGCATGGATAGTCACGGGGTGACTCGCCTTGATTTGACAAGCGTTCAGTCACCCCGTGGCTTTCCGTGGCCTCTTTGCATGTTTACCTGGCTCTTTCGGTGCGGGCCCTCTGTCCCTTTTTCATTTTACATTCCTTGTTTTACATTTTACATTCGTCTCCCTTGTTCCCTTATCTTTGACCGCCAAACCAAACCGCATGTTAGCCAAACGCATCATACCCTGCCTCGATATCAAGGACGGCCGCACCGTCAAAGGGGTCAACTTCGTCAACCTGCGCGACGCGGGCGACCCGGTGGAACTCGGCGCCCGCTACAGCGAAGAAGGCGCCGACGAACTGGTCTTCCTCGATATCACGGCCACCCACGAAAAGCGCAAAACCCTGGCAGCATTGGCGCGCGATATCGCCCGCCACCTCGACATCCCCTTCACCATCGGCGGCGGCATCGGCTCGGTGGAGGACGTGGACGTGCTGCTGTCCTCCGGGGCCGACAAGATATCCATCAACTCGGCAGCCGTGCGCCGCCCGGCCCTCATCGACGAGCTGGCCCGCAACTTCGGCAGCCAGTTCGTCGTCCTCGCCGTCGACGCCAAAGCCATCGACGGCGACTGGTTCGTGCACCTCAACGGCGGGCGCATCCCCACCGATATCCGCCTGCTGGATTGGGTGAAAGAGGCCGAAAACCGCGGCGCAGGCGAGATACTGTTCACCTCCATGAACCACGACGGCACCAAGAACGGCTTCGCCAACGAAATTACGGCCCGGGTTTCCGAAGCCGTCTCCATCCCCGTCATCGCTTCCGGCGGCGCCGGGAACATGGAGCACTTCTACGATGTTTTTACTACCGGAAAGGCCGACGCCGGGCTGGCCGCAAGCATTTTTCACTTTCATGAAATTGATATCCGGGAGTTGAAGGAATACCTTCGGAAGCAAGGGATAACGGTTCGGCTTTGACCCCCCCCTAAGCTAACAATATAACAATATAGCAATATATCAATATAACAATATAACAATATAACAATATAGTGAACAACATAGCCCTCACCCAACTCGACTTCGCCAAAGGAAACGGCCTGCTGCCGGCCATCATTCAGGACGCCGATACCGGCAAAGTGCTCATGCTGGGCTATATGAATGAAGAAGCCCTGCAGAAAACCCTGAAAGACAAAACCGTCACCTTCTTCAGCCGCAGCAAGGGCCGCCTCTGGACCAAGGGCGAAACCTCCGGCAATTTCTTCCATCTGGTGGACATCAAAGCGGACTGCGACCGCGATACCCTGCTCGTCTATGTCCGCCCCGAAGGCCCTGCCTGCCACCTCGGAACCGACACCTGCTGGGCGGAAACCAACCAGCCCGTCAACTTCCTGGCCCACCTGGAGCAAGTCATTCAGGGCCGCAGGGGCGCCGACCCGGAAACCTCCTACACGGCCCGCCTCTTCGCCCGCGGCATCAACAAAGTCGCCCAGAAAGTCGGCGAAGAAGCCGTCGAACTGGTCATCGAAGCCAAGGACGACAACAAGGAACTTTTCCTCAACGAAGCGGCCGACCTGCTGTACCATTACCTGGTGCTCCTGGCTGCCAAGGATTACCGACTTGAGGATGTTATTGAGGTGCTGCGGGGAAGGCATAAGTAATTTTCGTATCTTCCACACCATTTTACGACACAACCTTTTCCCATGAAAAGCACTTTACTCCTCTCCCTGTTTACCCTCCTCGCTCTGTCCCCCTTCGCCCAGGTGGACTTCACCAGTTCCAACCTGCCCATCGTGGTGCTCAACACCAACGGCCAGGAGATACCCAACGAGCCGAAAATCGATGCGGAAATGGGCATTATTTACAACGGCCCGGGCTCGCGCAACTACCTCACGGATCCATTTAATGCCTACGACGGCCGCATCGGCATCGAACTGCGGGGCTCCACCTCGCTCTTCCTTTCCGACAAAAAACCCTATGCCATTGAAACTCGTGATGATGAGGGCGGTGACTCAGATGTTTCTCTGCTCGGCATGCCCGCCGAGAGCGACTGGGTGCTGCTGGCGCCTTTCAGCGACAAAAGCCTCATGCGCGACGTGCTTACCTATACCCTGGCCAGCCGCACCATGCCCTGGGCGCCACGGGCGCGGTATTGCGAACTGGTGCTCAACGGCGAATACAAAGGGGTGTACGCCATCCTGGAAAGGATCAAACGCGATAACAACCGCGTCGATATCGCCAAACTCGACCCCGATGAGAATGAAGGCGACGACCTTACTGGTGGGTATATCCTGAAAATCGACAAATGGGAAGGCAGCTTCAACGATGGGTTTCCTTCCGAGCATCCTCCAACCAGCAACCCGGATGGGGAGATATTTTTCCAGTATCACTACCCCAAGCCGGAAGACATTTCCGAACAACAAAAGGCCTATATCCAGCAGTTCATGCACCAATTTGAAGACGTGCTGGCCGCTGACGATTACGCCAATCCCGAAACCGGCTATGCCTCCATCATGGACCCGGCTTCTTTTGTGGATTTTTTCCTCATCAACGAAATTACCCGCAACGTGGACGGCTACCGCCTGAGCACGTTTTTTTACAAGGACAAAGACAGCAACGGCGGCAAACTGAAGATGGGGCCTGTATGGGACTTCAACATCGCCCTGGGCAATGCGGACTATTGCGAAGCCTGGTTTGCTTCCGGCTGGGCCAACGACTTCAACACGGTTTGCCCCGGCGACTACTGGCAAATCCCCTTCTGGTGGGAACGCCTGCGGCAGGATCCCGCCTTCCTGGCCCGGATCAAGAACCGCTGGCAGGAGCTGCGCCCCGATGTGTTCTCCACGGCAACCATCCACGGGCTGATCGATTCGCTGGCCGGGGTGGTGGAAGAGTCACAGGCGCGCAATTTCCAGCAATGGCCCATCCTCGGTTCGTATGTCTGGCCCAATGCTTTTGTGGGCAATACCTACCAGGAGGAAGTGGATTACCTGAAAAACTGGCTTTCCGCCCGCCTGGCCTGGATGGATGGCGCCGTCAGCCAGCTCACCTCCGGAAAAGACACTTCCCAGCATTCCTTTTTTGTAACGGCATACCCCAATCCGGCCCGCCACCAACCGGCGCTTTTTGAATTTTATCTGGAAAGGCCCGCAAGGATTAAGCTGGAACTCCACGACAGCACCGGCCGGCGACTGGGGCAAATACAAGAGCAACTGCCCGAGGGGCCCCACCAGTTCGAATGGCCTGCTGCAGCTCCCGGAGTCTATTTTTATCAGTTCTGGCTCAATGAAAAGCGCATCCAATCCGGAAAGCTGGTGGCATTATAGGGGATGGTGAAACTTCCGGAGTTTCACAGGAATCCTTGCTGCCAACACCTGCCCCCTCTACCGCACCAGTTCCGGTTGCCGGGCATTGAAGCGGATGGTAACGGTGTCGCCGGCTTGCAGGTTGCTGGCGTCTTCGGGGCGGGTTTCCACCCGCACCATATTGGCGCCGATCAGCACTTTTATGATAAACTTGCTGCTCCCCTTTTCGATATCCAGCACCTCGCCGCTGAGGTGGAAGTCACTCCCGCTCGCGTTTGAGAGCAACACCGGGGGCGGCAGTTCCGGGCGGCAGATTCGGCCATGCTGCAGAGCGATGATCCGGCTCGATAATTTGAAAACCTCCCGCTGGTCGTGGCTGACCAGGATGGTGGTGAGGCGGTAGGCCTGGTGAACGCGCAGGATGTAGTGCTGTAGTTTGGCCCGCATGCCGGCGTCGAGGGCGGACAGAGGTTCGTCGAGCAATAATAAGCGGGGTTGTTGCACCAGGGCCCGCGCCAGCGCCACGCGTTGCTGCTGCCCGCCGGATAGCCTGGCCGGGTAGCGCTTTTCCAGTTCCCTGAGCTCCGTGATCTCGATCAGTTCATCGACGATGTTTTGCGCCTGCCCTTTCCGCAGCGCGTATTCGAGGTTTTGCCGGACCGTCATATTGGGGAAGAGGGCATAATCCTGAAAAACCAACCCGACATGGCGCTCCTGAGGGCGAAGGTTGGCCTTTCGCGCCGTATCCAGCCAAACTGTGCCTTCCGACCGGATGTAACCTTCCTCCGCTTGCACTAACCCGGCAATCAGGCGCAGCAGGGTCGTCTTCCCACTGCCCGAGGGGCCGGTAATGGCCAAAAACTCGCCCTGTTCGATCTTCAGGTGAACATCGAGCTCCATTGGCCCGGCAGCCGCGTGTAATGCCTTCCTCAGTTTGATCTCAATCACTTTCTATATTGTCATATTGCTGTATTGCCATATTGTCATATTGCTGTATTGCTATATGGTTGTATTGTTGGGCTGGCGGGGCGCCGCATAGCAGCCATACCCCGGCCAACCATATAACCATATAACCATATAACCATTTTTCCCCTACCCCGCCCTCAGCATCTGCCGGTTTATCCCATACACCATAGCGAGGATAAAAAAGGCAAAAGCGATCAGCACCAGGGCGTACTGGTTGGCCATGCCGTAGTTGAGCGCCTCTACTTCGTCATAAATGGCGATGGAGGCCACCCGCGTCTGCCCCGGAATATTGCCGCCGATCATCAGGATGACGCCGAACTCGCCGACGGTATGGGCGAAGGACAGCACGATGCCGGTGAGCAGAGCGGGCTTGATGTTGGGCAACTGCACCCGCAGCAAGGTCTCCAGCTTCGATTTGCCCAGGGTGAAGGAAGCCTCCGCCAGGTTGGGCGGCAGGTTTTCGAAACCGGATTGAACAGGCTGCACCATAAAGGGCAGGCTGTAAAAAATGGAGCCTACCACGAGCCCTGCAAAAGTGAACACCAGTTTCAGCCCGAGGGCCTGCTCCAGCCAGGCGCCCAGCCAGCCGGACGGGCTGAAGGCGATCAGCAGGTAAAAGCCCAGCACCGTGGGCGGCAAAACAAGGGGCATGCTGATAAGCGCCTCCATGGCCGGTTTGAAGCGGCTGCGGCTCTGCGATATCCCGTAGGCGATGGGAATGCCGATGAGGATGAGCAGCAGGGTCGTCACCGCCGCCAGGCGGAAAGTCAGCCAGAGGGTTTGCCAGAATTCCAGGGCCATGGTCAGGGAAGCGCTTTGATCAGGGCTATGGCCTCTTCCATCTCTTCCGGGCTGTTGACGTTGCGCAATGCATCGGGCTTCCCGGCATTCAGCAGCTCTACATTGGAGTTGATGAGCACCTTGCGCGGGCAGGAATACCCTTGCGCCAGAAACTGCAACAGGATGGGATAACTCCTCGGCTCCCAGATGGCAATGAGCGGTTCGGGGAATTCATTCACTGGGCTGTTGAAGGCAGTGGCAACTTTGGACGGGTTGCGGTAACCGATCAGTTGCGCAATGGTTTCCTTGTCCAGCAGCGGCAGGTCGCAGGCGGCGACCAGCCAGGCAGCGTCGGGATGGCGCCGGAAAGCGGAGGCGATGGCGCCAAAGGGGCCCAGCCCAGGAAAGGTGTCCGGCAAAGGGTTCGCCACTTCTTCCGCCTGGTCGGGACGGCAGGAGATAAAAGTTTTTTCGCACAGCGGGGCCAGCAGCCTGGCTATGTAATCCCGCTGCGGCATGCCATAGTATTCGATCAGGCCCTTATCGATGCCCATGCGCTGGCTTTGGCCGCCGGCCAGCACCAGGCCGTAAAGGGGCGGGCGGGCCGCTTCCAGCTCTTTCTCCAGCAGTATGGAGATACCGGCAACATCCTGGATTTTCATCTGGGGGATGTCGGCAAAATTTTCCAGGCTGTCTCTCAGCCAGGGGAATACCTCCCTGGCGCCTTCCGACAACAGGATGAGCCGGACATCGCCGAGGCGATCCATCTTGCGCTTAAGCGATTCTTCCTTCCTTGCGTCCACAATGACGATCTGCCGCCCGGCCCCGAAGTGATTGCCGTTCACCAGTACGGCATCCTGCTCGTTGAAGTACTGCCGGTATTGGTAAACATCCAGCCTGGCCTTTATATCGAAGCGGTGGTAATTGATCTTGTCCGTGTATTCCATCTTGGCCCCATGCCCCATGGCGCTGCCGGGGCTTTGCCCTGCAGCTGCATCCGCATCGGCGGCGGCGTGGTCCGCATCCGCATAAGCCAGCCGGTACCGGCTGCTTAGCCGGCCGATGACGCCAAAGGCAAGTTGCCTGATATCCCCGCAGGGCGCTCCCAGTATGGCCCACTCGTTGCGGTGGAACCGGCCGTATGCCGGAAGGGCCAGTTTGGCATGCTTCTCATGCTTTTTATCCTCTGATGACATAAGGCTATTCGTTTTAAATACAAGGCCGCAGTTATTCCTCCCTGACAAAATCCCTCTTCCCCCCACGCTTCTCCATCAGCTTCGTCTCCCTGATGACGATATCATGCGAGAAGGCTTTACACATATCATACACCGTCAGGGCGGCAATGGTTGCCCCGGTGAGGGCCTCCATCTCGACCCCCGTTTTCCCGCTGAGGCTGGCCGTGCAGTCAATGACCACCTCCTTTTTGTCGTTGACGTGTATCTGAACCTGGCAGTTGTCCAGGCCGAGCGGATGGCAAAGGGGAATCAGTTCCCCGGTTTTCTTCGCCGCCATGACACCGGCAATGATGGCCGTTTGAAATACCGGCCCCTTCTTGGTATGGATATCGTCGCCCTCCAGATGCTCCATGATCTCATCGCCCAATACGACGACGCTGCGGGCGCGGGCCAGCCGCCGCGTCACCGCCTTTTCCCCCACATCCACCATGGATGGGTTGCCGGCTTTATCGAGATGAGTGAAGGTTTTTTTCATGGTTCGGCTTTTTTTGTCTGGTGTGCCTGGCTACTCCTATGCTCCCTCACCCCCCGATAGTCGCCATGGATTCGGAGGCGGGCAGCCCGAAATTGCGCCTGTTTTCGGCCTCCCAGCCATCTTTGGCGCGGTTGCCCAGCGCCTGCAGGAAGGTGTCGCAGAGCTGTTCGTCGGTAGCTCCTGCGCGCATGAGGTCCCGGATGTTGAACACGCCGTCGTCGTACAGGCAGGTTTTCAGTACGCCCTTCGGCGTAATGCGGATGCGGTTGCACGTACCGCAAAAGGTGCGGCTATAGGCGGCGATAATTCCCACCGTGCCTTGAAAACCCGGGATCCGATAGTTGTAGGATGTGGAAAAGGGCGGGTCGGGAATTTTTTCGATATCGGGATATTGACCCTTCAGGTGGGCCAGTATTCTGCGGTGGTTCCATTCCAGCACCGGATAGTTGCTGCCCTCCCCGTTGAAAGGCATTTCCTCGATAAAACGGATGCTGACGGGATAACGGCGCGCCAGCTCCACCATCGGGATGATGTCGTCGGTGTTTTTGCCGTCCATCACCACGGCGTTGATCTTGGTGCTGATGCCGTGCGCCAGAAGCGCCTCGAAAGTATCCCACACCTGGGCAAACACATCGCGGCGGGTAATCTGGAAAAAGCGCTGCGGGTCAAGAGAATCCAGGCTGAGGTTGACGCTGCTGATCCCCAGCCTTTTGAGTTCCGGCGCCAGAGGGGCGGTAAGGGTTCCGTTGGTCGTGATGTTGATCTTCTTCAGGCCGTCAACTTTGCTGAGTTCGCGCAGGAAGTCCATCATATCCCGGCGTACAAAGGGTTCTCCCCCTGTGATGCGCACCTTGTCGATGCCCATTCCGGCCAGCAGGCCCATCAGCCGCAGCATTTCTTCGTATGTGAGCAACTCCTCTTTCGGCACATACCTGATGCCTTCCTCCGGCATGCAGTAAAAGCAGCGGAGGTTGCATCGGTCGGTTACTGCCAGCCGCACATAGCTGATCCGGCGGCCGTGGTTGTCGTAGAGTTTTTTCTCTGCCATAGCGGGGCGCTTGGTATGAAGGTGCTAAGTTAAGAGAATAAACACGAAAAGCATGAAAGGGTTTTCATGTAAAAGGGAGCGCTATGCACCTTCCAACCCCAACCTTTTCATCCCTTCCGCCTCCTCCATGGAAATCGGGGGTTAGGTTTTGTTTTCATCGGAATATTCCTACATTTGGCCTTGTCGGTGGCGCATCCCTGCGATGCGCCTTAAAAGGGAATCCGGTGAAAGTCCGGAGCAGTCCCCGCTGCTGTAAGCTTCAGCAAAGGCTTTCGGCCATGAAGCCACTGTCCAAAGAGACGGGAAGGCGCCGAAAGCGAAGCGAGCCAGAAGACCTGCCGATATGCGCGCCTCCACGCGCGCGCCTTGATTCATTCGGGCTTTCGGAGGAAAGGCCGGGAATGAAACGTTACGGCGGGCCCCCGCGCCTGCCCGGCTGCCTTCCGGTATGCATTCCTGCATAGTTTCGTTTCTTCCTGCCCTGCCTGCGGATTGGCCTGTCACCCTAACTTTCAGGCAGGATGCCGTCACGGATTGCGCTTTTTTTATGCTTGTGGAACCTTCCCTGGGTTTGCTTTGCGCAGCCCGGCGCGCCTGCTGCCGATTCCGCCATCCTGTTGCCTGTTGCCGAAGTGCTGGGCAAACCCCTGCGCGCCCGGATCGCCGGCGGCAGGGAGGAGGCCTGGAATGCCGCGGAGCTGGAGCCATTCGGCAGCAGCCACCTTGGGGAACTCCTCGGCCAGCAAAGCGGCCTTTTTATCAAAAGCTACGGCTTGGGCAGCCTGGCTACCAGCTCGGCCCGGGGCGGCAGCGCCGGGCATACCTGTATTTTGTGGAACGGCCTGCCCCTGCAGAGCCCCATGCTGGGCCTGCTCGACTTCTCTCTGCTGCCGCTGGCCTTCACCGACCAGGTGGAGCTGCAGTACGGGGGCAACACCGCCGCCTGGGGCAGCGGGGCCATCGGGGCAGTGGCCGGGCTGAACAACCAGCCTGATTTCGGGCAGCCCGCCAGCCTGAGCTTTCGTTCTACAATAGGCAGCTTCGGCCTTTGGGATCAGCAGGCCAAAGCCCGCTACGGGCGCGGCGCCTGGCGGGCGGGCGCCCGCTTTTTCCACCGGCAGGCCGACAACGATTTCCCCTACCGCACTGCAGCCGGACAGCCGGTTAAACGGCAAACCAATGCAGGCTTGCTTCAAACCGGCCTCCTGCAGGAACTCTACTGGCGGCCCGCCCCCGGCCAGCAACTGGCGCTCTTCGCCTGGGCCCAGCAATCCGATCGGGAAATTCCTCCCACTACAGTTCAGAATATCAGTGAAGCTTCCCAGGCAGACCGCTTTCTGCGCACCGCCCTGCATTGGAAATCCGTTCGGAAAACTATCGTCTGGCAGGCGCGGGCGGGCCTGTTTCGCGAACAACTCGATTACCGCGACGAGCAGATCCGGCTGCGGTCGCTGAGCCGCTTCTGGACTGCAGTGGCCGAAGCGGAAGGCGAATGGGCGCTCAGCACCCGTCAAAGCTTGCTCTTTGGCCTGAGCCACAGCTGGATGCAGGCCGAAGCGGATGCCTACGAATCTCCTCCGCAGCAGAACCGCACGGCTCCGTTTGCCAGCTTCAGGCAGGACATCGGCTCCTGGCAAGCGCAGGCCAGCCTGCGGCTGGAACTCGTCGACGGGCAATGGACGCCGCTGGCCCCCGTCCTTGGCCTGGAAGGCGAACTCACCCCCTGGCTGTCGGCCGGCGCCAGGCTCAGCCGCAACTACCGCCTGCCTACTTTCAACGACCTGTACTGGCAACCGGGCGGCAATCCCGGCTTGCTGCCCGAAAGCGGATGGAGCCAGGAGGCCAGCCTGCGCGCCCACGGAGCGCCGGGGCGCCATGCCTGGTCATACTCCCTCACCGGCTTCAGCCGCCGCATCAGCAACTGGATACTATGGTCCATTCGCGACGGGCAATCCTTCTGGTCGGCCAACAACATCACCAAAGTGTGGAGCCGGGGGCTGGAACAACGCCTGGAGTGGACGCTGGCGGCAGCAAAATGGAGGCTGAAGCTGGCCGGCGGGTACGACTTCGTCCTGTCCACCAACGAAGTCACCGTCGATAGCCCCCGCATGCCGGCCGGAGAGCAGCTCGCCTATGTGCCGGAGCACCAGGCTTTCGGCAAAATCAGCTTTCACTGGAAAAGCCTGCAGGCGGAGTACCGCCATCAGTACACCGGCCCGGTAAACACGCTGAATACTGAAATCCTGGCCGGCTATCAGCTGGGCTTTCTCTCCCTGTCCCGTTCCTTCCGATTTCCCCAATGGGGCGGGCAGGCCTTTCTGAACCTGAACAACCTGTGGGATGCCAACTATCGGGCCGTCGAGCGCCGCCCGATGCCGGGGCGGCACTTTCAGGCGGGAATACAGCTTGACGTTCGCAACAAAGAATAACATCAATCATTCAAAAACCCAACGCGATGGAAAAGGCCATTTCTTTCTCTTTCCTCCTGATGGCGAGCCTGAGCCTGGCTGCTCAAACCACCGCCGGCTTCGAAAATTTCGGGCTGCCGGCCGGTGCTTTCCTAAACGGCAGCGACGGCAGCGGCGGCTTTTCCAGCGGCAACGCCTTTCTGCCCAATGACTACGACCCGGATTTCGAATCCTGGGAACCCTGGGCCATATCCGCCACGACGGATACCCAGACGCCCGGCTTTTTAAACCAGTACAGCGCCACCCCCGGCGGGGGTGCTGCCGGTTCTCTCACCTATGCGGTAGCCTATTGTTTCAGCGGCTGCACCATAAACCTGCAGGGGCCTGCCGCCGGCGGCCTGGTGGAGGGCCTTTACCTCACCAACAGCACCTACGCCTACTTCAGCATGCTCAACGGAGACCCCTTCTCCAAAAAATTCGGCGGCGAAACCGGTGGCGACCCCGATTTTTTTCGGCTTACCATCAAAAAATTCCTGAATGGGGAACCGGGGCCGGACAGCGTGGATTTTTACCTGGCGGACTATCGCTTCACCGACAATTCGCAGGACTACATCATCGACGGCTGGGCCTATGTTGACTTAAGGACGCTCGGCAATGCCGACAGCCTGTGGTTCAGGCTTTCTTCTTCCGATATTGGTGTCTTCGGGATGAACACCCCGGCCTATTTCTGCATGGATAACCTCACTACCACCGATGTGACGACCGCGGCGCCGGAGCCTTCTTCCGCCCCCGGGTGCAAGGCCTTTCCCAACCCCACCACGGGGCTGCTAAGGCTCAGTGGCCCGGAGCCGCCCCGGTGGATTACCGTCCATAACAGCCAGGGGCAACTGATGGGCAGGCCGAAGGCAGCGGATAACGCTGTCGACTTGTCGGGCCTTCCGGCCGGATTGTATTTCGTGCGGCTGGGGTATGGCGAAAAAAGAAGCGTCCTGCATAAGGTTGTAAAGACGGAATAATCCGGGCGCAGCGGTAAACTGGAAAAAACAAGATCACCCCAGCAATAACCTTCCGGAAGCAGCCCGGTTGAGGCCTCGGCCCTGGCGTGCCCGCTTGCGCCGGGATGGAAAAAATATGCCGTATTTTCCCCTGGTTAGTAGTAAAAATCATTGCTTCCTCAAATGGATGCAGTTAGCTTGATGGGAATGTTCCATCAAAACAATTTATTATGAAACTCAAATTAGCATTATGGGCATTGGCGTTACTTGCAATGTCCCTGACGGCCTGTGAAGGCCCCGATGCCGAACTGGATAAAGCCGCGGTTCAGCAGATCGTTGAAGAAGCCTTGTCCGCCCAGAAGGACGGCATCCTCATCCACGTCACTGCCGGGCCCGACAACCCGCACCGGGTTCTGATGCCATTGCAGATGGCGGCCATGATGTCAGAAACCCAGGATGTGCTGATGTACTTCGACATCGACGCGGTGAAAGTGGTGCTGAAAGACGCCCCGGACCTCACCTACGCTCAGTTTCCTTCTTCCCAAACCCAGATCAGGAAACTGCTGGAAAAAGGCGTGCCGCTGTACGCCTGCCCCGGCTGCCTCGAAGCCGGCGGCTACAAGCCTGAAGACGTGATGGAAGGCGTGCAGATCGCCGAGAAAGACAAGTTCTTCTCCTTTACGAAGGGAAGGATTGTGACGCTGGATTATTGATCCGTGGGCAGTCACGGGGTGGCTCGCCGTGGTTTTGCCGAAGTTCAGCCAGCCCGTGACTTATCCAGTGTGAAAAATTATTGGCAAAATGTCAAATGGCGGCCAGACGCGCTTAATTATCAACATTTTAGCAAACTATAAACGCAAAAAAACGATTGTACAATTAAAGGGTATTGTTTTTAAACCATAAAGAAGATAGCCATGAAAACCAGAAAAATATTCTTCCCGTTCTTAATAGCCCTGGCTTTTGCCGCAGCAACGGCTTACGGAAACGACTGTTGCCCGGCAAACGATGGAGGTAAAAACGGCCCCGAGCCGCCGGCAGGCATTCAGCCCATTCAGACTTTGATGCCCGCTTCCGTAGCTTCGATCGGCGGCGCGCCGGATGCTGTCATTATGGCTCCTGAGTTTAACAACGGCTACCTCCATCCCGCCGAGATGATCATCGGGCGGGTGGCCGGCGTATGGGTCAGCGGCAGTTACAACTATTATGAGATCCGCGTCCGCGGCGCCATGGGGCCCCCGCTGCTGGTGATCGACAACATGCCTTTCTACAACTACGACGATGAAGCCATCAACGACCTGCTGTGGACGATCCCGCCGGCCGACATCAGCCGGATCGAGGTCATCAAGAGCATAGCCGGCGCGGCCATTTACGGCGGCCAGGCCGGGAATGGCGTGATCCGGATCGTTACCCGCAGGGGTTGGGATGGAACAGCGGAAGGCGAGGAATGAGGAATGAAATAAGAATAGAAAAAGCCGCAGCACTGCGGCTTTTTTTTGTGCAGCATATAACAAGAGCGATGCTACCGGCTTCCCAGCAACTGCTCCACCCCAACTTCAATACCAAAGGGCTCGATCACCACTTTTTCATCCAAAAGGCATATCTGCCGGAGCTTGTACTGCCCTTTGCCGGGTTGCGCATACACTTCCAGCTGCTGCTCAGGCAGGTTGATGATCCAGTAATGCAGGATGCCGGCTCCGGCATAGAGGGCCGCCTTCACGGTGCGGTCTTTTTCCAGGGTGGCGTCGGCCACTTCGATGAGCAGGAAAACATCCTCCGGGCCGGGGTGTGATTCGGCGTAGAAATCATCCTGGGGCCTAAGGACGGCCAGATCGGGCTCAGGTTCGGAAAGCGGCGATACGGCTATGGGATTCTGGACAGCAATAATAGCTAAATCCTGTAGCAATTGTTTTAAAAGATGGCTGATACGGTTGGTAACACCGCTGTGTTTTGGTCCAATGGGGCTAATAAAGATCAATTCTCCATTTAACAATTCCACCTTATCGTCTTCGTCCAGTATCCCAGCCGCTATCATGGCGTGATAGTCGTCGGTGGTGAGTAACCTTTTCTCCAATGCGGGCGTGGCGCTCATGCGGGAATGTTTGTGCTTTGATTTTTTTCAAAGTTAACAAAATCCAGGATGGGTTTCAAGGAATGTGGAAGGAGCGGTGTTTTGAAACCGAAAGGAACAGCGGAGACAGTTTTTTCTGTTCCCGGAAGAATGTGGAAAGCTCATTTTCCTACCTTTACCTGCATGAGCCAATTTTGAATTGATGACATTGAGAGAAAACACGGCCATCACCCTTGAAAGCGAGCGCCCTGCGCTGATCCGCCTCACGGCCCTCTGGGCGCTCAACGAGGCGGGGCTGGGCGGGCTGATGCACTTGTTGCGCAGCCCTTTCACCGGCATTTTCGTGGGCGGCGGCGCCATTCTGCTCATTGCCCTGATCGCCCATACGGCCCGGCGGCCCGGGCCGGCCATACTGCGGGCCCTGCTGCTCGTGCTCATCATCAAGGCGGCGGTGAGCCCGCACTCGCCGCCTACCGCTTACTTTGCCGTCGGTTTTCAGGGGCTGCTGGGCGCCTTGCTTTTCGCGCTGCTACCCTCCTTCCGCCTGTCGGCCCTGCTACTGGGGGTGCTGGGCTTGCTGGAATCGGCCCTGCAGAAACTGCTGGTCATGACCATCCTCTTCGGCATGCCGCTGTGGAAATCAATAGACGCTTTTTTCGATTACGTTTTACAGAAGTTCGGCCTGCCCGGAGCACAATCGGGTGTGCAGGGCAGCCTCTGGCTTATCGGGATTTATATCGGCCTGTACTTTTCCAGCGGGCTGGCCATCGGCTGGCTGGCCGGGCGGCTTCCGCAGGAGGTGCAGGCCGCCGCCGGCAGGCTTTCCCTGCCGGAACTGAAGCCGGCGGCGGAGGAAGGCCCGAAACGGGCGCCCAAAGCCCTGTGGCAAAAACCCACCCTGCGCTGGATCGCCTTTACCCTCCTCGCCCTGGCGGGCATTTACCTGCTGGCGCCCTCGACCCGGCAGGCGCTGGCGCCCGTATGGCTGCTCGCGCGGGTGCTGGGCATCCTCGCCTTCTGGTATTTCCTGCTGGCGCCCCTGCTGATGCGCCTGCTGAGAGGCTTCCTGCAAAAAAAGTCGGCCGCGTACCGGGAGGAAGTCGACGCCGCCCTGGCTCTGCTGCCCGTTTTCCGGCGCCTGGCCCGGGCCGCCTGGCTCGAAACGCAAAGCCTGCGCGGCTGGCGGCGCTGGAAAGAACTGGCCGTGCGGATCATCGCCTACGCCTTGCTCTATCCCGGCAGTAAAAAAGCTTGAGCGCCATGCTTTCAAATATCTGCATCTTCACCGCCCCCGTACAGGCCGGCAAAACCACCGCCCTGATGAACTGGGCTGCTCAAAAGGAAAATATTGGCGGCATACTGGCTCCGGATGCCGGCGGCCTGCGGCGTTTGTACACCCTGCACGGCCGGCAGCTGGCAGATTTCCAGTTGTCGCCGGCGGCCGCCGCTGCTGCTCCGCCCGCTGAGGTGGTTTCCGTCGGGAAATTCTACTTCAGCGCTTCCGCTTTCGCCCTGGCCCGCCAGGCAATTGCCGAATGCCTGGAACACCCTTTCGACTGGGCCGTGATCGACGAAGCCGGCAAGCTCGAACTCAAAGGCGAGGGGCTGGAGCCCGCCGTCATGCAGGCCGTAGCGCATTTCAAAAGCCCCGGGGTGTCGGGCAGGCTGTTGCTGGTGGTGCGCGAAGCGCTGCTGGAAGAGGTGATCAAGCACTACGGGCTCGAGGGATGCCGGATTATCCGGCTCGGGGAGCCTCTGCCGGATTAGGCCCGGTTTTGCTGCCGGCCGAATATTCTGCCAGCTTGAAAAATGGCCGCCGCCTTACTTTGCCAATGTCAAATCTGCTCCGCAATTTTGCCCCTGCCTTCCTTCCCCCCGGGAGAGGTTTGTTTTTTCCTGAACACCATAAGCATAAGTATGAACAAACGATTACTTCCCAAAATGCTTGCGGCTGCCCTCGCCGCCGCCTTCCTCCTGCCGGCATGCCGGCAAAACCAGGCGCCTGCCGACAGCTCTTCAGATCCAAGGCTGGACTTCACCATCGTACCCGGCGAGCGCGTCGGGCTCATCACCGCCGCTAAATGTACCCAGGCCGACGTGCTGGCCGCTTATGGCGACAGCGCCCGCCTGGATTCGGTTTACCTCGTGGAAGGGTTGTTCGGCCCGGGTGTGGTGGTTTTCCCCAACAGCAGCCGCAATATGCTTGAAATTTACTGGGATCCCGCCATCGACCCCCTGCGCCCGGCCTTTATCCGCGTAACGGGCGATGGCGGCTCCGACTGGAAAACGGATAGGGGCATCTCCATCGGCACGCCTATCGCAGAAGTGGAGCGTATCAACGGCAACCCGTTCGAACTGTACGGCTTCGGCTGGGACTACGGCGGGCTCGTCACCGACTGGAAAGGAGGGGCGCTGAATTCCAACCTGGGGCTCCGCTTCCATCTGCAGACGGAAAAAGAAATACCTGCCGAAGTGCAGGGCGAAACCATCCTGAGCAGTGATGACAACACGGCGCGAGGCCTCAATCCGGTGGTGGCGGTCATGGAGCTTAGCTTTCCCCCCTCCAACCTCATGCCTCTCCTGCAGGGCCGCTGGCAGTCGGCTGCCGACTCCTCTTATCAGATCGAGATCGACGGGCAAAATATCCGTCACTACAATGGAGGCGAGCTAACGGTGGAAAATGAGGTCGAAGCCGATGCCGGTTGCAAAACAAACGCCTGCACTGTCACGGGGGCTAAACTGGATGGGTTCTGTTTCATCGAAAAGGGAGCATTCGACGCCCAGTGCAACCTGGTGCTCGCCTGCGACGGCCAGCGCCTGGAGTACACGGCCATCGGCTCGGCCGGGCAGGCCCTGGTGTTCACGAGGATCAATTGAGGGCCGGTAATGCAAATTTCAGAGCCTGAAATGCTGCCTGCATCCATTTTTGCGTTAATCTAGTACACCCAGGAAATGGCCATTCCATTCAAAGCCCGTTTTATGAAACAAGGGATCATGAAGCATCACGGAAGCCTTTTTCTCCTGGGAGCCCTGCTGTTCCTGAGCTTTCAAAACAGCATCCTCGCCCAGCACACCAATGTCCTGGTCGGCGCCGAATTCGCGCCCAACGAGCCCTCCATCTGCATCAACCCGAAAAACACCCTGGAACTGGCGGCCGCCACCAACCTGAACAATGTGTACTATTCCCATGACGGAGGCGCCAGCTGGACGCGCACGCCCGTCACCTGCCCCTGGGGCATCTGGGGCGACCCGGTCATTGGAGTGGACACCACGGGGGCCTTTTATTACCTGCACCTCTCCAACCCGCCTTCCGGCAACTGGATAGACCGCATCATCGCCCAGAAAAGCACCGACGGCGGCCTCACCTGGTCGCCCGGCAGCTACATGGGCCTGAACGGCGCAAAAGCCCAGGACAAACACTGGATAGCCGTCGACAGGCGGACGAACGCCCTCTACGTCACCTGGACCCAGTTCGATGATTACGGCTCCTCCTCGCCGGCCGACAGCTCCGTCATTTTGTTCTCCAAAAGCAAGGATGCGGGCGGGTCGTGGTCGCCACCCCGCCGCCTCAGCCAACTGGCCGGCGACTGCATCGACGACGACAACACGGCCGAGGGCGCCGTGCCCTGTGTCGGGCCGGACGGAGAAATTTACGTAGCCTGGTCAAACAGGGGAAAGATATGGTTCGACCGCTCTCTGGATGGGGGCGAAACCTGGCTGGACGATGACCTCCTCATCGCCGAACACGCGGGAGGCTGGAACCACTACATCCCCGGCATCTACCGCGCCAACGGCTTCCCCGTAACCGCCTGCGACCTCAGCGGCGGGCCGAACCACGGCGCGCTTTACGTCAACTGGGCCGACCAGCGCAATGGCGAAGGCGACACCGACATCTGGCTTGCCAAAAGCACCGACGGCGGCAACACCTGGAGCGAAGCCCGGCGCGTCAACGACGACGGCCCCGGCAAACACCAGTTCTTTACCTGGATGGCCATCGACCAGGCCACGGGCTGGCTGTGGTTCGTCTTTTACGACCGCCGCCATTATTCCGACAACCATACCGACGTATATATGGCCGTTTCTCAGGACGGTGGCGAAACCTTCACCAATTTTATCATCAGCGAAAGCCCTTTCCTGCCTACGGAAAATTACTTTTTCGGCGATTACACCAACGTGGCGGCCCACGATAATGTCGTGCGCCCGATATGGACGCGCCTGGAGAGCAACAACCTGTCCATCTGGTCGGCCCTTGTTCAGCCCGCCCTCATCAGCGCCACCCGCCCGGAACCGGCGCCTTTGTCATTCTCCGTGGAGGATCCCTATCCCAACCCCTTTTCCACAGAAACGGGCATTTCCTTTAAACTTCACCGCCCTTCGCTCATCCGGCTTTCCGTGCTCGGCCTGCAGGGCAGGGAACTGGCGCGCCCCATCGACGACGAATGGCGGGATTACGGCAAATACCTGGAAAGAATAGACATGCAAGCCCTGGGCCTTCAGCCCGGGCTGTATTTCCTCCTGCTCAGCGTGGATGGGGTAGTGGAAATGAAAAAAATCGTGCAGGCCGAATGAAAACCCGGCAGGCGCTCCTCAGGCTCTGCTGCCGGCGCTTCCGAAAGCCTTGCTCCAGCCATACCGCACGACGAGCAGCAGCCCGATGAAAATCAGGATGACCTGATAAAACGGCAGGTAGGAAATGGCGATGATGCGCGTGCGGTCGATGAACCACATGATGATGAAAGTGGCGGTGATGACCGTCACCAGCCCGCCCAGCTTGTCGAAACCGGGGATGTAGTCCAGGTCCACATTGCGCCGGATGATCAGCAGGGTGATCACCATTGACACCACGGGCAGCACCTGCGCGAATACGTCGGCATCCATGATGCTGCCGCGCTGAAAGAGGAACTGATACACACTGACGGTAATGGCGAAGATGCCCGGTACGCAGATGAAGTAAATGAGCGTGGAATACAGGTATTTCCAGGGCGACAAATGCCCTTCCCCCCTGCCGAGAATACCGGCGAGGAATGCCATGACAGGGATGATGGCGAAGTAAAAAATCAGATAAGCCGGGTGTTCCGCCAGTTGCTCGAAGAGTTCCTTGAGTGTCATATCGGGCCGTTTTGTTTCCCCAAATATGCCGGAATTCTTCGTAATTTTATAACCCTCGTCCGAATCCTTAAACAAAACAGCCCCCATGAAAACGCGCCTGCTTCTCGCCTTTCTTCCTGCTTTAGCTGCCGGCCGGCTTGCAGCTCAGCAGGAAACCGCCCGGTATCCGGTGCTCAGTGTAAATATATCCCCGCTTTCGATGGCCGACCCGCTGAGCAGCACCTTCGCCCCAAGCCTGACATACCGTTTTCACCCCTCCTGGGCCCTGCACCTGGAATATGGATTCCGGTCGCTCCTCCTCCAGGACTCCAATGACAGCGAACGCCGCTTCAACCCGCGCTACCGGGAATTCCGCCCGGAGATTCGGTTCCACCCGGCTTTTGCTGCGGAAACGGGCGGCTACATTGCCCTGGAAGGCTTCACCTCCCCGATGGCCTACGAACGGCGAAACGACTTCATTATGCTGGAGAACGGGGATGCCCTGCGCTATGAACGGGCTCAGGTGGAACGCAACGCCGGCGGAATAATCCTGAAAGGCGGAACGGCGCTCATTTTCGACAAAGGCTTCGTCCTGGACCTCTTTGCCGGCCTGGGCTACCGGTACCGCTTCATCCGCGTCTTCGATCTCGTCAACCCAACGGTGGATCCTCTTTTCACAGACAGGCGCTTTTTCCCGCCGCCCGATACCCGCCCCGGAACGAAACATACCCTTCAGCTTTCCCTGGGGTTTCGCTTCGGCTGGGCGCTGGCCCGGGGCAACCTTCCGGCTTCATAAGCAGGAACCAGGATTGAGACTGGGAGACTTGGAGAGGGGGAGACGAGGTGAACCTGCGGCAACCCTGCAACCAGCCCCGTCCTCGCTGCGCTCAGCCGGGTAAAAACCTGAAACACCCAAAGGAGACTGGGAGACTGGGTGGGGGGGAGACGAGGTGAGCCTGTGGCAACCCCTGAAACCAGCCCCGTCCTCGCTGCGCTCAGCCGGGTAAAAACCTGTAACACCCAAGGGAGACTGGGAGGCCGGGAGAGGGGGAGACGCGGAGAGCCTGTGGCAACCCTGCAACCTGCAACCTCCTAAGGCTCTGCCCCCTGAAAACCAGCGTACCGGCATACTGACCTCATGACCTCATGACCTCATGAATCACAGGTCCATCAGCATCGCCACCGGGTCTTCCAGCAGTTCCTTGACCCGGACGAGGAAGGTGACCGAGGTGCTGCCGTCGATCACGCGGTGGTCGTAGGAGAGGGCGAGGTACATCATGGGGCGGATTTTGATTTCGCCGTCCACCACCATGGGCCGATCCTTGATGGCGTGCATACCGAGGATGGCCGATTGCGGCTCGTTGAGGATGGGCGTGCTCATGAGGGAGCCGAACACGCCGCCATTGGTGATGGTGAAGGTGCCCCCCTGCATTTCCTCCAGGCTCAGGTTGCCGTTGCGGGCTTTTTCCGCCAGTTCGGCAATCTGGTGTTCGATTTCCGCAAGGCTCAGCGATTCCACGTTGTGCACGGGGGGGACGACCAGCCCGGTGGGCGTGGAAATGGCGATAGAGATATCGGCATAGTCGTGGTAAACGAGGTCTTCCCCGTCGAGGCGGGCGTTGACGTCGGGCATCTCCATCAGCACCCTGGCGCAGGCCTTGGCGAACAGGGACATGAAGCCGAGTTTGATGCCGTATTTCCTGACGAAGCGGTCCTGGTATTTTTTGCGCAGGTTCATCACCTCGGTGAGGTCCACCTCATTGAAGGTGGTCAGCATGGCCGTTTCGTTTTTGGCGCTCACCAGGCGTTTGGCGATGGTGCGGCGCATGCGGCTCATCTTTTTGCGGCTGGTTTCGCGGCTGAAATTGGCCGCCGGCGCAGGGGGCGCCGGTTTGGGCGTTTCAGCTTTGGGCGCTTCGGCCTTCGGCGCCGGTTGCGCCGGTGCTGCTTTTTTAGCCTCAGCGGCTTTTACCGCGTCTTCTTTGGTGATGCGCCCTTCGCGCCCCGTGCCTTTGACTTCCTCCGCGGGCAGGCCGCTCTCCTTCAGGATCTTGGCTGCTGCCGGCGAGGGGTGCCCGGCGGCATAAGTTGCAGGGTGCTCCTCTTTGGCTTCGGCAGGTGCGGGGGCCGCTTGTTCCGCTTTGGGCGTTTCCTTGGCCGGGGCCGTTTTTTCGGGGGCGCCGTTGCCGCTGCCCTTGGAAACACTGGTGTCGATGCGCGCCACCAGCGCGCCGATCTCCAGGTCGTCGCCTTCGGCGGCTACATGGATAAGCTTGCCGGCCGCTTCTGCAGGGAATTCCAGGGTGGCCTTATCGGATTCGAACTCACAGATGGGTTCGTCGAGCTCGACGTATTCGCCGTCTTTTTTGAGCCACTGGGAAAGCGTCACTTCCGTGATCGATTCGCCAATGGTGGGGACTTTCATTTCTACTACGCTCATTATATTGCTGTATTGTTATATTGTTATATTGTTATATTGCTATATTGTTGTATTGCTATATTGTTGTATTGGCAGTTTCACCTGTGAGGCGCTCAGGGCTGGTTTCGCCGGGCTGAGAGGCGAGTCACGGGGTGACTTACCTTGATTATGATTGAGTCCAGTCACCCCGTGACTTCTCCACGTACGCTTATCAGCCCGGGGGCGCCCGGGAAATGGGCCCTGCTCTGCGGGCGGTTCCGGTTCGCAATATTCCGGGAAATGGGGAAATAAAGCAAACAAAGCCCGGTTTTTTTGGAACCTGAAACCCTGTAAACCTACTTCGGCCTGTAGTTGAACCGCAGGATCGTTCCCGGGCCATCTTTGCCCTCATTGGAGATATAGAGGGTTCCGATAGGGTCGAAGCACATGCCTTCCGGTTGGGGGAAAAGTTTTTTGCTGAGCTTTTCGATATGGAGAATGCGCCCTTCGGGGTGCAGCACGATCAGCATTTTGCCCACGGATGAGGTTACGTAGATGTGGCCTGTGATGGGGTGCACGGCGATGGCCGATGGGCTGAAGCTGAAATCGGCATTGGGGTCGAAAAATTCCACCACTTTTTCCAGCTTGCGGATATTGGGGTCCGTTTCCAGGTACTTGCTGACCGAATCGAGGGCGATGAAGTAAATGGGTTCTTCGGAAAGCGTTTTGGTTTCCAGGCTGAAGGCGTAAATCCCCTTTTTGCCTTTGAAGGTTTTTTCATAACCCGCCCGGGCTTTGCAGGCCAGCAGCAGGCGGTTGTGGGCCTGGTCGTAAGCAAGGCCCTCCACGTCGTTTTCCGCGTCCAGGGGGATGTTGTATTTTTCCACCACCTGATCCGCTTCTCCGCCCCGCTTCACTTCGTAAATGGTGCCCGAACTCTTCACGATATAAACCGTTTTTCCCACCAGTTCGATCCCTTCGTAGTCGCCGTCTTTCCAGAATTCGTATTCCTTTTCGACTTCCCCCGTATAGCGGTTGATCACAAAAACAATCCCGTCTTCATCCTGAACAGCCAACAGGTGGTCGCCGTCCTCGCTGATTCCGAGCCCTGAAATCTCCTTCAAAGCGTCCGGCATCTCAAAACTTTGTTCGGGGGTGAGCAGGTCGTAGGGGAAGTAGTAACCCTCTTGCAGGGTGATGCTTTGCGCATCTTCCCCTCCCTGCGAGGGGCTGCCGGCGCAACCGGCCAGGCTGATCAGGAGGAACAGGAATGGAACCATGAGCAGAATCGTTTTTTTCAGGCTATTAGTTATCATTAACGAGGGGAGTTTGGATATCGTATTTAGTTTAGGCCGGCATCCAGCCCTGAAACTCGTAATCAAAAGTTTATTTAAAATAACATGGTTTTAATCGCAAAAATAATATTATTTTTGCGATTAAAACAATATGATCCCTCGATTCCAGGAAGACGCAATAAAAAAACGCCTTTTCAAAGGCAAGGTTATATTACTTCTGGGCCCGAGGCAAGTGGGAAAAACGACCCTGGTTAATAACATACGCCGTGCGTTCTCATCAGATTGCATCTATCTTAACGGAGATGAACCGGATATTGCCCGGGCCCTATCCGACAAAACTTCGACAGAATTGAAAGCCCTGATCGGGAACAAGCGCCTGGCCATCATTGATGAAGCTCAGCGAGTCAGGAATATAGGAATAAGCCTGAAATTATTAGTGGATAATTACCCCGATATTCAGGTAATCGCCACGGGTTCTTCCTCCCTTGAACTGGGCAATGAAATAAATGAACCCCTGACAGGCCGAAAATTTGAGTTTTTCCTTTTCCCTGTTTCCTATGCCGAAATGGAACAAGCGGCGGGGCAACTCGAAACCCGAAGGCTCCTGAAACACCGTTTGATCTTTGGATACTACCCGGAGGTGATCAACAACCCTGGTGACGAAGAATACACCTTAAGGCTGCTGGCGAACAGCTATTTGTACAAAGATTTGTTCATGCTCGGGGATATCCGCAAACCTGATTTGCTGCAGCGCATTCTGCAGGCTCTGGCCTTCCAGATTGGCAGTGAAGTTTCCTATAATGAGATCGGGCAACTGATTGGCGCCGATAATCAGACCGTGGAGCGTTATATAAACCTTCTGGAAAAATCCTTCGTCATTTTCCGCGTGGGCTCTTTCAGCCGCAACCTCCGCAATGAACTGAAACGCAGCAGGAAAATATACTTCTGGGACAACGGTATCCGAAATACGATCATCTCCAATTTCAATGCCGTTGAGCTTCGGCCGGATACCGGGGCGCTCTGGGAAAATTTCCTGGCCAGCGAACGGCAGAAACTCAATGCCTATCGGGCTACGTACGCCAATCATTACTTCTGGCGCACCCACGCCCAACAGGAAATCGATTACCTGGAAGAAACAGGCGGCAAACTATTTGCCTATGAGTTTTGCTGGAATCCCAAAAAGAGAAAAAAAATACCCCCTTCTTTCCAGGAAGCTTACCCGGGAAGCCAGTATCAGGTTATTACTCCTGAAAATTACCGGGAGTTTATTACCGGGGCGCCATAAAGGCAAACAACTGCAGGTTCGCCTTACACATCCACCTTGGCATACTTCGCATTGGCCTCGATGAAGGCGCGGCGCGGCGGCACATCGTCTCCCATGAGCATGGAGAAGATGCGGTCGGCCTCGCGGGCGTCATCGATGGACACCTGCTGCAGGATGCGGGTGGCGGGGTCCATGGTCGTCTCCCAGAGCTGTTCGGCGTTCATCTCGCCGAGGCCCTTGTAGCGCTGAACCTTGACGGAGTCGTCGTTCTCTTTGGTGGCGTAGGCGGCCACGGCTTCGCGGCGTTCCTCTTCGTTCCAGCAATAGCGGAACTGCTTGCCTTTTTTCACCAGGTAAAGCGGCGGCTGGGCGATATAAACATAGCCCATCTCGACCAGGGGCCGCATGTAGCGGAAGAAGAAAGTCAGGATGAGCGTGGTGATGTGGCTGCCGTCCACGTCGGCGTCGCACATGATGATGGTTTTGTGGTAGCGCAGCTTGTCGATGTTGAGGATGCGCTCGCCATCATCGTTCTCCTCTACGGTGACGCCGAGGGCGGTGAAGATATTCTTGATCTCCTCGTTTTCGTAGATCTTGTGTTCCAGCGCCTTTTCCACGTTGAGGATTTTGCCCCGCAGCGGCAGGATGGCCTGGAAGTTGCGGTCGCGCCCCTGTTTGGCCGTGCCGCCGGCGGAGTCCCCTTCCACGAGGTATATCTCGCACTCGTCGGGGTTGCGGGAGGAGCAGTCGGCGAGTTTGCCGGGCAGCCCGCCGCCGGTGAGCACGTTTTTGCGCTGCACCAGCTCGCGGGCCTTGCGGGCGGCATGGCGGGCCGTGGCGGCCAGGATCACCTTGTCGATAATCTTCTTGGCGGCGCGGGGGTTTTCCTCCAGGTAGTGGCCCAGCACTTCGCCCACGGCGCGGGAGACGATGCCGGTGACCTCCGAGTTGCCCAGCTCGCCCTTGGTCTGGCCTTTGAACTGGGGCTCGGGCACTTTAACAGAAACAATGGCGGTGAGCCCTTCGCGGAAGTCCTCGCCGGAAATGGTGAATTTCAGCTTCTTGAAAAAGCCGTTGTCGTCGCCGTATTGCTTGAACACCCGGTTGACAGCCCGGCGGAAGCCGTTGACGTGGGTGCCGCCGTCGCGGGTGTTGATGTTGTTGACGTAAGCGTAGATCGTCTCCGTGAAAGAGGTGTTGTACTGCATGGCTACTTCCACTTCCACGTTTTCCTCTTTGCCGACGACGTAGATCGGCTCGTCGATCAGTTTCTGCTTGGAGGCGTCCACAAATTCCACGAACTCCTTCAGCCCGCCTTCGGAATGGAAGATTTCGGACTTGAAGGAGCCGTCATCCTCCTTTTCCCGCTCGTCGGTCAGCTTCAGGTACAGCCCCTTGTTGAGGAATGCCAGTTCCCGCATGCGGTTGACAAGGATGTCGTATTTGTACTCCAGGGTTTCGAATATCTGGTGGTCGGGCTTGAAGGTGATAATGGTGCCCCTTTCGGAGGACGCGCCCACCTCCCTGACGTCGTACATCGGTTTGCCCCGCTCGTACTCTTGTTCGTACACTTTGCCGTCGCGGTGGACTTCCGCTTTCAGGTGGGCGGACAGGGCGTTGACGCAGGAGACGCCCACCCCGTGCAGGCCGCCCGACACTTTGTAGGTGTCCTTGTCAAACTTGCCGCCGGCGTGCAGGACGGTCATGACCACTTCCAGAGCCGACTTTTTCAATTTTTTGTGCATATCCGTGGGAATGCCCCGCCCGTTGTCCTTGACGGAAATGGAGTTGTCGGGGTGGATCGTCGTTTCGATATGCGTGCAGTAACCGGCAAGGTGTTCGTCGATGGAGTTGTCGACCACTTCCCACACGAGATGGTGCAAGCCCTTGAAATCCGTGCTCCCTATGTACATCCCCGGGCGTTTGCGCACTGCTTCGAGCCCCTCCAGGGCCTGGATGTTGCTGGCGCCGTATTCGCCCGCTTTGGCCCTTGCTTCAGGTTGATTGTTTGTTGTTTCCATAAAGGCAAAAGTACGAAAAAAAAGCCGCTTGAGATAGGTTTCTACCGGATAAAAACACCCGCCGACAGGTAGTTGTTTAATCAAATAATTGATGAAATCGGGCGGGCTTCGGCTGCGGGAAAAAACCGGGCCGGAAGGGAAAAACCCGGCTTGCCTGCCGGACAAATGCCCCGGCTTTTCAGGGGCGGAAAGCGCCGCCCGAATAAAATGGCCGATTCGGGGCTATTCAAGCCGAAAAATCCTATTTTTGTAAGCTACCGAAGGAACGGCCGCTTATGAGTGATAAGAAAAAAATACCTGTCCCGAAAGAATTCACCGAAAGCCAGTTCCGGCCCCAGCCGGAAATGCTGCAGGTACAGTCCCGGCCCAATAAGCTGTTCATCGGCATACCCCGGGAGATCACCCTGCAGGAAAACCGCGTGGCCCTGGTGCCCTCCGCCGTTGAAACCCTGGTCGCGCACGGGCACCGCATCGTGGTGGAAAAGGACGCCGGCGAAAAATCCAGCTATACCGACCACGACTACTCCGAGGCCGGCGCCGATATCGCCTACAGCCCGGAACAGGTTTACAAAGCCGACGTCATCCTCAAGGTAGCTCCCCCCACCCTCCAGGAGATCGAGCTGATGCGCCCCAACCAGATCCTGATCTCGCCGCTGCAGATGCCCATCATCAGCGCCAACTACATCAACAGGCTGCGCCAGAAACGGGTCATCGCCCTGGCCATGGAATACATCATGGACGAGTCCGGCACTTTCCCCATCGTCCGCATCATGAGCGAGATCGCGGGCATCAGCGCCATGCTGACGGCAGCCGAGCTGATGGCCTCCACCAGCGGCGGCAAAGGGGTGTTGCTGGGCGGCATCTCGGGCGTGCCCAGCGCCAAGGTGGTCATCCTGGGCGCCGGCATCGTGGCGGAATACGCCACCCGCGCCGCCCTCGGCCTGGGCGCCGAAGTGCGCATCTTCGACAACAACATCTACAAACTGAAACGGCTGCAGAACCAGGTGGGCCGCCCGCTCTACACCTCCTCCCTCAACCCACACTACCTGGAGCAGGAACTCCTGAACGCCGACGTGGCCATCGGCGCCGTGCACTCCAAACTGGGCCGCACCCCGGTCATCGTCAGCGAAGAAATGGTGGCCAACATGAAACCCGGCGCCGTCATCATCGACGTCAGCATCGACCAGGGCGGCTGCTTCGCTACATCCGAGGTAACTTCCCTCGACAAACCGACTTTCGTCAAACACGAGGTAATCCACTACTGCGTGCCGAATATCGCTTCCCGCGTGTCGCGCACCTCTTCCATCGCCGTGAGCAACATCCTCACGCCCATCCTGCTCAAAGCGGGCAGCACCGGCAGCATCGAACACCTGATGCTCAACAACCCCGGCCTGCGCCACGGCGTCTACACCTACAAAGGCTGCCTGACCAACAACTACCTCGGCGAACGCTTCGATATCAAATCGACGGATTTGGATTTGCTGATTACTTCTAATCTTTAAACTTAGGAAGTTTATCCAAGCCCCTAGCGCCCTACCCGCAACGGCAAGCTGCCCTGCGGGTTTCCATCTCTTCCGAAAAACCGGAAATAGTACAAGCCCTCCGGCAAGCCTGCGGGCAGGGAGACGGCCTGCCGCCCCTGTATGCCTCCTGCCGAAATGCGCCTGCCCATGGCATCGAATAACAGGTATTCCAGGGGTTCGCCGGTTGGCGGCAGAATGAACACCTCGCCGGAAGCGGGGTTGGGAAAAAGGCTTATCTCCGTTCTCCCGCCAGGCCGGGGCGTGCCCACGATGGTGGAGTCGCCCCGAAAAGCGACGAAATACAGAAAGGCCGTATCGGTGGCATTGGGCATATAGTGTCCGGCGGCAGGAACCAGCTGAACTTCGGACTGCTCGTTCAGCCTGGTTATGCCGTTGTTTTCGCATGGCGCGTCAAACCAGCCGCCCGGGAGCCAGTCGGTGAGGAGGCTGCGGTTGCGGCAGGCATTTTCAAACAGGCCCTGATCCCAGCGTACGGTGACCGGAAATTGGGCATTGGCTATCAGGAATACGCCCGGCTCATGTTCCGGGGTCGACATGCACTCGTCGTCGAGTATCAGGACCTTGCTGTGAAAGCTCGTGGGGTCAGCCTGGCTAAGTTCAAAGCAGAATATATTTAGGTCGTCATACAGATAACCGGCCGCCCGCACTTCCATGCTATCCAGGAAGGGCACGGCTTTGATGTCGGCTTCGCCGAATTGGGGGTCGATGCCATAGCTGGCGCCGGCGTCGTAGCCGATGGTGATGGTGTCTTTCTGCCCTGCCGCGTCTTCCAGCCAAAGCTCGAAGGCGAAGGCCTGTGCCTGCAGCAGGCCCAGCGGCGCCAATACCAGGAACAGGGTGGTGATTGCATTCATGTCGTCGCTTATTTATTTATTGACCAATACTTTTTGTGTGTGCAGCAATTGCCCATCCTGCGTGGCCAGGGCCAGCACATATAGTCCTGCGGGTAGGCCCGAGGTATCCAGGGTAGCTTGCTGCTGCCCGGCGGCGAGCGGCTGTTCCATCTCCAGCCGGCCCAGGGCGTTGTGGAGCAGCAACCGGCAGCGGGGCGGCAAATCCCGATCAAAACTTACCGTCAGCCAATCGCAGGCAGGCTGGGGGTAAAGGTGGAGCCAGGGCGGATTGGCCGTTGCGGGCTGCTGCACGGGTTCTTTCTGGCCTGAAATGACATAGTCCCGTTCGGTGCACCCTGGCTCCAGGCAGCCGTTTTCGTCAAGCACCAGCAACCAGGCGTCGCCATTGGGCGCCCCGTTGGGAAAAAGGTTGGATTGAAGGCCCACCACAGCTATGCGCCCGTCGGGCGCTTCGCAAATGTCGTCTAAGAGAAGTATATCGGCATACAGGTGGGTTGCATCGTTGATAAAACGCCGCTCCCACAGCAACTGGCCTTCGGGGCTCATTCGAAAAACAAACCCTGACAGGCGCACCCCCCCCTGTCCATCCGGGTAACTGTTGTCGATGCCGCACCCCAGAATGTCTCCGTTTTGTGCCAGCGTGATATTGTGGATGCGTTTCCAGGAAGGCGCATGGAAAAAATACTCCCAGGCGGTGTTGCCTACCGAATCCAGGCCGATGACCTTGTCGGCTGCCCAACTGTAATAGGGAGAAATGTTGTACGCGGTATCGGTACAATTGACGACGGCAAAACCTCCGTTCAGCAGGGGCGTGATGCGCCGCCGGCAACCGATGGAGAGGCTGTCGTTGAAGAGCCGGGACCAGATGATATTGCCCAGGCTGTCAACCTTGGAAACTGCAAGCCCCGTAAAAGGGAGGACGGGTGTCTTGGTTTGAACGGCGGTGATATAATTCCCGTCGGGCAGGGGTTCGAGCATTCCATCATTCTCTCCAGCGGAGTAGGGGAAATCAAGGTAATAGGAAGCCTCAATAATACTATCGTTTTGAACGACATTCAAAACCGGCTTCCATTTACCCTGGCGCCATCCAAATCCAAATAGCATCCACCTGTTATCGGGAAGCGGCTCCAGGGATGTAGCATAATCACCTTCCGGGCTTCCAAAATCCGCCAGGGAATACAACCCGCCATTTTGCCAACTTGCTTTGGCTAGATAATATTGCCAGTCTGCTTCTGGCCCTTTGCGCATTTCACTCGCAAAAAACAAGCTATCGCCCTTCAGGAAAAAATCATCCAGCCAGTTGGGATAAATATCCCCGGAGAGCTGGTCGTAGTAAAACTGCCAAAGCACGTCCCCTGCATTGTTGGTTTTTATTAATCCAGTACAAGCGTTAGAATATCCGTTACACAAAGAACCAACGCCAATGATGAAATCATCTCCAATAGCCTGCACCGATGCGCCTCTGTCGCTGCCCTGCATGCCCACCAGGTCGTACGTCCTGGAAAAAGTAAGCTGAGCCAGAATGCTGGCCGGGGTGAAAAAGATACAAAGGGAGAATATCCATACGTAGTAGTCCATAATGCTCTGTTTTATCCAGGAAAAGTGAGGAGGTAACTAGAAGTTGCCACCTCACCCCCAGCGTCAGGCAGACACTTGAAGTGTCCGCCTGACTTTATTTGTAATTTGTGCCCCCTCAATGAATGATCATAAATATGAATGGCCCCATACGTTCCCCACCACGGCTAATAGTGAGCAGATACGAACCTGGAGCAAAATGCCGGGTATCAAGTTCTACTGAAGAAAGCCCGGTTTCCAACACCCTCCGCTCCACCAGGCGGCCGAAAAGGCCTGTAACCCACAGCTCGCCAGGTTGCAGAAGGGGGCCATTAAATTGAACAATTACCTGCTCCCTTGCCGGATTGGGAAAGATTGACACTTCGTGGTTGCCTGAAGGAGGCGTTTCCGGTTCAATTCCTTGCTCTATTGAGCGCGGTTCTACAGGTACTTCAGGGACATTAGGCATAAAAACAGCTCCTTTTAAGAAAGATAACATCCCTTTTGCATAACCGCTTTCGGGGAAGTTGCTTTCTGCTATATCGTATAAGGCCTGTTCCTGCGCCGGGTCAAGAATAATACTGTCCGAAGCCGCCATCTGGAGATTCAGGCTCATTAAAAAGTGAAATGCCTGCTGACGCGGCGTAATTTGCGGCATGCTATCCAAAAGCGCTTCTGCTTTGGAAAAATTGCCGGCGCGAATGTTCAGGGCCATCCGGCCTGCAAAAGCGTCATGAGTTCCTTCCTGAAGCAGGAGTTCTTCAGCTGTTTCGTAATCGCCTTCTTCTTCCAGTTGAAGCGCCAGCGTATGCAAAGCCCTGTCTTTGGTTTGCTCTGCAAGCTGTATGTTGGCATACAGTTCATCACGGGGCGATTGGAGTATAGTGTCTTTAATAGCCTCCAGGCTTGCATATTTTGAAGGGCTTATTATACTTTCGGCTTCTTCCATAATCAGTCCAGACAAAGGAGCGTTAGCCTCCAGAATGCTCTCTTTGGCCGGAGTTTGCATGGCGGAAACCAACATGGCCGAGAGCACCTCATCCGATAAATAAGGGCTCGCCAAATCCAGGGATTGATAGGTGCCTACGCTCGAAGGGGCTGTTTGAATGGCGTTTAGCAGGGCGGGTTTATCTCCACCGTCCAATAATGCGTTCAGGCTATCAAGCCGCGCATACCGTTCTTCTAAACAACTCCTAGCCGTACATTCTTCGAAACCCTCAATATCAACACATGGGTTGAGCGGTGGAATTTGTGCGGCCAAAAAACTATAATAATTAAACTGCTGGCTGCAATTGGGGTCATTGAGGGCACAGGCCGGTATGAGCCTCGGGTCGCTGTCCGGCCTGAAAATGTAAATAAAGGGAATGGTATTATTGCCGGTAAAAATATCAGTGCCATTTTCCGGGAACAGATTATCAGCCGGGCTATCGGCGCTGCCAAGCTCACTTTGTATCTTGAATATTCGCCCCGGTGAAGCGTTATAATCAAGGACCAACAGCCCGTATTCGGCATCGAGCTCGTTATTATTAAACACGAAACCCTCATTATCACCTTGAATAAGCATACCAAAGTTTTCGCTTATAAAGTCGTTACAATTAGTGAATTTTTCCATCGGTCCTGTCAAAGTAAATTGTTCGCTAACATCGTGGCCAGTAAAGGTATTGTTGAAACTAAAGTATCCGCTTTGCCCATTCAACGATACACCATGGCCATTCACGGAAAAGTCATTGTTTTGCACAATAAGCCTGGATAAGCCTATCCCGTTAATCGCACAACTATTTTGGGAAAAGGAATTTCGCTGGGCATTCAGGCTGGCGGAACCAACAACTACAGGGCTTGACAAAGGCATAGTAGCGGCGGCATATATGCCGTTGAGCGTACTTCTAAAAGTACACCCATTCAAGACATTGCCGCCGGCATTGCTGAATTCCAGGCAGTAATTTCCCAGGTTGAGGAATTCGCATTCATCGAACGTAATGCCTTGGGTGCGCCACATCGTCACACCTGCATAGGCGCTACCATCTGTTGATTCAAACCTGCATTTCCGGAAGAAGCTGGCGTTTGGCCAGCTGTATTTAAGAAATTCTGCTGCACGGCCACAGTTTAAAAACGTAGCATCAGTAGCTTGAACAATGCCGCCGAAATAATCTTTGAACCACCAATATTGAGCGGAGTGCTTTGTACTAAGGGCCGTTCGGGCATATTCAATTAAAGCGTTGTTTTGAAGTATGGCCACTCCGGGGTCGTCTGGAGTCAAGTTGTTTATATCAACAGAAGCATGGGCTTTGTTAGCATTTCCTTGAATGATAATGCCAGCCCAGAATTCATTCGGGCAATCTTCAAATTCCTGGCGATTGAAGCTGATCAGCCCTCCGTCAACGGTTAATTTGCCGCCCCGTTTCACCCAAATATATCCATTTTTTGGCATGTATAGCCTGCCACACAATGTCAGTTCCCCTCCGGATTCAATGATAAGGTGGGTATACAATTTGGTATCGAAATCCCAGGTTTCTTCTCCTGTAACTACCCTCGGCAATTCACTTAACGGATCGTGAGACTGGCTGGGCTCCCGGCAGCTTACATGTTTTCTCATGCTCAAAAGATGGGAAATACGATGCATTCGCCCTACCTGGCCGATGTTGAGATAATTACCTTGCGAAAGATGGCTTGTACTCATAATATTTCTGTTGGGGCAGGAAGCCACGGCCGTAACGTGCCCCAGGCTAAAGGAATGTCCCAATTCATGCAGGATAACCCTGGACATTCCAAGTTTTCGCTGCTCCTGGTCCCAAATATAATTGGGGTCATGGAGGGGCAGTATATCTCTACCGTATTTATAGACTAAGTACTCGTTGTTCATGGCAACGCGTAATTTTTGCATTAAATCGCTGCTGGGATATTCGGAACAATCGGTACAACTTGCAAACTGGCAGAAATCAGCAGGCCCTGGAGTAATGATTTGGCTCGTGATCAATTGTTGATATTTGCTGCCTTCATTAGCGAAAAAAACATTAACTCCTTCCCTTACGTTATTTTCTGATAATCTTTGATAGACCTGATTGGTGTAAGGAGTGCCCATATTATTATCATCCCAATCACCAGGGCAATAATTATCATTTCCCGTACCCTGGTTTTCCAAATCCCATAGGTATGCATCTGATATCCAGTACCGTTGAATGTCAAATTTGAATTTCGCATCTGGAATATAATTGTCTGAACAGGGCGCTCCAGGATCGACTAATTCGGATATCCTCCGATTCATTTCTACCTCTAATGCATCCAGAAATTGTAGGTCTGGCCCATAATTCGGATTGAAGTTGCCCAAATCTCCATTGGGCAGGTTAGGGTTTGTCCAGAAAATAAAATTCAACTTGATCTCAAGAGGTTGCCATATGGAATATTCCATTGGCTCGGCGACATATATTTCATTGTTGTTTTCATACGGTGAGTTAGCGTTGCAAGATAGGGTTGGGCCAGATGGAGGAGACTCGGGGGGGGGGGGGCTCCATTCCACAGTTCCAATTTCCGAAATCCTGAGCATTAAGCCCAGTAAAAATAGTAAAAAGAATAATGGCTGTGATAGCTGATCGGTTAAGCATGGCATTTATTTTGAGGTTAACAAATAGCGACAACGATACTACAGAGCATAAAAAACACATGTGTTTTTTACACAAGGATATCCCCTGTAAGCTAGTGTCTGTTTATTTATCTGAGAAAGGATCAGAGTACGCGATAAAAATCAGGAAGCTTGAGTAAAAAAATTCAATTTTAATATTTTGTAATTATAGACATAATCGCAATAAAAAACAATATAATTGGTATAAAAATTTAAAAAAATTCTAATAATTGAGCCAGAAAGAGTACGAAACTTCAGAGTTTTTTCCAGAAAAGGCAAGGCATATACTTCCGAAGTTTAGCCCGGTTACCTCAACACCCCCGCCGCTATCCACCCCACCTTATTCCGGTAGCCCACCAGCCACCATTCCGGAGTCGTGCGCTCCAGCACTTCCACCTGCACCCCGGCGCTGAGGCGGGCCATCACCCGGCTGGTATCGCCCATTTCATAAAAGAGGCTGGCGTCCTGCGCCAGGCGAAAAGCCTGCTGTTGGAGATCAGGCGCCGCTTCTTCCGCTGCCTGCATTGCCGGTTCCTCCGCTACGGTTGCTTCAACTGGCGGCTGCTCCTCTTTTTCCACCTGTACTTCCGCCTGTACAGCCGGTGAGGGCTCCGCAACCGGAGCAGACTCGCTACCCCCCTTTGGGGGGGCGGGAGGGGGCGGAGAAGCGGAAGCAACAGCCGCCGAAGGTTCAGCCGCCGGCACGGCGTCAGGCGGAGCAACAGTTGCAACAGCCGCCGGCGCCGCTACAGGAGCAGCCAGCGCTGCCTTTTTCAGCTGAGCGGTCAATTGCAGGGGCGCTTCCGCGGCCTGAAGCTGGGCGGCAGTGACTTCCGTTTCCATCCGCTCGCAGCCCCATGATTCGATCCGGATGAAGTGGGTGTGGGCGCGTTCCAGATACAGCCGGAAGGTATTGCCCGCCTGATGGCCGGTGCGGGCCAGCTCGCGGCGCCCGTCGGGCAGCAGTTTGTAAACGTCGAGGTGGAAGGAAGTAACCGGGCTGTCATCGCCTTCGATTTGAACGGCGCCGTTAACCACGGCGTATTTTTCCGGGCCTTTTGCCGGCCGGGGCGCCACGGGAGAATCGGCTGCCGGCTGCGGCGGGCTTGCCTCCACCACCGGAATTTCGGGGCCGGCAACTTCCGGCAAAGCCTCCTCGGTGCGCCCGTTTAAAGGCGGATTGGCGCAGAAAGCCAGGTTGAGCCCGGCCTGCACATGGGCGTTGTACTGGCTGGCGGGGCCGAAAGCGGAGGCCACATTATCCGTAATCATGTACAATTGCAGGGGGCCGGCTTTGGCCGCCAGGCCCAATCCAAGGTTGAAAAAATGCCCATCAATAGCTGACCAGCTTCCGGAAAGCTGCAGCCAGCGGCCCACCCGCTGGTTGTAGGCCAGGCTTGCAGCCAGGCTGGCTCCGCCTTGTCCAAAACGTGGGTTGAGCAGCAACTGCGCCGCCCCGGAAGGCGTGAGCTGATAACGCCCACTGAGGTAAACCTGGGTGGGCAGGGCAGTGCTGTAGTACACCCCCGCAGCCGGCTCTTCTTCCATCAGGCCGTCAAAAATATCCGATACTGCTTCCCCCGGCTCGTCGAGCTGCCCGAACAACACTTCCTGGTTGACATCCGAATCCCAGCGTATGCCGCCCAGGTTAATAACACTGAGCGCTGCCTGAAACTTGTCGCTTAACTGGTAAGCGCTGCCCAAATCGAAGGCGAAGCCGTAGTTGCCGGCGCCCCATAAGGGGTAGCCCGCACCTTCGGCCAGCGATTGCACGCCGGCGCCCCGCAATTCCAGCAGGCCCTGCAGGCCAAAACTATTGCCTTCTCCGGCCTCCGTAAGGCTTAGGCCACTGCCGCCGCTGGAAAAATTTTCCAGCCCGATCAGATAGTGAATACGAGCCCCCGCGCTAACCCTGCCCACCCGCCGGGCGTATATCAGGGAAAGGCTGCGGTAATGGGACAGGCTGTAGGCCAGGTTTTCCAGCCGGTAAACATCGCCGGGGCTGCCTGCCGCACCTTCCAGCCGGGCGCCAAAAGCAATGGCGTCGCGAGGATACAGAAAGCTGCCGTCGATATGCTCCGAAGCTTCCAGGGCGAAGTAATGCCCTTTGGACTGTATTCCTACCGCAAACAGGTTGGCGCTCAGCCCGGCATAGGCGAGGTTGTTTTCCCGCACCAGCGGCAGTAATTCCCGGTAATTCAGTTTCAGCCCTTCCATATCCCAACCCTCCGCTCCAACATCCTGAAGCCGGAAACCGTTGTTGCCGATCCCGGCGTTGAGGCCCGGCAGGCCGATAACGACATTGGCGTCCGGAATAAAAGCGGGGTTGGCTGCGGTTGCCTGGGCAAAGCCCTGCATGCTGTGCAGGGTGAGGTTATGCTGGGCAGGTATCGGCAGGGCAAGCGATAAAACCGCTGCCAGCAGGCTGGTTTTTGTGTAGGTTTTCCCGCACATGTTTGTTTGTTTTTTGTGTTTATCTGGGGGGTATACGGGCTTTTGCGGCTGGAGGTTCCATAATGGAGGGCTGTTTCAATTTAGCTTTTTTCAGGCAATTTTGAAATAGCCCTCCCTTGATTTTCATTGTTCCCGAAGCCGCTCGCTTATTTCACCAGGTGCACATCCCCTTTGAACAACTCCACACTGCCATCCACGAACTCAACCTCCGCAAAATAACTGAACACCGCCGGGTTCATAGGCTCCCCCCGGAATGCCCCGTCCCACCCATAACGCGGGTCGTTGGGCGGGAAACCGAAAGCCTGGAATACCGGCTCCCCCCAGCGGTTGAAAATGTAAAAAGAACGCACTTTTTCTACGCTTTCGGCCCGGGCAAAAATCAGGAACACATCGTTGGCGCCATCGCCGTTGGGTGAAAATGCATTGGGAATGAAGATGTTCGGGCGCTTGTCCACATACACGCGCACCACGGCCACATCTTCGCAGCCATTGACGCTGCGCACCCGCACCCGGTAGTCGGTGCTTTCGCCCGGGCTGGCAACGGGGTCCAGGCAATCGTCGCAACTCAGGTCCGGGCGGTTGCCCCAACTGACCCAGGCCAAGTCGCTAAGGGGGACGTTAACCAGGGCATTGATTTGATAAGTATCGCCCAGCAGCACCGTCGCCTCAGCCTCCGCCGCCAGCACAACCAGCGAATCGGGCTGTATGACCTCCTGAGCCAGGCGGTACTCGCAGCCGTTGATGTCCTGCACCACTACTTCGTACAGGCCGGCGGCCACCTGCTGGAAAACCGGCGCCGGCTGGAAACTATCGCCACCGTCAATGGAAAACAGGTAGGGCGGCAGGCCGCCATTCACCGATTCCACCAGAATGGCGCCCGGATCGCCATAACAGGGCGGCTGAATGAGGGCAACCTCCGCAGTAGGGATATCCTGGCTCACCACCACTTCATCTTCGGACTGACAGCCATTGGCCGTATTGGTGACCAGCAGGTTGTATAGGCCAGGGGCATCGATGGCGGGAGTAAGCGTCGTTTGCCCCCCCACGAGATTGCCGTTTACCGTAGCCCATTGATATACAAAATCACCTCCTGCTGAAGACCCCGCCCCGTCGAGCTGCCGCTGATCTTCAAAACAGGGCAAGACGAAATCCTGGCCGGCTGCAGCCACCGGCTGCTGAATGTCCTGGCCGACGGTAACGGAAGCCTGCTCCGTACACCCGTTAACGATATTCGTGATGGTGAGCTGATAGGAGCCGGGCGCATTCACCACCGGCGTCAGGGTATTGGCGCCATTCGAAATATTGCCATCATTGGTATCCCATTGATACTGGTAATCGCTGCCGCTGCTGGACGCGCTGCCATCGAGGGTGGTTTCCGTAAGGGAGCAGGTCAGCAGATCGGGCGGGGCAAGCTGAACAACAGGAGCAACCACATCCTGCTCCAAAACCGTACTGGCCTGGCCGGCGCAGCCGTTTTCCGTATTCAGCACGGACAGGAAATACTCACCGGGCTCATCGGCCGTCGCCTGCAGGGTATTGGCGCCCGCCACGATATTGCCATCCGGCGTTTGCCATTGATACTGAAAAATACCGCCGGCGCTGGAACCTATACCATCGAGCACCACGGATTCCACCACGCAGCTCAGGGTTTCCGGATTGGCGATGACAACGATGGGGGGCGTAGTATCCTGCTGGACTGCTACTTCACCGGCAGTGGAGCAGCCATTGTCCTGGTTGAGGATAGACAGCGCGTATATTCCCGGGGCATTCACCAGCGGCGAGGGGCCATCCGCCCCGCTTACGATCATCCCGTCGGCGGTTGCCCACAGGTATTGATATGATGGGCCGCTGCTGGAAGCCCCGGCATCCAAAGCCACTTCCTCTACTGAGCAGGTCAATACGGACGGCGGCGCTATCTGTACTATCGGCGGGGTGGTGTCCTGCTGAACCTGCACGGACAGGGAATCGGCGCAGCCATTGTCCTGGTTCAGGATAAAAAGTTGGTACGTGCCTGGCGCGCCGGCCGTGGCCTGAAGCGTCGTTTCGTCCCCCAGAAGGAGGCCGTCGCCGGTTGTCCACAGGTAGGCGAAACCGGGGCCGGTGCTCGAAGCTGCTGCGTCCAGCCCTGTTTCAACTACAGTACAAGTCAGTAAATCCGGCGAAGCAATGGCGACTGTCGGCGCCGCCACATCCTGCATCACTTCCACCCTGGCCGAATCCCGGCAGCCGTTCTGCTGGTTCGTTACCAAAAGATCATAAAAGCCGGGCGCGCCCACCACCGGCAGCAGGCTGTTCGCACCATTCAGGATGGAGCCTGTGCCCGTCGTCCATTGGTATTGGAAAGCCGGGCCGGCACTGGAACCGCCGGCGTCAAGCTGAAGGGTTTCAACCGCACAGGTCAGAGGCCCCGGCGTAGCAATAGCTGCTGCCGGCGGCGTGATATCCTGCGATACCATCACGGACAGGGAGTCCGAGCAGCCGTTGTTCTGGTTGAAAACGGACAGCATATAGGAGCCCGGCGCGCCTGCTACGGCAAGGAGCGCATCGGCGCCGCTCAGGATCAACCCGTCCTGGGTGGACCACTGGAAGCTGAGGGAAGGCCCGGAATCAGAAGCTGTCCCGTCGAGGCTTGCGCTTTCCCGGATGCAGGTCAGCACTTCCGGCGCGGCAATAGCGATGGCGGGCGCCGCGAAGTCATCATTTACGGTGGCGCCGGCGGACTGGCTGCATCCGTTTTCCGTGTTGGTAACCAGCAGGTTGTAAACGCCCGGCTCATCCACCAGCGGCGACAGGCCGTCGGCGCCGGACAGGATGTTGCCGTCGGGCGTCGTCCATTGATAGGTATAAACAGCGCCCTGAGCGGACCCGCTGCCGTCAATGGCAAGGGTGGGGGAGAAGCAGTTGAGTGTCTGGCCGGGCCCTGCGTCGGCTGCCGGCGCCAGGGTGTCGATCAGCACTTGCACGCTTGCTTCCACTTTGCAGTTGTTCAGCAGGCTGGTAACCTGCAGCAGGTATGTGCCGGGAGCATCCACCTGCGCTACCAGAGAACCCGCACCGGAAAGGATGTTGCCGTCGGGCGTGGACCACTGGGCCGAATATCCCGGGCCCTGGCTCGAACTGCTGCCGTCGAGGCTCACCGTTGCCCGGCTGCAGGTGATGGGCAGAGGCGCCCCGATATGGGCAATGGGCACATTGACGTCCTGAATGACCTCAACGCTGTCGGTGGCCGTGCAGCCGTTATCGGTATTGAGCACCTGGAGCAGGTAGGCGCCGGCCTGGGAAACCAGGGCCTGGGGCGAAAACGCGCCCGACAGGATGCTGCCGTCCTGGGTGCTCCACTGGTACTGGAAGCCGGGCCCCGCGCTCGAAGCGGAGCCGTCGGCCGTTACCGTTGCATTGGCGCAGGTGAGGGTGTCGGGGGTGGCGATGGCGACGGTGGGCGCTTCGAAATCGGAGCCGACTGCAACTTCGTCGGTTGCCTCGCAGCCGTTGGCGGTATTGACCACCCTCAACTGGTAGGTTCCGGGCTGGCTCACGCCCGGGCTAAGGCCGTCGGCGCCGGAGATGGGCTGCCCGCTGTCTCCCGTCCATTCATAGGCAAAGCCTCCGCCCTGGCTCGACAGCAGCCCGTCGAGTTGCAGGCTGGGGGCATAGCAGTTCAGCACCTGCCCGGGGCCGGCATCGGCAATCGGCGGGATGGTGTCCTGCAACACCTGCACGGTAGCTTCGCTGATGCAGGAGTTCAGCGTATTGATTATTTGAATGGTATAAGAGCCGGGGGCATCGACAACCGGGTCGAGGCTGTCGGTCATGGCGGCGAAATTACCGGTGTCGGTCGTCCAGGTGAACTCAAAGGGCGCGCCTGTGTCGGAGCCTCCCGCATCGAGGATGAGTTCGGTGCGGGTGCAGTTCAGCGTGCCGGGTTCCGCAATCTGAGCGATGGGCGCTACGGTGTCCTGCAATACGGCCACCGTTGCGGTGCTGGCGCAGGTATTGAGGAGGTTGGTGACTTGCAGGTGGTAAAGGCCAGGCGCATCGGCCTGGGGGCTTAGCCCCTGGGCGCCGGACAGGATATTCCCGCCTGTCGTAGTCCACTGATAGGCAAACTGCGGCCCCTGGGAGGATGCCGTCCCGTCGAGCTGCAGGGTTCCGGCGGCGCAGTCCAGGGTGTCTGGAGGCGCAACCAGGGCAGCAGGCGCCACGGTATCCTGCACCACTGTGACGGTGGAGGTGGACACGCAATTGTTGTTCAGGTTGGTGATGGCGAGGGTGTACTGGCCCGGAGCATCCACAATGGCCAGCAGGGAGTCTGCCAGGATGAGGAAGTTGCCGTTGGGAGTCGTCCATTCATAGTCGAAATCCGATCCGGTGGAGGAGCCATTGGCGTCGATCGTCACCGCAGGCGTACTGCAATCCAGGGTGTCTCCAACCTGGAGGGCCAGTAAAGGTGCATTGACGTCGCCGCTGACTACTACCGAATCGATGGAAACGCAGCCATTGGCGGCATTGGTAACCGCCAGGAAATAGATGCCCGCGGAATTGACAAGCGGGCTGAGCCCCGTTGCGCCGGAGACGATATTGCCGTTCGGGCTCGACCACTGGTGCGTTATGCCGGGCCCCTGGGCGGAGCCGCTGCCGTCGAGCGTCAGGGAGGCGTCGCCGCAGGCCAGCACCTGCGGGCTGCCGGCTTCCGCCAGGGGCGCATTGATGTTTTGAACCACAAGCACGGAGTCCTGGCCGGTGCAGCCGTCTTCCAGGTTGGTAATGGTGAGGGTGTACAGGCCGGGGGCGTCGACCGTCGGCATCAGGGTGTTCCCGCCGGAAACGATATGGCCATTGGCCGTCGACCAGAGGTATTCGTAATAGGGCCCCTGATCGGAGTTGGTCCCATCCAGCACAACCTGCGTTGTGGTGCAGCTCAGCGGGCCCGGCGCCTGGGCGTCTGCCTGGAGGGCTGCCGGGCCGGCATCGACGATTACGGTAGTGCTTTCTTCACAGCCGTTGACGAGGTTGGTTACCGTCAGGGTGTAGGAGCCCGGCGCATCCACGACGGGCCCGAGGGTGTTTTCGCCGGAGATGATATTCCCGGTGAGGGTCGACCAGGAGTAGGAGAACTGGGGCCCCTGCGAAGAAGCGAAAGCATCGATCATGAGCTGGGGCGTCTGGCATCCCAGCTCACCATCGACTGTCGCGGAGGCATCGGGCTGCTCGATATCCCCATCCACGATGGCGAGGGCCTGGTCGGTGCAACCGGTGTTGATGTTGGTGACCGTGAGGGTGTAAATGCCCGGCGAGCCTACAGAAGGAAAGAGGGTGTTCCCCCCGAAAAGAATCGTCCCGTTCGGGCTCGACCACTCGTATGCATAAGCCGAACCGGTGGAAGAGCCGACGCCGCTGAGCTGGGTGATGGGAAAATAACAGTTGACCATGCCGTCAAAGGCGTTGGCCACCGGAATATTGGGGTTGGGCATCACCTGCACGGTGGCCTGCTGGGTGCACACATTGCCGCCGTTGCTGTAGATTACGGTTAGGGTGTAAGTGCCCTCCGAACCGATTTCCAGGATGGGGCTGTTGGCGCCGGAGACGATCATGCCGTCCAGCGTCGTCCACTGGTAGGAAATGAATGGGCCGGAGGAAGATGCGCTGCCGTTCAGGAAAAAGGTGGGCTGGTTGCAGGTGATAAAAGGGGGCGGTGCAATGATGGCCTGAAGGGGCGTCAGCGTGACCGACACCTGGTCCGTTTCCACGCAACCGTTATCCAGGTTCGTCAGGGTCAGGATGTAGGTTCCCGGGGCATCGACGGTGGGGGTCAGCGTATTTCCCCCGGACACGATGTGCCCGCCGATGGTGGACCAGCTGTAGATGTAATCGGGGCCGGAATCGGACCCTGTTCCGTCCAGCATTACCTGCGTGCCGACGCAGGGTATGTCGATCCCCGCTCCGGCATCCACGACGATCTCGGGCGGCGTAGCCGGGCAGATCACCTGTGTATTGGTTGCTGCTCCTGTGGCGGAGGTATAACCCCAGTAAGCCAGGTTGTTGCCGCCAAAGATCAGGTTGACGATATCGTAAGTACCGGAAAGCACCTGCACGCCGTCGAAGGAAACCGAATAGCTGTTGCCCACCGGGTTCCAGGAAAAGGAGATGGTGTGGTTGGCGCCGTCTTCGATATTGCCCAGGGAAAGCGGGCCGTTTATGGGAGCGCCCATATTGCCGTTGATATTGACGGCGCAGTGGTCGGTTGGGATGTCGGCCAGGGGAGGGCCATTGTCCCAGGTGTCGAACTCCACGATAAAAGAGTTGGGAATGCCCTGTGCGCCGATACCCAGCCCGCTGTTGCCGCAGACGCCGGGCCCGTTGGGCTGGTAAACCAGGCAAATCCCGTCGGCTCCGTTGGCGTCAATATTGCCGAAATTGGCCGTCATGTTGTGGGTGAAGGGCTGGGAAAAATCGACCGGGGTGTTGAGCCAGGCGCAGCCCTGCTGGCTGGGCTGGTTGGGCGTAAGCTGTATGCAGCTTCCCTGGTTGACCGCGCTGCCCACCGTCAGGAATTCGCCATTACAGGGGATCTGGGTGGCCCCCCAGAGTGATTCCAGCAATAACAAAAAGGTAAAAAGCCGTCTCATAGGGCGTTGTTTTCTATACTGTCAATGGTTGTTCTTCTATTCCGGGCGCCTGCCCGTAAAAAGCAGAAAGCTATCCCGGCATTTAGGAATAGCATCATTCATTTGGTGTTGGAAGTGAAAACAGGGGGAGAGGCGGGGTATTACACCCTCAAGTGCATAAGACTCCAAAAATAGAAAAAATCAGGGACTATTCAGGTTGGAACGCGGGCCTTCGGCCAGGGCAACCGCATTTAACTTTTTTTGGATCAAATGCAGGCATGTACATCCTGCCGGGGAGCCGTTAAGTCGTCTTTCGGCGTCGAGCCGGCAGACGACAAAGCCGGGTAAAGCCGTCAGTCGGCTATCCCGAAAAAGTTGCGGGGGCCGGGGGGA
>CAUJDW010000111.1 GCA_963169455.1 Bacteroidota bacterium | reverse complement strand
CGAAAAAATCCAGGATTGGTGGATGGTGTACAATACCATCCGGCCGCATAGTTCTATCGGCTATCAAACACCGGATGAACTTGAATTACTAAATCAGAATCTCTACTTTAGACCGGTTGCGGCGTAGGGGAAGAGGACAGGAGGGCCTTCTGCAATATTCATACTTGTAACAGGCATATTATTCACCATCCTGGATGCATCCCATGTCCTGTTGGTGGCATTATACTTTAACTCATAGCCACCTGTAGAAACTGAAGTAGAATCCGCTATACTGAGATTTAGCGTTCCGTTGCTTCCTGAGTTTGATGCTTTTATTGGGAAGCTGACTGAGGGATTTGCAATATCCAATTCCATTTTATATAACCCATTTGAAAAACGTCTAATATGAAAAGTGTTATACCAATTTAACTTTACCGAAGCCCTTGAACCTTCAAGTAAATTAGAATTTGGACCTGGGCCAGTTTTAAATGGAGATAATTGAATCCTGACAAATTCTTTAAATGAGGCTCTATAAATTTTAAATGCCAAGTTTTCATTTGCTAAATCATATATATCTGATCCTGGTGGGTCGAAAGAATATATAAGCCCTGAACTGGATGGCGTATTGTCATTTTGAAAAATAGCCCCTGAATCATCATTCGGCTTTTCATTATCTTGCGGAATTAGCCATGGGAAAACATCCTGTTGGCAATCACTAATATTGCCCGCACCAGATAATATTTTACAAGTATTAGTTTGTCTTTGCCTTGTAACATCAAATTCAAGGTTTAACTCAGTATACTGATAAGGTTCCAAGCTTGGAAATATTCGAAATTCCCATAAAATCCTACCTGCGATCCATTTGTCATTTGATGAGTTGTCCCCTGGAAAGTTATAAGCTGGAATTGGCATAAGAGGTCCCTTTCTGCAAGACCCAAATCCATATCTTGTAGTATCGGACGCAATCCATACACAGTTTATTCGACTGAAAAATTTACATTCTGAAAGTTCTATTTGAGTAGCTACTCCACTATTAGGGCAATTGCAGTCCCCTCCTGCAAAAAAGGGAATAGGATTAACGGCTCTATTTAGCCAAACATTATTCAAATCCACCCAGAAAGCCGTCGCCGCCACCGTATCCTTTTTGCCGTAGTACGAAGCCTCAATCACAATATCCCTTACAGCCTCGCTATGGTTGGTAGCCTCCAGGTAATAGGCCAGGCTCTCCTGCCCGTTCTCAAAAAAGATGGTGTACTCAAAAGGCGCCGTCGAATGAAGGGAATCCATTTTCGTAGGCGCTGTCCATAGCCTCACTCTTTCGCCTCCTTGCAATATCCTCAATTTCAGGCTTCCGCCTGAATAAGGCTGTGGCTTAAGGACAAGCAATTTCATCATGTCTATTTCATTTCTCCCAACAGAGGATGCCAGCACCTCCATGTCAACATTGTCAGGAATATCGTCTCCATCCGTATCATTGAGGTTGGCCACCGTTACGGCTCCTTTGGCCACCTCTATTTCATCCGGCGCCATTTGCCCACCCGACCAAGACGTATCGGCAGCCCAATCGTAGAAGCCATCAAATATTTTTATGTCCACCAGAGGGCTACATTCTCCTATGGTTATGCTATCAATGGCCAGGCAACCGTCATTATCTTCCACCGTAACCGAATAGCTGCCGGCAGCCGTAACCTGCAGGCCTGCCGAGATACTGCCGTCGTTCCAGGTATAACTCATAAAACCACCTGCAGCGGTAAGCATAAGCGTGTCCTCGCAAAGCTGTGGGCTACTGGCCATGATGGATAAAGGAGTTGAAGTGCACATAACGGCTTCAACCTCAGCGCTGCCCTGGCAACCGTTTGCATCTGATACGGTAACTGAATAAATTCCAGGCTCATAAACAAGCAGGGTGTCGCCGGAGCTTCCATTGCCCCAATCAATTTCCGGATAGGGCCCGTTGAGGCTCAACACCACAAAATCCTGAGGGCAGCTATTTGCCCTATTGAGGTTGTCAGGGCCATTTGGCGCATTCCTGCCGGGGCTGGCTCCTGGCAGCGCCCGATAACAAAGGGAGGGCGTTTCAGGTAAAATAATTACATTTACCTGGTTGACAACCACAACCACCTCGTCCACCCCCTGTAACGCCCCATCCGAAGTCGTCACGTACACCGTATAAACGGTGGTTTGCGCAGGCGTTGCCCATGGCCGCGCGAGGGAGGGGTCGTCCAGCCCCTCCTCCGGAAGCCAGCGGTAACAATAAACCAGGCTGGGGGCCTCTTCCACATCGCAGCCCAGCCGCGTCCCGCTTCCGGCGCAAACCTCCCGGTCCGCCCCCGCAAAACCCGGGCAAGGCTCCACCAGCACCCGCAGCTCCGCATTGGCGCCGGCATGGGCCGTATCGATGCGGAAGGCGTAGGACATGCTTGCCGAATCGGCAGCAGGGGCCAGGGTGAAACACCGGGCGGCAGTGTCGCCCTGGGCAAATTGAAGGGTAAGGGGCGATGAAAAACCGGAGAAATGAGGCGCTGCGCCGCCCTGCAGGCTGATGCTCACCGCTTCCGCCTGTGCCGGCGGCGCTTCGGGCCGTACGCAGGCCAACAGGCTGTCACCGGCGTAGGCCTGCAGGCTATCGGTTGTAAAGCTGTACAAGGCAGGCGGCGCCAGGCTGCGGCGCTCCAGGGCGAAGCCGTCGAAATGGACGATACCCGTGCTCCCCGCCAGGGGCCGGGCGGCCAATAGCCAATATACTCCATCCAGGCCGGGAAATTCACTGCTGCTTACTGTTGTTCCGGGCGCATCCAGGTTTTGGGTGAAAAAATACTGGGTTTCCCCGATAGGTACTGCTCCGGCAAAGGAAGCAATGCTGTTATAATAGAACCGCATCGGCAAAAATTGGCTGGCGGAGTTCGCTTCCAGGCTCAGCCGGTACTCATAACCCGGGGAAAGGCTGGCCCGTATGGCGATGAAGGACCCTACGATATAACTTCCACGAGCGCCCCAATCACCTGAACTATCAGGCTGCCCATATAAGCCTGTGGAGTAAGCAAAATCCGGCAGGCTATCCAGCGTAGCGCCGGGCGCCGCCAGCCCATCGAAGGTTTCCATCCGGACGGTTTCCCAGTTTTGAGCGCCCAGGCCCAGGGTGGCGGCAAAGAAGAGCGCGAGCAGTAGCGGTTGTTTGATCATGCGTTAGTGGTTTTGGACGTTGGGTATTTCTGGTAGGCCGGCACGCCTCACGTCTCACCAGGATGCCCGCGAATAAGTAACCCTCAAATAAATTTGAGGGGCCAGGAATAAGTAACCCTCAAATTTATTTGAGCGGCCAGGAATAAGTAGCCCTCAAATTTATTTGAGCGGCCAGGAATAAGTAGCCCTCAAATTTATTTGAGCGGCCATAATCGTAAGACACTGATTTTCAGTTTATTGAATTTCAACACTGCAAATAAATTTGCGCGTTACGGGCATTCCCGGGCGCCCTGTCAGGCCTCAGGCCGGCACTTCAGCACGTTGAGCGTAGGGAAATCCCGTACCGGCGCAGTAGGCCGGGATCAGGGCGTCGCACGTCGGGGAGCTGGAGGTTAACCATGTAACCATCGAGCCATGTAGTCATTCATTCCGTCTAACCCTTTGGCGATGGTTTCATTGTTTCACGGTTTTATTGCCCGTATTGCCCAATGATTAGCTATGGACAATGGGGCAGCCAGCGCCAGTCACGGGGTGGCTCGCCTTGGTTTTGTCAAAGCTCAGCCACCCCGCGGCTTATCCAGCGCCAGTCACGGGGTGGCTCGCCTTGATTTTGCCGTTGTTCAGCCACCCCGTGACACTGTTGGTGCAATCCAGGGAGCGCTGTTGTCAGGGGGTGGCTGAAGGAAGTACGGCCTTTGTGAGCCACCCCCTGACTGCCTTTTTAGGAGGGGCATCCCGGGACAGTCACGGGGTGGCTCGCCTGGATCTTTCCGTTGTTCAGCCACCCCGTGACTTGCCCGAGGCGGCCCGGCCGGACCATCGGCCTGCACCTCGAAGGCCTGCTGCGGCTGGCCTTCGCACAGACAGGGGATGAGCGGGGTGATTGTGATCTCGGCCTGGCTGAAGGGCATGGCGGATAGAAAGAGCGCGAGTGTGAGGAGGTGCTTCATGGTAAAACGATTGATTATGGTGCGGTAGTTTTGACCTTGTGACCTTGTGACCCCGAGGGAGGCTGGGCGATCGGGAGAGAGGGTGATGGGTGAACCTGTTGAACAGTCTCCCTGTAGGCCTGTCCCGTCTTCGCTGCGCTCAGCCAGGTAAAACCTGAAACCTGTAACCTGCAACACCCAATGGAGGCCGGGAGACCGGGTGAGGGGGAGACAAGGTGAGCCTGTGGCAACCCCTGTAACCTGAAACCTGTAACCCTGCCCTGCCCTCGCTGCCCGCCAGGCAGGCTGCAGCCAGCCGCTACTTCCCGAACCGCCCCGGCTCGGCCTCAGCCAGGAGCTTCAAAACCTTTTCATAGACATCCTCGGCATTGGGTTTGGAGTAGTAATCCCCATCGGAGCCGTAAGGGGGGCGGTGAGCCTGGGCGGAAATGGTGGCGGGCGGGGAGTCCAGCCACTGGTAGCCGCCCTGTACTTCCAGCACCTGCTGCATCATGTAGGCCGTGGCGCCGCCGGGCATGTCCTCGTCGAGGAAGAGGATGCGGTTGGTCTTTTTCAGCGAATCCAGAATGCGGTGCTCCAGGTCGAAGGGCAGCAGGGTTTGTACGTCGATCAGTTCCACCGATACGCCATCCTCTTCCAGCAGGCGTATGGCCTCCTGGGCGACGCGCACGCAGGAGCCGTAGGTGGCCAGGGTAATGTCGGCGCCTTCCTGCAGCACTTCCGGCATGCCAAGCGGTACGGTGAAGGTGTCGATGTTGTCGGGCAGGCGTTCCTTGTGGCGGTAGCCGTTGAGGCATTCGATCAGCAGGGCGGGGTCGTCCGATTGCAGCAGGGTGTTGTACATGCCGGCGGCCTGCACCATGTTGCGCGGCGTGAGGATGTACATGCCGCGCAGGGCGCCCAGCAGCACGCTCATGGGCGAGCCCGAGTGCCAGATGCCCTCCAGCCTGTGCCCGCGGGTGCGGATGATGGCCGGCGCCGCCTGGATGCTGTTGCTGCGGTAGCGCAGGGTGGCCAGGTCGTCGGACAGGGGCGAAAGGGCGTAGATGAGGTAGTCGAGGTACTGTATCTCTGCAATGGGCCGCAGCCCGCGCATGGCCATGCCGATGGCGTAACCCACAATGGTCCACTCCCGGATGCCGGTGTCGAATACCCGGTGGGCGCCGTGTTTGTCCTGCAGCCCGGCGAAGCCCTGGTTGACGTCGCCGATCTTGCCAACGTCTTCCCCGAAGGCGAAAAGCTCCGGGTATTTGGCAAGGGCTTTGTCGAAGAAGGTGTTGAGTATCTCGTAGCCGTTCAGCACCGGCGATGTTTCGGAATAACGGGGCGGGACGACGGGCGCGCGCAGGGCGGAGCGCTGCGTTTCGCTGTACAGGTGGCTGCGGTAACGCTGCTTCATGGCCCTGTCCTCCTCAGCGAGGAAGGCCTCCAGGCTGCGGCGGGCGGGCATGCCTTCTCCGCGGGTGGCGAAAAGCAGGCGGCGAACGCAGCGCACGAGATCGGAGCGCATCGGGTTGAGGAGTGATTTGAATTCGTGCTGTATCTTCCCCACCCGCTCTTTGTCGCGGGCCTGGGCTGCGATTTCGGCCACGGGGCCTTTCAAGGCTTCCCAGCTTTGCATGATGGGCTGGCTGAAGGCCTTCCAGGCGCGGTTGCGGGCAGCTTTGGCCTGTTTGCGGGCTTTGTCTTCCAGGGCGGCCAGTTCCTCCTCCACAGCGATGCCGTTGTCCAGTATCCAGGCCCTGAATTGCAGGTTGCAGTCGTAAGCGGCCTCCCACTCCAGGCGTTCTTTGGATTTGTACCGTTCGTGCGAACCCGAGGTCGAATGGCCCTGCGGTTGGGTCAGCTCATCGACGTGCACCAGGGCCGGGCGGTGCTGGCGGCGGGCAAGCGCTGCGGCCTGGCGATAGGCCCCGCAAAGGGCCGGATAGTCCCAGCCTCTGACGTGGTAGATGTCGATGCCGTTGGTATCCGCTTCCGCCCTCAGGCCTTCCATAGCCAGGGAGATGCTGTCTTTGGTGGTCTGCAAGTCCCGGGCTACGGAGATGCCGTAGCCGTCGTCCACGACCGTCATCACCAGCGGCAGTTGCTGCACGCCGGCGGCGTTGGCCACTTCCCAGAAAGCGCCTTCGGAGGTGCTGGCGTCGCCGATATTGCAGAACACGGCTTCACTGCCGCTATCGGAAAAAGGGGTATCCCGCAGGCCTTCGGTTTCGCGGTATTTCTTGGAGGCCATGGCGAGCCCGATGCCGCGGGCCATCTGCCCGGCGGTGGTGGAGATATCGGAAGAGAGGTTGTAGTGCTCCCGGTGGCCGAGCCAGTTGCCCCGGGCGTCGACAAGGGGAGTGGCGTGGTGGTTGTTCATCTGCCGCCCGCCGGAGAAGGGGTCGTTTTCCGCATCGGCGTACAGCTGGGCGAACAGGTCTTCGGGAGTGCACAGGCCAAGGGCGAGCACCAGGGTGTGGCCGCGGTAGTAATCGGCGCGGAAGTCCCCTTTCTGGAACACCTTCGCCATGGCGATCTGGAAAAGCTCTTTGCCGTCGTCGGAAACGCCGAATTTGGCCTTGCCGGTGAGCACTTCCCGGCGGATCAGCAGGCTGACTTCCCGGCTCAGGGCGCAAAGGAAAAAATCGTTGAGCACTTCCTCGCTGCTGAAGGCCCGGGGCGATGGCGTGTAAACTTGTTTTTCCAATGGTCAGGCGTTCGCTTTGATGAATAATTCCGGCAAATATACGATTACCGGCTGAGCCTTCCGGATTTCCAGCCCTGCGAGCCCGGCCAAAATGCCTTTTATCTACGATTTCCAATGCACCTCCGGCCGCTCCCGCAATTGGCGGAATCCGCCCCCCTGGCTTTTTTCCTTCTGCTTCCGATGCCTATTCAGGAAAATGATTTCTCTAAATATCTTGGAAAAAAAATAAAATTCATAACTTTGGCTTAACTTATACTGTCATTCCAGCCCCGAGGCTGTATCACCCACCCGACTGAAACCAGCGCCCCAAAGGCGCAGCAGGTTTTATTTTAGCTATAACAATCGAAAAACATTGCTTCCCGCTGTTTGGCGGGCCGCCTATATTGACCCCTTTCTGGGGCGCACACTCAAACTGTTTTGAAACTGGATTAGTATGAAAAAAGGAGGGAGTTTCCATTACCCTTGGAAACTCCCTTTTTCTTTTTTCCTATATGCCCAGAAAGGCAGGTTGGAGTTGTGCGAGCATGTTTCCTGTTCTTTCGGCATCCAGGGTGTATCCCAGTATAAAGCCGCCGCCGCCGGCCCCGCAGAGTTTCAGGGCGTAAACACCCGATTCGAGCCCCTCGGCCCAGGGGCCATCGAAGTGCTGCGGCAGCAGTTCGGGCAGGTGTTCCAGTTGCAGGGCGGAAATGCGGGCGGCGGCCGTCCACAACCCGCTGCCATCGGCCGACAGGTAGGCGTCGATGGCGGCCTGGGTGGCCGGCAAAAGGGCCGGGCGGACCACCGATTCGAAGAGGCCCGCTTCGCATTTTTTGAGAAAGAGCTCCACCAGAGGGCCCGTCTTTCGCGTGATGCCGGTGTCGAGCAGAAAGAACCGCCCTTCTTTCCGGAGCCCGGGCTCCACATCGAGCCGCTGGGCATGGCCGTCGGGAAAGAGCAGCACAGCCTGCCCCAGGTAACAGATCAGCGGGTCGGCGCCGGAACTGGAGCCGTGGAAAAAACCCTCGAGTTGGGCCAGTTGCTGTTTGAGCAAAATGAAATGCCCCTCATCGTTGCGCGGTATGGGGTTGAAGGCATAGCGCTCGTACACGGCGGCGCAAAGCGCGCCTGAACTGCCGGCGCCATAACCCACCGGGATATTGGACTCGAAGTACAGGCCTTTGTTCACATCGCGCTCGAAAGCGCCGAGCTGCAGTTCGGCCAGCATTTCTCCCCTGCCCGCCAGTTTTTGCAGATAGGACAGAAAATTTTCCAGGTTCAGATGAGCCGGTATGGCGCCTGAGGTATAGGCCCAGTGGCCCTCATAGCGCGGCAGGGGCATGGCCAGGGCGCGGGACCCCTTCAGGATGGTGTGCTCGCCGAACAGGAGGAGCTTGCCTTGGTAGCGTTGCATGAGCAGCGGGTTTGGAACGGGAAGCCGGGCGCTCAAAACTGCCGGTACTCCGACGGCAGCAGCTTCGGCACTTCTTCCAGAAAATGATCCCGCCATTCGGCCTGGCAAAGGAGGTAACCGCGGTTGCCGCGCGGCGGCTCCTGGCCGAATACGACCGGGCTGCCATCAAGGTAACTATGGGCAAATCCCAGTTCCTCCACGATGACCTTCTCGCCGGCCAAATCCCAGATGGGAATGCGGGGCATGAGAAAGATATTGACGTCGAGTTGCCCCTGCGCCATGAGATGGGTGCGGTTGGCCGTGGTGCGGACGACGCGGCCGTCGACCACCCCCAGGCTCTGGAACAGGCGCATGTATTTTTCCCCGCTGTAGCGGGCGGGATGGGCGTAGATGAGCTCGTCATAAGGCTTGGCCGGTACAGGCTTCAGCGCGCGCCCCTGCCCCTGTTGCTCCATAAAGGCCCCTTCTCCTTTCAGCGCATAGAGCAGCAAATCGTTCCACGGATAGTACACCAGCCCTATCACCAGCCCATCACCCGGAGTGTAAAAAGCGGATTGGTGGGCATAGCCTTTTTTGCGCTCGATGTAATAACTGGTGCCGTCCAGCTCGTCGATGATGAAATAAGGCTTATCCCGGATAATCTCTTTATGGGGCGACTCCTCGCTGTGCAGGCCAAAGCCGGGATACTGCCGGGCGATTTCCCGCTGAACCATGTCTGAAATGGCCAGGTCAACATCCGTGACTTTGGAGCGGTCGGATTTGGTGTACACCTTATAGTCTCCCTGGTACCGCTCCGTCATAATGCGCCCGGCTTCCCAGGCCATGGCGCGCATGAAATCGAGGATGTTTTGCCTATCCATGATGCTCGATGTTTTTTTGGAAGTACAATTGCCGGTTGCCCATGTCGAAGGCGCAGAGGTGGTTGAGGTACATGAGCCCGAATACGCAGCCGGCATCGATGTTTATAGCCGGAAATTCTCCAAGATTGTTCAGCTGATGCTGTATCATCGGCCGGTAAAGGGGCGTATGGCCATGGACGATGACCCGGCCCCGCAGCCAGTCTCTGTCGAGCTCGCCGTACCAGTCCCTGATCCAGAGCATGGCCGCAAGGCCCTCCAGGGGGTCGGAGAGGCGAAAATCCAGGCCTGCGTGGACGAGGAAGTAGCCGTCGGGTTCGAAGTAATAGGGCAGGTTCTCAAAAAAATCCAGGTATTCACGGGGGATGCCGGCCGGAGAGGCTTCCGGTTCGAACCCGAAGCTGCGCATGGTGTTGTCTCCGCCGTTGTTCAGCCACGACATCCAGGAGGGCATTTCCTCCCGCAGGGCTTCGAGCAACATCTCTTCGTGGTTGCCGCGCAGGCAAAACACCTGATAGCCACCGGCCTGCAGGGCCCATATCCTGTCGACGACCCCTTTGCTGTCGGGGCCTCTGTCGATGTAGTCCCCCAGCAGGTATAATTCATCCAGGGGGCTCAGCCCGATGGAGTCGAGCAAAGCATCAAAGGTTTTCGCGCAGCCGTGAATGTCGGAAATGGCTATCTGCCTCATGCTTCGATCTGCCTTTTGATCAGCCCGGCCCACTCCTGAAGTTTTTCAGGCGCGGCTTTTTCCTGCCCGAACTGCACCTTCATGCCGTCACCGCTGAAACGGGGAATGACGTGCAGGTGTACGTGGGGCACTTCCTGGAAGGCCGCCCGGCCGTTGTTCTGCAGCAGGTTGGTGCCTTCCACCCGCAGCCCGGAACGGCGCAGGGCCCGCTCGATCCGCATGCCCACGCGGAAAAGGTGCATGCCGGCCTCTTCATCCATCTCGCTCAGTTCCCGGAAGTGCGTTTTGGGGATGACCAGCACATGCCCGGGGTTGACCGGCATGATGTCCATAATGGCGACTACCCTGTCATCTTCATATACAGTAGTGGCAGGGATGCTTCCCTCGATGATCTTGCAGAAAATACAATCGCTTGCCATTGCTTGCCAACTTTTATTGTTCCACAAGCTCGTAAAAAATACGGTGCCGGGCAAACCCTGAAGGCGAAACCTTTCGGCCCTGAACCTACTGCCGGGCCATTTGTTAGCATATCATCAAGCGAAGACAGCCATGATCGACGTACAACTCCTGTCCAGCCCACTGCAGCCGCAGGCCTGCATCGACTTCGTGTCCAGCCCCTCCGCCGGCGGCGTCAACGTTTTTATCGGCACGGTGCGCAACAACACGGCGAACAGGCCGGTGCAGCGCCTGGAATTCGAAGCCTACGAGCCCATGGCCGTTTCCGAAATGCGAAAAATCGCCGAGCAGGTGATGCAGCGCTGGCCGGCGGAAAAAGTGTCTTTCCACCACCGCACCGGCGTATTGTTCCCCGGCGACATCGCCGTGGTCATCGCCGTTTCCACCCCACACCGGCAGGCGTCCTTCGAAGCCTGCCAGTACGCCATCGACACCCTCAAAAAAACGGTGCCTATCTGGAAAAAGGAGGCTTTTGAAGACGGGGAAGTGTGGGTGGCGGCGCACCCTTAGGGCTGTTTCTGCTGTTCTTCTTCCATCACTTTGACCACCCGAACCGTCTCGATCTTCGTGTCGCTGACCAGCTCCAGCACGAATTTGTAGTCGTGCAACGTCAGCGTTGCGCCTTGCTCGGGGATGGCGGCCGTGGTCATCACCAGGTAGCCCGACAGGGTGTGGTAGTCGCCTTCCGGCAGCCTGAGGCTGAACTTTTCGTTGAGGTAATCGATCTCCAGCCTGCCGGAGAAGATGTATTCCTGCCCCGGAATGATAACTGCTTCCAGGTATTCCTCCTGGTCGTGTTCGTCTTCGATCTCCCCGAAGATTTCCTCCAGCATATCCTCCAGGGTGATGATGCCGGATACGCCGCCGTACTCGTCGACCACCACCGCGATATTGATGCGCTCCCGGATGAACTCGTTCAGCAGGTCGGCAACGCGCATGACTTCGGGGAAGAAGGGAATATCGATGATGAGTTCCTGAATGTTGCGCGGCTGGGCGAGCAATTGCTGGTGGTGGACGTAGCCCAGCACGTTGTCGATGTCTTCTTTGGTGACGATGATGCGCGACAGCTTGGTTTCCTTGAACAGCTGCTCCAACTCCTGAAGGCTGGCGTTGACATCGATGTTTTCAATCTCCGGGCGGGGCACCATGCAGTCGCGCACGCGGATGTCGCGCAGGTTGAGCGCTTTGCCAAAAAGTTCTTTATCGACGAGTTCCTCCTCGGGGTTGATGCGGGTGTCGTAGATGAAATTTTCCAGGTCGAGGCGGGTAAAGGCGTTATCCGCCTCCCGCGTTTGCTGGCGCATGAGTTTGAGCAGCCCGTTGGACAGGCGGGTCATGGCCCAGGCAGGCGGCAGCAGCAGCCATTCCAGCACTTTGATGGGGTAGGCCAAAAAGTAGATCACCTCGTCGGCATACAGGCGGCAAAGGGTTTTGGGCAGAAACTCACCGAAGATCAGCACGATAATGGTTGCTACAATGGTCTCGGACAAAAGCAGCACCATCGGGTTTTCCAGTACGGGGGCCTGCAGCAGGAAGGGCTCGATGAGCCTGGTCAGGAGCGTGGTGAAAAGCACCAGCGCGATATTGTTGCCCACCAGCATCGTTCCCAGGAAACTCGCCGGGTCATCATAAAAGCGGGACAGGATGCGGCCGCGCGCGGCGCCCTTTTTCTTTTTCAGCTCCACCCGCAGCTTGCTGGCCGAGATAAAAGCGATCTCGGCGCCCGAGAAGAGGGCGGAAAGCATCAGAGCCATTATGATCGAAGCGATAAGCATGTCTTATTCCAATTCCTTTTCCAGGCCCCCGGCCTTGAGCCGCCCCTCTATCGCGTTGATGCGGGAATAGCTGAAATTCTGGTCAGCTTCGAAGCCATGGCCGTAAATGATCTCGCCGGGCCGGGTGACGACGACGAATTTCTGGGTAAAGACCTTCCGGCTGCGTTCGTCCCAGATCAGTTCCTCCGACTCGAGTTTCTCGCCCTCCTCACTATGCCATACAACGCTGTCGCGCACGACGACCTGGTTGTCCTTTTCCAGGCGTATCCCGTACCGGGCGGTCAGCTCGCTGGTAATGATGCCTCCCGGGCCAAAAAACTCGACGTGGACGCCGTCGGGGAATTCCTGCCGCGGCTCCTGCCGGTCGAGGTAATACAGCATGGTGGGCCCGGTGACCCGCACCCGCACCTGCGCAGAGTCGCTGTAGAGTATCTCCACGTTTTTGGCCGTTTCCACCCGGGTGTCGAATTTGGAAACCAGCTCGGAGACGTCCTCCATATCATTTTTGCACCCTCCCAGCAGGGCGCCGAAGGCCAGGGTCAGCATCAAGCCCCAGGCCCCTGAAAGGCCGCCGGCAAGCCGGCATTTGTTATTTGCCATGATGGGCCTGTATTAAACTGCAAATATACTACCATCTTCGGTTCGCCCGCCCATAAAAAGCAGCCCCCTGGCGGCAGCCCCTGACAAATATCATTGGGCTGGCCGCTCCGATGCCGGAAATTTGCGGCACAAAAAAACCGCAATTGAGATGAAACCCATTGAATTGCTTGCACCTGCCGGTTCGTTCGAGTCGTTGCGGGCAGCCCTGCAGGCAGGTGCGGATTCGGTGTATTTCGGCGTGGAACAGCTCAATATGCGGGCGCGTTCGGCCTTTAATTTCACCCTGCCCGACCTGCCGCGCATCCGGGAAATATGCAGTGCGCAGCAGGTAAATACCTACCTCGCCCTCAACACCATCCTCTACGAACACGACATGCAGCTCATGCGCCGGGTGCTCGGCGCAGCCCAAAAAGCCGGCATTACAGGCGTGATCGTCATGGACCCCGCCGCCATGCTTTATGCCCGCGAGCTGGGGCTGTCCGTCCACATATCCACTCAGGCAAACATCACCAACCTGGAGGCAGTTCAATTTTACGCCCCCTACGCCGATGTGATGGTGCTTTCGCGGGAGCTGTCCCTGAGCCAGGCCGGGCAAATCTGCCGGGGCATCGAATCCAGAGGTATCCTGGGCCCTGGCGGGAGGCCGGTACGTATAGAAGTTTTCGCCCATGGCGCGCTCTGCATGGCTGTTTCAGGCAAGTGTTACCTCAGCCTGCACACCCACAACGCCTCGGCCAACCGGGGGGCCTGCAAGCAGAACTGCCGCCGCACTTATACGGTGACAGACGACGAAGGCAACGAACTGCTGGTGGACAACGTGTTTATCATGTCGCCAAAAGACCTGGCCACCATCGGATTCCTCGACAAGGTGGTGGATGCGGGGGTGAGCGTCCTCAAGATCGAAGGGCGGAGCAAGGGGCCTGATTACGTTTACGAAACTACAGCCTGCTACAGGGAAGCCCTGCAGGCCCTGGCAGCAGGAACCTACGGGCCGGAAATGGTGGCGGGCTGGATGGAACGCCTCGGCCGCGTTTACAACCGGGGGTTCTGGGATGGGTACTATCTGGGGCGGAAACTCGGCGAATGGACGGATGCGCCGGGCTCAAAAGCCCGCGAACGGAAAGTGCTCATCGGCGCCGGCGTCAAATATTTCGGCAGGATCGGCGTCGGGGAGTTTATCCTCCAGAGCGGCGGCATCAAAGTGGGCGACGAAGTGCTGATTACGGGGCCAAGCACGGGCGTGCTGCGCACCAAAGTCGAAGGGCTGCAGCTGGATGGCGAAACGGTAAGCGAAATCTCCCGGCGTGGGGTGCATTTCTCCATGCCCGTCGCCGGCAAGGTTCGGCCTTCCGATAAGCTTTACAAAATCGAGTATGATCCAGATCGCCTTTCAGCGGAATAAATGCATCGGCTGTTACGCCTGCGTAGAGGTTGCCCCGGAGCACTGGGCCATGTCGCGCCGCGATGGAAAGAGCTACCTGCGGAAGAGCCTGAAGCGCGGGGATTTTTTTATCAAAAACTTCCCCGAACCGGAATTTGAAAAGCTGGATCGCGCCGCCCGGAATTGCCCGGCCCGGATCATACGGCTGAAGAAGCTGTGAAGGGGAGCCGGCTGATGGGCGGATAAACCAGCTCCCCCTCCGATGTCAGGTTGTCAGATCAGTTTCATGCCCTCCCTGATCAGGAGATCTTTTGTGGCGCGAATGCCGTCGTCTTCGCTGAGGCGGCTGCCTTCGTATTCGATGCCGATATATCCGGTATAGCCGGCATCCTTGACGATCTTCAGTATTCTGCCGTAGTCCATTTCCACTTCCGAACCATCTTCCTTGAAGTCGTTGGATTTGGCGCTGACGCCTTTTGCAAAGGGCATCAGTTCTTCCATGCCTTTGTAGCGGTCATACGATTCGGCGCAGCTCCAGTCCTCATTGCGCTTGAGGCAGAAGTTGCCGAAATCGGGCAGGGTGCCCACATTGCTTTTGTTGACGGCCTTCATGACAAGGGATAGCCATTGCCCGTCGGAGGAATAGCCTCCGTGGTTTTCCACGATCACGTTCAGGCCCAGCGGTTCGGCGTATTCGCCGAGCTGGCTCAGGCTATTGGCGGCCGCCTGTGCGATGTCGTCGGCGCTGCCCTCGCCGCCGGCGTTCACCCGGATGGAGTGGCAGCCCAGGAATTTGGCTGCGTCCAGCCATTTGTAGTGGTTGGTGACGGCCTGCTGGCGGGCCTTTTCGTCGAGGTCGCCCAGGTTGCCTTCACCGTCGATCATGATGAGCAGGCTGCGCACGCCGTTGTCGTCGGCCCGCTTTTTCATCTCGCCCAGGTAGGCCTGGTCCTGAGCCTTGTCTTTGAAGAACTGGTTGACGTACTCAACGGCGTCGATACCGAAGTCGTTTTTCGCCTTGGCGGCAAAACCCAGGTTGTCCAGCTTGCCATCAAAGATGGTTTTGTGGAGGGACCACTGCGCCAGCGAAATTTTGAAGAAAAGTTCGGAGGCAGTATCCGCAGCTTTGGCGGATGAATCTGCCGGAGTTTGCTGCCCGCTGTTTCCACAGCCGGAAAGTCCATAAACGGCCAGCCCGGCCGCGATCAGGCCGGACTCGCGAAGGAAGGTGCGCCTTGTCTTTTTCATAGATGAAGTCTTTTGGGGAAAGATAGTGAAAATCTTTGTTTTTGAGGCAGCCTCAGTTATTAAACTGATTCATGGCGAACTGCAGCCCCACCGCCCCGAATGCCTTGGCTGCCTCGGCCGCTTTGCCGAGCAGTTCGGGCAACTGGCCTTTTTCTTCCTCCGACCATTCGCCCAGCACGTAATCGACCTGGCGCCCCTTCGGAAACTCGCTTCCGATGCCGACCCGCAGGCGGGCGTAATCGTTGCCGCCGGTGAACTGGTCTATATCTTTCAGCCCGTTGTGGCCGCCGTCGCTGCCCTTGCCGCGCAGGCGCAACTTGCCGAAAGGCAGGTTCAGGTCATCCACGATGACGAGCAGGTGGCTCTTGTCCACTTTTTCCTGCTGCAGCCAGTACCGCACCGCCTTCCCGCTCCGGTTCATATAGGTGGAAGGTTTCAGCAGGACAAAAACGCGCCCTTTGTGCCGGAATGTGGCCAGCTCGCCCAACTGCCCGGTTTTCCATTCGGCGCCGAATTCCCTGGCCAGGGTTTCCACGACATCGAAGCCGATATTGTGGCGGGTGTGCTCATATTCGGCGCCGATATTTCCCAGGCCGACGATCAGGTATTTCATGTGTTGTGCTGGTCTGGTATGTTTTGGGCTTCAAGCCCCATAAGCCATTCGATTCTGCGGATGAAGGCCGCTTTTGCCTGGCCGTAGTCCGCCGCGCCTTCCCATTTGCCCCTGGCCAGTTTTACTTTCATACGGAAGAAAGCATCGCGGGCGAGGGGGTGGCTGCGCAGGTAATCGCGGAAGGCGATATGGCGCTGCCAATAGGGAGAACCGATGGGGACGACGTGCAGATGGTGGGTGGAAGGGTGCTGGCGGCGGGAGGGGATGTGAGCCGGCGCCTGAAAAACGGCCTGCCCCAGCGCCTGCAGGCGGGCAAACAGCCGCCGGCCCGGCATCAGCGCTTCATAACAGGGGTAATAGCAATAACCCGCAGCCAGCATAGGCTCCACCACCTCAGCCAGATGCGATTCCTCCCGGAGCCCTACCATGATGTCAATGACCGGCCTGGCGCCAAGGCCTTTTACTGCCGTACTCCCGATGTGCTCCACTACCGGCGCCAGATGCTGCAGGTAATGCCCGAGGAGCTCCCTTTCCTGTTCGAAAAGGCCTGCCCAGGCAGGGTTGTAAGGGACTATCTCAATCTGTTCCGCCATGCTTGCCCTGCCTGCTTTCCGACCTGATACGCGCCTCGATGGCCGTTGTCGAATAGCCTTCGATGAAAGGTAATGCTTTTACTTCTCCGCCGGCGGCCAGCACCACATCGGCTCCGACGATATCTTCCGGCCGATAGTCACCGCCTTTTACCAGGACGTTGGGCTTCAGCAGGCTGATCAGTTCAAAAGGCGTGTCCTGTTCGAAGGCCACGACCAGGTCGACGAATTCGAGCGCGGCCAGCAGGAGCTGGCGGGTCGGCTCATCGTTGATCGGCCTGCCGGGGCCTTTCAGCCGGCGCACCGACTGTTCGCCATTGAGCCCTACCACCAGCCTGTCGCCCAGTTCGCGGGCGCGGGCCAGGTAGGTGATATGGCCGAAATGCAGCAGGTCAAAACAGCCGTTGGTAAAAACCACCCGCTGCCCGGCTTTTTTCCAGCCTGCCACAGTTTCCCGGGCAGCCGCCCAGCCTTGTATCTTATCGCGAATTTTTTCCAGCATCGCTTTTCCTGCATTTAAATGCCCGGCCTACCCACTCCCTCAATCCACCTCCTTTACCACCAGAGCCGGCTGGTAATGCCGGTTGATCGGCGGAAGGAGCAGCAGAGATAAGATGCCGATGAACACGTTACAACCCAACTGTACCGAGAAAAACGAAATATTGGCCCAGGAAAAACCGTCATCGCCGCTGACGCCGTAAATGGACAGCGCCGTCTGGGCCAGAAAGTGATACGTACCCATGCCGCCCGGTGAAGGGATGACAATACCCCAGCCGCCGAAGACAAAAACCACCAGCCCCGCCAGAGGCGAAAGCCCCGAGGTGGGTTCAAAAGCGAAAAAGCAGAGGTAAGTCATCAGATAGTACATCAGCCAGATGTTCAGGCTGTGGAAAAGGAACAGGCCCGGGCGGTCCAGTTGCCTGACCGTCTGGATGCCCTGCCAGAAACCGTGGGCGATGTCGGCCACGCGCTGGTATATCCTGGTTTTGGCGATGCGCCGCCGCAACATCCAGATCAGCAGCAGGAAAAACAGCCCCGCCCCGCCCATTGCCAACAGCAGCCCGCCGGCATTCCCCAGCCGCCCCGCGATGGAGACATTTTCTTCGACAAACTGCCAGATGTTGTCGAATGCCAGCAGGAAAGCAAGGGCCGTGACGATCAGGATGCTGATGACGTCGAATACCCGGTCGGCCACGATGGTGCCCATTACTTTTTCGACGGGTATTTTTTCGTATTGCGCCAGCGTAGCCCCCCGGACGATCTCTCCGAGGCGCGGCAGCGCGAGGTTGGCGAAATAGCCCAGCACGGTGGTGAAAAAAGCATTGATGAGGCGTGGTGAGTAACCCATGGGGCGGATCAGCATTTTCCAGCGCAACGCGCGGCTGACGTTACTGATCGTAAAGGCCAGCAAAACCATCAGTATCCACCAGTAATTCGCTCCCTGGAAATCGCTGGCCACTTTCTGCAAAAGGCTGCACTGATCGGGGCTGACCCCCTTCAGGGCGCACTCTTCCTGGAATGCGGCGTTCTGATGGCGGTACACCAGATACAGTATTCCCACCCCCACGCCCAGAAACAGCAGGAATTTGAGAAAATTGACAATGAAATTCTTCACTTTCTCCTTCATTTTGGGAGGGCAGGAATTGGCCCGGCCCGGGCGCAAAGATAGGAGTATAATGACACATTACAGCCTAATCCCCTGCCTAATTACGCTTGCGAAGACCGTCGAGAAAAGCCAGCGCCTGGTCGAGGCTGCGAAGGATGGAAATATTCCCGGGCAACTGTACTTCCTGGGCCACTACCTGGTACCCCGAAAGCAGGATTTGGCAATCACCGAAACCGGATCCAAGGCGGTCAATATACTGTTGCACAGGCTCCCTGGCGAAAGTCTCCGTGATCATGGTGAAGATGTAATCCGGATGGTGGATGTTGCAGGCGTCGCGCAGGTCGGCCAGGGTGATGTCCTGCCCGATGTATATGACATGGTTGCGCCGGGATTTCAGCAGGTAGTGCATAAAAAGCATGCTGAGTTCCTGTTTTTCTCCTTCCGGCAGGTATATGAGGAATTTGGGCGCCCCGTTGCTGCTCACCAGCGGCTCTTTGTCAATAGCTACGATGATCTTCTGCCGGATCAGGTAACTCATGAAGTTTTCCTGGACGGGGTTGATGGAGCCGGTCAGCCAGAGTATGCTCAGCTTGTCCAGAAAAGGATAAATGATCTCCAGCATGGTGCGCTCGAAGCCCAGTTGCTGGATATTGGTGCTGACGATGCGGTCGAACTTATATTCGTCCATTTCGATCATGGAAATCGTCAGGGCGTCGAGCTGGGTGCCGTATTCGAAATTGATTTCGGAAATGGCGGCGACTTTCTCCGCGATTTCCTCTTTGCTCATCCTGGCGATCTTGGATATTTTGATCCCGTTCTTGTTGAGCAGAGAGATGTTGAGGATAAATTTGAGGTCCTCATCGCGGTAGTAGCGGATGTTGGAATTGGTCCGGCTGGGTTCTATAATGCCATAGCGCTGCTCCCATATCCGAAGGGTATGCGCTTTAATTCCCGAAAGCTTTTCCAGATCTTTGATTGAGTAAACGGCCACTTTCCAAAAGGTTTTGAACCAGGGGCTTACGCTGTTGACACGGGCGCACGGGCGCCCTCAGAATTACTTACCTTTAACAAGAGGCCTGATAAAAGGTTTAGGCGATTTGTAACTTTAGTGACCAATCAACCCCCATTGCCGGCTGCCGGAAATGGCGTTATTGATTTTTTGCTTAATTTTAAGCCGCCCATGAACGGCTGATTGGCTCCACTGCCGGAAAACAGGCCCGTACCGGAACAGGGCGGGCCCGGTGACACCGATTGGCAACTATCAGCTTCAGCATGGTTCGAACGAAATACAAAAAGACCTTAAACACAACATTTATGAAGTGGAGTTTTACCCTATGGGCTTTTCTGTTCATGCTTCTCCTTGGGCCGGCCGCCACGGCTCAGTTCTCCTGTGAATACCTGCTCATCATGGAAGATGATTTCGGCGACGGCTGGAACGGAGGAATGCTCACCATCACTACCGGAGGCAACTCCACCGTTTACACCCTCGACTTTATCCCCGGCGATTATGCGGAGGCCAGCATCACCGTTACAGCAGGCGACCAGATACAACTGTCCTACATGGAGGGGGGCTTCCCCTATGAAGTGTCCTACGCTCTATATGACGCCAACGGATTACTGGTCTTCCAGGACGGCCAGGGCGGCGTCAACCCGATGAACGGGGTGGTCTTTACCGGCGCCGTTACCTGTCCCTCCTGCCCTCCGCCTCCTGCCGGCGCGGTTTCGGTCGATGAAGTGCGCGCCTTCACAGCCGACATCAGCTGGGCGCCTTCCGACCCGGAAGGGGAATATTTCATCGAGTATGGCCCCACGGGCTTTTTACCGGGCGCGGGCAACAGCAAAACCGTTGGCGGCGCTACCACCAAACTGTTCAACCTGGAAGAAAAAACCATTTACGATTTCTATATCACGGCCTATTGTTCCAACGGCGACACCAGCATTTCCGTCGGGCCCTATACCTTCGAAACGCTTTTCGCCAATGACGTCGGCGTGACGGACATCCTCTCCCCGGTATCCGGCTGCGGGCTGGGCGCCGCAGAAACGATCGAGCTCATTATCTCCAACTTCGGAGGGCTCCCCCAGTCTCTCATCCCCTTCAATTTCAGCCTTAACGGCCAGCCCGGCAACGTAAGCCAGCCCATCGACGGCTTCTACACCGGCGTCGTCGGTACGGACAGCATGGAGGTAACCGAGTTCGACGCCACGGTCAACCTGTCCAACCCGGGCGAATACAGCCTGCTGGTATGGACGGAACTGGAGGGCGACAGCGTGCTGGCCAACGACACGGCCTCCGTCCTGATCGTGAGTATTCCGATCATAGAAGATTACCCGTACTACGATGATTTTGAGGCCTGGAGCGGGGGCTGGACGGTTTCAGGCAATGGCTTCGGCCAGCCCTCCTGGGAATACGGCGCCCCGGCCGGCAACACCATCAGCGCCGCCGTCAGCGGAGACAATGCCTGGGTAACCAACCTGGAAGGCCCCTACAACAACAACGAAATATCCTACCTCACCTCTCCCTGCCTCGATTTCAGCTCCTTCTCCGAAGACCCGCGCATCGCCTTCCACCTCAATTTCGACACGGAAGCCTGCTGCGATGAGGCATGGGCCGAACTCTCCACCGATGGTGGCGATAGCTGGACGAAAGTAGGTACAGGGGGCACTGGGCTGAACTGGTACAACGATACACCCAACAACTGGTGGGACGGCACGGGGGGCTTTACAGGCTGGGTTTATGCTCAGAACATCCTGGCAGGCACAGCAGGCGCCCCCGATGTGCGCGTCCGCTTCGTCTTCTCAACGGATGGCTCCGTCGTCAGGGAAGGCATGGGCATAGACAATATCCTGATCTCCGCCGTCCAGGCCGCCGACCTGGCCGCCTCGAGCGTCAGCAACACCTCTACCGAAGAATGCGGCAGCCCGGACGACCAGATAAGGTTCCGCATCGCCAATGTCGGCACGGCTGCCCAAACCGGCTTCGATGTGGGATATTCCGTCAACGGGGGGCCGGCAGTGATCGAAAACGTCGGCAGCCTGGTGCTTCAACCCGGCCAGTCGGCCGACTACACCTTTACCCAGGTTTTCGACTCTTCCAACCCGGGCAATTACATCATCAAAGCCTGGGCAAACCTTCCGGGCGACGCCTTCGCAACCAACGACACGGTTTCCTTCATTTACAATACCGCAGTGGCTTCCCCCTTCAGGGAAGATTTCGAGGCCGGCGCCATTCCCGCCAATTTCACTGCCGACACCGACATCGCCGTGGGCAACGGCCACAACAACAGCAGCTTTGTCATTTTTGACAACCTCTATTCCTTCGACCAGACTATGCTGTTCGCCACCCCCGTCATCGGCCCGGTTGGCGCCGAAGACACCCTGGTTTTCGACTACCGCTTTGTCAACTATTTCGACGGCGCCACGCCCACCATCATCACGGCCGGCGACACCCTCGAAGTGCAGCTTTCCATCGACTGCGGCGCCACTTACTTCCCCGTGCGCGTCATCACCCAGGGCTCACATACGCCAACGGTGCAGATGACAAGGGTGGAAATCCCCCTGAGCGCTTACGAAGGCCTGTACCTCAAAGTGCGCTTCCGCGGCCAGTGGGGCGCCGGCGATTACTGGCTCGATATCGATAATATCAACATCCGCAGCTGCCCGCCTTCCCTCCAACTGGAAGCAGAAGTCACCAAAGTCAGCACCCAGGACGGCATGGACGGCGCTATCAGCGTTTTGGCCGGCGATGGCGTCGGGCCCTACACCTATTCCTGGAGCAACGGCGCCGCCGGCGGCGCCATCAGCGGGCTGGAGCCCGGCCTGTACAAGGTAACAGTGACGGACTACTACGGCTGCCGCGACGAACTCGAAGTGGAAGTGGGCGTCATCAGCAGCACCAGCCAACCGTCCGGCATCAGTGAAATCAGACTGGCGCCCAACCCCACCTCGGGCGTCACTGTGCTGAGCGTGGAATTCGCCCAACCTGCCGACGCCCGCATCCAGTTGCTCAACGCCATGGGCCAGTTGCTCTTCGAGCGCATGGAGCAGAAAGTGAGCAGCGCCAGGTACGAACTGGACCTGAGCCGGCACAGCAGCGGCATCTACCTGGTGCGCATCATCGCCAATGGGGAGGTGCGCACCGCCAAGCTGATCAGGGGGCAGTAAGCAGTTTGCAGCCGGCAGAACGCAAAAGGGCGCAAAGAACCTGAAGGACGTCAAACGGAACTTGTCCTTCGCGTTCCTTGCGCCCTTTTGCATTTGTGTTGAAAAACGCCGGACGCTGCGCAGCGATTTGGAAGGAAATCCCTAAACTATTTGATATCCCAACTGTATCAATCAATAGTTCTTTAAACCAGCAAGAGGGCGCTACCTTGACGCCCGGGGCTTTTTCTTTCATCCACCTTCAGGTAAACCATGAAAATCGGGATTGTCTGCTATCCTACTTATGGCGGCAGTGGCGTCGTAGCCACCGAACTGGGGCTCGGGCTCGCCAAACGGGGCCACGAAGTACACTTCATCACCTACAAACGGCCCGCCCGCCTGACGACTTTCCACGAAAATGTCTTTTACCACGAGGTGAGCATGGATGACTATCCGCTATTCGAGTACACGCCCTATGACACGGCTCTGGCCAGCAAACTCGTGGACGTGGTCAAATTCGAAAAGCTGGACCTGCTGCACGTCCATTACGCCATCCCCCACGCAGCCGTGGCATACATGGCCAAGAAGATTTTGCTCTCGGAAGGCAAATACATCCCCGTGGTGACCACCCTGCACGGCACCGACATCAACCTGGTGGGGAATAACCCGGCTTTCGCACCCGTGGTGGCCTTCTCCATCAACAAGTCGGACGGCGTTACCGCCGTTTCCGAAAGCCTCAAGCAGCAGACCTACGAGTACTTCAATGTAACCAATGATATTCGCGTCATTTACAACTTCATCGACTTCGAGCGCTTCAGGAAGGTCAATAAAGACCATTTCAAAAAGGCCATCGCCCCCAATGGCGAACGCATCCTGGTGCACGTATCCAACTTCAGAAAGGTCAAACACGTAGACGATGTGCTGCGCATTTTCCAGAAGGTTTACGAGCGCCTCCCCTCCAAATTGCTGCTGATCGGCGACGGCCCGGAGCGCCACAACCTCGAAGACCTCTGCCGCAAAATGGGCCTCTGCCACGAAACCCGCTTCCTCGGCAAACAGGATGCCGTTGAAGAACTACTGGCCATCGCCGACCTCTTCATCATGCCTTCGGGCAGTGAAAGTTTCGGGCTGGCGGCCCTGGAGGCCATGGCCTGCGAAGTGCCCGTCATCTCGTCCAATGTGGGCGGGCTGCCGGAAGTCAACATCCACGGGAAAACCGGTTTCCTCAGCGAGGTGGGCAATGTGGAGGAAATGGCCGGCTACGCTATCCGCATTCTGGAAAATGACAGCATGTTGAAGGAATTCCGCGCCAATGCCCTGGCGCAGGCCCGCAGGTTTGATATCGACAACATCCTGCCGGAGTATGAGGCCTATTACGAGGAGATCGTGAAGATGGCCGTGTTCTGATACTGTCAGATTACCGGGCGCCTGTCGCCTAATACCTGTTGCTGTTCACCACAAGTATTTTCGCCACTGCCGCGTCCGCCTTGCCGCTGAAGCCGGCGAAGCGGGGGTTGCTGCTGCTGAACACGAGGTACACCCCGGTGTTGACCCGCCGGCCATTGTAATCCCGCCCGTCCCAGATGGCCTGCCCGCCCAGGGCCTGGGTTTCATAGACCAGTTTGCCATTCACGTCCGTGATCTTCACATTAGCGTCGCGCGCCAGGCCTTTGATGGCGATGGGGCCGTCGTAGTCCTCCCGGATGGGGTTGGGATAAACCGTCACTTCGGGCAGGTGCGCCCTGCCGCCGGCCACGGCATCGCTCTGGTAGGAGATCAGGCCGGTGATGGTGCCGATGAAGACTTCGCCGTTATCGGGATTGATGGCGATGTCCAGGATGTCATTATCGAACAAAGGAGAATTGCTTTTCGTGAAGCGGGCGATTTGTTCTTCGCCGTTGGGCGACAGGACGAACACTCCGTTTTTGGTGCCCACCCATTTGCGGTTGGCGCCGTCAACGGCGATGGCCTGCACGGTTTCCGATTCGAGCAGATAGGCCCCGAAGCCGTCCACTTCCACGATGCGGCGCGAACCCTGGCAGGCGTCGTCGAAGGCGCTGCCGCCACATTCGAAGATGGTCACTCCCTCGGTAGTGCCCACCCAGATGTCCCCTTCCAGGTCGGCAACCAGGCAGTTGACGTTGTTGGAAGGCAGGTTGCTGTTGTTGGATGTAAAAACGCGGCAGCGGTCGTCGTTGGGGTCATCGATATTGCCTTCGTCGAAGGCCATCAGCCCGGCGCTGTTGTTGCCCAGGCGCATCCATTTGAAGCCGCTGCCGTCGACGGCGATGTCGAGAACCTGATTCTGGTTGCAGCCCGGCATGGCGAAACTCTTCCAGCTGCCATCCGGCAACAGGGCGGAAAGCGGCCGTTCGACGAAGTTGTTGGCCACCCAGAGGGTGTTGTCGGCGTCGAAAGCCAGCCCGCCAACCCGCACCCGGGGGTCGCCCTGGGCGCGCTGCAGGCTTGAGTTGGTTTCCTTGTACTGCGTGATCTTATCCCCATCGATTTCGACAAGGCCTTCGATGAAGCTGCCCATATACGCTTTGCCGTTGGCCGGGTTGACAGCGGCTGCAACGAACACCTGTATGTCGTCGTCGTTGGAGGCCGGGTCTTCTCCTTTCAGTTCCTGCCGCGTATCCCGGTTGTACACTGTCCACTGCCCGTCGATGAAAGAGGCGAAGCCATCGGGCAGAAAGCGGGCGCTCAGGGTCTGGTCGAGGCCGCCGGAGGCCATCCAGAGCCGGCCGTTGTGGATGGCCATATCCCAAACGGCCTCGGAGTAGGGCGAATTGAGGTTAATGGTGACACACTCGCCGAGGAAATCCTGGGTGAGCATCTGAAAGCCGCTGCCCGCGCGCTCATTGCCGATCCAGATGCGCCCCTGCCCGTCTTCGACGGCATAATTGGGCGTCTGAACGCACTCCCCGGGCAGGATGCCCGTGAACCCGTCGGGCCTGAAATAGACGATGCGCCCCGGCCGGAAGCCGGCCAGCAGGTCGGCGCCCTCGGCCGTCAGGAACTCCAGGGTAGAGCCGGGTTCATAGTGGACAAAAGCAAGTGCATTGCCCTCGTAGCGGAAAAGGCTGTCATTTACGCCAACATAAAGGGCGCCCTGATAGGAAGCCAGGGCGCTGGGGCTGTAATCAGAAGGAAAGCCTTCTTCGGAACCCAGCAGTTTCCAGTTGCCGAAATCCGCCAGGTTTACGTTACCTGCCGCCGGAGCCCGGTAAACCCCCTCGGCAGTGGAGGCATAGATATCGCCATCGAAGAGGTGGACGTAATCCACCGATATGCCCGTAAAAGTAGTAAAGCTGAATTCACCGGCGAAAATATTGATCATGGACAGGCCGTAGTTGGCGGCCAGATACACGATGGAGTCATTCTCTATGTAAAGATCGTTCACTTTCTTCTCGCCCGTAAAGTTGCTGAAATTGCGTATCTGAGCCATGGTTACGACTTCCCCGCCCGCCCCGATCAGGTCGATCACGGCATCCTTGTACACCACGATCAGGATGTCACTGAAGGGGTTATACCGTATGAATTCGATGCCGACGCCGCTGAGGCTCTTCGTCTTATCCAGCAATTCGACCGACATTTCCGCCTTATCGATGCTGACGATGGAAAAATCGGTGGAGAAATAAATCTTATCCTTGCTCTGGGTGACGAATTTTCCGGCGCTGTAGGGCAGGTGGCTGCGCCATCGGCCTATGGGCAGTGGGTTTTGCGCCGGCAGAGCGGCCTGTACGAACATGGCCAGCAGAAGAGAGAGTATAACTTTTTGCATATACCTGTTTTGTAATGGCCCGGGCTACCGGGCCCGCGCGCCTTTCATTCCCCAATAACTAAACCCCCAAAGTTAATATTGTTTTCCGGATCGGGTTTAAGGGGCATCGGCTGGCAACAGAATATCCTATGCTATTGATGTACTGTCCACTGACGTACTATTGAGGCTGCTCCGGAAAGCCCCCGGGGAGCGGAATATTGGAGCTATGGCTCGCCAGCATTCCCAACCTTACCAACCTTCCCACCCGGGGCTTTCCGGAACGCCCTCACCGTTTACTGCCTGTATAGCCCGCTGCTTTCCAGATACCGGAAGACGGCATCGGGCACGAGGTACTGCACCGAATGGCCTGCACGGATGCAGTCGCGGATATAGCTCGCAGAGAGCTGCATCAGGGGGGCGTCGAAGCAGCGGACGTGGGGATGGGAGGCAAATTCGCCGGGGCTGTAGCCCGGGCGGTTGTAGACGTAAATCTCATAATCGCGCAGCAGGATGTCGTAGTTTTTCCACTTGTGAAGGGTGGCCAGGTTGTCACTGCCCATGATCAGGACAAAAGTTTTCTCCGGGTATTTTTCCCGCAGATAGGCAAGGGTGTCGATGGTGTAGGAAGGTTTGGGCAGCCCGAATTCGATATCGGAGGCCCGCAGATGGGTGTTGTCGCCAATGGCCAGGCGCACCAGGTGCAGGCGGTCGTGGTCGCGGGCGAGCCCATGGCGGGGCTTGAGCGGGTTATGGGGGGAAACGACGAGCCACACCTGCTTCAGGCCTGTGCGGGTGGCCATGAAATTGGCGATGACCATGTGCCCTGTATGCACGGGGTTGAAAGATCCGAAGAACAGCCCTGTTTTTTCGGCTTGAGGCGCCATAAAGCTGTGTGGTGTTCAGAATGCAAAAATTCCGCCTGGCCGCTTACTGTTCCTGCATCTCATTCTCCATCATCTGGTCCAGCAGGCTGTCGGGCACGGCATCGATGACATCATTTTCTATGATGATCTCTTCCTGTGGCGCATCGACCAGCCAGCGGCCGTCCAGGCGAATGAGCCTGTACTCGGCCGGGTATTTTTCGTACTGGTCCTGAAGGACGCAGTGGCAGAGCAGGGTGTCGCCCTCCCCTTCGCACTGCAGGGAAAGGAAGCGGGTATCCAGCATAGTGGAGTCAGCCTGTTCACTGGCGATGATCTTGGCCAGTTCGGCGAGCCATTGCCGGCCGGCGGGCGTGCTGAGTTCGCCGGCTGTTTCGAAGTCGTTTTTGTCGATGCCTGCCTGATACTGCTTTAACACATCTTCCGGCTTTTCCGGGTGGGCGGGCTCATTTTTACAAGCCGCCAGGGTAACGGACAGGAACAGGAACAGATAGGAAAATTTCATAGATCGCTTGGCTTTCTTGGCGGCCAGATGGGGGTGGGCAGGCGCCTTGCAGATGCCCGCCGGACTGGCTCAGGATTTTCAAAAGGAACTCCGTAAACCTCAATTGCTCAGCATGACGGGCATGACGAGCATCAGTATCTCTTCGCCTTCCGTTTCCTCCACGGGCAACAGTATGCCTGCCCGGGTGGGGGTGGCCAGTTCCATTTTCACCTCTTCGGACTCCAGTACGCCCAGCATTTCGATGAGGAACTTGGCGTTGAAGCCGATGGTGAGCGGGTTGCCGTCGTAGGTGCAGGCCAGCTGTTCGGTCGCTTCGTTGGCGAAGTCCAGGTCCTGGGCGGAAATGGTCAGGCTGCCTTCGTTGACGTTGAGCACGACCTGGTTGGTCGTTTTATTGGCGTAGATGGCAATCCGCTTGAGCGAGTTCTGGAAATCCTGCCGGGAAAGCGTCAGGATATTCGGGTTGTCGATGGGTATGACGGCGTTGTAGTCCGGGTAGCGGGCATCGATCAGCCGGCAGACCAGTTCGGTATTTCCAAAGGAAAAGAAGGCGTTCTGGGTGTTGAAGGAGAGCTTCACCTTATCGCCGGCCGGCAGGGCGTTCCGAAGCAGGTTGAGCGCCTTTTTGGGCACGATGAAGGAGGTGGATACCTCTCCGCCGACTTCGTGGAAGGTGTATTTCACCAGTTTGTGCGCATCGGTAGCCACGAGGGTGAGTTTGTTGAAATCGACCTGGAAATAAATCCCGGTCATGGCTGGCCGCAGCTCGTCATTGCTGGCCGCGAAGATGGTTTTACTGATGCCGTGGCTGAGCGCCTGAGACGGGATGTCGACGGTATCAACCGAATCCGGCTCGGGAATGCGGGGGAAATCCTCGCTGTTGTCGCCCGAGAGCTTGTATTTTCCGTAGGCGGAGGTGATCTCTATGCCCCGGGTTTCTTCATTGATGGAAAAGGTGATCGGCTGCTGCGGCAGCGCTTTCAAGGTTTCCATGAGTATCTTGCCCGGAACGGCCACGGCGCCGTCGGTATCGGCCATCACTTCGATTTCGGTGGTGATGGAGGTTTCCAGGTCGGTGGCGGCGATCTGGAGCTTGTTCTTGGATATGGTGAACAGGAAATCTTCCAGGATGGGCAGGACGGTGTTGGGGCCAATCACCCCGCCTACCACCTGCAGTTGTTTCAGAAGCTCGGATGAAGAAACGCTGAATTTCATAAGTTTATCCGGTAGGGTTTTTTGACGAGTTGAAGAAAACACAAAAATAGCTTTTCTTGGCAACATTTACCGGAAGAATAATCCACAGCCTGTTGAAAAAGCGCCATTTTCCGGCGGCGGCCTCAAAAAATTCCTTCCGGTGATGTATATGACAAAACAGGGGGGAATGCCTAGCTTTGCCTGCCGCCCTTTTTCAAACCTAAACAACAGCAAACACAACCGCCAGGCTTATGCTCAACCGAAAAAAAGCACCACCTATTCAGGAAATCGGCGCCCTGCGCCTGCCGGAGATACCCGTGCACCGCCTGGACAATGGCATCGAATTGTACGAAATACAGATGGGCACGCAGGAAGTCGCCAAGCTGGAGCTGGCCTTCATGGCCGGGCGGCCCTTCGAACGCAAGCCCCTGGCGGCCCGCGCCACGGCCGGACAGATCAAGGAAGGCAGCCGCCATTACACGGCTCATCAGATCGCCGAGCAGATGGATTTTTACGGGTGCAGCCTGAGCTTCCCCTTTCAAATGGACACCTCCAACGCCATTCTGTACAGCCTGTCCAAGCACTTCGACAAAGCCCTGCCGCTGCTGGCCGATATGCTGGCCGAACCGGCCTTTCCGGAGGACGAGCTGCAGGCTTTCATCCGGCGCAACCAGCGGCGGCTTGAAGTGGACCTGAGCAAAAACGACGTGGTGGCCTACCGCCAGATCACGGAGCTCATGTTCGGGCCGCAGCACGCCTACGGCTACAACAGCTACCCGGAAACTTATGCGGCGCTGAAACGGGAAGACCTGGCCGAGCATTTCGGGCGCCTGTACAACAGCAGCAACTGTATCGCTTTCATCAGCGGCAAAGCGAGCCCCGCCATGCTGGATATGATCAACGAAAGCCTCAGCCGGGCCATCCGCCCCGGGCAGCCGGCCACAGCCACCCTGCCGCCTGCCCCCGAGAAACCCGAAGCCGTGAAGATCACCCGCCCCGATACGGTGCAGGCCGCCATCCGCATCGGCCGCCGCCTCTTCAACCGGCACCACCCCGACTACGCGGGCATGTATGTGCTCAACACCATACTGGGCGGTTATTTCGGCTCCCGCCTGATGGCCAACATCCGCGAGGAAAAAGGATACACCTACAACATCTACTCCATGCTCGACGCCATGCACTACGACGGCTGCATGTACATCGGCACGGAAGCCGGCAATGAATTCGTGAACGACACCCTGCAACAGATCTACCATGAAATGAGGCTGCTGCAGGAAGAACGCATAGATGAAGAAGAGCTGTCCATGGTGCGCAATTACCTGATGGGCAACTTTCTGACCATGCTTGACGGCCCGTTCAACGTGTCGGAAGTAGTGCGCACCCAGGCCATGGAAGAGCTGCCCATGTCATACTTCGAAAGCCTGACGGAGAAAGTGCGCACCATCACCGCCGAAGAACTGCAAAGCCTGGCGCAGCGCTACCTCAACCGGGAAGACATGTGGGAAGTGGTAGTCGGCGTCTGATTGCCGGCAGGCCGGGCGCCCGGTAAAGAACAGCCTTGAAATCACCGGTTTATGCCATTATTAATAGCATCGCATTATTTCCTTTTTCCAGGAATTTTGCGTTGCTTTGCGCCGTAAATGGAAATTCAGCAATTTTGCGGGTCCGTTTCGGGCTCCGCAGCCTTTATTCCACGCAGCGCAACCGCATAAAAAGCGAAAGCGGGCGGAAAAAACTGAAAAAATTGCTAATTTCATGGCCCGGCGGGAAAGCGCCCGCCCGGAGTAATAACCAGTGGAGCTTATTTAAACCCGGAGAACAGCGTTGATGAAACTGTTTAACTTTTTTACCCAAGAACTCGCCATAGACCTGGGTACCGCAAATACCCTGATCATACAGGACGGCCAGATCGTCGTTGACGAACCTTCCATAGTGGCTATCGACCGCCGCAGCGGAGAAACCATCGCGGTGGGCAACAAAGCCATGCAAATGCACGAAAAAACGCACGAGAACATCAAAACCGTGCGCCCGCTCAAAGACGGCGTCATCGCCGACTTCCAGGCGGCGGAAAGCATGATCGAGGGCATGATCAACATGATCGGCAAACGACGCCGGTTCTTTTCCCACATGAAAATGGTGATCTGCATTCCTTCCGGCATCACCGAAGTGGAAAAACGCGCCGTATTCGACTCCGCCGACCACGTTGATTCCAAAGAGACCTACCTCATCCACGAACCCATGGCCGCCGCGCTCGGCATCGGGCTCGACGTGGAAGAGCCCGTGGGCAATATGGTCATCGATATAGGCGGCGGCACTACCGAGATCGCTGTGATCGCCCTTTCCGGCATCGTCTGCGACCAGTCCATCCGCATTGCCGGCGACGAATTCACCAACGATATCGTCAGCTACATGAAGCGGCAGCACAATATCCTCATCGGGGAGCGCACCGCCGAACAGATCAAGATTCAGGTGGGTTCGGCCCTGCACGAGCTGGACACGCCGCCCGAAGATTTTGCCGTCAACGGGCGCGACCTGATGACCGGCATTCCCAAGCAGATCAAAATATCCTATAGTGAGATCGCTCATTCTCTGGACAAATCCATCTCCAAGATCGAGGATGCCATTCTGAAGGCGCTGGAAACAACTCCTCCGGAACTGGCTTCCGACATTTACCGGACCGGCATTTACCTCACCGGCGGCGGCGCCCTCCTGCGCGGGCTGGACAAGCGCATTGCCGCCAAAACCAAGCTCAAGGTGATCGTCGCGGAAGACCCCCTGCGCGCGGTTGTGCGCGGCACTGGCATCGCCCTGAGGAATACGAACCGCTTCTCCTTCCTCATCGACCGGAAGAGCGTCTAAAAGGGACTCGTTTAGTTTAAGATAAACCCCCACGCACATGCGGGGCCTGTTACAGTTGTTTGCGGCTTACGGTGGCTTTCTGGCTTTTGTGTTGCTGGAAGCGGTTTCCCTCGTGCTCATCGTACAGTACAATCACCGGCAAAAGGAGATATTCAGCAATTCCTGGGGCCTGCTCAGCGCCGCCGCCGAACGGCAGGTGGACAAAGCTACGGAATACTGGGGCCTCAAGGCCCGGGTGCTCGAACTGCAGGCCAGGAATATCAAACTGATGGAAGAACGCGACAACGCGCGCTTTTCGACTGCCGTTTTCCGGGATTCCATGCAGGTGGATTCCCTCGCGCCGATGTTTACCTTTATCGGCGCCAACGTCGTCAGCAATTCCATTGTCAGCACCAATAACTCCCTGCGCCTCAACCGGGGAGAGATACACGGCATAAAACCCCACATGGGCGTGATCGGCTCCGATGAGGGCATCGTTGGCATCGTCCGGGAAACCACCAACCACTACTGCCGGGTTATGTCTGTGCTGCACAGCCAAACCCGCATCAAGGCCGCGCTACGCGGGAGCGGCTATTTCGGAACCCTCACCTGGAACGGCTCCGACCCCCTGCGCATGCAGCTGGAAGCCATCCCCAAGCATGCCGAGCTCGCCGTGGGCGATACGGTGCAGACCAGCGGTTACTCCCAGGTCTTCCCGAAAGGCATCCTTATCGGGAGGGTGGAAAGCGCCAGGATCGAACCAGGAGAAAATTTTTATACCATTTCCGTCAGGTTGTTCAACGACCTCAGCAAGGTGGAATACGTTTACGTCGTCAACAACCTGATGCGGGAAGAACATGAAGAATTAGACCAGGCCGGGAATGAATAACGCCACTCTGATCCATATCGGCCGTTTTATCGGCTTTCTGATCTTTCAGGTGTTCATCCTGAAGCGCCTGTCGATCGGGTGGGAGGGCCCCGTTTTCTTCAATTTCATACTGTACCCGCTTTTCATTATCCTGCTGCCCCTGCGCACGCCGCGCGTGGTGGTGCTGTCCGCTGCATTCGCAATGGGGCTGCTGGTGGATATGAGCTACGACTCGCTCGGCGTACATGCCGGCGCCAGCGTGCTGACGGCCTATATCCGTTCCTGGGTGTTGGGCTGGCTGGAGCCCCGTGACGGGTACAATGTCAACCACAGCCCCAACAAGGCGCGTATGGGTGCTCCCTGGTTTTTCCGCTACGCCTCGCTGATGATGGTTTTGCACCTGCTGTTCTACTACAGCCTCGACGCCTTTTCCCCCGTTTTTTTTGTGGATATCCTGTTAAAAACCCTCTACAGTTTTCCGCTGTCCATGATTTTTGTTATCATCGTAACCTACATTTTTGACCCGGAAACGTAAACCCGACCGCAGTGCCTACGAACAACAGCCAACGGCAATATATCATCAGGCTGGCCTTCATTGCAGCCTCGGCTTTTCTCGTGGCCCGGGCCATGCAAATCCAGGTGCTCGACCCTTCCTACCGCTCCAAAGCCGACGCCACAGCCATTGACGAACAGGTCGTCTATCCTGCCCGCGGCACCATTTACGACTGCTACGGGAACATCCTCGTTTACAATGAGCCGACCTACGACCTGATGGTGACCTACAACCAGATCAACCCCGATATGGATACGGCGGCCTTCTGCAGCCTGCTCGGCATCACCAGGGAGTATTTTCTGGAAACCCTGAACAAAAACTGGCGCGACCCACGTTATTCCAAATCGGTCCCCTTCCCATTCCTGACCAAAATATCCGCCCCGGGCTTCGCTCGTTTTGAAGAACAACTGTACCGATTTCCGGGATTCCGGCCGGTATTGCGCCACGCCAGAGGCTATCCCCACAAGAACGCAGCCCACCTGCTGGGCTATATCCGGGAAGTGAACCGCAGCGACATCGACAAACCCGGCAGCCCATACGCCTCAGGCGACTACATCGGCGCCGGCGGGCTGGAGCTGGCCTATGAGGATTCCCTTCGCGGCAACAAAGGCGTAAAACTGGTGCTCAAAGACAACCTGGGCCGCGAAGTGGAGGCATACCAGGAGGGCAAACTGGACAAAGACCCCATTTCCGGAAAAGACCTGCAGGCCACCATCGACCTGCCGCTGCAGGCCTTCGGCGAAGAACTCATGGCCAACAAAATCGGCAGCATCGTCGCCATAGACCCCAAAACCGGCGAAGTGCTGGCCATGGTGAGCACGCCCACCTACGACCCCGGGCTACTGGCCATCGACCGAAACCGCGGCGAAGCCTATGCCGCTCTGGTACAGGATGAAAATAACCCCCTGTTCGACCGCTCCATCATGGCCCAGTATCCGCCGGGCTCACTTTTCAAGCCCATCGTGGCCCTGATCGGCATGCAAACGGGGGTGCTCAACCCCGGCCGGGGCATCTCCTGCGGGGGCGCCTACTACGCCGGAGGAATGCGCCTGACAGGCTGCCACGGCCATCCTTATTGTTCCGATGTGGAAAGTGCGATCCAGTATTCCTGCAATGCTTATTTTGTAACTGTCTTCCGCGATATCGTCGATAGCGAAGGAGGGTTCTACAACCCCCAGAAAGGAATGGATGTGTTTAATGGCTACCTGAAAAAATTCGGGCTCGGAAGCGAACTCGGCATCGACCTGCCACGGGAAAAAGATGGCTTCATCCCTTCCTCCAAATTCTATAACGACAAATTCGAAAGGCAGCAGGCCGGCCAGAAATGGAACTCCATCTGGATACGCTCTCTCGGCATCGGGCAGGGCGAGCTGCTGCTTACCAACCTGCAAATGGCCAACCTGGCCGCCATCATCGGCAACCGGGGATACTATTACACCCCCCACCTGGTAAAGGTCATCATGGGGGATGAATTCAACATCCCAAAGGAATTCACTACCCGCCACGAAACCGGCATCGAAAAACAATACTTCGATATCGTCGCCAACGGCATGGAAAAGGTCACCCTGGCCGGCACAGCCCGCCTGGCCCAGGTTCCCGGTATATCGGTCTGTGGAAAAACCGGTACAGCCGAAAACCCCCAGGGGGAAGACCACTCCATCTTCTTCGCCTTCGCCCCCAAAGATGACCCCCAAATCGCTATCGCCGTCTATGTCGAAAACGCCGGCTTCGGGGGCGTGCTCGCCGCTCCCATCGCCAGTATGATGATCGAAAAAAAACTCAAAGGCTCCATCGACCCCAGCCGTGAATGGCTGCTCCAGCGGGTGAAGGAAACAAACCTGGTGGAGAAAAAACCCTGACTCAAAAACCGCCGCATGATCGTCTCCGCCATCGTAGCCGCCGACAAAAACCGCGTCATCGGAAAGGATAACGGCATCCCCTGGCATCTGCCGGCCGACCTGAAGTACTTCAAACGGCGCACCCTCAACCACCATGTCATCATGGGCCGCAAAACCTTCGAATCCATCGGCATGCCCCTGCCCAAACGCACCAATATCATCGTCTCCCGCAACCCCTTCTTCATCGCCTCCGGCTGCCTGTCCGCCCGCTCCGTCGAGGAAGCCCTGTCCATCGCCTACGACAACGGTGAACAGGAAGCCTTCATCATCGGCGGCGGCGATATCTACCGCCAAAGCATGCCTTTCCTCGGCCGCATTTACCTCACAGCGGTGGATACGGAAATCAAAGGCGGCGAGGTTTTCTTCCCGGAACTGAAACCGGATGAATGGGCCCTCCGCTCCAGCGAACCCCACGAGCCGGATGAGAAAAACGAATTCGCCTATACATTTAAGGTTTATGAAAGGATAAGGGAACAGGGCTAAGCCATTCAGCCGGGCCCGGCGGCAGCCGGACTGATGAAGGGCTGTATGGCCTTCAAATAACTGTGTCGACACCCCAGTAAAAGCCTGGTTATCAGGGGAACCTCAAACCTGAAACCTGAACCTGTAACCTGCAACCTGTAACACCCAATGGAGACTGGGAGACGAGGTGAGCCTGCGGCAACCCCTGAAACCTGCAACCTGCAACCAGAAACGAGAAACGAGGGGCCAGAAACCTCAACCCAATGAGTAAAAGTGGGTAAAGTTGGGTAAGATCGGGTAAGCCGCTTTGAAGCATCTTTTTTTTCGGGCAATTTGGAGGCATCAAGACCGCAAAACCCAGAATCGCCATGAAGGAAGATTTGCTCCACTACGTCTGGCGCATGCAGCGCTTCGAGCGCGCGGGCCTGGTTACTACGGCCAACCAGGCAATCGAGATTTTGCAACCGGGGTTGTACAACACCCACGCCGGCCCCGATTTTCTCAACGCCCGCATCCGGATTGGCGATACCCTCTGGGCGGGCAATGTGGAAATGCACCTCAAGTCCTCCGACTGGTTCCTGCACAACCACCAGTCAGATGAAGCCTACAACAACGTCATCCTGCACGTCGTCCTGGAAGAAGACCAGCCGGTTACCCGCGGCAACGGGGAGCCCATTCCCTGCCTGGAAATGAAAAAGCGTATTCCGAAAAAGCTGGCGGCGCACTACCTGCGGCTGCTGCACGAAGAATCCTGGGCGCCCTGCGAGGCCCAACTGCCCGGGGTGCATGAGCTGACGCGCAAGCTCTGGCTCGGGCGGCTGGCCGCCGAGCGGCTGGAACACAAAGCCAGGTCTATCGCCCGGGAACTGGAAAACAACAAGGAAAACTGGGAGGAGAGCTTCTACCAGTCGCTCGCCCGCAGCTTCGGCGCCAGGGTCAACGCCGAGCCGATGTTCCTCCTGGCCCGCAACACGCCCCTGTTGCTGCTGGGCAAACACCGCAACAGCCTTTTCCAGATGGAGGCCCTGCTCTTCGGGCAGTCGGGCCTGTTGCAGGGGCCCTTCGAAGAGGAATACCCCCTGAGCCTTCAACGGGAGTACCGCTTCCTGCAGAAAAAATACCAACTGGCGCCCATCCCCGCGGTAAGCTGGAAGTTCCTGCGCCTGCGGCCCGCCAATTTTCCCACCATCCGGATCGCCCAGCTGGCGGCCCTCTGTTTTCAGGCGAGCAGCATGTTCAGCAAAGCCCTGGCAGCCCGCAATATCCGGGAGGTGGAGAACCTCTTCGATGTCAAACTCTCCAACTACTGGTGGACACACTATTCCTTCGGAAAGGAATCCCCCAGGAAGCAGAAAGCGCTGGGAAGAGACACCATCCACCTCATCGTCATCAATACCATCGCGCCTTTCCTCTTCCTATACGGCCAGCGAAAAGGAGAAACCCGCTTCCAGGAGAAAGCCCTGGAATTCCTGGAGAACCTCCGCCCGGAAAACAACGCCGTCATCAGCCGCTGGAAAGAGCTAAGCATGCCCGCCGACTCGGCCTTCCACACCCAGGCCCTGCTTCAACTGAAGAATGAATACTGCGATCACAGGCGCTGCCTGGAGTGCGCGATCGGAAATGCGATTTTGAAGTAACATGGCCAAACCACCTGATGCTGCCGGAATTAAATAAAGAGGGAATACTTTACGGGGCTACGCATTGAAAACCAGGGCATGAACAGAACTGCCCACTGCATACTGCCCACAACCCTCCGTACCAGTACGCACTGCATTCGGGCGCCCTTTTACATACTCAATGCTATCTGCCCGATCAATGCTTCCGCCTGCTCCAGGGCCTGGGGCCTGCCAACGTCCAGCCAAAGCGAATCATCGTGCCGGTAGGCGAGAATGGTTTCCGTTTGCCCGGCCCGGAGGAAGAGGTCGATAATGGAGAAAACCTCCTCGTCAGGCATGAAGGAAAAAATAGCGGGGCTGAGCACGCAGATGCCGCTGAAAGCCAGAGGGTGATGGACTCCTCCTTCCCTGCAGATGCGCTCCTCGCCGGTGTTGGCGTTGCGCCAGCCGGACAGGCGCCCGCCGTCATCGAAAAGCAGGTAGCGGGAGCTCTGGCGCTGCCGGACGGCAAGGTTGGCCAGGGCGCCGGCCCGAAGGTGGGCCTCATGGAAGGCCTGCAGGTTGATATTGGAAAGTATGTCCGTATTGTGCACCAGAAAAGGGGCGTCCTGGAAAAACCAGGCCGCCTTTTTCAGGCCGCCTCCGGTATCGAGCAACAGATCGCGTTCATCGGAGATGGTTATGTTGGCTCCGAAATTCCCATTGGCTTCCAGGAAGTCCAGTATCTGCTGCCCGAAGTGGTGGATGTTGACCATAATGTCCCGGCAGCCGAAATACATCAGCCGGCGAATGGCGATTTCCAGCAGGGGCATGCCGCCCACCTCGGCCAGGGCTTTGGGCCTGGAGTCGGTCAGCGGGCGGAGGCGGGCGCCCAGCCCGGCGGCGAATAACATGGCTTTCATAAGGCAAAGAAACAGAGAAATGGGATAAATCCTTACTTTTGCTGCGTATGATGCAACGTTTCCTGGTACAGATACTGTTATCCCCTTTCTCCCTGCTATACGGCATCGGGATAAGCCTCCGCAATTTCTTCTACAGCCGCGGGCTGCTGAAGGGGGTGGAGTTCAACGTGCCCCTCATTTCGGTGGGCAACCTGTCGGTGGGCGGGGCCGGAAAAACGCCGCATATCGAATACCTGATCCGCCTGCTGAAGGACTACATCGAAGTGGCCACCCTCAGCCGGGGCTACCGGCGCAAGACCCGGGGGTACCTCGAAATCACGCCCCGCATGACTGCCGAGCAGGCCGGGGACGAACCCCTGCAGTTCAAAAGGAAATTTCCCGACATCATGGTGGCTGTTTCAGAAAGCCGCACCTTCGCCATCCCCAAGATGCTGATGGACAGGCCCGGGCTTCAGGCCATCCTGCTTGACGACGCCTTCCAGCACCGTTCCATTAAACCCGGCCTGAACATCCTGCTGACCGAGTACAGCCGGCCTTTTACCCGCGACTACCTGCTGCCCTCGGGCCGCCTGCGCGAATGGCGCTCCGCCTACCGCCGGGCCGATATCATCATCATCACCAAGTGCCCGCCCGGACTACAGCCCGAAGAACGCGGGCGCTTCCTGGAGGAGATCAGGCCTCTGCCCCACCAGAAAGTTTACTTTTCTTACTATTCATACGGCCATCCCTACTATATCCTCAACCCGAACTATCGCATCGAGCTGAAGCCGGATACCGACGCCCTGCTCATTTCCGCCATCGCCAATACGGATTACCTGCTCACTTACCTGGAAGAACAGGCCGGTTCGCTGCAGGTTATGGAATACGAAGACCACCATTATTTCTCCAAATACGATGTCGGGCAGCTCAAAGCCAGTTTCGACCGCATGGAGTCCGCCAGCAAGGCCATACTCACGACGGAAAAGGACGCCATGCGGCTGGAGTTGCACCGGAGCTATCTGATCGAACACCGGCTGCCGGTTTTCGTAGTGCCGGCCGAAGTGCGTTTCCATTTCGGAGAAGGGCCCGCCTTCGACGAAGACGTCCGCCGGTTTTTATTAAACTTCAAAGCCTGAACTTGAACCCGATACTATACCTCCTCTACCGCTTCCTCAGATTGGTTGTCAGGATATGCCTGAACCTGTATTACCGGCGCACTTTTATCAATCGCGGGGGCCTGCATTTCAGGCGGCCGGCCATTGTGGTGTCGAACCATCCCAACACCCTGCTGGACCCGCTCAACGCGGTTGAACAGTCTCCTATGACCGTGCACTTCCTGGCCAATGCCAGCCTGTTCAGCACCCGCCTCGGCAACTGGTTTTTCAACACCTTCTTCTGCATCCCCATCGAGCGGCCCGAAGACACCAACGGCAGGCCCCTCAACAACCGGGAGGCCTTTGCGCGCTGTGATGAATTTCTGGGCAAGGGCGGCTGCCTGTACATTGCTCCGGAGGGCTATAGTTTTATCGAACGCCGCCTGAGGCTGCTCAAAACGGGAACGGCGCGCATTGCGCTGAGTGCGGAAAACCAGCAGGGGTTCGGGCTGGGGCTGAGCATCGTGCCGGTGGGCTTGTCCTACGAGGCGCCCCACCGCTTCGGAAGCCGGGTCACGCTCAAGGTGGGGGAGCCGATATGGATCAGGGATTACCAGGATGCCTATCAGGCCGATCCTGTTAAAGCATCCCGAACGCTCACTGCAGACCTCACCGAGCGCCTGCGGGAACTCATCATCGACACCCGCGATGAGGAGGAGGATGTTTTGGCCGCCCGCCTGGAAACGATGCTTCGCAACGAACAGCCCGTCGCCGAGCCGCTGCATTTTTCGCGCACCAGAAACCTGATCGGGAAGCTGCGGGAATGGGCTGACGAGGCCCCAGCGGCATATCAGGCCTTCACCGGCAAGGTGGCCGCCTACTTCGAAAAACTCCGGGAGCTGCGCACGGATGACGCCGCCCTGGCCCGCCCGCCCAGGCCGCTGGCCCTGCACCTGGTTGGGCTCATCCTGTTTTTCCCCTTCTACCTCTACGGCATGACGAACAATTTTCCGGCTGCCTTCCTGCCCCAGTGGCTCAATCGGAAACTCAAGCTTTACATCGGCTACGACAGCACGGTCAAAATCCTGGTGGGCCTGATCACCTTTCCCCTTTTTTACCTCCTGCAGGCCCGCCTGGTGTACCTGCTGTACGACGGCTACACTGCTTTGCTCTACCTGGCCAGCCTGCTGCCCGCCGGATTGCTCGCCTGGCGCTACCACCGGCATCAGGGGCGGGTGTTGAACTACCTCCGGCTGCGGCGCCATAAAACGCAGGCCGCCCAATTGCGGGAACTTCGGGCGGAGATACTGGAAAAAATCACCTGACGAAACTCAAATATATTGGCAGGCTCAACCGATATGCTGCTTTATCTCTTCCTGGCCTGCACCGGGCTGCAGCTGTTCTACTGGCTGTTCGCCTTTTCCCGCCTCGCTTTTTACCGCCAGCCCCCCCTGCCGGATGAAATAAAGGAGGGTGTTTCCGTCATCATCTGCGCCCGCAATGAAGCCGAAAACCTGCGCCAGAACCTGCCTTATTTCCTATCGCAGGACTACCCGGAGTACGAAGTAATTGTGGTCAATGACAATTCTTCCGACAAAACTTTGGAGGTACTCTTGGATATTCAGAAAAAAACTCCCATATTGCGCCATGTTAGCGTTAGCGCTGACACTTCTCCAGGTAAAAAAGAGGCTTTAACCAGGGGCATTGAAGCCGCCCGCTTTGAAATCGTTTTATTGTCCGACGCCGATTGCCGCCCGGCAAGCTCCAAGTGGGTGGAGCACATGCAAGCATTCGTCAGGGGCCGGGTAAAGATCGGATTAGGATACAGCCCTTATTTTCGTGGGAAAGGCATACTGAATGCCTTTATTCGCTTTGAGACCGTCTATTCTGCTACCCAATTTCTTTCCTTTGCTTTAGTGGGATTGCCCTACATGGGAGTAGGGCGAAATCTTGTGTACCGCAAATCTCTGTTTCATGAGTCCGGAGGTTTCGCAACACATGCCGATGTAGCATCGGGCGACGATGATCTGTTCATCAACCAGGTGGCTACGCGGCGCAACAACCAGGTGATTTTGTCACCGCTCGCATTCGTCTATTCAAAACCCAAGGACACTTGGGGAGGCTACTACCGCCAGAAGTCAAGGCATTTGACCACCGGCGCCCGTTACCGTGCAGTGCATCAGTTGGCCCTCGGGCTGCTGTCCGCCAGCCATTTCGGGCACTACGCCTTTGGTTTCGCCTTGATCCTTTTTCACAATCTGGATTTAATCGTATTACTTAACTATCTGGCACGGATAGGGGTAGCCTCTGCGATGTACGCACTGATTCTGAGAAAACTGCACGATACTTCTTTGATCAGGTGGGTTCCATTGCTCGATGCTTTGTACGTCTTCTTCTACCTCGTCTTCGCGCCAGCGCTTTTCAAATCAAAGGAATCATGGAAGTAGCAGTACAAACCACCATTACCTCCCAGCGCGCGCTGGATGATTACAGCATCGTCAAAAAGGCGATCCAGGGCGACCAGAGGGCCTATGCCATCCTCATGGAGCGCTACCGCAACCCCATTTACCACATGATGCTGAAAATGGTCAACAACAACCGCGATGACGCCGATGACCTGACCATTGAAGCTTTCGGCAAAGCCTTCGCCAAGCTGTCCAGCTACGTGCCGCGTTACGCCTTCAGCACCTGGCTGTTCCGCATCGCCATCAACAACGGCATCGACTATATTCGCAAAAAGCGCCTGAACCTCTACTCCATCGACGAACCTATTGATGGTGAAAGCAGCAGCGACTATTCCAGCAACCTCAAGGCGGCTATCCTCGACCCCGAGGAGGAGATCATCCGCAACCAGCGCATCCAGATGATGCGCAGGCTGCTCAGCCAGCTCAACGGCAAATACCGCCTGATGATCGAATTGCGCTATTTCGAGGAACTGAGCTACGAAGAAATCGCCGAAGAACTGGATATCCCCCTCGGCACCGTAAAAGCCCAGTTGTTTCGCGCCAAGGAAATGCTGGCCAACATGCTGCAGCAACCCGGCGCCAGCGCCTACGTGGAGGTCTGCCGCAGAGCATAAGGGGTGGTTCTGGTTTCTCAGAAACCCCCAGCCCGGAAAACCCGCCACACAACCCAAAAACCGGATGGGCGGTAGAATAGCAAAGAGAGGCTGTTCACCGTTCGCCAATTCAATCCCATGAACTGCCGCCCCATCCTCTTTTTGCCAAACTCCGGCTTTCGAACATAAGGCCTTCCGCCGGTATAGCCTGTTCAGTTCGTTTGGCGCCCTTTCAAAAACGATACCTATTCTACGGCCCGACCCAAAGGCCGGCCAGGCGTTATACCTCTGCCCGGATTTCGGGTAAGCGGTTTTCAGCGATGTGGATAGCGCGCACCGCCTCTGTGCGCTCCTGCACATCGGCGCTGCTGTTTTCCAGCCGCAACACGCCCCGCGGGCACACGGCCGAGCAGATGCCGCAACCCACGCAGGAGGCCCGGACGATGTCCTGCCCGCGCTGTGCATACCAGCGCACGTCGATGCCCATTTCACAATAGGTGGAACAATTGCCGCAGCTGATGCACTGGCCCCCGTTGGTGGTTATCCGGAAGCGGGAAAACAAGCGCTGCTGAATGCCCAGTATGGCCGCCATGGGGCAGCCGAAACGGCACCACACCCGGCTGCCCAGCAGGGGATAGAACCCGACGCCAACCACTCCGGAGAAAATAGCTCCGATGTAAAAGCCATAAAAGGATTTCAGCCCGGAAGCCGGTATAAAAAGGATGTGTTTTTCTCCCGAATAGTGGTTGATCAATACCACTGCGGCGATCAGCACGCCCAGGCCCGCCATGATGTAAACCATGTTTCTGCGCAGCCCGCCAAATTTTCGCTGAAGCAGCGCCGTCAGCAAGCCCAGCCCTGCCAGAAGCCCGGCCGCAATCCAGGTGAAGCTCCGGCGGGTGAGGTAATACTTTTCCGGGTTGACGCCAAGGTAGCTGTAAACTACGGCAATCGTCATCAGCACCGAAAGCAGCAGGACGAGGTGGATCACCCAGCGCTCGATCCGCCAGGCGGAGAGCGACTTGCCGGAGAGCTGCCGGAAGGGGTCGCCCGCCGTCTCAGCCAGCCCGCCGCAGCCGCAAACCCAGGAACAATACCAGCGCTTGCCATAGCGGTAGGTCAGGTAAGGCGAAACAACGAAAATCATAAGAAGCCCGAAGGCGAACATAAATAACCCGATGAACCCTCCGTTCAGCATGTTATCCACATGCCATTTATCGAAAAAGTCGTAGTCCAGCGGCCACATATTTTTCACATCCTTATCAAACCACCGGGTAGCCAGATCACTGTTCAGCCCTTCCATCAGTTCGGGTATAAAAAAGGCGAAGCCCGCCTGGAAGAACATTACGGAAAGGGTGCGTAACACCTGGTAGCGGTTGTGCCGGTATTTGAACAGGAACCTGCCGCCCATAGCCAGGATGGCCAGGGTGTAAAGCGCGCCGTAAACGAACCACTGGCTGGCCGGCTGGCCCTTCAGCAGCAGGCTGAACGGGTCGAACAGGGCCACCAGCCCCGAATTCGCAGCGCCGCCCGCGCCAAGCCCCAAAACAGCCGGGAAAAAATAGAGCAAAATGTAAAACCCGGTTAAAAAAATGCCGAACATCCAGCCCCACAAACCGCCGTTTGTCAGGGTGCTGAACCAGATGCCATCATTCCTGATGCCCGCCGGCCTGCTCAGGTAGGTTCGCCAGGAAAAAACCAGGGCGCCCGCCAGGAAAAGGGCCAGAGACGCCGCCAGAAATACGCCCTGCGACGGCAGGCTTACATGGAGAAATGCCAGCAGCAAAATGAGCATCGCCAGGGCCGCCAGCCCCAGCCCGAGCTTCTGAACGCCATCCAGGGCGCGGGGGTGGGGATTGGCAAGGGAAAAACTGATGTTGGATATTTTCATCGCCTTGTTTTCTTTTCCGGAAATTAAAGATTATAGGCCTTCGGCTGGACGGCATTCTTCAGAAATCGGACCGCCGCTTTCAGGCCGCGCCGCTGCCTGAGCTGCAGGCCGCTTCCGCTTTGCCGGTTGTACAACTCCACCACTTCGGCTTCGTATTGCCGGAAGAATTCGGGGTCGAAATTGGCCAGCCCAAGGTGCTGCAGCACCTCCTCGATATGGGCTTGCTCCCGGATCCACTTTTCGCAAACCTCCTGGCGGTAGCGCACGCCCATCAGGTTGAAGCCGAGGACGTGGCCTTGGGCTTTGTCGTACACCAGGCGGATGCTCTTCCGCCCGCCCGGATGCTCCCAGTACAGGGTGGCGAACCCGCCCGGCAGCCTGGCCGGCACATGGCCGTAAACCTGGTATTCGATATCGAAAAATTTGGCGGAGTTGAACCAGATGCCGGGATCGTAGGCCGCCGGCCGGCCGCAGAGGTTGTAGGCCGCCGTTTCACCCATCATCCTGCCCGCGTACCAAACCGCTTCGATGGCGCGACGGCCGGGCCTGGGCTGGCGCAACTCCACACAATCGCCTGCAGCGAAAACATCGGGGATATTGGTGCGGAGGTATTCGTCAACCAGAATGCCACGATCCGTTTCCAGTTCGGTATGCTTTAAAAAACCGATATTGGGCTGCACCCCCGCAGTGAGCCCCACAAAACCGCAGCCGATGCGCTCGCCCCGGCTGGTGATCACTGCACAGGCCCGCCCTGCCCCGTCATCCACAATTTCCTTCAGCTCGGTGGACAGCCGAAGGTCGATGCCCTGCTCCCGGATATGGCGGCCGATCATGGCCGACTCTTCGGGCGGCAGCACCATATCCCAGTAGTTATCCTCCCGCACCAGGAAGGTGACGGGGATGTGGCGCGAGTGGAACATCTCGGCCATCTCTATGCCGATCAGCCCGCCGCCCACGATGGCCGCCCGCTGCAGGCCCTGGCTATTACGCTCCATGTACTCCAGGTCCTGGTAGCTGTACAGCCCGCGCACGCCTTCAAGCTCCTGGCCCGGCCAGCCAAACCTGCTGGAAACCGAGCCGGTGGCCAGCAACAGCTTGTCATACCGGATGGTATGCCCTTCGCGGGTGTAAATCGCCTTCGCCCCGAAATCGATGCGCTCGGCAAAAGCCCTGAGGAGATCGATGCGGTTTTTCCGCCAGAAGCCGTCATCGTAGGGTTTGATGTCCTCGTAGCGCATGTGGCCCATGTACACGTACATGAGGGCGGTGCGGGAGAAAAAGTGTTCCGTTTCGGCGGAAATTACCGTGATCCGGTGATCGCTGAGTTTTCGGATGAAGCGGGCGGCGGTGATGCCGGCCACGCCGTTTCCGAGGATGGCTATGTGCATAGGCTGGCTTAAAGGTTTGGCGTTCAAGTTAGAAAATTTCGCCAAGCCGGCGATAGTTGAAATAGCAGGAAGGAAGCCGCCCCTGATGTCCAGCCCGGGACAAAAGAGGCGAAAAGATATGTCATCCAAAGTACAATTGACAAAAAATTATATTTCCCGCATCCAGGGAGGAAGGAATAAGGCTTTGCCCTTAAAGCCAAATTGGGAATTTTATCTACATTTGCGCGTCTGCAATGACTTGCCCATTGCGATTCTGAAACTTTTACAAACTCACAATTCAAAACTACTCCGTTATGAGAGCAGCTCTACTACTAATCGGTTCCCTCTTGTTCCTGCAGGGAACAACCTTCGGCCAGGCCCAGCGCCGGGTGATGCTCGAATCCTTCACCCAGGCTTCCTGCCCGCCCTGCGCCGCCCAGAATCCTGGGTTCAACCAACTGGTTTTCAACAACTGGGACAAGGCCGTCCTGCTGAAATACCAGACTTCCTGGCCGGGTTATGACCCCATGAACGAACAAAACCCGGATGAAGTCCAAACCCGCGTGGACTACTACGGCGTAACCGGCGTGCCCAACGTGCGCATCGACGGAGCGCTTGACGCCGGCGTTTCCGGAAACGTCACTGCTGCACAAATCAACAATGCCTATAATGTGCCCACCCCACTGGAGATGGAGCTCACGCACCAGATGAGCGCCGATCTGGATTCCATCTTCATCCAGGGCAAAATCCGCAACGTTTCCGATACGGAATTCGGCCCGGCCAATACGGTGCTGCACGTGGCCATTATGGAGCAGGAAGTGATCTTCCCCGAACCGCCGGGTTCCACGGATGAGGTGGACTTTTACAGCGTCATGCGCAAGATGCTGCCCAGCGCCAATGGCGCCCCCCTCGCGCCGATCGCAGCCGGTGATTCGCTGGAGTTCGGATTCTCCGTGCCGCTGCCCGATTACATTTACAACTACGCTCAGGTTGGCGCGGTGGCTTTCGTACAGACCAACGGCAGCCGCCAGGTGCACCAGGCAGCCATCAGCGAAGCCCCCGGCACGCTGGAAGGTTATGCGGATGTGGCCATGGAACTGGCTTCCCAAGGCCCCGGCGGGCTATGCGAATATGAACTCACGCCGGCCGTTGAGATCACCAACGCCACGGCAACGGAAGTCACTGAAATGGAAGTAACGGTATCCGTCAATGGCGGCGCTCCCATTTCTCAAAGCTGGTCCGGCTCCCTGGCCCAGGGCCAGTCGGTGACGATCACCTTCGAACAGCAAACCGTTTCTCCGGGGGCAACTGAAGTGAGCTTCAACCTGGCCAGCGTCAACGGCTCCATTGACATCAACCGCCTTAACCAGTTGATCACCAGCCAGACTTTCTACACCCTCAGCGATACGCCGGTGGGCACGGAGATCATCCAGGGCTTTGAAACCACGCCAAACCTGGGCATACCGGCCAATACCCTGCTGATCAAGGATGCGGACCTGGAATTTGGAGTTGTCAACCAAAGCTACCTGCAAGGAATCGGAGCCACCGTGCCCGGCCCGGTGGGTGGGTTTGGCGCTTCGGCCAAGTCCATTATGGTGGATTTCTGGAGGTGGGCTGAAGAGGGCGACCAGGCCAGCATGATCTTTGAAAAGACCGACCTGTCCACCAGCGCTGCGCCGGTACTGGCTTTTGAACACGCCTATGCCCAGTATCCGAATTTCTCTGACCGCCTGACGATCTCTGTTTCCGAAAACTGCGGCGATACCTGGACTACCGTTTGGAACAAAGCAGGAAGCCAGCTTGCCACCACCCCACCGGTTCAGCCTTTCTTCGTGCCCAACGCTTCCCAATGGGTAGCTGACACCATAGACCTCAGCGCCTTTGCCGAGGCAGCGGAATTGCTGGTGCGTTTCACGGCAACTTCGGATTACGGCAACAACCTCTTCATCGACAACATCAACCTGTTCAGCACTTTGAGCAGCACCGATGAGCCCGGGCTGCTGGAAGGCAAGGTCTTCGCCTACCCCAACCCCGCCGGCGAACTGGTCAACATCGACTTCCAACTGGTGGAGGGCAGCCGCCTGGATATCAGCATCTTTGATATTTCCGGCAAACTGGTTCAAACCCTGGTGGGCGGTGAGCAGTATCCCGCCGGCGCGCATAAGGTGCTCTGGCAGCCGCAGCAGAGCGGGCTGTTCCTCATCCGCCTGGCCACCGAACACGGCGCGGTGACCAAGCGTATGACGGTGGTGCGGTAAGGGCTGAGGAATGACTGGGTGACCGGGTGACCGGGTGGCCAGGTGAAGGGGTGAGGGGGTGAACCACTGCTCTCCCCTTCACCAAGCCTCCCCCTCTCCCAGTCACCAAGTCACCTGGCTATTGCCCGGGTGGCGGGATTTTGACATTTCGTTAAGGCTTTTCTCCTTGCTTTATTGTCGCAATATGCGGAACTTTACAGGTGCAAATTATTCTCTCATTATGATAAAAAGACCCTGATGAAGCATTGCTTACTTTCCTTCTTCATACTTCTTCTCGGATTGCAGGCTGCCTTCGCACAGCTCAGCTTCAGCTTCACGCCGGACACGGTGGAAGTTTCCGATTATTTCGACCCGAATGATTCCGAATACGAGCTCGTTGGCTATGCCACAGTGAAAAACGAAAGCAGCCAGGCGGTCAACGTTAAGTGGACCCGCATTCTGACAGGCGTTCCCGACGAATGGGAGGTGCAGGTGTGCGACCTCAACCTCTGCTACAACCAGGTCGTCTATTCCAACATCGCGCCTGATATCGGCGCCAATTTCACGCTTACGCTTGCCCCCGGCGCACAAACCAATATGGACGTGCACGTCAAACCCAGAGGCATTGCTGGTTCGGGTGAAGTGCGCATCGATATTTCCACCGAAGAAAACCCGGATGAGGTGTTCGTTTCCGGCACTTACTATATCAACGCCCTGCTGACGAGCAGCGCCCGGGAAGCCTCCGGTGCGCGCCTCGCCGTTTTCCCCAACCCCACCACCGAATATTTCGAACTGCGCGGCGCAGAGGGCGTCGATCAGGTCGTGCTGTACAACATCATCGGCCGGCAGGTGCGCTCCTTCCGGGCCGAGCCGGGCAAGCGGTACTACATCGGCGACCTGCCCAACGGCATGTACCTGGCCAGCCTGGCCAGCAGGAAAAAAGGCGTTTTGAAAACCTTCCGCCTCAGCAAGCGGTCGATCCAGCCGTAAGGCGCTGCAAATTTCCGTTTGCGCCGAGGCAAAACAGGCTTTAGCCCGCTTAAATTTGCAGGGCTAAAGCCTGTTTCTTTTACACCCTAACCAAAGCACGCCATGCAGGTCAACTCCAAGCTCCCCCACGTCGGCACCACCATTTTCACCGTCATGTCGGCCCTGGCCAATGCCTGCGGGGCGATCAACCTCTCGCAGGGCTTTCCCAATTTCCCTTCTCCGGAAAAGCTGAACGAACTGGTGTGCCAGTACATGCGCAAAGGCTTCAACCAGTACGCCCCCATGGCTGGCGTGCCCCTGCTGCGCGAACGCCTGGCCGCCAAAGCGGAAGCCCTCTACGGCTTTCCACTCCATCCCGACACCGAAGTGACGATAACCGCAGGCGCCACCCAGGCCATTTTTACCGCCATCAGCGCTTTCGTACACGCAGGCGACGAGGTGATCCTGCTGGAGCCGGCATACGATTCCTACCGCCCGTCGGTGGAAGTGAACGGGGGCGTAGCCATCCCCTATGATCTTAAAGCCCCGCATTACCGGCCCGTTTGGGAGGAGATTGCCGCACTCGTCACCTCCCGCACCCGTATGATCGTCATCAATACTCCGCATAACCCAACGGGCACGACGCTTAAGGAAGCCGACATGCAGGCCCTGGCCCGCCTCACGGCCGGCACAGACATACTCGTGCTCAGCGACGAAGTGTACGAACACCTGATCTACGACGGAAAGGCCCACCAGAGCGTGCTTCGATACCCGGAACTTCGGGAGCGCAGCCTGGCCGTGTATTCCTTCGGAAAAACTTTCCACAATACCGGCTGGAAGATCGGCTACTGCCTGGCGCCGGAAGCGCTTACGGCCGAATTCAGAAAGGTGCACCAGTTCAATGTCTTTTCCGTCAACACCCCCATGCAACATGCTCTGGCGGATTATTTAGGCGATGCGGACACCTACCTGTCGCTGCCCGCCTTCTACCAGCAGAAACGAGACTTTTTCCTCGACGCCATGCGGGGTTCCCGCCTGCGGCCCCTGCCCTGCGAAGGCACCTACTTCTGCACTTTCGACTACAGCGCCATCAGCCGGGAGCCGGATACGGAATTCTCAAAGAGCATGACGCGGGAGTTCGGGGTGGCTGCCATTCCGGTATCTGTTTTCTACTCCGACGGGCGGGATGACCGCATCATCCGCCTGTGCTTCGCCAAAACGGAGGAAACACTCGAAAAAGCAGGGGCATTGCTGCGAAAGATTTAGAGCCTGCATGCCTCCCGGCCCGTCTCTGCGAGCCGGGCAAGCCTTCCGGCCTTCCTAATACGCCCGTTCGTTGCTCCCCTCCATGAAGTTCATAAAGGCGCGGTTGACCACCCGGTTGCCGCCAGGAGTGGGGTATTCGCCGGAGAAGTACCAGTCGCCGTTGTTGTTGAGGCAGGCATTGCGCAGGCCTTCCACCGTCTGGTACAGGACCTCGATCTTGGGTTTGATGCCCTTCGGCGTCACGATCCTGGCGATTTTTTTGGATATCTTTTCGTAGGGGAATTCGTCGTACAGGGCCTTCACTTCATTTTTGATCTGCTCTTTGGGCAGATGCTGCTGGGCTTTGCAGCGCTGATAGGCCTCTTCCAACAGGTGTTCCTTGCCGTTTTCCTTGAGCAGTTCCACCAAAGCCTGGAAGGCCACGAATTCCTTCATGCGCGACATGTCGATGCCATAACAGTCCGGATAGCGGATCTGCGGGGCGGAGGAGACGATGATGATCTTTTTCGGCTTCAGGCGGGAGACGATCTGAATAATGCTGTCGCGGATCGTCGTTCCGCGCACGATGGAGTCGTCGAGCAGCACCACCGTGTCCACGTCATTTTCCACCAGCCCGTAGGTCACGTCATACACATGGGAGACCATGGCTTCCCGGGCTGTCGTATCAGCGATGAAGGTGCGCTGTTTGGCGTCCTTCACCACCAGTTTTTCCGCCCTGGGCCTCATGGACAGTATTTTTTCCAGCTTTTTGGGTTTGATGTCGCTGCCCAGTTTCAGTATCTTTTCTTTTTTGATCTCGTTGAGGCGGGCGTCCAGCCCTTCCAGCAGCCCGTAGAAGGCCGATTCCGCCGTGTTGGGCACATAGGAAAAGACGGTGTGCTCGAAATCGTAATCGACGGCTTCCAGGATTTTGTCCGTCAGCTGTTCGCCCAGTTTCTTGCGCTCCAGGTAGATGTCGCGGTCATTGCCGCGGGAGAAGTAGATGCGTTCGAAGGAGCAGGCGCGGCGCTCCAGCTGGTCGATGAAGGGCGCTTCCGAGACCGTTCCGTTTTTCTTGATGATGAGGGCGTGGCCGCGCTTGAGCTCCCTGACCTGGCTGATGTGCACGTTAAAAACAGTCTGTATGGCCGGGCGTTCGGAAGCGGCGACCACCACTTCGTCGTCGGCGTAATAGAAGGCCGGGCGGATGCCCGCCGGGTCGCGCATGACGAAGGCGTCGCCGTGGCCGATGAGGCCCACCATGACGTAGCCCCCGTCGAATTTTTTGCTGGCGCGGCGCAGCAGGCGCTGCACGTCGAGGTTGTCGTAGATCAGGTCGTTGATCTCCTGGTTGGTGTAGCCGTCGGGCTTGTACCAGGTGTGCAGGCGCTGCACTTCATCGTCGAGGAAGTGCCCGATTTTTTCCAGTACGGTGACGGTATCCGATTTTTCCTTGGGGTACTGCCCGAGTTCCAGCAGTTCCTGGAACAGCTCGTCCACGTTGGTGAGGTTGAAGTTGCCGGCCAGGATGAGGTTTCTGGTAATCCAGTTATTCTGCCTGAGAAAGGGGTGGCAGGTTTCGATGCTGTTGTCGCTGTGGGTGCCGTAGCGGAGGTGCCCCAGCAGCAGTTCGCCCATGTAGGGTTTGTTTTCCTTCAGCCAGGCAGGGTCGTTGAGTTTTTCTTTTGGAAGGTCCTTGAAATGGGTGTATATCTGCTGGAACATATCCTCCAGATAATTGCTGGCGATGCTGCGTTTGCGGCTGATGTATTTTTTTCCGGGCGCGGCGTCCAGTTTGATGGTGGCCATGCCGGCGCCGTCCTGGCCGCGGTTGCGCTGCTTCTGAAGCAAGACCTCCAGTTGGTTGAGGCCGTAGAAGGCCGAGCCGTATTTATCGTGGTAATACTGAAGCGGTTTGAGGAGGCGGATCAGCGCGATGCCGCACTCGTGTTTTATCTGGTCACTCATAGTAAAATTTGCGACGGTAGTTTTTACGCCGCAAAGGTAGGCCCTTTCTGCGGGCTTTGGAAACAAGTATGCGGGTAATACGGCATACTGTTACCTCACTCCAACAATTTTCCAGGCAAAAAGGTAATGGGATGGCCCTGGTTTCACCATGGAAAATATGTGCTGATCTTTGCAATATTAATTCAAGGCAAAGCGGGCAAAAGATAATATATTGTGCATTGATGGATTCGCGGCATCTAATTTCAGGCGAATGAGCCTGCAAGCATCTTTCATTTTGCCGGTTTCTTTGAGCCTTTACAAAACACTGAGCCCCTCATGCCCAAACCCGTACTTCTGTTTGCGTTCGCTAACGAACGGGAAGAAAGCGGCCAATACCTACGGAATCTTCCGAAGGAACTGAACCGCCTCCGCCGCGCCCTCGAAAAGGCCGAGGATAAGCAGTTGTGCGAGGTGGTGCTCCTGCCCAATGCTACACTGGACGATTTGGCGGCCACATTTCAACGGGAAAAATACCGCAACCGCATCGCCGCTTTCCATTACGGGGGCCATGCCGGCAGTTATGAGTTGCTGCTGGAAGCTGCCAGCGGCAAAACCGAGCTGGCCCACGGCGAAGGGCTGGTTCCCTTCCTGGCCGGCCAGAAAGGCCTGCAACTCGTCTTCCTGAACGGCTGCTTTTCCAGCCAGCAGGCACAGGCTCTTGTAGAACAAGGTATTCCCGCAGTTATCGGTACGGCCAGCGCCGTCAACGATGACATCGCCTGCGAGCTGGCCGGCAGCTTTTACCAGGCCCTGGGCGAAGGGGCTCCCCTTGATAAAGCCTGGAAAGAAGCGGTATACAAAGTTCAGGCCCGAAAGGGCAGCCAGGACATGAACCAGTACTACGATACCCGTAGCATCATACTCCGAGCGGCGGCCAGCCAGTTCCCCTGGGAAGCCTATTACCGCCCCGGCGCCGAGGCCGTGCGCGACTGGAACCTACCCGATGCCGCCAACGACCCCTATTTCGGGCTGCCCGACATCCCGGCCCATTACGGATTTCCGGAAGAACCCTATCGCTTCCTGGCGCGCTACCATAAAGATGACGCCCGCATTTTCTTCGGCCGTGGCCACTACATCCGCGATCTCTACCACCGGATAAACAGCCCACAGTCCGCGCCGGCTATTCTGCTCTACGGGCAATCGGGCGTGGGTAAATCCTCCTTGCTGGAGGCAGGGCTCTTCCCCCGCCTGGAGGCGGAATACGACATCCGGCTTTCCAGACGGCAGCCGGAAACGGGCCTGCCGGGGCATCTGGCGGAAGCCCTGAAATTACCGGCAACAACCACAGACGCCGCCCTTCTCCTCGAACGATGGAAACAACTGGAGGCACAGTCCGGGAAAAAAGGCATCGTCATTGTACTGGACCAGGTAGAGGAAGTGTTTACCCGCCCCGCGGAAGGCAGGCAATCAGAACTCGATACTTTCCTGCAAACCGCCAGCGCCCTCTTTGCCCGCCCCGATGAGCGGCCCACCGGCAAACTGCTGCTCAGTTACCGCAAGGAATACGGACCCGAGATCGAAAAGGCCTGCCGGGAAGCTGGCCTGCCCAAAGAAAAAGTCTTCCTGGAGCGGCTGGACAGGAAGGGCATCCTGGAGATCGTCGGCGGATTGAGCTCCAATCAACAACTGCAAAATAAATACCGGCTGGAAATAGAAGAAGGCCTGCCCGTACTGATCGCCGACGACCTGCTGGAAGACAAGAACTCGCCCATCGCCCCCGTGCTGCAGATCACCCTCACCAAGCTCTGGCAACAACAGGAGGCCCAAGACAGACGGGTATTCCGTACCGAAAGCTACCAACAACTGAAAAAAGCGGGCATTCTGCTCCGTGATTTCTTCCACCAGCAAATGGCGCAAATCAGGGCATGGGAAAATCAGATCGGCCGGCAGGTGGAAAGCTCCGGCCTGGCGCTGGACGTGCTGCACTACCACACCACCCCCCTGGGCACCGCCGAAAGCCGCAGCCTGGAGGCCCTGCGCGGCCATTATCAGCATCAGAACGACGTCCTGCAGCAGCTCATCGCGCAGTTACAATCGCTCTACCTGCTGGCAGGACTGGGGCCGGAACAAACCGCCCTGGCCCACGACACTCTGGCCCCCATTGTGCAACAGCAAATCCGCGATTCGGACAAGCCGGGGCAGCGGGCGCTGCGCATCCTCAGCTCCAAAATAGCCGATTATGAGATCAGCCCGGAGCGCACCTACATCGACGAGGAGGATTTGGCGCTTGTGGAAGCGGGCGCGGGAGGCATGCGGATGTGGACGGGCAAGGAAAAGGAACTGGTGGAGAAGAGCAGGGTGAGGCGGGCGAAGCTGGCGGCAGAGCGGAAACGGAACAGAAGGCTGAAGGTGGGGGGGGTATCCCTTGTCGTTTTGCTGGCCTTGGCGGCCTTATTGCTCTGGCGGCATTCCAGCATTCAGAGCCAGGTAAATGCCTGGGTAGCCGAAGCCCGGTCTTTGGAAAAAAATGACCCGACAAAGGCGCTGGATGTCCTGAATCAGGCATTGACGAAAAGGCCCGACGACCTGGCTGCCTTACAGGCCATAAACGACATCTTCAGAGATAACGAGTTTTATCAATCCTTTCAGCTTCCCATTAACGAAGATATCGCCAGCCTTGCTTTTTCTGCTGACGGCCGCCGTATTCTGATGGCCAGCGGCTACAATGCCTATATATGGAATACCACCCTGGCCTATCAGCCCACCCCTCTTGCCGCATTTTCTCACCCTGATTGGGTAACCTCTGCCAGGTTTTCCAAAGACGAAAAAAAGGTGCTCACCGCCTGCCAGGATTCTCTGGTACGGCTATGGGAAACAGGAAAGGCCAAGCCCATGTCTTTCTCCGGCGAGGGTAAGTTTTATACTGCCATCTTATCTCCGGACGAACAATATATTTATGGTGGCTGCAGCGATGGAAAAATTTACTGCTGGCCTTCCGATGGAAGCCAGCGCACCAGTTGGCAGGCTCATTCGAAAGCTCCCCATAAAGTAAATGGCTTTGCGGGGGTAACAAGCCTTGTATTCTGCAATAATGACACGCTCCTGATCAGCGGAGGTTTCGACAGCAAAATATACCTGTGGAACCGCTTCACCCAGGCTTGCCTGGACTCTTTTGTCTATGCTGAAGGAAATGGATTGGTCGACCTCACATGCGATTCCCTGACACATGGCATCCTCGTGGGTTACTTCGACGGCACAGCCCGCTTATGGAACATAAAGGATAAAACATACTCTATTCTACGGGGACACAGCCGCCGCATCAACAGGGCTGTTTTTTCTCCCGACTGGCAGTACATGCTCACGGCAAGCGCCGACCAATCCATCAGGTTATGGAACCGCGACGGGGTAATGTTGAAATCGTATAAAGGGCATGAAAGCTGGGTGCAAACCGTCGCCTTTGCACCAGATGGCGCCTCCTTCTTAAGCGGCGGGGCCGATAATATGCTGAGGCTATGGAAACGGGAATCCAAAGTGTCCTCGATGATTGGTGATTGCGGGCTTGCTCATTCTCTTTCCATAAGTTTTGACGGCCAGGAGGCTTTGGCAGGGAGCTATCAGGCCGCTTTCCTCTGGAACCTGAAAAACAAAGGCCCTTTGATCATGAAAGGGCACCAAGGATGGATCAAGGCCGTAGCGGCCGCTCCTGCGACACATAAACTTATGCTGACGGGAGGTGAAGACGGGGCTGTGATCATCTGGGACGAAAAAGGGCAGCCTGTTCAGGCACTCAATGCACATCCCGGTGGGGTTAATGCAGTGGCTTTCTCTCCCGATGGAAATTATTTCGCAAGTGGCGGAGCGGACGGCACATTAAAAACCTGGGATCTTTCCGGAAAAACGGTGGCTTCTTTCCAGCACCCTCAACCCGTAACGTCCCTGGCTTTATCTCCCGATGGAACGCTCCTGCTTGCCGGGTGCCTCGACGGGGGGGTGTACCTGTGGGACAAAAAACAAGGGACGAACAAAAGATTCGAGATCAAAGCGGAATTGCCCTTTGCCGTCGCCTTTGCACCCAATGGACGTTATATCGCAGCGGGAGGCGGCAACGATCAAAACAGCCTGGGAAGCTTCACCGTGATGAAGCTGGACGGCGCCGCCCTGTTCGAAGCCGATGAAAATGACAGCAATACACTTCAGGGCAGGGCAGTCAACGCCCTTGCCTTTAGCCCCGACAGCCGCTACATCATCACCGGCCCGGAAGGCGGAGTAGCCCATGTTTATGACCTGCAGTCGGGCACGAAGAATCCGGTTTTAACCTACAACGATTTTGGCGATGAGAAGCTATCCTTTATAGCTTTCTCACCTGATGGCCGCCATGTATTTACGCTTGGCGACGACGGGTGCATCCGGCGGCTGGCCAACCCCCTGAAATTAAAAAAACTGGAGTACAACTCCTGGTATAATTGACCACCACCAAACTCTATCAACATGGCAAATTCATTAGTTGATTTCATTAAAGGCCTCTTCAAGAAAAAGAAAGAAGAGAATAATAAAGCCCGCGGGACACAACAAAAATCAGACACCGGGGGATTCTCCTTTATTGATAGTGTTCAAAAGTATGAATTCTGTTTCCACGGACAGGCTTTTATTTTCATCCTGGGCGGACAAATGGAAATTGAATTCGACAAACAATTCATCCCCCTGGAGGATGGCAGCAACAGCTTCTTCCTGGAGTATATCTATAACGATGAACAAGGCCCCAGAAAAATAACGAAACGCCTGCAGCAGAATGGCCAAAAAGTCCTGTTCTCTATGGATGCCATATTTGATGGCGCGGGTATCCCGCAAACCGAGCTTGATACATTGAGGCATACTGAGGTAGTGCCTAATTCTATCAGTGATTTCAGGATATATACCCAAAGCGGGGATGATGGCCAAAAGCACCACATCAGAGAACTCAAAGGTTTTTTATTTCCTTCCGACCAACAAATCCGCGATCGGGTCCAACCGGCCTTAGCCATCAGCCAAGAGATCATGAGGGAGGAAGTCGGCCGAATTTTTTATACGCCAAATGATGAGTTCAAAGGCAAAGAGGCTCTGTTCGGGATTCTCAACAGCTGTTTTTTCAAAGCTCCGGATCAGGCCGGTACGGATCTGCATGAATGGCTCACAGCCTTCAGGCTGGTCATGCAACAAGAAATCAGAGAAGGCCTGGTCCAATCCTATGGTTATGTCTTTGACGACAATTTTAAGGGCTGGCTGGCGCAGCATCTCGGGTTCAGGCTCTGAATGTATTAGTAACCTGAAATCAAAATTATCCCGGAAAACAATACGCTCCGGACACTACCGTATCGTAAAATTCCCCCCGCCCAGGTTGGACGCCACGCCCAGCAGGATGCCCCAGTCGCGGTACTTCCCGTCCTGGAAAGAGACGGCGGCTTCCAACCGCAGGAAGCGGAAAATGTTGTCGATGGAATAGCCAATTTCCGTGTAGTTGGCGGAAGTAGGCGTGGCCAGGTAGTTGACGAACACATTCTCCTTGATGCCCAGCAGCCACACCTCAGGTATCTGGGTGAAGAGCAGCTTGCGGAACTGGTAGTGCAGGTAGGCGGCGGCAAATTTATCTTTGGTGCTGTGATCGTAGTAGGGCAGCAGGCGGAAGCTCTCCACCGGGTCGGCAGTCACAAGGGATATGCGGTTGCCCATGAAGTGGCGGTAGTCGGCAAAGCCTATGTAGTTGTCGTTGAGGAAGATGCCGGCCTCCGCCTTGAAATCGAGGATGCCGCGCGCGCCGGGCCGCAGTTTGTGCTTGAAGCCCAGCTCGAGGTAGCTGTAATCGGTATCGCTGCCGCCAATATCCCTGAGCCCCTGCCGAAAATTCAGGCGCAGGATCGGCGAACTGTTGGCCACCGGCTCCTTTTTCCCGTTGTTCACGCGGTATTTCTGCCAGGGGCGCACCTCTGTGCTGAAGCTCAGCACGAGGGCCGTTTCTTCATCCGGCAGGGGGTATTCCAGCTCTTCATTGACGGGCAGGTTGGGCGAATAGATGCGGCCTTCGTCATTGAACCACACCTGGGAGGTGATATTCTCCAGGGTGTAGCGGCGCGCCCATTCCAGGCTCAGCCCGCCCTCCAGGTTTTCCTGGAGCTGCTGGCGGTGGCTCAGGCGGACATAGTCCTTTTCGTACAGGCGGATGTAATTGCGCTCCTCAACCAGGTTGAGGTAGGTGTTGAAGAGGTTGCTGATAGGCTCCTGCGGGTTGTACTGGAAAATGTACCGCCCGCCATCCAGGTTGATGGAACCGCCCTGATCGCCCTTGCCGAAGCTGTAGCCCAGCCGCCCCTTGCCCGTGAGCTTCTGCCGGGCGAAGGCGTAACGAGGCGTGAGGGTGAGCGCCAGGCGGTTGTCTTTCCTGATGGCGTACGACAGGTCGGTGTGCAGGTTGAAACCCTCGACGGGGTTGAAGAATATCCGGTCCCAGAGGGAGGCATGGGCGAATGTCTGATTCTCACCCAGCTTGTAACTGGACCCCCCGATGATGTCGAGCGGGCTGAAGCCGGATTTTTTCTTTTTGCGCCCGACCGATTCCAGGGAGTCGGCTTTCACTTCTTCGGCCTGCACCCGGGCCAGGCTGTCGGCCCGCTGGTAACCGCGCACCTCCTGGGGCGTCAGTGGCACGGGCCGTATTTCAGCCCAGTAGAGGGAGTCGCGCTTTCGGGCCAGGCTGTCGACGGTGAAGGTGGTGTTCATCACCACCTCGGGTTCTTCCTGCTCCCGGCGGCCTTCTTTTTCATACTCGCGCATGATGCGGCGCAGGTCTTTGCGGGTGAGCTCCTGCCCGGAGGCCAGCCTCTCCCGGATGTCCTCGTTTTTGTCCTCGGCCCGGCTTTTCAGCTCTGCGGCGAGTTCCTTGTTGAGCTTTTCGTCAATAAGGGTGAAATCGGAAGGCAGGCTGGGGTTGAGTTCGATCTTGTAGTTGCGCACGGTGGCCAGGTAGTGGTACTCGAAGGCGAAACCCAGGATTTTCCCGTCCACGTCGAATTTGTGGCTCACCGGCAGCCAGGCCTTCTCTTCAATGGGCGCATACATCTGATACACCTCGACGCCGAAGCCCAGCTTGTAGGTTTTGAGCTTCAGGCTGTAGATGCTCCACCAGTCTTCCACGATATAGATCAGGCCTTCGAACACATCCTCCCCCCGGCTGCGCGGGATCACCCTGATCTTGTTGACGCCGTAGCCGCGGTCCATGAAAAAACCCTCGTACTTGAATTTGTAATAACCGAAGGCCTGGGGGGAAAGGGGCGAAATGGCCTCCGCGATCTTCGGCTCGTAGAAGCTGCCGTTGATATAGTTCATGGGGCTGGTATCGTTGTCGTCGCCCTGGCTGTAGATGGAGATCACGGTTTCCTTAAAGGTGTTGGGCCGCTGGTAGCTGATGCGGCTCACCGATTCGGAGGTGAAAGCCACGGTGGAATCGATGCCTTCCTTTTCGATGGTTTTGCGCAGGAAAAAGGGGGAATCCTTCAGCCGGCCCGAACCTTTGATATAGACTTCGGCATCGTAGCGCTCGACCTGCTGGCGGTGGTAGCTCGCCTTGGCGATAGCCCGCCGCATAACCGAATAGGCGGGGTCTTCATCCCCCCCCGACACCAGCACTTCACCCAGTTGCACCGGCTGTTCCTCCAGGCTGACATCCAGGCGTTCGAACTGGCGCCCCACGCTTATTTCCCGCGCCTCCGTGCGGTAACCCAGAAACTGGAAGACGAGGGTGTAATGGCCTGGGTCCAGGCGGATTTCGTAATAACCCTCTTCATTAGTGGTTGTGCCGCTGCCGGTTTGCTGCACGAAGATCGTGGCGTAGGCCAGAGGCGTTCCGCCGGGCCCCGTAACGCGGCCGGAGACACCGCCTGCAAAGAGCGGCACAGCGGAGAGAAAAGCAGCGGTGGTGAGCCATAAGGGTAGAAGGCGATGCATAACTTCTGAGGTTTTAGGGCAGCAATTTGAGGCCCCGCAGCCAAACAAACAAATTTTTTTGAAGAATCCTTCAGATGCGCCGGCGGGGAACGGAATCGGGAGGTATAACCATTTCAGCTTAAATGGTGTTTAAATATGCAAACCCAGGAGTATGGCACTGTTAAAATTTTTCAAACTGCCGAAGAACCAGCAGTATGACTACAAGCCCCGCTATTGGGACCCCAATAAGGAAGAGCTGCAGAAGCGCATCCGGGAAGCCGAGGAACGCAAGGGCAGCAGTGCGGAGGCCGTAAGGGGCCGGCTGGCGGCCGGCGGCTTCAAACGGGGCTATGCGGCCGACAACCGCCTGCGCCAGCGGCAGGTGCTGCGGTCCAACCTCATCCTGGTGGGCATCATCGTCCTGCTCATCCTGCTGTCGTATTTGTTCCTGACGATGTACCTGCCGGAGATCGTCGAATCCTTGCAATAAAATGTGCGGCGCCGCCGGCGAAAATAATTATATTGCTGCGGCGCATAACCCAATTGCTAACCAAATTTACAGGAAGTATCCGCTATGGCTGATATCATTCAGCTTCTTCCCGACGCCATTGCCAACCAGATCGCCGCTGGAGAGGTCATCCAGCGCCCGGCATCCGTGGTGAAGGAGTTGGTGGAAAATTCGATCGACGCCGGCAGCACCAGCATCAAACTCGTCATTAAAGACGCCGGCAAGACGCTGATACAGGTGATCGACAACGGTTGCGGCATGAGCGAAACGGACGCCCGCATGTCCTTCGAACGCCACGCCACCTCCAAGATCCGCAAGGCCGAAGACCTATTCGCCATTCGCACCATGGGCTTCCGCGGGGAAGCCCTGGCGTCCGTCGCCGCCGTGGCGCAGGTGGAAATGCGCACGCGCCGGCAAATGGACGAACTCGGCGCCCGCCTCGTGGTGGAAGATTCGGAAGTAAGGCTTCAGGAGGCCTGCCAGTGCAGCACGGGCACGGCCATTTCCGTCAAAAACCTCTTCTACAACGTGCCCGCCCGGCGCAATTTCCTCAAGTCCAACACCGTGGAAATGCGCCACATCATGGATGAGTTCCAGCGCATCGCCATCGCCAACCCGGACATCTTCTTTTCCCTGCACCACAATAACGCCGAGATATTCCACCTGCCGCCTTCCAACCTCCGGCAGCGCCTGACCGGGCTTTTCGGAACCGCCGCCAACAAAAAACTGGTGCCGGTTTCGGAAGAAACGGACATCCTGAAGTTGTCGGGCTTTATCGGCAAGCCGGAATTCGCCAAAAAAACGCGGGGCGAGCAGTTCTTCTTTGTCAACAACCGCTTTATCAGAAGCTCGTACCTCAACCACGCCGTCACTTCGGCCTTCGAGGACCTGCTGCCGTCGGATTCCTACCCGCTCTACGTCATCTTTATCGACATCGACCCGGCCCGGATAGACATCAACGTACACCCCACCAAACAGGAGATCAAATTCGAGGACGAGCGCCTGGTTTACAACTACCTGAAGGTGGCCGTACGGCACTCCCTCGGGCAATACAGCATTATGCCGTCTCTCGATTTCGATACGGACCCCAACTTCACCGGCGCGGCCCGCATTGCGCCGCAGGCCAGGAAAAAGGAAAAAGAGAAAGAAACGGTGCGCTCGGCCGCCGGCCGGAGCGCAGGGCCCGAACAGAACACGGGCCCCTCTGTGCGCCAGCAGCGGGCCGAAAACCTGAAGCACTGGGAAAGCCTCTACGAAGGCCTGGAGGAAGCCGCCAGCCGGGAAAGCGAAAACCAGGCTCTGCAACCGCAGGCCCTGACCCTGGAGAGCAGCTGGCACCAGGAAGACAAACCGGGCGGCGAACTGGCGGGCGGAAGCGAAACGCCGCGCAAAGAACCCTATCAGGTGCACGCCACCTACATCGTCAACCAGATCAAGTCGGGGGTGGTGATCATCGACCAGCAGGCCGCCCACGAGCGCATCCTCTATGAGCGCTACCTGACGGTGCTGCGCTCCCGGGCGGGCTCCACCCAGCAACAGCTCTTCCCCCGCACCCTTTCCCTGTCTCCCATGGATGCGGCGCTGCTCAGGGATATCCTCGATCAGGTCAACCTGCTCGGCTTCGACCTCCAGGAATTCGGCGTCAATACCTTCGTTATCAACGGGCTGCCTTCCGAACTGGCCGGCAAACGCGATGAAACGGCAGTCATCGAATCCCTGCTCGAACAATACAAACGCAACCTGGACCTTAAACTCGATGTGCAGGAGAACATCGCCCGCTCCATGGCGCGCAGCGCCGCCATCAAAAGAGGGCAGATACTGACGCCGCAGGAGATGCAGGCCCTGATCGACAAACTCTTCGCCTGTGAGTCGCCTTTCAAAAGCCCCACCGGGCGCAATTGTTTTATTACCTTTGAGCTCGAAGACCTGGCCAAACGATTCGAAGGCTGAAGCGTTCTGTAAAAGTCAAAATGTAGAATTCGTAATGTAAAATGTAAAAGGCGAGGCTGCCTGGTTTCGCCTTTATCCCCGAGTGATATATGTACAGAATTACCGATGTCGTAAAGCACCTGCTCATCATCAACGTTCTGGTGTTTTTTGGAACGAAATTCCTGGGCGACCCTTCGCCGGAAGTCATGCACGCCCTGGTCAACGGGCAGATGGATGACTTCAGCGCCTGGGGGCGTTACCGGCTGGCATTGTTCTACCCGGCTTCCGATTTTTTCCGCCCCTTCCAGGTCGTCACGCACATGTTCATGCACGGCGACCTGTCGCACCTGTTCTTCAACATGTTCGCCCTGTTCATGTTCGGGCCGCCGCTTGAAGTGCTGTGGGGGCCCAGGCGCTTTTTGTATTTCTACTTTTTCACAGGCATCGGCGCCCTGGCCCTGCACCTGTTCGTCCGCTGGCTCGACATAAGCGTCGGGGGGGCTTCGCCTTTCATGGCCAACGTGCCTTCCCTGGGCGCTTCGGGCGCCGTCTTCGGGCTGCTGATGGGCTACGGCATCTCCTTTCCCAACAACATCATCCAGTTGCTGATCCCCCCCATCCCGATGAAGGCCAAGTATTTCGTGCTGCTCTACGCCGGCATCGAACTGTTCCTCGGGCTGGGCAATTTCAATACGGGCGTGGCCCACTTCGCCCACCTGGGCGGCGCGGTTTTCGGATTCTTGTTAATTTTGTACTGGCGGAAGTTCGGCTCCAGGCTTTGAAATTTAAAATGTAAAAGAGATAATGTAAAATGTAAAAGGAGGGGGGCTATGCGGCTGCAGGGAGCGCACGCAGCTTTTGGCCTAAAGTTCTTGAACGCCAGGGGAAAAGGCGGTACCTTTGGCAGGCTGCGGAGCGCGCAGGCCCGAGTTTCGAATTTTGATAACCTGAACAGAAGAGCGGAAAGATGTTTCAGTCAATATGGGATGACTTAAAGCGGGAGTTCGGCTATGGCAATATGGTGACCCGCATCATCATCATCAATGTGGCGGTGTTCGTCGTCATCCACCTCGTCAATTTCGGGCTTTTCCTTTATTACGGCGGCGCGCCGGAGAAATCCTACCCGGTTTTCCAGAAGTTCGTGCATTTCTTCTGCATGTCCTCCGACTGGAAGTACCTGCTCACCCACCCCTGGGGTTTGTTCACGAGCATGTTTCTGCACGAGGGTTTCTGGCATATCCTGTGGAACATGTTGTTCCTCTACTGGTTCGGGCGCATCGTGGGCGACTTCATCGGCAACCAGCGGGTGCTGCCCATTTACCTGCTGGGCGGGCTGGCCGGCGCGGTGATTTTTTTCTTTTCCGCCAACCTGCTGAACTACGGCGAGAACGGCGTTTTCGCCCTGGGCGCTTCCGCCGGCGTGATGGCCATTGTGGTGGCCGCCGGCGCCATTTCCCCGGACTACGTCATGCGGCTGCTCCTGCTGGGCGATGTAAAACTGAAGTACATCGTCGGCGTACTCGTCCTGCTCGACGTGATCGGCATCGGCAACAATATCAATACCGGCGGGCATTTCGCCCACCTGGGCGGCGCTTTCTTCGGCTGGCTGTTCATCTACCAGCTGCGGAACGGGGCCGACTGGGCGCGGCCCGTCAACGGCATCCTGGACGGGATCGCCCGTTTCTTCCGCCGCCTCTTTTCCGGCGAGCTGCAGCGGCGGGGCCCGAAAGTGGCCTACCGCAACCCCAGCCGCGAGCGCGTACAGCGGGAGCGGGAAAGCCGCCGGGGCAACGCCGCTTCCGACAGGGCCTACCGCAGCCACCAGGAACAGCTCGACGCCATTCTCGACAAGATCAAGGAATCCGGCTACGAAAGCCTCAGCGAAGAAGAGAAGGAGTTCCTGTTTAACGCCAGTAAAAAATAAGCCGTGGGCCGCCTCACCAGACTGCTTCGCTGGTTCAACCTGCTGCTCGTCCTGGCAACTTTTCTGGCATATCTCGCTCCTCTGGTCAGCCCCGCTACATTTTGGCCGCTGTCCTTTTTCGGGCTGCTCTACCCCTGGCTGCTGCTGGGCAACATCTGCTGCATGCTGGGGTGGCTGGCGATGCGAAAGTACTACTTCATCTTCTCCGCCGGCTGCATCGTCCTGGGCTGGGGGCACGTCCAGAGTTACATCGGCATCCATTCCACCAGGCCGGCGCCCGAAGGGGCGGCTATCCGCCTGATGACCTTCAACTGCTATGATTTCCGGGAAAAGGGCAGGGGCGGCGACTGGATACCGGAAGACAAACTGCCGGAAGCCTTCCCGATAGGCGACTGGGACGTCCTGTGTTTTCAGGAATTCCCCAACCGCAGGCACGGCCGCAATGTCGAAGTGGGGCGCTACCTCCAAAACGGGGGCTATAAACACGCCATCTTCCAGACCGGCGGGGGGCTGGCCCTGTTCTCCCGCTTCCCCATTGCCGCCCACGAAACGCACTACTTCCCCAACCGTTCCAACGGCTATCAGTACGCCGACCTGAATGTCAACGGGCAAACCATCCGCCTGTTCAACATCCACCTGCAGTCCAGCTCCGTTTCCGTCATCGCCGATAAAGTAGCGGAAGACGCCAACCTCCAGGAAAAGGAGACCTGGCTGCGCATCCGCGGCATGCTGGGCCGCTACAAGCGTTCGACCATGCTGCGCGCCGAACAGGCGGAAGAAATTGCCGAACATATCCGCCGGAGCCCCCACCCCGTGCTGCTGTGCGGCGACTTCAACGAGATCCCGCAATCCTACGCCTACCATACCATCGCCCGGGGCATGCAGGACGCCTTCAAGGCCCGCGGCCGCGGGCTGGGCATCACCTACGGCGGCAAAATCCCCGCCCTGAGGATCGACTACGTGCTGGCCGGCCCGCAGTTCGAGGTGCTGTCGCACCGGATCGGGCGCAGTGGGTTTTCGGATCACTTTCCGGTGTATAGCACGGTGAGGCTGAGGGAGTGAGATTATTGATCCAGATCCAACTTCCACTCCTCACCTGTATGGGTGTTGAGCATAACCATACTTGTGGTGAAATAGACATGCCCTATTTCTGGATAGGTGTAATCAAACCGGCCAGATATTAGCCAAGATGGAGCTTCCGGGTCAACAACAGGATAATAATAAGAAAAATTATCACAGACCACTTTTATAGGTTCAACTGCGCCGCTTGGGATGTGTATGCGAAAAAAACCCCGGCCGGCAAATACCCCTATTAAGGATTCGTCACTTTCCCAGATAAGGGATAGAGGCCCGCCCATGCCGATATCCGCCAGGTCGGTGACATCGGTTAAACTCCCGTTGAACAGGTTTAAAATGGCTATCCTGGTATTCGTAACCGCATAGCTTTTCAGTGACAACGCCACCCTGTTTTCCCGGCCTGCAATAGCATGACAATCGAGGTTAAAACTATCCAGTACTTCACCCTCAATGGATACCAGATAGGCCACCTTTTTGAAGCGCGCCCGGTAGAAGAAGGCTTCGCCGTTCAGGCACCAGTCAAAATTAACGTTATTGATTTCCTTTGAAACCACTGAGAGGTTCTCTCCATTTTCTGTTATCTTATATAACAATCCATCTTTTCGGCTCATAAAAAGCAGCCAACCATTTGAATTGAGCTTGGGCTGCACATAAATAGAATCGACGATCATCTCCTTTCTACCGAAACAGGTATCAATCTTCCATATTTCTGCACCTTCATCGCCTGTTGCATTATTTTCTCTACCAATAATATACAGCCACTCATCCGGGTTACCGGGGCTTTTCCCAATTAGCGAATAACCCAGGCCAATGCGTTCATAAATGTAGGAAGGCCCGTAAAGTTCAGGGAAAACCACACAGGTATCGGCAGGCAAGAGGCTGGCGTAAAGCGTGCTGTCGCATTGTTTGCCAGGAGGTGGGCAGAAGGCGTCCTTGTCTTTGGTGCAGGAACTCAGTGCTATGGCGGCGATAAAAAGAGAAAATATATGTTGTTTCATGGCTTTATTGCTTGATCAGTTTGAAGGAAATGATTTCTGACCCTGACTGGACGCGGCAGATGTAAAAGCCGGGAGAGATTTCTGGCAGGCTTAAGTTCAGCAAATTTCCCCGATAGTCATTTTCCTGATATAAAAGCGCCAATTGTTGCCCGTTGATAGAGAAGAGCCGGACATCGAGGTAGCCAGGCCCAATTCCATTCAGGGTAATCTCCCCTGAAGTGGGGTTGGGAAACAGGCGCCAGCCAGGCCTCTCCGGTTCATTTGTACTTACCGGGTTTTCGGATTGCACCAACAGAGAAATGGCGAGGCGAGGGCTTTCGCAATGCGCCAGGCCGGCCGGCATTACCCTTTCCTGGCCCTCGTCATAAACCTTGTAACTGTAACCCGCCAAAGTCCCCTGAAAAAGGCATCCGTCAACTGAGGGAGGCGCTACAAACTCGATAAGAACTAATAGCTCTTGTGAATGTCCAGGCTAAAACTAATTTTCTGCTGTAGAATAATGATAAGGCCAAAAAAGACGGGAAAAGTCAAAAATAGTCAGATGAGGCCCTCTCTCAAAAAGAAAAAGCCTTGACAATTA
>CAUJDW010000110.1 GCA_963169455.1 Bacteroidota bacterium | reverse complement strand
AGCATGTTTGGAGGCCGGATTTGAAAGCGAAAAGTGTCAATTTTTCGGTGAGACAAGGCGCTTTTCGAAGGGCGTACCCTGAGGTACGGCCAAGAAAAGCAACGCAGTATCACCGAAAAAGTGGCCTTTTTTAGCTCAAAGGCTGGCCTCCAAAAATGCTCTAAGTTTCCCGGCATAATTCCTCTTCGCTCAGGGCAATCGGTAGAACGTCCGCCCATCCAGGATCATAAACACCTCTCCGGTATTGATCTCTACGGAAGGCGGGGCGTCGATGCAGAATGCCTTGCGGCCGCCGGGCCAGTCGAAGACGATCTTGCGGTCCCTGATCCGCACTTCGCACTCCACGCCCGGGCGGTTGCGCCTCTGGTAGTAACCATAACCGTCATCATAGATTTCGATGTAGAATTTGCTGGATTCCCAGGCGCCTACGAAGGCCAGGTCTTCGTATGTAAAGTAATCGCGGCAGGAAGAGAATGACAGGAACAGGATGGCGGGTATTGCCAGGCTCCATTTCGTTTTCATAACAGCGGGTTTTTGAAGCCAAGGTAAAGGCGCGGGAGGTGTGGAGCAATTAAATTCCGTTAAATACCTGATAGATAGTGCGTTAAAGCAGTGTAGCGCGTTAAGGATTGGTTAAAGAGGCGGCAAAGGTTTTGTTAAAATGCAGGAGCCGGGGCTGTGGCGCAAACTTCAGCCTGCGGGTTAGCCCCGGCTCTTGCATTTCCGTTGCACAAACAGCAGTCTGCGGCGCTAAAAATCCATCCCCAGCGAAATGAACAGCTTCGGATCCTGCACCTGCCGGGTTTCAATGCCCCAGCCGTAATCTACGCGAAGCATATAGCCGAACAGCAGGGCGCGGGCGCCGATGCCGTAACCGGCCACCACCGGGTCGCGGAAATAATTGACCTTGACAGACACCAGCGGGCCGTTGGGAATGATGGAGGTATTCAGCGGATTGTCCTTGCTGAACGGGTCGAGGCCTTCCCAGGCGGAGCCCAGGTCGAAGAAGCCCACCAACTGGAAGTTGCGGAAGAATGGCGAGCGGATGCGCCGGGAGAAGTATTTGAAAACCGGCACCCGCAACTCGGCGTTCATCAGCAGGTAGGTGTTGCCGTTGCGGATATTGAGGTCGAAGCCGCGCATGTTGGCGGCTATGGCCTGATAGGCGAATTCGTTGCTCTGGGGAACGGGGATCTCGTTGTTGAAGCTGGTGAAAAGCCAGTTGTCCACCCCGCCAAGGTAATACAATATTTTCTCCGACCCGAAGGAAGTGGCGCCCGCCAGGCGGGTGGCGAATACCGAATGCTTCAGCAGGCGCTGGTAGTGGCGGGCGTCAAAACCCAGAATGGTCATAAAACCTTCATTAAAATCCAGGGAAGCGCCATTGGCCAGTTCCAGGTCAAAGCGTTTGACCATTTCGGCGAAAACTTTGTATCGGGCGCCGTTCTTGAGGTTGAGCGCCACGTCCAGTGTATTGTCGAAAACGTATTCCAGGCGCATCCCGATGCGTTCCTCGGAAATCGTCCGGGTTTCCAGCGAAGGCAGGTCGGTCGAAAGCTGGGTGATGCGGTCGCGGCGCAGGGTGCCGGTTGCGCGCAGGCTCCGGAAAATATCCAGGGGGTAGCGCACGCTGGCCTGCCCCAGCACGACATTGACTTCCCGCCGGTTGGGTACGAAGGTCTGGGTTTCTCCGGAAAAGCGCTGGTTGCGCCGGTAAATGGCGTACTGCTTGTCGAGGCGCTTCTTTTTATCCTTGAACACCATGAAATACTCGCTGCCGTTGAAGGTAGTGGGAATCCTGACCCCGCCTTCAAATTCGTAATCTTCGAACAGGTCTTTCACATTGCCCTTCAGGAGGATGCCCGGCGGCGGATAATTGAAGCCGTCCGGGTTGGATGCGAAGCTGTTCATCCCGTCAAACAGCAGGCTGTTGTCCAGTTGAGTAGTCACGTAGTCGGTCCGGAATTGCAGGCGATAGGGCACGATCTTGGAAGGGCGGAAATCATATCTGCCCTGCGGCTGCTGGAGGCCCAGGCGCCTGTTGAGGGGGGTGGAGGGAGGAACAGGGGCGAGCGGCGCTTCCTTTTCTCTTTCTTCATCGCTTTCCACCACGATAATCGTCGGCGGCACGTCTTCGTCATCAAACTCGCTCTGGAAGAGATAATTGTCGATATCTACCTTGCCGGTATCCCGTTTTGCCGGCGGGATTTCGGTTTCAGGGGCGGTCACCTTCCCGGCTTCCCGAAGGATGGTAGTGGCCGGCGGCTCCTCACCGGGCGCCTTCCCCACAGCAGGGGTTGGCGGTACGGCGGTTGCCCGGTTGCCCTGAAAACGGGTCTGCAGAGTGGAAACGACGGAGTCGGGGTGCACCCGGTTCAGGAAAGCCTGGTGTTTGCCGTTGAGCAGCATGAGGTCCGCCACCCTGCCAGCCCGGGGGGCCGCCGACTGGCTCAGGATACTCCGGCCGTAGCCGGAATTGGGATGGGTGATGGCCCGCTTTTTGATGACGGGCTCTATGACAATGGTATCGATGAGGGTGGAATCGAGAGACTCGAGGGTGGAATCGATGTGCAGCCTGATGTCCGTTCCGTCTGTCAGGCGGATAAGTTGGTCGTAATGGTGGATATATTCTTCCAGGTAAGCCGCCTCCCGGTTGTAGATGCCGCTTTGGTCACTCAGGTAGGTAAACCAGGTGGTGTCCACCGGCGCGGGTTGCCGCTCATTGGCATAAGGCGTATTGGTGACGCGCACCAGTTCGCTGGAGCGGTTCTCCAGATCGTAATAGAAGAGGTCGAAGGTGTTGGCCGGGAGGATGCTGTCCAGCCTTTCATTGCGCAGTATGCTGTCGGGCCGGTTCGATGTGAAGAGGATGCCGTTCTGGTTGCCTACCCGGACAAAGGCGGCGTCGAGGTCATCCCAGAAATCGTTGGTGATGCGCTGGGTCTGCCTGGTATTGGTGTAGTACAGGAAAATGTCGGAGTACCCCCGCACAGCTGCCGACAGGACGAGGGTGATGGGGTTGACATACTCCATGCTGTACACCCGCTGGTATTCGGTGGACAGGTCTTCGACGGTGGTTTTGTTGCTGAACAGGTCGCAGATCATCAGCTTGGGAACGTCGCGCTGTTCGAACAGTATGGCAACCTGCTGCCCGCCCGGGTTCCAGGCGAGCAGGGGGTAGTTGTAGTCGGTGGCCTGGAAGGCGTTGCGGAAGCCGCCCTTCAGCAGCACCTGCCGTTCGCCGGTGGCGACATCCTGGAGATATACCCGGTATTTGCCGATTTCATTGGTCACGTAAATGATCCTGGTTCCGTCGGGGCTGAGCTTGAGCTGGCTGATGGGCAGCCGGCGTTTGTTCCTGATTTCCACGGGCTTGCCCTCGGGCAGGCTGGCGGCGCCGCCTTCGGCCAGGTAGCGCTGGCGGAAAAACAAAGCCCAGCTGTCGCCGATCATTTCGTAGGGGCTGCCCAGCACGTAGAGGAAGCCGCTCTCGATACTGCGGTTGATCCGGGTCAGATAGAGCAGGTTGGAAACCGTGGAGCGGCCGTAGTTTTCACCGATAAAATACCAGAGGGAATGGCCGGCGAGCCTGGGGTTTTCCTCCGCCAGCGCTTCGAAGCCTTCGAAGTCCTCATTCAGGATGTAATCGCGCAGTTGGTTGTCCAGCGTCGTATTCCAGGGTTCGCCGACGTAAGCCACGAGCCCCTCCTTGAACCAGTTGGGCAGGTTCATCATCACCGCATTCTGGACGATCTCCTGGAGGTTGGAGCCGAACAGCATGGCGTCCAGGTACACCGAAGCGACGCCCTCGCGGATTTGCCGGCGCAGGTCGTTGTGGTCGCCGTTGAAATAGACGAAAACCTTGTTGCCGACGATCTTCGTCTGCCCCCCCGTATTGGTAAAAGTTTCCTCGCTGCCGATGTTGCTCTGCTTCAGGTCGGTCAGGTCGGTGTAAACGATGATCTGTATCTTCTCGTTGATGCGGTGCTCCAGTATGTTCTGGATACTGTTGAAATCGCGTTCGGCCAGTTGGACAACCGCCTGCCCCACAAAACGGCCTTCGCCGTACCAGTAGGTGATGAAGTTCTCGCTTTCGTACTGCGACCATTCGTCGAAGTCGCGGTGGTACTGCACGCGGTTCTTGCCGAACTCCACCTGCGAGGCGCCCTGGGCGAGCAGGGCTGTTGTGGGAAAGAAGAACAGTAGGGTGTAAATGAATTGTCGCATGTCGTGATATAGACTTATTCTAGGAAGACAGCCAGGCCCGGCAGAGGGTTTAACTCCGGGCAGTTTTTTGGCTGAAATAAAGAACGCCCACCCCCGAAAACGCCGAATTCCTTTTGTGCATTTTCCGGAAGAGTAATATATCATTTTTGCAATTGCCATCCTACCGCATTTGGGCTCATTTTTCGGCTTTTGCCTGAAATGTCTGTATCTTGTCAAGAAAAGATGGCTCAGATCATCAAACTGACCTTCAATCCCTTTCAGGAGAACACCTACGTCGTTTATGACGAAACCGGGGAATGCGCGATCTTTGACCCGGGGTGTTACTCCCGGGAAGAACAACAACTGCTGGTTGCAGAAATCGACAGCAAAAAACTGCGCCCGGTGCGCCTCATCAATACGCACTGCCATATCGACCACGTCTTCGGCAACCAGTTTGTGCACGAATACTACGGCCTGCCCCTCGAAATCCACCGCGATGAACTGCCTGTGCTGAAGGCTGCGCCCCAATCGGCCATGTTCTTCGGGCTGCCCATTCCGAACGGCAAGCTCTCGCCCGAACCGGAAAAGTTTATCGAAGACGGAGATGTGGTGGAATTCGGCAACACCCGCCTGAAAGCCATTTTCACTCCGGGCCACGCCCCCGGCGAACTTTGCTTTTTCAGCGAAAAGGATCGCTTCCTCATTGCCGGCGACGTGCTCTTTTTCGGAAGCATCGGGCGCACCGACCTGCCGGGCGGCGACCACTACACGCTTATCAACAGCATTCTGGACAAAGTTTTTCCCCTGGGTGATGATGTAACGGTATATCCGGGGCACGGCCCGGATACGAACATCGGCTACGAAAAACGGCACAATCCTTTCGTGGGCGGATAAACCTGCCCGGCCTCCCAGGCGTTTTCTGTTAACGGCGCTTCCGCCGCTTTTTACGATTCAATTAATGCTTCGCATTCCATGGCGTTTCAACTCGAATCACCCTTTACGCCCACCGGCGACCAGCCGCAGGCCATTGAACAACTCCTACAGGGGATAATGGCCGGCGACCGGGCGCAGGTGCTGCTCGGCGTCACCGGCTCGGGCAAGACCTTTACCATGGCCAACGTCATCGCACAGGCCAACCGGCCCGCGCTTATTCTGACCCACAACAAGACCCTGACCGCCCAGCTCTACGGCGAATTCAAAGACTTCTTTCCCCACAACGCCGTGGAATACTTCGTTTCCTACTACGACTACTACCAGCCGGAAGCCTATATCTCGGTGACGGACACCTACATCGAAAAGGATTTGTCCATCAACGAAGAGGTGGACAAGCTGCGGCTGCGCGCCACCTCCAGCCTCCTGTCGGGCAGGCGGGACATCATCATCGTGGCCTCGGTGTCCTGCATCTATGGCATGGGCAACCCGGAGGACTATAAGAGCAGCATCATCCGCATCAAGACAGGGCAAACCCTCTCCCGCAACAGCTTCCTCTACAGCCTGGTCGACAGCCTTTACTCCCGAACCGAAACGGATTTCCGCCGCGCCAGCTTCCGGGTGCGCGGCGACACGGTGGACATCAACCTGCCCTACGTGGATTACGGCTACCGCGTCACCTTCTTCGGCGACGAGATCGAGTCCATCAGCCGGATCGAGATCGAAAGCGGGAAGCGCATCGAAGGGATGGAGGCGGCGGCCATCTTCCCGGCCAACCTCTACGTTGCGCCGAAGGACCGCATCCACCAGATCATCCGGGACATCGAGGACGAATTGTACGAGCAGGAGAAATACTTCGAACGGGAAGGCCGGCTGCTGGAAGCCAAACGCATCCGCGAGCGCACCGCCTTCGACCTGGAGATGATGAAAGAACTGGGCTACTGCAACGGCGTGGAGAACTATTCCCGCTTCTTCGACGGCCGCCGGGCCGGCACCCGCCCCTTCTGCCTGCTCGACTACTTCCCGGACGATTACCTGATGATCATCGACGAGAGCCACGTGACGATCCCGCAGGTGCGCGGCATGTTCGGCGGCGACCGGGCGCGCAAGCTCAGCCTGGTCAACTTCGGCTTCCGCCTGCCCTCCGCCATGGATAACCGGCCGCTCAACTTTACCGAATTCGAAAGCCTCGTCAACCAGGCCGTTTTTGTCAGCGCCACACCCGGCGACTACGAACTGGAGCAGACCGGCGGGCTGATCGTGGAGCAGCTCATCCGCCCCACCGGGCTGCTGGACCCGCCCATCGAGGTGCGCCCCAGCATCAACCAGATCGATGACCTGATGGAGGAAATCCAGGCCCGTATCGAACGGCAGGAGCGCACCCTGGTCACCACCCTGACCAAGCGCATGGCGGAGGAACTGACCAAATACCTGCAGCGGCTTAATATCAAGGTTCGCTACATCCACTCCGAGGTGGAAACCATGGAGCGCGTGGAGATCCTGCGCGACCTGCGCCTGGGCGAATTCGACGTGCTCGTGGGCGTCAACCTGCTGCGGGAAGGCCTCGACCTGCCCGAAGTTTCCCTCGTCGCCATCCTCGATGCCGATAAGGAGGGATTCCTGCGCAACAACCGCTCGCTGACCCAGACCGCAGGGCGGGCAGCCCGCAACGCCAACGGGCTGGTGCTCTTCTACGCCGACAAGGTGACGGAAGCCATGCAGAGCACCATCGACGAAACCAACCGCCGCCGCGCCATCCAGATGGCCTATAACGAAGAACACGGCATCATTCCCCAAACCGTGCGCCGCAGCCGCGAAGAGATCCTCAGCAAACAGTCCATCCTCGACATCCGCGGCAATCAACAGCGCGCCTACATCGAACCCGACGAACCCAGCCTCGCCGCCGACCCCGTCCTGGAATACCTGAGCCGCGAACAGATCGAACGCATGATCCAGGAAACCGAAGACAAAATGAAACAGGCCGCCAGGGAACTGGATTTCATCTCCGCCGCCCAGTACCGGGACGAATTGTACGCGCTGAAGAAGAAATGGCGGGAAGTGGCGTAGAGGGCTGGTGGGGCGGCTCCTGTTTTTTCCCGGCTGCGCGCAACGAGGACGGAATTTCGCTTTCGATTTGCGAAAAAGTGGAAGGCAGGGTGAAAGAGTAAAGCCCGGGTTGAAAAGATCATTTTTTGCTTCTTTCCGCTTTTTCCCTATTTTGGAAATCGCAGCAGATATGCCCAACTATGCGGAACTTCCTAAAGCCCAGGCGCAACCCCCGGTGGAGCAGCTTCAGCGATGAGGCGCTGGCCGGCCATTTCCGGCGCTACGGCGAGGAAGGCGCCATTGCCGAGCTCTTCGGCCGCTATGTGCACCTCGTTTATGGGGCCTGCAGGAAATACCTGCCCAACAAAACGGTGGAAGAGTGGCGCGACCTGGTCATGGATGTCTTCGAGCGGGTGCTGGTCCACGCCCGCGAGTCCGAAATCGAAGCCTTTAATACCTGGGTGTTCACCATCACCCGCAACGAGTGTTTTTCGCGGTTGCGCGAGCAGGAGCGCAGCAGCCGTTATCAGCAGGATTGGGAATATTTTGAAAAAAGTTCGGCTCCCGTTATGGAAAATGAGGGCCTTTTGCGTCTATACCAGTTAGAAGAGCCCGACGCCGGCCAGTTGCTGGAAAGCGCCCTGGCGAAGCTGGAAGACAAGCAACGCCGCTGCATCGAACTTTTTTTCGTGGAGAAAAAAAGCTACCGCCAGGTCGCCGAGGCCACGGGCTTTAGCCTCAAGCAGGTGAAGAGTTACCTCCAGAACGCCAAGCGGCGCCTGGAGAAAGAGCTGGGGGGCCCATTTCAAGAACGAGAACAAACAAAACTATGAACCCGGTCTTTGCAAAACGCAGCTGCCTCAGCCGGCAGGAGTTGCTGCAATACCTTCGCGGCGATCTCGGCAACGGGCAGCGGCACGAAATCGAAAACCACCTGCTCGACTGCCCCCTCTGCTCGGCCGCAGTCGAGGGCCTGGCGCAGAGCGAGAATATGGAAGAGGTGGAGGAAGAGCTGGAATCCCTTCAGGGGTTGCCGTTCCGCCGCCGCGCACCCCGCCCGCGGCGAACTGCCTGGGCCAACCGGGCCGCGGCGGTGGGGCTGCTCCTGCTGCTGGCCTACGCCGGCTACCGCTATTGGGGCGCTACGGCCTCCGAGCGCTTGTTTGCGGCCTATTTCCAACCCATGGAAAACCGGTATATTACCCTGCGCAGCGCAGGGGAACCACCCATCGAGCCGGAATTGCAAACGGCCCTGGATTTTTACACTTCCGGCGATTTTACCGCCAGCCTGCCCCACTTCCGGAACTACCTCGCCACCCATCCCGGCGACGGGCAGGCCGCCCTCCTTGCCGCAAATGCCTGCCTGCAAAGCGGCGAGGCCCCCGCCGCCGAAGCTTATCTGCTGCCCCTGGATAGTAAAGACCGCCAATGGAACGGCCGGGTGAAATGGAGCCTGGCACTGGCCTACCTCAAACAGGGCAAAACAGAGGCCGCCCGGGCCTTGCTGGAAGAGATCAGTGGAACGGATTATTCGGACTACCGGGAGGAAGCGGGGAAGCTGCGGGAACAGCTGGAGTAGCCGCCCGGTATGCCCGGGTTAATGGGGGAATAGGGGGCCGTGCTTTCAAACCCCGGAGGTTTTTAAAAACCTCCGGGGTTTGAAAGCCAATCACTTCAGAAACTCCAGGCTCTTATTGATAAACTCCGTCAGCCCGCTGCCGCGCAGCATGTTCTGGTTGAGCAGCGCCAGTTTGCAGAGGTAGGCGGCCAGCTCGGCGCGCTTTTCCCTGTCCTGTTCCTCTACCAGTTTGCCGGCGATGAGGGGGTGGTTGGCGTTGACGACGAGGTTGTATGAATCGGGCAGTTCGCCAAATTGCATGCCCTGCAGCGCCTGCATCTCCTTCAGGCGGCGCATGAATTCCGGCTTGGTGACCGTCACGGGCAGGCTTTCCGGTGAGAGGGCTTTTACCTGCACGGAGCCGCCCTCGGTTACCAGCTCCTCGAAGAGCGCTTTGACTTCCTTTTCCTGATCCTCGCTGAGCACCGATTCCAGCTTTTCGTCCTTCTGCACCAGGTTGTCGATAGTGTCGGAATCGACCCGCACGAAGGTGATGTTGCCCAGCTTGTATTCCAGGTGCTGCATGAAGTGGTTGTCGATGATGTTGTCGAAGACGAGCACATCATACCCCCTGGCCTTGGCCGGGCCGATGAAGCTGTCGTGGCCGTCGGGGTCATTGGTGTACAGGGCCACCACTTTGTCGTACTTGTCGGCCTGGTTCTCTTTGATCTTCTCCCTGTATTCCTCGATGGGGTAGTATTCGCCGGCCACGTTGCGCATCAGGGTGAAAGGCAGAGCGCGCTCGTAGAACTTCTCGTCAGAGATCAGCCCGTATTTGATGAAAACGCCGAGGTCGTTCCACTTGGCTTCGAAGCTCTCCCGTTCTTTTTTGAACAGCTCGCTCAGCTTGTCAGCTACCTTCTTGGTGATGTAACCCGTTATTTTGCGCACGTTGCTGTCGCCCTGCAGATAGCTGCGGGATACGTTCAGCGGAATGTCGGGCGAATCGATCACGCCGTGCAGCAGGGTCAGGAATTCGGGCACGATATCCTTCACGTTGTCCGTGACGTAAACCTGGTTGCTGTACAGTTGTATCTTGTTCTTCTGCACCTCGAAGTTGTTGCCCAGCTTAGGGAAGTAGAGAATGCCGGTCAGGTTGAAGGGATAGTCGATGTTGAGGTGAATCCAGAATAGCGGGGGCGTGCTGAAGGGGTAGAGCTCGTTGTAGAAAGCCTTGTAGTCTTCGTCGGTGAGGTCGGCGGGCTGCCGGCGCCAGGCGGGGCTGGTGTTGTTGATGATATTGTCCACCTCCACTTCCTTTTCCACCTGATCGTCGCCCTCGCCTTCGGTGATGGTTTCCTTGCGGGTTCCGAACTTGATGGGAATGGGGAGGAACTTGCAGTACTTTTCGAGCAATTGCCGGATGCGGTATTCTTCGAGGAATTCCTTGTTTTCCTCATTGATGTGCAGCACAACCTCAGTGCCCCGCTCGCTTTTTTCAATCTCGGAGAGGCTGTACTCGGGGTCTCCTTCGCAGGCCCATGCCACGGCGGGGGTGTCCCGGTAGGATTTCGTCATCACCTCTACCTTGTCGGCAACCATAAAGGAGGAGTAGAAACCCAGCCCGAAATTGCCGATTATGGAAGCCTCGTTCTTATACTTTTCCAGGAACTCCTGGGCGCTGGAAAAAGCCACCTGGTTGAGGTACTTTTTCACCTCTTCCTCGCTCATGCCGATGCCCCGGTCCCGGACGGTAAGGGTCTTGTTCTCCTTGTCGAGCAGCACCTCGATGGTGGTGTCGCCCAACTCGCCGGCGGCCTCGCCCCTCGATGCCAGGGCTTTGAGCTTTACCGTGGCGTCGACGGCGTTGGATATGAGCTCGCGCAGAAAAATCTCGTGGTCGGAGTACAGGAATTTTTTAATGATGGGGAATATGTTCTCCGTCTGTACTGATATGTTTCCTTTTTGCATAGCCAAAATATTTTGCAGTTATAAATATTTGGTGTCGAATATTTTCCGAGCCCTGCGGGCCTGATGCCCTGCTTTGTGCTCTCTATTCCCTTACCAAATGCTGTGCCATGGAAAAAAAACTGACAATTTGACGCAACCTAAAAAGGATATCTCCGTACAAACAAGCGCAAAGGCTACTACTCTAACCTATGGCAAATATGCACAAGGGCAGTTTAAGAAGCCCAAAACGACAGGTGTGTGATTTTTTTTTGAACAAGTTGATATTTATTAGAGAAATTCATAATTTGCACACCGAAAAAAGGGGGGATCCCCGCTTCGAGAGAGCTTTAAGAGAGTCATACTAATTACTTCCGTTGTTAGTTTCCTGTCTACGTACCAAATTTTGAACAAGGCGGTAGCGCATGGTGCATGTGTTTTTTAAGGCCGGTGACGCCATCGGCCCTGAATGCGCGTCATTATGGCGCTACAGGAAGATACAGAGCTGCAATTTGCGGTTCTGAAGAGCCTATTGTTGTGAGCAGCGTCGCTGACACTGGGGGGTAGTTGGCGCGTTGCTCGCACAATAGCGCTTAAGTTCTTATTAATCGTAAGGACATTTAAGAAACAAGGGCTCGTTTCGGGCCCTGAAGGAGTGAGTGGGCAAGGTTCATTTTGGGGGGTAGAACCTGCCCGAAACTCACCACTAGGGTAGAAGGTGACTTCTACCCTTTTTTTTCGGAAAGCACAAAACGGCAGGCGCCGCCCGCGTAACGCGGGCGGCGCCTGCCGTTTTCCGGTTTGGCCTTACGCCTCAGCCCTGATCCAGGGCGATCTTGTCCACCCGCCGGGCGTGCCGCCCCCCTTCGAATTCCGTCTCCAGGAACACCCGCACCATAGCCAGCGCTTCCGCTTCCGGGACAAAGCGCACCGGAATGGCCAGCACATTGGCGTTGTTGTGGCTTCGGGCCAGTTGGGCGACCTCCTCTTTCCAGCAAAGCGCCGCGCGAATGCCCTGGTGTTTGTTGGCCGTCATGGCAACGCCGTTGCCACTGCCGCACATGACGATGCCCCTCGCGGCCAGCCCCTGTTCTACCGCTTCAGCCACCGGATGGACAAAATCCGGATAGTCGGCCGATTCAGCAGAAAAGGCGCCGAAATCCAACACTTCGATGCCGCGTTCGCGGAGGAAGGCGGTGATGGCCTCTTTGTAGGGGAAGCCCGCATGGTCGCAGCCGATAGCGATGGTTTTAATTTCCATTTTGCAAAGGAGCGTTTTCCGTTTCCTCTATTTCAAAAGGAGCAAAGAGCTCCTCCAGGTACTTCGCGAATTCTTCGTCCTTGTTCTGCCGGGCTGCGCGCAGGATGTCATCCTTGGTGCGCATGGCCAGCAGATAGTCTGTTTCGTAGCTGGACTCCAGCACGTCGACGGGAAGGGCGTTGTAGAAGGCCAGATGGCCCGCCATTTCCCCGGCCAGGATTTCCAGGTGAGGCTTGGCCTTGTCGTAGGCGTCGGCCTGCAGATATACGGAGATCATGTAGTAAGCCCGGTAGTCGTATGGGAAGTTCATGTGCGGGAACACTTCGAAATACTTGTCGATCAGTTGCAGGGCCCGCTCCTTGTCCCCGTCCTGGAGCAGTTGAAGGGCGGCCCGCCGCATGCTCAGCTGATGGCTCTGGATGCTGGGGGCATAGCTTTGGTCGACGAACACATCGTGCTTGTCAAAACCGCCCCAGCGGAATTTCTCCATGACGTTGTTGTAGATGGCGTCGGCATTGACCCCGCCGCTGCCGATGATGCCGTACTGGGGGTCGCTGGCCGACCGGACGGGCACGATGCGCAATGCCAGGCCTTCGAGTCGCATGTAGTCGTCCAGCCCGAAAAGCTTGTCCTGCCGGCAGGTCACTGCAAAGTAAATGGGCCGTTTCCAGAGGTTGGAGGCGATAATATCCATAATGGCGATCTCATCCTTGATCAGGTAGTCCTTGTCCTGCAGGTTGAGGGGGATAGCAGGGGCTATGCGCGCCGTATCCTCGACGCCCACCAGGCCGGAGGCAAGCACTTCTTCCCGGTTGACGGGTATGAAAACCTGCTTGGTGGCATAGTGGCTCTCCAGCTCTCGGCCGGAAGCCATGGGCAGCGGATGGTCTTCGCCGATGAAGCGGATGAAATTCTGCAGGGTTGTGGGGCGGTCCTGGCCGCTGGGGTTGTAATAAAAGAGCTGGTTGCGCTTTTTCCCCCGCAGGGCTTCCTGTGGAATGGACATTTCGATGGGCGGCGAGTCGTTGACTTTGCGCCGCAACAGGTCGATATACCAGTCGACGGCAATGAGGCTGAGGTTGACGACCCGTACGTCGGTGCGGATGCCCTCCACCTCCTGGGCGTACCACAGCGGATAGGTGTCGTTGTCGCCATAGGTAAAGATGATGGCGTTGGGCTCGCAGCTTTCCAGGAAGTTCGACGCATAATCGCGGGCGCCGGTATGGTGGCGGCGGCTGTGGTCGTCGAAGTTCTGCGTGCCCATGAGCAGGGGCGCGCTCAACACGATGAGGGAAGCCAGCACGGCCGACACGGCGCCGCTTTGCCGGAGCCGCTCCCTGAAGAATTCAAACACGGCCAGCACGCCCATGCCGATCCAGATGCAATAGGTAAAGAAGGAGCCGGCCAGCACGTAGTCGCGCTCGCGGGGTTCGTTGGGCGGCTGGTTGGAGTAAATTATGATGCCGATGCCCGTGATGATGAAAAGGGCCACCAGGCCCACGGCATTGTAACTGCGGTGGCGGAAGTGGAAGAACAGCCCGAAAATGCCGAACAGGAAGGGCAGCAGGAAATACTTGTTGCGCGCCTTGTTATTCTTCATGGTATCCGGCAGGTAGCTCTGCCCGGGAAGCCGGAGGTTATCGAGGAAAGAAATGCCGGAAATCCAGTGCCCTGAAGCCTTATCCCAGGGGTAGAAGCCCTGGTCGCCGTTCTGTCGGCCGGCAAAGTTCCACATAAAGTAGCGCCAGTACATCCAGCCGAGCTGGTAGCTGAAGAGGAACTGGATGTTGTCCAGTTGGTTGGGCCTGCCGGCAGGCAGGGGGGCACTGGGGTTCAGGCCCATCCAGCGCTTGTAGAGGGCCGGGCGCCCCTGCGTATAATCGCCCATGCGGGGGAATAACATCTTGTCGGAATTGCGGTACACATAGGAAATTTTCTGGTCCACAATTTCGTAGCGGTCGCCAACGCGGCCGTAGCGGTCCTTGGTTTCGGTTTCGATCGGTTTGGCGTCGAAGTGCGGCCCGCGCAGCAGGGCGCGTTCGCCGTACTGTTCGCGGTTGAGGTAGGGGAGCAGGCGCATGGCGTCGCTCGGGGCGTTCATGTTGATGGGCGGGTGTGCATTGGCGCGCACGACAATGACGCCGATGGTGGAAAAGCCGATGGCGACCAGGGTAGCGCCCAGTATCAGGTGCTGCAGGGCAAGGTTGCCCGTCTTATGGGCGTAGCGCAGCCCAAAGAAAATAACAGCGCCCACGATCAGCAGCGTGGGTATCAGGCCGGAATGGAAGGGCATTCCCAGGCCGTTGACCATGAGCAGTTCCATGCCCACCCACAGCCGGGGAATCCCCACGATGATAAACATCTGGATGCCCACGATGGCCGCTACTCCGGCAATGGCCGCGAGAATAATGCCGTTCCAGTTGTGCTTGTGGTATTTTTTAAAATAATAAAACAGGGCCAGGGCGGGGAAGGTGAGGATACTCAACAGGTGCACCCCGATGGACAGGCCGGCGGCATAAACGGCGAACAGCAACCAGCGGTCGGCCTGCTGCGTGTCGGGCAGGCGGTACCACTTCATCATGGACCAGAGGGTCAGGGTGGTGAAAAAGGTGGACATGGCGTACACTTCCCCTTCAACGGCCGAGAACCAGACGGAAGAAGCGAAGGCGGTCGACAAGCCGGCAACCAGCCCGGCGCCGGTGGTGGCGATGGCCTGGGCGCTGTCGAGCTGGCCATCGCGGCCCACGAGCGCCATTTCGCTGAGTATGATCGTCGTCCAGCAGATAAACATGGCGGCGAAGGCCGTACAAATGGCCGACATGAGGTTGACGGCCAGGGCTATGTCCGAGGGGTTGTCCGAAAAAATCTCGGCCACTGCCGTGAACACGCGCCCGATGATCATGAACAAGGGCGCGCCGGGGGGGTGCACCACCTGAAGCTTGTAGGCTCCGAGAATGAATTCTCCGCAGTCCCACAGGCTGCCCGTAGGCTCTACCGAGAAGTAATAAACCACAAGCGCGATGGCGAAAACCAGCCAGCCGGCAATGGTGTGTAAGCGTTTCGTTGATCCCATTGAGTATTCCGATTGTTAAACTAAGGTTGGAGGCCCTTCAACACCTTGTGAATCAATTGCGCAGGGCGCTTCCAAGCCGTGAACTGCAAAAGTAAAAAATTATTGCTACTGCCAGCGGCCCGGTGGGCTTTCTGTTGCTTTTTGGAAAAAAGATTCCCGATAATTGCAGTTTGAACCGCTATTTGTGTACTATGCAGCTAACCCGAACCCCTTTGGCCTGGATACTAAATGCCTGACTTATGAAACTGATCTTCACCGTTTTGATCATCTACCTGCTCTATCGTTTCCTCTTCTCGCCGGCCGCGCTGAACAGGGGCAGGGAAAACCGGCAGGAACGGATACGCCCGGAGGAGCCGCCGCGGCAGGAAAAGAAGCCCGACAAGGAAGAATACATCGATTACGAAGAGCTGGATTGAATATGGAACACGCTTTTCAGATAGGCAGCCTGGTTTTGTACAAAAACAACCAGCTCATCGCTTTTAACAAGCCGGCGGGGGTGCCGGTACAGGCCGACAAAACGGGCGATAAACCACTGCTCGGGCTGGGTGAAATTTACACCCGCTGCAAGCTGTACCTCATTCACCGGCTCGACCGGCCGGCCAGCGGGATCACCCTGTTCGCAAAGGCCCCCGGCGCTCAGGCCAGGCTGAGCGAGCAGTTCCAGGGCCGCGAGGTGGAAAAGGTTTACCTGGCCGTCGTCGGCAGCAAGCCTGAAGCCGAAGAAGGGCTGCTTCGCCACTATATAGTCAAAAACGCCCGCCTGAACCGCTCGGTAGCCCTCGATGAGGAAAAGCCCGGCTCGCAACTGGCGGAGCTGTCGTACCGCTACCTGCGCAGCATCGACCGATACCACCTGCTGGAAGTGCGGCTGCTGAGCGGGCGCCACCACCAGATACGGGCCCAGCTCGCAGCTATCGGTTGCCCCATCAAGGGCGATGTGAAGTACGGCTTCCGCCGGGGCAACCCGGACAGGTCCATCCACCTGCATGCCTGGAAACTGCGCTTCCGCCACCCCGTGTCCGGCGAATGGGAGGAGATAACAGCGCCCGTCCCGGCCGCCGACCCCGTCTGGAAAGCATTCGAAATCGACTAGAGCCCATGGAGATCATCCTCAAATATTTCCCGGGGCTGACGGAGAACCAGTTGGCCCAACTGGCCCAGTTGGAACCGCTATACCGGGAGTGGAACGAAAAGATCAACGTCATTTCCCGCAAGGATATCGACAACCTGTACGCCCACCATATCCTGCATTCCATGGCCATCGCCAAAGTGATAAAATTCAAGGCGGGAGCAGAGATCCTCGACCTGGGCACCGGCGGCGGGCTGCCGGGCATCCCGCTGGCCATCCTCTTTCCTCAAACCCACTTCACGCTTATCGACAGCACGCGGAAGAAAATTCTGGTGGTCGAGGAAGTCAGCCGCGCTATTGGCCTGGCCAATGTGCAGGCCCGGCATATCCGCGCCGAAGAGGTGAAGCAGCGCTTCGACTTCGTCGTCAGCCGAGCCGTGGCCAGCCTCGACAAACTGGTGGGCTGGAGCTTTCCCCTCATCAAACAAAAGCAGCAACACGCCCTGCCCAATGGCTTGATCGCCCTCAAAGGCGGCGATGTGAAAGCCGAAATCAAAGCCCTGCCCAGGGGTTCATATACCGAAATATTCCCCCTGCCTGAATTCTTCGCCGAAGAATATTATTTGGAAAAATTCGCCATCTACGCCCAGGCATAACACAGTTTTTACAAATTCCGGATTTCATACCCCAGGGCTTGTTTTTTATTCGGTTTTTTTTGTAAATTATATAGTGAAATAAAAGCTTTACACATGAAAGCTAACGTTCGCGAAATCAGGATTTTCTACAATCCGGAAATCAGAAGCCACCGGATGGCCGTTGCGCATGCCCAGAGCCTCGCGCCCTACGTCGAAGCCTATTCCTATGACAAGGCTCCGCTGAATGACACCTGCTGGGAAGAGATTCTCAAATCGCTCAAGGTGCATCCGAAGGAACTGCTTGACAAATCCGACCCCTACTACCAGGAAAACATCAAGGGCCGCGACTTTGACGAGGAGGGCTGGATTCACATCCTGCGCCACAATCCGCACCTCATCAAGTCGCCCATCGCCGTCAGAGGCCACAAGGCCGTTATCTGCAAGATGCCGACTGACATTCACCAGCTCATGGACACGGAAGAGTGCCAGGAACTGCTGAAGGAAGAACCGGTTGAAGACGAATCGCTCTGCCCGGAATGGCCCTACTAACCGCTCGCCCGGCGCCCCTGAAATCACCCATTCGGTTAACAGGAAGTCGAAATTAACGCATTTAATGCCGCGCCTCTTTCTGTTTACGGGGCCTTTTTGTATTTTTGGAAACCTTTCGCCATAAAAAAATAAACCAAGCTTATGTCTTTTGAAGTTGAAGGAAAGTTGATCAAAAAATACGACACCGAGAACAAAACCGGCACCTTCCAGGCGCGGGAGTTTGTCATCGAGGTCATGAGCGGCAATTACCCCCAATTCGTCAAGTTCCAGCTTGTGCAGGACCGCTGCTCCCTGCTCGACCCTTTCGAAGAAGGAGAACCCATCAAAGTCCACTTCGACCTGCGCGGCCGCGAGTGGCAGGGCAAATATTTTACCAACCTCAATGCCTGGCGCCTGGAAAAAGTGAGCGCCCAGGCCGCAGTCGCCCCTCCGGCCGAAACCGGCGATGCTTCCTTCCCCTCCTCCGGCGACGAGCCCGGATACGCTGCGGATGATGACCTGCCGTTCTGAGCCATGAACTCCGGGGCCGAGGTTTGCAGCCTGCCATGCCCGAAGTGCTTTATGCCGAACCGAATCCAGCCAGCTTCCCGTATCCCCTGTCTCATTCATGAAACACTTTTCATCCATCCTGCTCATGCTGCTCCTGTCAGCCACAGGCGCAAAGGCCCAGCACCTCACCGGGCTGGCCACCCGCTGGAACGACAGCTTCAGCGAATGGATACTGTACACGGATACGGAAGGGCAGGACGGCGAGCTGCGCCAGCGCTGGCAGGGCCAGGACAACTGGACGGAATGGGAATACCGCCTCGGCGAATCCACGGGCAATATCCGCCTGAAATGGGGCGACAACCCCAATGAATGGGAAGCCCGCGGCGACAACGCCATTGTCAGCGCCCGCACCGTCTGGAACGGCAACTTCCGTGAATGGCGCATCACCGACGGCCGCCGGCAACTCACCCTGAGCTGCCGCTACGGCAATACTTTCGACGAATGGGAGGTGCGCAGCTCCAATGCCGGGGAGTTCGGGATGTACACCCAATGGCAGGGCGACCCCCGCGACTGGGCCATCATGGATGAACTCGACGAAGGCGTTCCCCTCCCTATGCGGGTGCTCACGGTTTTTATCGCCGCCTTCCATAGCGCGCCAAAAGAATAAGCCGCTCCAATTTTTCCTATCCCCTCTTCAGAAACAAGTTTCGCACCTGCCGCCGTTCTATCCCCAATATGCCCAATAGCCATAACCCCAGCAGGGCCGTATGGAGAGACATGGCCGCCGCAAGGCCGGGCTGCAGCAGCTTGTCAAGCCAAAGGCTGAGGCCATAGATGGCCAGGGCGGAGCCTATATAGGCCATGATGCGGCCCATAGGGTAAGGGATGGGGTAGTACTTTTGGCCCGTCCAGTAACTGGCCAGAGCCATAAAGAGGTAGCAGGCCAGGGCGGCCCAGCCCGGGCCGTAGTAGCCGGTGGTTGGTATGAGCCAGATATTGAGCCCAATGGTGATCGCAGAGCCGCCGGTGGCGATCCAGCCGCCAATGGCGGTGCGGTCGGCGAGTTTGAACCAGATGGAAAAGTTGTAATACAGGCCCAGAAAGATGTACGACAGCAGCAGCAGGGGCACTACCCCCAGCCCCTCCCGGAAATCGCGCCCCAGGAAATACTGGATCAGGTCGAGGTAGAGCATGATGCCGATGAAAACCAGGCTGCCTGCCAGGGCGAAAGCCTGCCCCACCTGGGCGTACACCTTGTCCTTGTCGGCGCGCCCGGCATTTTTGAAAAAGAAAGGCTCGGCTGCATAGTTGAAGGCCTGGGTGAAGAGGTTCATCAGCACCGCGATCTTGGTGGCGGCGCTGTACACCCCCATCATCCGGATATTGGCCTCGAGGTCGTCCGAGGCGAGTTCTTTGATCATAGGAATGCCGATAAGCTGGTTGATAACCCCGGCTACGCCCACGATGACCAAAGGGGCGGCATAGGCCAGCATCCGGCGCCAGAGGGCCGGGTCGAATTCGAGCTTCATCTTCCGGAAAAGGGGAAGGAGCATCATCAGAACGGCGGCGCTGGCCATGCAGTTGGCAATGAACACGTAAGTGATGCGGGTTTCCCACCGGTAGAGGGCCTCAAGCCCTTCCCAGCCCTGGCCGATCAGCCAGGGGCCCACCTCCAGGAAGAGAAAGATGAAGAAAATATTGATGAGGATGTTTAGCGTTTTGATGATGGCAAAGCGGACAGGGCGGTTCTCCAGCCGGAGGCGGGCAAAAGGTATGGCCGACAACGCATCCAGCCCGATAATGAAGGCAAACCAGATGACGTATTCGGGATGCTCCGGGTACTTCAGCCAGGCCGCAATGGGTTGGGAAGCCAGGACAAAAAGGGCAGCCAGGACGATGGTGGACGCAAGCAGGGAAAGGGAAGCCGTGGAAAAACTCTTCTCCATATCTTCCTCCCGGCTGCCATAGCGGAAGAAGGCCGTCTCCATGCGGTAGGTGAACAACACCAGCAACAGGGCCGCCCAGGTGTACATGTCCGACACCACGCCGTACTCGCCTTGTCCGAAAACCCGCGTGAAGTAGGGCGTTAAAATGACGTAGTGCAGCAGGCGGCTGAGTATGCTGCTGGTGCCGTATATGGCGGTTTCGCCGGCCAGTTTTTTAAGGAGCGACAAATGGTTGCTTGTTTTTTGAACACAGTACTGGCAAAAGTACAACGCGGGGGCCGTATGTAAACTTAGTTTCGCTATAATTTGTATTTTCGTCCCGTTCAGCCCCCGGAACCAAAAACCAGAATGCTTCGATGATCAATGTAGAGCTACTTAAAACAATTTGCGAAACGCCGGGCGCCCCGGGTTTCGAGCAGCGCGTGCGCGAACTCGTGCTGAAGGAAGTCACCCCGCTCGTCGATGAAGTCAGCGTGGATGCCATGGGCAACGTCATCGCCCTGAAAAAGGGCAGGGCCCCGAAGCGGGTGATGGTGGCCGCCCACATGGACGAGATCGGCTTCATCGTCACCCATATCGATGAAGAGGGGTTCCTCCGCTTCCACCCGCTCGGCGGTTTTGACCCCAAAACCCTGACCTCGCAGCGCGTCATCGTGCACGGCCGCAGGGACGTCATCGGGGTCATGGGGTCCAAACCCATCCACCTGATGAAACAGGAAGAGCGCACCAAACAGGTGCCCATCGGCGAATATTTCATCGACCTGGGCATGCCGAAAAAGGAAGTGGAACAGCTCGTAACCATCGGCGACCCCATCACCCGCGAGCGCCGCCTCATCGAAATGGGCGAATGCGTGAACAGCAAATCCATCGACAACAGAGTATCGGTGTTCATCCTCCTGGAAGCCTTCCGCGAGCTGAAAGGAGCCGAAGTGCCCTACGACATCTACGGGGTATTCACCGTACAGGAAGAAGTGGGCCTGCGGGGCGCTATTTCCTCCGCCCACCTCATCGACCCCGATTTCGGCTTCGGCCTCGACGTGACCATCGCCTTTGACGTGCCGGGCGCTCAATCTCACGAGTACGTCACCCGCCTGGGCAAAGGCGCGGCTATCAAAATCATGGACGGCACCGTCATTTCGGACTACCGAATGGTCAACTATCTGAAAAAGCTGGCTAATCAACACAACATCCCCTGGCAACCGGAAATCCTCCCGGCCGGCGGCACCGATACGGCTGGCGTGCAGCGCCACGGCAAAAAGGGCGCTATCGCCGGGGCCATCTCCATCCCGCTGCGCCACATCCACCAGACTATCGAAATGGCGCACAAGGGGGATATCCGCCATTGCATCAACCTGCTTAAAGCAGCCCTGAGCCAACTCCATGAGTACGACTGGAGCTTTGACTACAAAGGGGAAGGGCAAGGGCCGAAGGAACCGGATATCTACGAATTGTTGTAGGAAAAGACGGACAGCCCCGCGTTTTGCCCGATAGATGATATTTGACTACGCCCTTAAACCCATCCTCATGTGGAAAGAAGAGAATAACCAGCTCAAAGCCACCTTCCTTTTCCGGGATTTCGCCGAGGCATTCAGCTTTATGACGGAGGTGGCCTTCCATGCCGAAAAAATGAACCACCACCCCAGCTGGCACAACGTGTACAACCGGGTCACCATCGAACTCAGCACCCACGACGCGGGCAATGTGGTGACGGAAAAAGACCACGCCCTCGCCCGCGCTATCGACAGGGTGTATCAGCGTTACGGAGGGTAGGCAGAAACAGGGACAACCCACCTCTACCGCTCTCTTCCCCTCGCCCACTCCAACAGGCGGAACAGTTGCGAGTTGTATTTCCAGACCCTGAAGTAGGGAATCTGCCGGGCGCCGAATTGCCGGCGGATGGCTTCCACCTGGGGCATCATGCTGCCTTCGAAATCAAAAACCGGAAGCCCCAGCACCTCATAAGTATATCGAATGGCCTCCCTGACGAGCAGGATGCCGCCCCCGCTTTGCCGCCATTCGGGCGCATCGCCGGAGAGGTGGTAGTAGCTGGCCTGGCTGTCCCAGATGAGATAGGCAGCCGAATGGATGTTGCCCCGGCCATCTTCGGCGCAGAATATCCGGCGCGCCTGATGGGCGGCCAGGGCGTCGTCGTGGCGGAGGAAGTGGCTCCGGGAGTAAGGAACGGGAATGCCCTGGCGGGCAAAGCTCTTTTTGTTGATCTCGTAAAACTGCTCCGGGCTCAGCCTGGAATGCACCTGCAATTCCTGTTCCGCTTTATGCAGGTTGCGGCGGATGTTTCGGTTGAAGCCTTCGGCAACTTTTTCAAGCCCTTCCGACAACTCTATCCGGTACGTATAACGCGTGCTTTGCCGGAATCCCTGCCAGTAGAAAGGCAGCCAGTTGGTGGCGCCGGGGTGGAAGTCCTGCTGAATGGCATGCACCGGCGGCAGCCGGCGGATCAGCTCTGCATAAAATTTGTGCTCGAACTTGAGTTGCCGGAATTCCGGCAGCAGGAAGGGCCCCAGGTGTTTGGTGAAATGGGGCATCGTCAGGTAGCGAAACGGGCCCTTCCGCTTGAGGAAGTAGGGCATTGCGCCCACCACTTCTTCGCCAGGGCGCGCGATGGCTGCATCCCACTGGCCGCCTTCGCAAACGGCGTCGAGGTGCCAGGGCTGCGCAAAGACGGGCAGCCCGGGCATGTGGTTGCAAAATTCGCGGTATGTGGCCTGCTGATCCATCTGAACGAAACGCTAATGATTGCCGGATATACCGCCCTCCGTTTCCAGTTTCCGCGCGATCAGCAGCCCGTCGCGTATGGGCAGCATGATGTTCTCCACCCGGGGGTCCTGCTGAACCATTTCATTGAACCGGTGCAGGCTGATGGCGTCGGGATCCTCTTCTCTGTCACCGGCGATCACCTTGCCGCTCCACAGCACGTTGTCGGCGAGGATCAGCCCGCCGGGGTTCATCCTGCCAATCAGCATGTTGTAATAGCGGCTGTAATCCTGCTTGCCGGCATCGATGAACACCATATCGAAGCGCCCTTCCAACTCTGGGATGACCTCCAGCGCATCGCCGATGTGCAATACGATGCGCTGCTCCAGGCCGGCCAGGGCGATGTATTTGCGGATGAGGTATTCCAGCTCCGCATTGGCTTCGATGGTGTGCAACAGCCCCCCTGCCTGCAGCCCCTGGGCCAGGCAGATGGCGCTATAGCCCGTGAAGGCGCCGATCTCCAGGATCAGCTTCGGGCGGTGTATCTTGCTGAGAAAAGCCAGCATTTGCCCCTGCAGATGCCCGGAAAGCATCTGGGGCGCCAGGGTTTTCAGGTGCGTCTCCCGCTCCAGTTCGTAGAGCGTGGGCGCCTGCGGGCTTGTGTGGGCTTCGCAGTATTCGTTGAGCAGAGCCGATAGATCTCTCATGGCAGTTTTTTTGGTTTATTTTTCCTGCACCCTCGTCAGCTTCATAAACCGCAGAGACAGCAGCAGCGCGCTGGCGCTGAGCCCGGCTACGAAGCCCACCCAGATGCCCGCCACTTCCAGCCCGGCCCCAAAGGCCAGCCAATACCCGATGGGTATGCCGATGGCCCAGTAGGCCAGCCCCACCAAAAAGGTGGGCACGCGCACATCCTGGATGCCGCGCAGCAAGCCCACGCCGACGGCCTGAACCGAGTCGGATATCTGGAAAACGGCCGCCAGCAACAGCAGGGTGGCGGAGTAGGCCAGCACTTTGGCCTCATCGTTGAACAGCAACGGCAAATGGTGGCGCCCAAGAATGAAAAGAAGGGCGCAAAACACCCCGTAAGCCGCCGCCATGAACAGGGTGGTTTTCCCAATGTGATGGGCCACGGCCCAGTCCCTTTTCCCATGCGCGAAAGCCACCCGTATGCTGCCGGCCACGCTGATCCCGAGCGATACCATAAAGGTGACCGAGGCAAGCCCTAGTGCGATCTGGTGCGCCGCCTGCTGGATGTAACCCAGCCAACCCGCCATAATGCCCGACACGGAGAAGGAGCCGGCTTCCATGCCGTACTGCAGGGCCGAGGGTATGCCGATGCGGATCACATCGCGCAGGCGGCCTGCCCGCAGCCGCAATTGCTCCCGCAAATGCTCGCGATAGGGCGCAAATCCCCGCCCGCGGAAGATGAGCAACGCCATGGCAATCATGATCACAACCCGCGTCAGCACCGTGCCGATGCCGGCGCCTTCCAGTTCCAGCCGCGGCGCGCCCCACTTCCCGAAGATGAACATGTAGTTGAGAATGACGTTCAGCGGCAGGGAGGCCAGGGCAATATACATAGGAGCCTGCGGTTTACCCAAGCCATCGGCAAACTGTTTCATGCCGATAAACAATACCATGGGCACCATGCCCCAGCCCATCCAGATGAGGTAATTCGTGGACAGCTCCGCAACGATGAGGTCCTGCCCCATGTGATAGGCGATGCCGGAACCCAGGTGTATGGCTATTGCCATCAGCAGCGATACGACGCCCACTATCCAAAGCCCGTTGTACATGATGCGCAGCGGCTTGTCCCGGTCGCCTTCTCCCATGGCGTTGGCCACCAGGGGCGAGATGGCCATGGTCAGCCCGATGCCCAGGATGAATGGAATGGTGATCAGGTTGTTGACAAAAGAGGCCGCCGCCAGCTGGCTGCTGTGGATGGCGCCCACCATGGCCGTGTCGATGATGCCAAGCAGCATCTGCGTGAGGTTGCCCAGGATGATCGGCCATCCCAGGCGCAAGGTCTGCCTGACTTCATTCCACATTACTTTGAATTGAATAGCGCAAAAGAGGGCGCTAATTTAGTGTAAATCGGCCGTAGAAATCGTAATTTTCACATTCAGTCACCCAAACCCGCCCTTAAACCATGAAGCATCCCTGCCGCTTTATTTTACCTGCGCTGCTGTGGGCAAATCCGCTGATTTCCCAAACCGTCATGACCGCCTGCCGGATTCAGGGCCCCGTTACACTGGACGGGATATTAAATGAAAGCGCCTGGGAGAAAGTTCCCCCGCTTCCATACAAAATGCAGAACCCTCAGTTTGGCGCCGCCCCTTCTGAACGGGCTGAAGTGCTGCTGGCCTATGATGATGATTACCTCTACCTGGGCGGCCGGCTGTGGCTGAGCGACCCGTCCTACCTGCGGCCCACCACTTACAAGCGCGACGCCTTTGACGGCACCACCGATTATTTCGGGATCATCGTCGACAGCTATCTCGACAAGGAAAATGCCATGGCCTTTTTTACAACGCCCACCGGCCTGCGCTGGGATGGAGTAGTCTGGAATGACGCCCAGATGGAAGAGAACATGAGTATAGACTGGAATACCTTCTGGGATGCTGCCGCCACCTATTCCGGCGAAGGCTGGTTTGCAGAGATGCGCATTCCCTGGAGCAGCCTGCGTTTTCAGGAAAAGGACGGCGCAGTGGTGATGGGCATTATCTCCTGGTGGTACATCGCCGCCAAGAATGAAGTGGATATTTTCCCGCTGATCCCTTTGAACTGGGGTTCCATGAGCGGATGGAAACCCTCACAGGCCCAGGAATTCCGCTTCGAGGGGGTGCGCAGCAGCAGGCCTATGTACATCGCTCCCTACCTCTTGGGCGGCTTCCGGCAAAACTTTGAACTGAACGAAGACGAAACGGAGTACCTCAGAGAAAGCGCGCCAACCTTAGAGGCCGGCCTGGACCTGAAGTACAGCATCACCAGCAACCTGACCATGGACCTGACCGCCAATACCGATTTTGCACAGGTGGAAGCCGACGACCAGCAGGTGAACCTCACCCGTTTCGATTTATTTTTCCCGGAAAAACGCCTTTTCTTCCAGGAACGGGCCAGCATTTTTGATTTCAGTTTCGACAATTTCAACCGCCTGTTCTACAGCAGAAAGATCGGCATCGATGAAGACGGCGGACCGGTCCGGATATTCGGCGGCGCCCGGCTCGTAGGGCGGGCTGGAAAGTTCGACCTGGGCTTCCTCGATATGCAGACGCAGGCTTCGGACAGCCTGAATTCGGAAAATTTCGGGCTGCTCCGCATGCGCCGGCAGATGTGGAATGAAAATACCTACCTGGGGGGCATCTTTCTCAACCGCATGGACTTCGAAGGAAATTACAATACGGCCTACGGCGTGGATGGCATTATCCGGGCATTCGGCGATGAATACATCACGGCCAGGTGGGCGCAGAGTTTTGAAAATGGGAAGGCCAACCAGTTGTTTTCCCTCGATCCGGCCAGGATATACCTGAACTGGGAGCGCCGCCGCTACGACGGCTTTAATTACAATGTGAGCTTTTCCCGGGCTGGAAAGAGCTATGTGCCCGCTATGGGCTTTGAACTGAGGGAGAATTATACCAGCCTCGAACCCCGGCTGGCCTATGGCTGGCTGATGGGGGAGAGGTCCCGATTCCTGCGGGTGCAGGCCTTCCTGCGCGGCCTTTGGGCGCAGAACAACGAATCGAGGCGGACGGAGTCGGGCATCGCAACGGGAGGAATCCAATTTGAAACCAAAAAAGGCTGGGGCGGACAGGCTGCCCTTTTGTTTGACCACGAGTACGTGGCCGACATCTTCGAGCTGTCTGATGAGGTGTCCATACCGTCCGGGGCTTACGATTTTACCCAGTTCACCGGCATGGCCTATTCCCCTTTTGGCGGCCTGGCGGGGTTCTTCGCGGGATACGCCATCGGCCGGTTTTTTGATGGCCATTTGTTATCCATTAGCCTTAACCCGCGCGTGAAACTTTCTTCGCATTTTGAACTGGACGGGTTTTATGGCTACAACTACGCCCATTTTTCCGAAAGAGCACAACAGTTAAATACCCACCTCGCCCGCCTGAAAGCCCTTTATATGCTTGACACGAAGTTCTCCATCGCCGCTTTTTTGCAGTTCAACAGCCTGGAGGAAAACTACGCGGGCAACATCCGCCTGCGGTTCAACCCCCGGGAAGGGAACGACCTGTACATCGTGTACAACGACCTGCTGAACGGCGCCCGGGAGCGGGAAGTCCCACATTTGCCTTTTTCGAGCGCGCGGACGGTGGTGCTGAAATATACCTATACCTTTCAGCTTTAGCCCCCCAGCGGCGCCGTCCCATACATCCTGCCTTGCCGCGTCATTTTGATGAGGTAGTTCAGCCGCTTTTGAGCTTCCTCCTGCCGCCTCGGGCCGCATTCCCTGATCCAGCCGATTTTTAATCGCTGGTAGAAATGGGAGAACTGCTGGAAATTGTCCCACACCTGCGGGTCTTCCCGCAGTTGAGCTTCCACCCAGTCCGGGATTTCCAGCGGGTCATCGGGTGAGCCGATCTGATCCTGGATGGGAGCCAGCCCGGCGGGCGTCATCAGCCCGAGCCGTTGCAGCTTCCAAACCCGCTGGCGGTTGAGTTCCGATAAAAAGCTGTTTTTCCTCCGGGGCGTGATGCGCTGAACCGCGCTTTCGTGGCAGTACTTTTTTACCACCCCGTCGATCCAGCCGAAACAGAGGCATTCTTCTACGAGCTCGTCGTAGGAAATGGAGGGCCTGCCGGCAGCTTTTCTGAAAGTGCGCACCCAGACTTCCGGCTTTTCCCGGTGATAGGTTTCCAGCCAGTTGCGCCATTCCCGCCGGATGGTGGGGTAAAAAACTTCGGTGATCTCCATAAGGCTAAGATAACAAACTTTCAAAGCACGGAAAGGCGGAAGGTTTACCCGAACACGAGTGCGACGAGTGGGCGGGCGGAAAAATATCCGAACATTGCCTAACTTCCATCTGTAGAAAAGGATAGTACTGAAAACCACAACCTATGCTTTCCTTAAAAGACCCTTCCCTGTTCCGCACTCAGGCTTATATCAACGGCCAATGGGCGGCGGCCGATAATGGGCAAAGCTACCCCATTCACAACCCCGCCGACGGCGCCCTCATCGCCGAAGTTCCGGATATGGGCGCCGCGGAGGCCCGCCTTGCCATCGAAGCCGCCAATGCCGCACTTCCGGCCTGGCGATCCAAAACCGCAGGCGAGCGCTCGGCCATTCTTCGGCGCTGGTACGAACTTCAGATGGCCAATGTGCCCGACCTGGCGCTAATACTGACTACCGAACAGGGCAAGCCCCTGGCGGAAGCCAAAGGCGAGATCGCTTACGGTGCTTCTTTCGTGGAGTGGTTTGCCGAAGAAGCCAAACGGGCATACGGCGATGTGATCCCCGGCCACGGGGCCGACAAACGCATCGTAGTGATCAAACAGCCCATCGGCGTGGTGGCGGCCATTACCCCCTGGAATTTTCCCAATGCGATGATCACCCGAAAAGTGGCGCCCGCCCTGGCTGCCGGCTGCACCGTGGTGATCAAACCGGCGGAAGACACCCCGCTGTCGGCTCTTGCCCTGGCGGAACTGGCGGCGCGCGCGGGCTTCCCGCCCGGGGTGCTGAATATCGTCACCACCAGTAATCCCGCCGCTGTAGGCGGCGAACTGACGGCCAGCCCCATCGTCCGGAAATTGTCCTTTACCGGCTCCACCGAGGTCGGCAAGCTGCTGATGGAGCAATGCGCCGGCACTGTCAAGAAGCTGTCCCTGGAACTGGGCGGCAACGCCCCTTTCATCGTTTTCGACGATGCCGACATCGAGGCCGCGGTGGCCGGCGCCATCGCCTCCAAATACCGCAACGCCGGGCAGACCTGCGTGTGCGCCAACCGCCTGTACGCCCAGGACAGCATCTATGATGAGTTTGTGGAAAAGCTGGCCAAAGCGGTTGAGCGGCAACGGGTCGGCTCCGGACTGGAAGCGGGCGTCAACATCGGCCCCCTCATCAATCAGGCTGCGCTGGAAAAGGTGGAATACCTGGTTTTGGACGCCGTGGAGAAAGGCGCCCGGGCCCTTACCGGCGGGCAGCGCCACGAGCTGGGCGGCACTTTTTTTCAACCCACCGTACTGGCCGATGTCAACGATAGCATGAAGTTAACGAACGAAGAGATCTTCGGCCCGGTCGCGCCGGTTTACCGTTTTAGGGACGAGGCGGAGGTGATAACCGCCGCCAACGCCACCCAATACGGCCTGGCGGCCTATTTCTACGGCCGCGATGTAGGCCGGGTTTGGCGGGTGGCCGAAGCCCTGGAATACGGCATGGTGGGCATCAACACCGGCATGATCTCTACGGCTGCGGCGCCCTTCGGCGGGGTGAAGGAGAGCGGCATCGGACGGGAAGGCTCGAAGTACGGGCTGGAGGAATTTATGGAGGTGAAGTACTTGTGCTTTGGGGGGATATGACAGGCCCTTGAAAAAACGCCTGTATCCGCATCATGGCCAATTCCATCCGTGGTGTTTCCCAGCGGAAGAAAAACCTGTTGAAAATTGCGGATATGCTGGAGCGGCAGTGAGGAGGCTTGAAAGGACGGCTGTTCTGGCAACCCGGATTTTGCTATTGTAGCCCGAGCCCAATGCCTTTCCCCTTATGGGAAAACGCCATTAAATGCATCTTTAGAAACGAAGCATGCACATTTTGTGTTATATTTGGAAACCAAAGAAACCTTAATCATGGCTTCAAGCACTAGTAATGATATTCTTAAACTTGTTAAAGGCTTAAGCTTGTCAGAGCAGCTTAAAATCGTGGAGGAGATTCTAAGGAATATCCGGGAAGAAAATACTGAGGCAGAGGCCGGCAAGCCGACAAAGGATACCCACAATGGGCCTGCTATTTTGAGCCTTGCCGGAATCATGGATGAAGAAGAAGCCAGGATTTGGGATAGTGCAATTGCAGAGTCAAGAAAAATTGATGAAGATGAATGGTGATTATCTTCTGGATTCCAACATCATCGTCGATATTTTCAGGGGTGAGGCAAAAGCAATCTCCAGAGTCAAAAAGCTCAGCGTAATACGTGTCTCGGTAATTACCATAGGAGAGCTTCACTACGGCGCAAAAAAATCAAACCAGACTCCAAAGCGGGAATCGGAGATCAAGCAGCTTGAAGAGATGGTCAATATCCTGGATATTACCAAATCAACTGCAAAGATTTATGGACAGATCAAAGATCAGCTCCGCGCAAAAGGTAAACCTATTCCCGAGAATGATATTTGGATTGCGGCTACCGTCATGGAACACCAGCTCACCTTACTAACCAAAGACAAGCATTTTGAAAATGTAGAGGGTTTAGTGATTGAAGAATTTTAGGAACTAAGTAAATACTATATGCAACTTTCCGCGATCCCTGTCCGCCCCCAGCTATTGATCATAGCCTGCCTGGCGTTCAGGGTAGCCAGGAACCTGAAACCTGAAACAGCCCTACCTCCCCCTCCACCACTTTCCCAACCCCGGCGCCAATGCCGGCGTCTCCCTCTGATAAGCCTCGTAAACCGGGTTGCCCTTGTACTTCCCCTCCAGCATCGGCACGCCCGATACGCGTGACAGCAGCCAGGTGACAGTGATGGGGCTTAAGAGGCTGATATACCACAGCCCATAGGGCAGCATCAGCAGCCACAGCCCCCACCACAGCACGATCTCGCCGAAGTAGTTGGGATGGCGCGACAGGCGCCACAGGCCCGACATCATGAGCTGCCCCTTGTTTTCCGGCCGGGCTTTGAACCGGGCCAACTGCCAGTCGGCAATGGCCTCCCAGAGAAAGCCCAGTAGCCATAACGCTATTCCGATCCATTGATGCCAGGCCATGCCTGCATCAGCCGGGCGCTGCATCAGCGGCAGCGCCACGATCCACATGAAGAAGCCCTGCAACAGAAATACCTGCAGGTATGAGCGGGGAATCACCCATTTTCCCCACTCCTCGCGCCATTTTGCGTAGCGCCAGTCTTCTTTCCCCTGCTTCGCCTTGCGCCGCCCGATATACCCCGCCAGCCGCAGGCCCCAGATGCTCACCAGCACCGCCGGCAGCCAGCTCAAAGGATGGGGGTAATAAGCATGCATCCACCAGGCCGCCAGCACAAAGCCCGGCCCCCAGCCAACGTCCACGATGCTGTTGTCCCCCTTCCACAGGGCGAGGAGGAAGAACAGGTTCATGTAGAGAAAGATGAGCAAGGCGCTGTCGAGGTAAGTGGAGATCATGGTTTTTGTTTTTTAGGTTTCTTTGGCTTATTCCCCGTCCTACGGGCACCTCCCCCCCCATGGGGAGGACAAGTTGGGGAGCCTCGAGATAATCCATGGTTTTACCCAGGATACCCCCATATAAATATGAGGCTCTCCGGGAAGCCCTGCTTTTTGACACGGAGCCACACAGAGGAGACACGGAGTCGCACGGAGCACTGGTATCAATGGGGCGCCTCTGCGAGTCTATGTGCCTTCTCCGTGAATCTCCGTGTAAAACACTTTCCGGAACAGCCTCAACAATATAACAATATAACAATATAGCAATATAACAATATACCCATCCCCCAAGCCCCATCATAGCCTACCTCACCTGCCACCCCATCACCCCTGCCGTCTTGCCCGGCTTCAGCTGCACCAGCGCGCGGATGGCCGTCGTTTCCACCGGCTCGAAGCGGGTGCGGTTGAAGTCGTGCTTGAGGAATTCGTCCTGGTGCAGGGTTTTGACATCCTCCCACTGGCTGTTGGCGGTGCGGTATTGCACCTTCCAGCTTGCCGGCATATCCACCTCATCCACCCATACGTAGAACCAGAAAACCTGCACCTCGCTCACCATACGGGCTTCGGGAAATTCCTCCATTACCCATTCCTGCGTGCCCTTGTGCGGCCACCAGCAGAAGGCGGGGATGGACAAGTCCGGGGCGATAGCTACAATCCTTTCGGGCGCTGTTCCCGGATCGGCGCCGGACTGGAAATAATAGGACGTTTGCACCGGCTTCAGGGCTTCCTGCGGTTTCCAGGCCTGGGCCTCCGGGCCGGCCTCGGTAATCGGGAAGGCCGAAATGCGCAGCCGGGCGCAGCCCATTGGGATGAGGGCCAGGCTCTCTTCCGGCTCTTCCGAAAGAATGGGGCTCGATTGAAGGGTATCGCTGAGGCCGTATCGGTCCAGGCCCCAGTTGGGGATGCGCCGGCCAAAGGTTTGCAGCGCGATGGGGCTGCCTTCGGCCGTCCAGGGCTGGCCATCGGCGGGCCAGGGGCGCTCAACAAGCGTGATGCTGCCGGCATCGGGCCTGCTCAGGCCGTAGTTCCAGGGGGTGGTAGGCCGGATGTTGTAGGCAGGCCATTCATCCGTACCGCCGAAGCGTTCGTATTGTTCCCCAATCTGCAGGGAATAGGTAAGCGGCCCGCGCTGTACGGAAGCGGCGTTTTTGTTTTTCGGCCAGCGTTTTACTTCAATAACCATGGGGAGGGTGTAGGTTAACCGGTCATCGGGCTGCCAGTTGCGCTCCAGGCGCAGGTAACTGCCCTCGCCCGGCTCCACTTTCAGGGATTTACCATTGAGCTGCAGCTGCGGTTCCGCGCACCAGTTCGGAATGCGCAGGTACAAAGGGAAGGCAACTTCCTGCTCCAGTTCAAAGGAAATCGCCACGGTTTCGGAAAACGGGTATTTCGTATCCACCCGGATGCGGGCCTGCGCGCTGTCGCCCACCCAGGCCGTCACGGTGGAAGCGCCCGGCATTATCATAGCCAGGCCGTTGTCGGCGGTGGCCATCCAGAGGTGCTGGGCGTAGAGGGGCCAGCCGTGGCCGTGGTTGTGCTGGCAGCAGCGGTGGTCGAAGGGGTCCATGCTCATCATAGGGCCGGGGTTGTAGATGCCGGGGCATTTGTTGGCGCGGTCGGATAACGCCATGTTGGGAGAGGTCATATAACGCAGGGCTTTCAGGCCCGGCATCAGGCTGGCGGGCAGGGAATTGAAAGCGGCCTCCTCACAGCGGTCCGCCCAGGCGGCATCGCCGGTTATCTCCAGCAATTCCTCACAGGAGCGCATCAGCTCCACGATGCCGCAGGTTTCGATGGCCTGGCGGGGGTCAGTATAGGCCGGGGTGCTGTCCTCATCGCCGCACCACAGCCCGCCGGGAACCTGGCCGTACAGTTCTCCCATTTCCCTCAGGTTGCGGTAAGTGGCTTCCAGGTGCTGCGGGTCGCCGCTTTGCTGGCCCCAGGTAGCCGGCTCGCGGAAGGCCTGGGCGAAGTTCACGTTATGCCAGCCGGGAATGCTGCTGACGTAATCGGCGGTATTCCGGTGTATCTTCCCGGCCAGGGCCAGCAGGCCGGTATCGCCGGTATGGTTGTAGAGCCAGTACACGGCGCCCAGGTTTTCGCCGCCGCGGTGGTGCTGCCAGTAGGATTTGAGGAAGAGGCTGTCCGGAATGGTATTCTGCCACTTGAAATAGCGGGCGAGCAGGGCGGGCACCCGCTCATCGCCGGTAGCCTCGTAATGGGTGCGCAGCACGTCCATCATGATCATGTTCGGCCAGAAGTCGGGAATGCGCCCCACATCTGGCCCGCCGTAATTGGCTGCCGTGCCGAAATAGCCGTTTTCCCTCTGCGAGGCGATGGCTGCGTCGATCCACAGCCGGGCTTCCCGGATCAGGGCGGGGTCCTTCAGGGTATAGGCCAGGTGGGTGAAGCCGCGCAGCCAGTAAGGTAGTTCTTCCCAGGGCGAGTGGCCTTCGCCGGCGGGGTCCAGCCAGGCGTGGTTTTCTTTTACCAGAAACTGGCTTAGTTCCCCCAGCCTCCCCGTCATGCCGTTGGCCGACAGCTCCAGTTGTTTCCTGATCCAACCTTCGGGTTGAATGGCGCCGACGGGTAACTTGCAGAGGGGCGTGGGGGTTAATGGCGCCCGGTTGCCGGGGTAAAAAGCATTGGAACTGCCGGTGGGCAGTTCTGCGATGCGTTGCACCAGGGGCTGTTCGCTGCAGGAAAAAAACAGCAGGCTTACTGCTGCGGAAAAGAATAGCGGTTTGAGCATGGCGGGTATTTTTGTTCCATTTGTATAGTGGCATTATCCAATGCTCGCTTTTTATCTTTCATGGAAAATTACGGAAAATTTCCCGGACGCGGGCCGGCATCTGACACCCGGATGCAGCCCACAGGCCGGGCGCTTGGTTTTCCCGCTTATTGAGGTTATTTTTCCAATCGTTTTTTCCCCGATTCCAGGATTGCTTTCTCAATGGCCTGCATCATGAAATTGCTGCGATTATCCCGTTTTTTTTCCAGGTGCATATCCATTGCACTGTTGTCAAGCCTGTTTCCCGGCGCACTGCCTGCTCAGGATGCCAGGCTGGAAGACAGCCTGCTGCTCGAGCTTCGCCGGGCGCCGGACGACACTACCCGCTTGAACCTGCTGGGGAAACTCGTGCAGGCCAACATCTGGGCCGACACCGACAAGGCGCTGGCTTACGCCCTGAAGGCGGATACCCTGGCTCAGAAGACGGGAATACCCGAGGAAATGGCCCGAACCAGGAACTATATCGGCATGTGTTACTACACCGGCGGGAAAACAGCGCAGGCCATAGCCTATTACCTGCAGTCACTCAAGCAATACGAAGCACTTCGCGATACCCTTTACATTGGCATTCTCTTCAACAATATCGCAGCCAGTTACCAGTTGCGGGAAAAACATGAAGAGACCCTGTCTTACTACCAGAAAGCACTGAACTGTTTTGAACAAAAAGGCAACCGCCTGTGGATCGCCAATGTCACAAACAATATCGCCAACGTCTATTTTTACGATGGCAACCTGGAAAAATCCCTGGCCTATTACCAGAAAGCCTACGAACAGTTTGTCGGGCTGAAAGACACGACGGCGCAGAGCTTCGCCCTGAAAAACATGAGCAACATCTACATCAAGCGCGGAGAGCCTGACAAAGCCATAGAGCTGGCGCTGCAGGCGCTCGAAATTACCGACCCTGCTTTCGACCCCAGAACTGTCGGGGGCATCAAGCGGAATCTCGGGGAGGCCTATCTGCTTCAGGGCCGGCTCGCCCTGGCCAAGCCATACCTCGATGAAGCGATCGAAACAGCCAGAGCCCATCAGGCCGGGGAGGAAGAAAAATCGGCCATGGAAACCCTCAGCCTGTACTACGAAATGGCCGGCGACTACCGCCGGGCGCTGGAAACATACAAGGCCTTCGTGGTTTTGAAAGACAGCATTTTCAACCAGGAAAAAGACCAGGCCATGCTGGAAATGCTCACCCGCTACGAATCGGAAAAAAAAGACCGGGAAATAAGGCTGCTCAACACAGAAAACGAAATGAAGGGGCTTCGCCTGCGGCAAAGCCAGCGGCAAAAGGCATCTTTCGCCATCGGCGCCGTACTGCTGGCGGCCATCGCCATCAGCCTTTTATTCCTCTACCGGCTCAAGCAAAAGGCGGCGAGGGCACTGGAACAGAAAAACAAGCTCATCGCAGCAAACCTGGAAGAAAAGGAAATCCTGCTCAAAGAAATCCACCACCGGGTCAAAAACAACCTCCAGGTTATTTCCAGCCTGCTGCGCCTGCAGGCCCGGCACGTCGAAGACGAGTCCGCCCTGGAGGCCCTGCGCGAGGGCCAGAGCCGGATATTGTCGATGTCGCTCATCCACCAAAACCTCTACCAGGACGACAAGCTGGTGGGGGTCAACGTGCGGGATTACCTATCCAAGCTGACCGAAAGCCTGTTTGCTTCCTACAACATCAACCCGGGAAAAGTACAACTGAAGGTGGACATCGACGAACTGGTGCTCGACGTGGACACGCTCATCCCACTGGGCCTCATCATCAATGAACTGCTCACCAATGCGCTGAAATACGCCTTCCCCGGCGGCCGCAGCGGGGAGGTGATACTTAAGCTGAAGGCCGCAGGCCAACAATTGCTGCTGGAAGTCGGGGATAACGGCGTTGGGATGGATGGCAAGGCAGGAGGGAGCAGTTTCACCTTCGGCAGGCAACTGGTCCATATCTTTGCCAGTAAGCTCGGTGGGGAATTGAACTTTGAAAGCCGGGAGGGAACCCTGACGCGGCTGCTGATTCCCCAACAGGAAAGAGCCTGATTTCTCCCAAAAACCCTAATTTTACAGGAAAATCGTTCCGAAATGGCCACCGTGCGCGTCCTGGTCGTCGAAGATGACCCTCTCATTGCGCTGGACATTGCCTCCTGCCTGGAGGACGTGGGCTACGAAGTATGCGCCCTGGCCCATACGGCGCTGGATGCCCGAAAGGCCTTGTCGCTGAACAAACCGGACATCGTTCTGCTGGACATTAACCTCCACGACAGCACCGATGGTATCCAACTCGGGGAAGAGATTAACGCCAGATACGGCATACCGTTCGTTTACCTCACTTCCTACGCCGGCCAGGCCACCCTGCAACGCGCCAAGCAAACCCACCCCATGGGTTATATCGTCAAGCCTTTTGATGTAAAAGGGCTCTATTCCACCCTGGAAATCGCCCTGTCCAACCATGCCAGGCAACAGGCTATCCGCCAGGCTTTCGGTGATTTCGAAACCCTGAACACCAGGCTCCCCGAAAGGCTTACTCCCCGCGAACTGGAGTTGCTCAAAGGTATCTATGAAGGAAGGGACAACCAGCAACTGGCGGAAACGCACCACCTTAGCCTGAACACCATCAAAACCCATGTCAAAAACATCTTCGCCAAGCTCGATGTGGCCAACCGCCCGCAGGCAATCGCCAGGGTGCGGGCCCTGCTCTCCCGATGATATCACCCCGGAGGGTGATGCGCCAGCCTTTCTCATGCAGCATCTTTGCACGGTTGAATTTTCTATACTTCAAAAACCGGCAAGATGAAAAAAGCTGCACTTTTCTTTACCGCCCTCTTTTACTGGCTTCATGGCAATGCCCAGGACTGCCTGCCCGGCTGGCAGTACTTCCGAAACATCCAGATCGACAATTCCCAAAGCAGCGAAAACCTGGAAAACTTCCCCATCCGCTTCGAGGCCAATACAGGATTGCTCGTAGGCCAGGGAAAGCTCCAGCCCGACGGCGCCGACCTGCGTTTCGTTGACAACGACTGCAACGAACTGCCTTACTTCATGGACAGCCTCGCCACCAGCAGCCAGAATGTGATCTGGGCCAGAATACCCTTCCTGGCGGCCGGCGCCTCTTCGAGCATCCGCGTTTATTACGGCAACCCCAATGCCGCACCCGCCGCCGACGGAGACGCTACTTTCCTGTTTTTCGACGATTTTGAAGACGGGGTAATAGACACGGATAAGTGGGAGAGCGTGGGCGAATACGCTACCTTCGAAGAGTCCAACGGGCGCCTCGATTACGCCAGCACCGGCGACGTCTCCGGCCCGCGTTTCAAATTCGCCCGCACAGCGCCTTCCTTCGAAGGGCCTGTTTATGTGGAATGCGCCGCCAGCGTCGGCACCAGCTCCACGATCGGGTTCTCCAGCGCCAGCCAGGAACTGGAGCGGATTTACTTCCGCTACAACAGCGGCGCATTTTTTGCCGACACCATGGATATCGTCGCACACTTGTCGGATACCATGACAAACGGATACGCCACCGATACGGATTATCCCCGCGTTAAGGTGCCGAAAGACCAGATGAACAACCTGCGCATAAAGGCGGCCATTAACGTAGACGGGCATATCAGCCTGACGGAATTTTCCAACCTCGACAACGGCCAGTCCAATTCCAACGAACGAATTATTACGGATTATGTGATGGACGGTTTCCACTTCTGCCTGTCCTCCTTCTTCCCGGGCGCTCATGCCCTGCTGGAATATATCCGCATTCGCAAAGCCGCCGCAGTGGAGCCTGCCGTAAACCCGGGCATGGAGATGTCCAACCCCCTGACCGGAACACGCGAAACTGCTGAAGGATATCATTTCCTGTTGTTCCCCAACCCGGCGCAGGGCCTGTGCCGCTTGCATTTTCAGGGGCCGCTGCCCGTAAAACACCTCCGGCTCTTCGACGCCCGGGGCGCCCTCCTGCTGGACACCCCCTGGCCAGAATGGCCGCAGCAACTCAACACCTCTGGCCTTCCCCGCGGCCTATACCTCGTGCAGGCGGAAGGCGTGGATGGGAAACGGTATAACCAGCCATTCCTCGTGGCGGGAAATCCATAGCGGTTACAGCACTTTTGCCGTTTCCTGCCAACCGGAACGGCAATCGCAAACCCGGGCCATCAGCCCGGGTTTTTTATTTCACCCCTTTTTGTGAGCAATGATTAAACTCCGCTGCCGGAAAAGTAGTTACCTTTAAAACCGGACTAGAACATACCATTCATGAGCAAAAGAAACACCCGAATTGTCTCCATTCTGGCCATCGTCCTGCTGGCAGCTGTTTTTGTGCTGTACCAGTCTGATATCCTGGGAATGAAAAAGCCGGAAGCGCCGCAGGAAAGCGCCGCTGCATCAGGGCCGCCTCAGGGCGGAGCTCCGGCCTTGACTGTAGAAGCAGTTGTGGCGCAGCCCAGTGTGCTGAAAGACGCCATTTCAGTGAGCGGCTCCACTGCTCCGGATGAGGAGGTGTCGGTGGCCAGCGAAGTGCCGGGAAAAATCCGGAAGATATTGTTCCGGGAAGGAACGGAAGTCAAACGCGGGGCCTCCCTGGTGGAGCTGGATACGGAAGAACTCCGGGCCGAAAGAAAACGCCTGGCCGTACAGCAGGCGCTGAACGAAAAAATCGCTGAGCGGCTGAAAGCCCTTTACGACAAGGAAGGGGTCAGCCTCCAGGAATATGAAGTGGCCGCCGCCGAGGTGGAAAAAGTCAAAGCCGATATTGCCCTGGTCGACGCACAACTGGAAAAACGCATCATCCGGGCGCCCTTCGATGGGCGGCTGGGGCTGCGCCTGGCGAGTGAGGGGAGCTATCTGGCTCCGGGCACGCCAATCGTGCGCCTGGTAAGCACCAACCCGATCAAGCTCGAATTTGATGTCCCCGAAAAATACGCCCAGGAAATAGAGCGCGGAACGAAGGTGGAATTCAAACTCGACGGCTCGGAGCGCACCTACCATGCCATCGTCACGGCCAAAGAACCCAACGTCGACCCGGAAACCCGCACCCTTCGCCTGAAAGCCACGGCCCCCAATCCCGATGGAAGCATCCTTCCCGGGGCATTCGCCAAGGTAACGGTCAACCTCCGGCAATTCGACAACACCATCATGATACCGACCCAGGCCATTATACCGGAACTGAACAGCCAGAAGGTGTTTGTCGTACGCAACGGAAAAGCAGAAGCCGCCGAAGTTAAAACCGGCATCCGCCGCGAAGCCCTCATCCAGGTCACCGAAGGCCTGGCGCCTGGCGATACGGTGATAACGACCGGCGTACTGCAGGCCCGCCCCGGCGCCGGGGTCATTATCTCCAAACTCAACTGATTCGCGATTTTAGATTTCAAATTCAAAGCATGAGCCTTTCCTCCGTCAGTATACAGCGCCCCGTTCTGTCGATGGTCATGTCCATCACGATCGTCCTGTTCGGGTTCATCGGGCTGACCTACCTCGGCATCCGGGAATATCCCAGCGTTGACCCGCCCATCATCACCGTTTCCACCAACTATGTGGGCGCCAACGCCGACATTATCGAGTCCCAGATCACCGAACCGCTGGAAGAAGCAGTCAACGGCATCGCCGGCATCCGGTCCATCACCTCCGTCAGCAACGATGGGCGGAGCACCCTGACGGTGGAATTCAACCTGGAAGTCGACCTGGAAACTGCCGCCAACGACGTGCGCGATAAGGTGTCGCGCACCATCGGGCAATTGCCGCCAGAGGCCGACCCGCCTATCGTCTCCAAGGCCGACGCCAACTCGGACCCCATCATTTTCCTGAATATACAAAGCGATAAGCGCTCTTTGCTGGAGCTGACCAGCATTGCTGAAAACGTTTTCAAGGAGCGCCTCCAGACGATCAATGGGGTCAGTGAGATCCGCATCTGGGGGTCGAAGCGCTACGCGATGCGGCTGTGGATCAACCCCGATAAGCTGGCCGCTTACAACCTCACCCCACTGGATGTGCAGAACGCACTCCGGCGCGAGAATATCGAGCTGCCGTCGGGCAGTGTGGAGGGCAGCGCCACGGAACTTACCGTGCGCACCCAGGGCCGGCTGGTGACCCCGGAAGATTTCAACAACCTCATCCTCAAGGAAGAAGCCGGCAGGATCGTCCGCTTCCGCGACGTAGGAACTGCCGAGCTGGGCCCGGAGAACCTGCGCACCGTGCTCAAGCGCGACGGCGTACCAATGGTGGGCAACGCCATCATCCCGCAACCCGGCGCCAACAACATCGAGATCGCCGATGAGTTCTACCGCCGGCTGGAACTGATAAAAAAAGACCTGCCGGAGGATATTCGCCTGGGCATCGGCTTTGACGTCACGCAGTTCATCCGCGCCTCCATCAAAGAGGTCAACGAAACCATTTATCTGGCCTTCGGGCTCGTCGTGCTCATCATTTTCCTTTTCCTGCGCGACTGGCGGACGACGGTCATTCCCGTTCTGGCCATCCCCATTTCGCTGATCGGCTCCTTTTTCATCATGTACATCGCCGGTTTTTCCATCAACGTGCTGACCTTGCTGGGCATCGTCCTGGCCATCGGGCTGGTGGTGGATGACGCGATCGTGGTGCTCGAAAACATTTACGCCAAGATCGAAGCGGGCATGAAGCCGCTGCAGGCGGCCCTGGTCGGGGCCAAAGAAATTTTCTTTGCCGTAATCGCCACGACAGTTGCGCTGGTGGCCGTTTTCATGCCGGTCATCTTCCTGCAGGGCCTGACAGGGCGCCTGTTCCGCGAATTCGGGGTAGTGATCGCCGGCGCAGTCCTCATTTCCTCCTTTGTGGCCCTTACGCTGACGCCTATGTTGTCGGCCAAGATCCTCAAACACCGCGAACGGCAGCCTTTGTTCTATCGCCTGACCGAGCCTTTTTTTGCAGGCCTTACCAATATTTACCGGAGCACGCTGAACGCCTTCATGAAAGCCCGCTGGCTCGGGCCGCTGATCATGGTGGCGGCAGGGCTCATGATCTATTACATCGGAAGGGGCCTGCCTTCGGAACTGGCGCCGATGGAAGACCGAAGCCGCATCCGTGCTATCGTGCGCGCACCGGAAGGCGCTACTTTCGAATACATGGATGGCTATATGAATCAACTGGTGGAAACCATGATGGAGGAAATTCCCGAGCGGGAAGGGGTCACGTCGGTCACTTCGCCCGGTTTTGGCGCCTCTACTTCGGTCAACTCCGGCTTCGCCTTCGCCATCCTCACGGACCCCGAAACCAGGGAGCGCAGCCAGACACAGATACTGAATGAAATGACGCCTAAAGTGCAGAAACTGACCGGGGCTGTCACCTTCCTGGCCGAAGAACAAAGCATCGGCAACCGGCGGGCCGGCCTTCCCGTACAATTCGTGCTCCAGGCGCCCAACTTTGCCAAACTCCAGGAAGTTCTGCCCCGCTTCGTCGAGGAAGCCAGTAATGACCCTACTTTCCGCTTTGTGGATGTGGACCTGAAATTCAACAAGCCGGAGCTGAACATTACCATCGACAGGCAAAAGGCAAGGGACCTCGGTGTTTCCATGCTCGACATTGCACAGACCCTGCAACTGGGGCTCAGCGGCCAGCGCTTCGGATACTTCATCATGAACGGCAAGCAATACCAGGTCATCGGCCAGGTTCAACGCGAAGACCGCAACGAACCCATCGACGTGCGCTCCCTCTACGTGCGCAGTGAAGAAGGCAGGATGATCCAGCTGGACAACCTCGTCAAACTGGAAGAAAGGGTGACTCCCCCTACGCTTTTCCGCTTCAACCGCTTCGTATCAGCCACGGTTTCTGCGGGCCTGGCGGAAGGCAAAACTATCGGCGACGGTATAGAGGCCATGGAGGCCATCTCCCAGCGGGTGCTCGGCGACGGTTTCTACACGGAGCTGGCAGGGCCGTCAAAAGACTTTGCGGAAAGCTCGTCAAGCCTGGTTTTCGCCTTTACGCTGGCCATCATCCTCATCTATCTGGTGCTGGCTGCGCAGTTCGAGAGCTTCGTCGACCCCTTCATCATCATGTTCACCGTGCCCCTGGCCCTGGCCGGCGCCGTGCTGTCGTTATGGTACTTCGGCCAGACCCTGAATATCTTCAGCCAGATCGGGATCATCATGCTCATCGGGCTGGTGGCCAAAAACGGCATCCTCATCGTGGAATTTGCCAACCAGCGCAAGGAGCAGGGCCTCAGCCGGATGGATGCCATCAAAGACGCCGCCGTTTCCCGCTTCCGGCCCATCCTGATGACCAGTTTGTCGACCATCCTGGGCACCCTGCCTATCGCACTGGCCCTGGGCGCCGGCTCGGAAAGCCGCGTCTCCATGGGCATCGCGGTAATCGGCGGGCTGTTGTTCGCCACCCTGCTGACGCTTTTCGTCATTCCGTCGATCTATTCCTACCTCTCCAGCAAGGAAGGCAGGCGGAATGCCTTGTCCACCGAGGATGTCAACCTCATCCTGAAAGAAGCCATAGTGGAAGAATAGATGGAATGATGTGCGATCGTACTCCGCTGCAATAGCCGGGTACGATCGCACGGCTCCGCAAAACCGCATCACCTGAAACCAAAAACCAGCCAATAAACAGACAAACCATGCCAGAAGATAAGAGATTGTTCCTGCTCGATGGGCACGCTCTGGTTTACCGGGCGCATTTTGCGTTCATCGGCCGGCCGCTCATCAATTCCAAAGGCGTCAACACCTCTGCGGTGATGGGCTTCACGCGCACCCTCTGGGATCTGATGAGCTCGCAGAAACCCTCCCACATTGCCGTCTCCTTCGACCTGTCGACGCCGACCTTCCGCCACGAGCTCTACAAGGAATACAAGGCGAACCGCGAAGCACAACCGGAAGACATCACGGTGGCCATCCCTTATATCGAGGCCATCATCAATGCGCTCAGAATTCCGGTCGTTACGGTAGATGGCTTCGAAGCGGATGACGTCATCGGCACCCTGGCCCGGCAGGCGGCCGAACAGGGCTATACCGTTTACATGGTCACACCCGATAAGGATTTCGGGCAGCTGGTGACCGATAAAATTCTGCTTTACAAACCCTCCCGGCAGGGCAACGCCGTCGAGATATGGGGCGTACAGGAAGTGCTGGACAAATGGGGCATCCGGCGCGTCGAACAGGTGATCGATATGCTGGGGCTTCAGGGCGACAGCGTGGACAACATACCCGGCGTTCCGGGCATCGGGCCCAAAACGGCGGCCAAGCTGCTGGAAGACTACGATTCGGTAGAGGGGCTCATCGCACATGTGGACGAACTCAAAGGCAAACAGCAGGAGCGGGTGAAGGAATTTGCGGAACAGGCCCTGCTATCCAAAAAACTGGCGGTTATCGACACCCAGGCGCCCATACGGTTCGATGAAAAACAATTCGAGCTGGAAGCTCCCGACAAGGAAAAACTGGCGGAGATCTTCCGGGAACTGGAGTTCCGCTCGCTTGCCCGGGAAATACTGGGAGAGGGCGAAGAGCCCGCCGCTGCCCCCGCCGCACGGCCGGGCGCCGGCAAACAGGGCAGCCTCTTTGGCGAGGAGGAAAGCCACACGCCCCTGGCTCCGCCACCGCCACCCGCGCATTCCGTCGCCGATAAAAATATTTCAAATACCCCTCACCATTATCACCTGATAGACACGCCCGAAAAGAGGGCGGAACTGATCGCCCTGCTTTCCTCGCAAAAAAGCTTCTGCTTCGACTCGGAAACGACCAACATCGACCCTACACAGGCGGAACTGGTGGGGCTGTCCTTCTCCATCAAGCCCCATGAAGCTTACTACGTACCCATTCCTGAAGATCAGGAAGAAGCCCGCAAGGCCGTGCAGGAATTCAAAACCCTCTTCGAAAATGAAGCCATCGAAAAGGTTGGGCAAAATATCAAATACGACGCCATCGTCCTGAAATGGTACGGGATAGCTGTTAAAGGCAAGTACTTCGACACCATGCTGGCCCACTATCTGCTGGAACCCGAGCTTAGGCACAACATGGACTACATGTCGGAAACCTACCTGAAATACCAACCGGTATCCATCGAACAACTCATCGGAAAAAAGGGCAGGGAACAGATCACGATGCGCGAAGTGCCGGTAGAAAATGTCAAGGAATACGCCGCCGAAGATGCCGACGTTACCCTGCAACTGAAGGAATACCTGGCGCCCCGCCTGGAGCAGGAGGGCTTCCGGAAGCTGTTCGATGAGATCGAGGCGCCCCTGGTCAAAGCCCTGGTAGAGCTGGAGTACGCCGGGGTGAAGATCGACGCCGGTTTTCTGAATGCGTATTCCAAAGAGCTGGATGCGGAGATCGCCGGATTGGAAAAAACCATCTATGAACAGGCCGGCGGCAAATTCAACATTTCCTCGCCCAAGCAGGTCGGGGAAGTATTGTTCGAACGCATGGGCCTGGACTACCGCTGGGGCAAAACCAAATCGGGGCAGTATTCCACCAATGAAGAGAAGCTGGCGGAGCTGGCGCACGAACATCCCGTCATCGAAAACATACTGAAGCACCGCGGGCTGGTGAAACTGAAATCGACCTACGTCGATGCGCTGCCCAAGCTGGTCAACCCCCGAACCGGGCGCATCCACAGTTCCTTCAACCAGGCTCTGGCCGCTACGGGGCGACTGAGCTCCAACAACCCCAACCTGCAGAACATCCCTATCCGCACGCCGGAAGGCGCCAAAGTCCGCGAAGCTTTTATTCCCCGCGACGAGGATCACCTCATCCTGGCTGCCGACTACTCGCAGATCGAGCTGCGCATCATCGCCGAGATTAGCGGCGACGAGGCCATGCTGGAGGCTTTTCAGTCGGGCAAGGACATTCACCGCGCAACCGCCGCCCGCGTCTTTGATGTTCCCTACGACGAGGTGACCCGAGAACAGCGCTACCGCGCCAAAACGGTCAACTTTTCACTCATTTACGGCGCCGGGGCTCACAACCTCTCCCTTCAACTGGACATCAAACGCACCGAAGCGAAGGAACTCATCGAACAGTACTTCCGCCGCTATCCCGGCCTGAAAGCCTATATGGATAAAGCCGTGGAAGAAGCCCGCAAAGTGGGGTACGTCAAAACCCTGATGGGCCGCCGCCGCTACCTGCGCGACATCAACTCCCGCAACGGGGTAGTGCGCGGGCATGCCGAACGCAACGCCATCAACACCCCCATCCAGGGCACCGCTGCGGATATGATCAAGATCGCTATGATCAATATCCACCGGGAATTCGAAAAACACCGGTTCCAGTCTAAAATGATCCTTCAGGTGCATGACGAACTGGTTTTCGACGCCCACAAGGACGAGCTGGAAACCATCAAACCGATCATCGGGGAGATGATGAAAACCGCCATCCCTGGCCTGAAGGTGCCGATCCTGGTGGAGATGGGGGTGGGGAAAAACTGGCTCGAAGCGCATTAGCGAAGCGGGGCAGAGCCTGTGGAGGTTGCATCCGTCTCTGCGAGCCGGATAGAGGTTTTTTACCCGGCTGGCCACAGATATGGGAAAGCCCCGCCTCGTAAGAAGCGGGGCTTTCCATGCAAAAAGCCAGTGAATATCTGCTATTCCGGCTTGACCGTCTCCGCCTGCCTGGCGTAAACACCGGCTTTCAGCTTCTCGGCCACCTCGCTGAAGGCTGCGACGGTGATGTCGATGTCTTCTTTGGTGTGAGAAGCCGTCGGGATCAGGCGCAGCAGGATCATACCTTTGGGTATGACCGGATATACAACCATGGAACAGAAGATATTGTAGTTTTCACGCAGGTCGTGCACCAGTACGATAGCCTCTTCTATGGAGCCGTGCATAAAAACGGGCGTGACGCAGGTATTGGTGAGGCCGAGGTCGAAACCTTTGGCGCGCAGGCCATCCTGCAGCAGGTTCACATTTTCCCAGAGTTTTTCTTTCAGCCCCGGGTTTTCGCGCAGCAATTGCAGGCGCTTCAGGTTGCCGATTACCAGGGGCATGGGCAATGACTTGGCGAAAATCTGGGAGCGGACGTTATAGCGCAGGTACTCCATGACGCTATTGTCGCCGGCGACGAATGCTCCGATGCTGGCCATCGACTTGGCGAAGGTGCTGAAGTAGAGGTCGATCTTGTCCTGCACGCCCTGTTCTTCGCCAGCGCCGGCGCCGGTTGCGCCCAGCGTTCCGAAGCCGTGGGCGTCATCTACCAGCAACCGGAAGTTGTACTGGCCTTTGAGCGCGCATATCTCCTTGAGGATGCCCTGCTCACCCCGCATGCCGAATACCCCTTCGGTGATGACCAGGATGCCGCCGCCGGTTTCTTCCGCCAGTGCAGTGGCCTTTTCCATTTGCTTTTTAAAGCTGTTGATATCGTTGTGTTCGAAGGGGAGGCGTTTGCCGATATGCATGCGCACGCCGTCGTAGATACAGGCGTGATTGTCTTTGTCATAAACGACCACATCATGGCGCCCAAGCAGGGCGTCGATGATGGACATGATGCCCTGGTAGCCGTAATTGAGCAGCATGGCGTCTTCCTTGCCGACGAATTCGGCCAGTTCGCGTTCCAGTTGTTCGTGGTAATTGGATTCTCCGGACATCATGCGGGCGCCCATCGGGTAAGCCAGGCCCCATTCCGACGCAGCTTCCGCATCAACCTTCCGTACTTCGGGATGGTTGGCCAGGCCCAGGTAGTTATTGATGCTCCAGATTATCTTTTCCTTGCCCCGGAACATCATGCGGCTGCCCAGTTCCCCTTCCAGTTTGGGAAACATGTAATAACCATGCGCCATCTTCGACCACTTGCCCAGCGGCCCTCTATCTTCTGCCAGTTTTGCAAAAAGATCCATGTGATTAGATAGTTTTGTTATGATATGCTGGTACCCCAAAACGGTTACCAAACCTTTTCAGCTTTTTCGGGGTCGACCCATTGGCTCCATTTGGAATTGTAGGTATGTACTTTTCGGGTAGGTTTTCCTTCTGTCCCGACTACCGGAAGCCCCTGGTTGACCCATTCAAAGATGCTGCCGTACAGGTTGCTGACATTGGAGTAGCCCATTTTGATCAGTTTCTCTCCAATTTTCTCGCTGCGGTAGCCGATGGAGCAGTACAGGACTATTCTGGCGTCTTTGGGAATGCCGGCCAGCCTTGCCTCGTTGAAATCTTCGTATCCCAGATAGCGGGCTCCTTGGATATGGCTGATGTCGTATTCCTGCTGCTCCCGGGTATCAAAGATATAAACTTCATCCTGAATATCATTCAATTCCCTGACGCCAATTGTGGGGACGGTAAAGCGGATTGTCTGGGCGATTTTTTTATCGAAGGCAGGGTTGTCTGCCTGTGGCCGTTCCGCCGGCGACTGGGTGCAGCCCAGTTTGGCAAAAACCAGAGTGATCAGAATGGTGAGCAGCTTTTTCATGGGGTGCTATAGTTGTAAGGGCCCTTTCCCGACGCGGTCGGCGATCCATTGGCCATTTTCGCAGTAGGGCAGCAGCTCGTTTTGTATGAATTCTTCTGCCTGCGCTCTGATGGCGTCCGGATAGAACAGGTGCAGGTTGGGGCCGGCGTCGAGGCTGAAGTATAGAGGGTTTCCTGTTGACTGCCTGTAATCCCTAACCTTGTCGATCAGCACCAGGGTATTGGGTTTGAGCAGGATGTATGGCGTGTCCGAGGCCATCATCAGCGCATGCAGGGTGAGAGCCTCGGCCTCCAGGATTTTGCCAAAGGCTTCCACATCGCCGGTGCGCAGGGGGCCGAGCAGGTTGTGCAGGCGCTGCCTGGCCTGCAGATAACGGTTTTCCGCATAGAGGGTGTCATCCATCAAAGCGTGCCCGGCCCGGCTGGAGACGGACTTCTCGCCCTTGCTTACGATCAGTATCGCATCGTGGTAGGTTTTGAAAGCCTCGTGCACTTCTTCCTCAAAGGGAATGGCATAGAGGTCGGACGAACCGCTGATCTCCCCCGTTTTCCCCCACTCTGCCAACCCTGCGAAGATGGACCTGCAGGCGCTGCCCGAACCCAGCCGGGCTACATAGGAAGCCTTTTGCCGGAATGCCCCATCCTCGCCGAGTGTTCCGAACAGATCATCTTCCAGGGAACACAGGCAAAGCGCCAGGGCGCTCATACTGGAAGCAGATGAAGCGATGCCCGACGAATGAGGAAACGAATTGGCGGACCGGATCACCAGGCGGAGCTGCCGGAGGAAGGGAAATATATCCACTACTTCCTCCAGGAACTTCTGAACCTTGGCCGCAAAGGCCGGGTTAGGCCGATCATCGAAATAGAATTCCAGCTCTATCGGTTGAGAGGACGCCCCATTGCGCGGGAAGTACTCCAACCTGGTATCGGTATAGGCTTGTTCCAGGGTGAAACTGATAGAAGGGTTGCGGGGCAACTGCCTGCCATATTTTCCCCAGTACTTGATGATGGCCAGGTTGGAAGGGCTGCGCCAGGCAACCACTCCGGGTTCGATTTTGCCGGTTTCAACAACCAGCCTTGGATTTTGATAATCTATCGCCATGTTAGCTCGGATTTCCGCGCCGCAAAATTACGGAAAAACAATCACTTGTTTTTCGCCTTCCCGGGGAAGCCCCGGGCAATCGCATTTAACTTTTTTTGCATCAAATGCCGGTATGCGCATCCTGCCGGGGAGCCGGGTTAAGTCGTCCCGACGGCTTTGAGCCGTCAGACGACTAGCCAGGACGCCCACCGTTCATCATCCGGCTGAAGGCTTGTTCTAAATGCGATTGCCCTGCGGGGAAGCCGCATTAGCCGCCTCCTCAAGGACACTCTTTCCCCTCCCGGAAAGGCCCTTTTTTCCAGCCTGTATGTAGTTGGGTACGGGATGAAAAAATCTACGCAAACCTGAGGGCCTTCGACAATGGCTGTAACAATTTAATTTCAAAAAAACCAGCTTGCCTTTTTTGAACCAAACCATTACAAAACAAATACTTACAAAACATAAAAAAACACATTTTTTAATACTGCCCACTCTCCTGAAAAAGGCAGTTCCCGATCCATTCTCAGCGCGAAAAAGGGACAAATTGAGGGGTTTGATGGAAGGCGCTTTGAAAGCGCCTTCCATCAAAGAGCCGCTCCTGTTTTCTGCACTAAAAAAGCTTAATCCGTTCCGCCGCTTTGGGCATTGCCCCGGCGGGCCCGCTGCATGGGGTTCTCCCCTTCCTCATCCCAACGCTCATTCCGCTTTCTGAACAATTCGAAACGGCTGATCTGTTGTTTGGGCGGAAAGTAATTATTGCCTGTATCGGTATCGGCCGTTTCCAGGTAAGGGTCGAGGATGATCCGCTGGATTTCTTTGTCTGTCAGAAAAACCTTGCTCACCTGTTCGCTGTTGAGCCGCCATATTTCGGCTGGTATCCGGTGTTCTTCGGCTGTGCCGTCGGCAAATTCGAAACGGAGGATGATGGGCATTACCAGGCCGCCCAAATTGCGGAAGTTCAGTTCGTAATAATTCTTACCGGCCATCAGCATTTGCTTTTCCCCGTCCGTCAGTTTACCGAGGTATTTCCTGTAATCCTCCTTATCGAGCAGGCTGACTTCCAGTGGGTCGTAATCGGAATAAAAATCGCGCAGGGCCGGGTCGCGTTCATCCTGAGTTTGCCGGATTTCCTGTTCATTGCGGATACTGGAGATGTAGCGGGGTTCCTCTTCGCGTTCCTGCCGGGCGAGCGGTTTTTCCTGTTCTGGGTCTTTTGTATCGAGGCGATACCATTTGACATCTTCGAGGGCAATGTCGACATGGTCGGTTGTATAGAACCAACCGCGCCAGAACCAGTCGAGGTCGATGGCCGAGGCGTCTTCCATGGTGCGGAAGAAATCGGCGGGAGAAGGATGTTTGAATTTCCAGCGGTTGGCGTACGTTTTGAATGCGTAATCGAAGAGTTGCCTGCCCATAACCGTTTCCCGGAGAATGTTGAGGGCGGTGGCGGGTTTGCCGTATGCATTATTGCCAAACTGGAGCAGCGATTCGGAGTTGGTCATGATGGGAACCATGCCGTTTTTATCCCCGCCCATATAATCCACGATTTTGTAGGCCGGCCCACGGCGGGAGGGGTAATCGCGTTCCCATTGTTGTTCGGTGAGGTACTGCACGAAGGAGTTGAGCCCTTCGTCCATCCAGGTCCATTGCCTTTCGTCGGAATTGACGATCATGGGGAAGAAGTTGTGCCCGACCTCATGAATGATCACTCCGATCATTCCGTATTTAGTCCTTTCCGAATAGGTGCCATCCTTTTCCGGGCGCCCGAAGTTAAAGCTGATCATCGGGTATTCCATCCCGATGCGGTCGGCATTGATTGACCAGGCCAGGGGGTAAGGATAGTCGAAAGTATAGTGGGAATACCACTTCAGGGTATGCGCCACAGCTTTGGTGGAATACTGCCCCCAGAGCGGGTTCCCTTCTTTGGGGTACATCGACATGGCCATCACTACTCTGCCATCGTCCATCCCGACGCCCATAGCGTCCCAGATGAATTTCCGGGAAGAAGCGAAGGCAAAATCCCTAACATTTTCGGCTTTAAATTTCCAGGACTTTTTGTCTTTCGATTTTTCCTTTTCATTTTCCCGGGCTTCTTTCTCATCCACGATCAGCACGGGCGTATTCCGCTCCTGCCTGGCTTTTTCCAGCAGTTCGATCTGGCGGCGGGAAAGCACCTTATCGGGATTCTGCAGGCTGCCCGTCGCTGCGATATAATGGTCGGCAGGCGCCGTGATCGTCACTTCATAATCGCCAAAAGGCAGGGTAAATTCTCCCCTGCCGAGAAACTGTTTATTCTGCCATCCGTCGACATCGTTATACACGGCCATGCGGGGGAAGAACTGGGCAATAGTGTACAGGTAGTTATCATCTTCCGGAAAGTATTCATAACCCGAGCGCCCTCCTATTTTCATCCGGTCATTGATATTGTACCACCATTTGACCTGGAAGCTGAACTGTCCGCCCGGCTGAAGAGGCCCGGGCATATCGACCCGCATCATGGTCTTTACCACTGCATAAGGCAGATCTTTCCCATTCATATCCCGGACGTATTCCAGTTTAAACCCGCCGTCGAAGGAAGGGCTCAAGGCCTCCAACTCCCGGAGGCTCATCCGTTCTTCCATTTTGTTGGTTTGGGTTTTGTAGGTATCCGAATCCTTCGCCCAGATATTCTGTTCCAGCTGAACCCAGAGATACTCCAGTGGGTCGGGGGAGTTGTTGTGGTAGGTAATGGTTTCTTCGCCGTAAATCCGCTGCTTGTCATCATCCAGCTCGACGGATATTTTGTAGTCCGCTTTTTGCTGCCAATACATGTGCCCCGGCGCCCCGGCAGCTGTCCGGTAAACATTGGGCGTAGGCAACGCTTCATACAACTGAGCGAACTTCTCAGCCGCTCCGGGTGATTCCTGAGCCATCAGCCCGCCCATGGCCACCCACAGGCAAACGAGTAGCATTAGCTGCTTTTTAAACATGGCATTCTGTTTTTGGTGTTCAATAAAGTGCTTAAGTTACAAAAAGAAATACCTTCCCGGAGCAAACCGGCCCTGTTGAAAAACAAACCCATTCAGGTGAAAATAGTTCAGCTCAAAATGTTCCACGTGGAACATTCTTTGCTCAGCCCCCCCACTCCATTAACCAGGACTTAAAGGCAGAGAAACTGGCGGGCATTTGTACAGCCTCCTTCCGCCGCTGCGCCAGGACGGCAAGCCGCTCCGGCACTTCAATTGCCCGCCCCAGGATGCCCTCCACATCTTCCAGGAATTTGGACGGGTGGGCCGTCTCCAGAATTACCCCTTTTGTGCCAGGGTGCGATTTTTGGTAAGCTTCCAATGCAAGGTATCCGACGGCGCCGTGGGGGTCGATTACATAGCCGTATTTCCTGTCCATTTCCGCAAGCCCTTCCCGGGTTTGGGCATCGGTAAAAGCATAGCCGCTTATCCCCTTTTTCATATTGTTCCACGTGGAACCTTCCGGCAGCCCGTCGAAAAGGTCCAGCAAACGCGCGAAATTGGAAGGGTTGCCCACGTCCATAGCGTTGCTCAGGGTGCGGACGGACGGCCGCGGGGCGAAGACCCCCGACTCCAGGTATTCGGGCACTACGTCGTTGGCGTTGGTGGCGGCAATAAAATGGTGTGCCGGCAGCCCCATCCGTTGGGCCATCAAGCCGGCGGTGAGGTTGCCGAAGTTGCCGCTGGGTACGCAAAAAACGAGGGGCCGCCCATCGTCGGGAAGCTGCTTGAATGCTTCGAAATAATAAAAGGATTGGGGTATCAGCCGGGAGATGTTGATGGAGTTGGCCGAAGTAAGCCTGAGGGAGCGGTTTAATTCCGTGTCCAGAAATGCCTGTTTTACCATATCCTGGCAATCGTCGAAAGCGCCGTCAACTTCGATGGCGGTAATGTTATGGCCCAGGGTGGTCAGTTGTTTTTCCTGCAGCATGGATACTTTGCCGGAAGGGTAGAGGATGGCCACCCGGACACCCGGGGTTTGGTAAAAACCTGCGGCAACAGCCCCCCCGGTATCGCCGGATGTGGCGACGAGGATGAGCAGTTCCTTTTCTTCGCCCTGGTTGAAATAGCTCATAAGCTGGGCCATGAAACGGGCGCCAAAATCCTTAAATGCCAGGGAGGGCCCGTGAAAAAGCTCCAGTACGTATTTTTGTTCATCGAGGCGCACCACAGGCGCGGGAAAATTGACGGCCTCCGTTATTATTTTCTTCAGGTTGTCCTCCGGAATAGCGCCCTGGAAAATGGCGTCGGCAACAGTATATGCAATCTCCGGAAAACTGTACCGGCGGAGGTTGGCCAAAAAATCGGGCTTGAGCCGGGGAACCTGAACCGGCATATACAGGCCCTTGTCCTCAGGCAGGCCTTTGAGCACGGCCTCTTTCAGGCTGGCTGTATGCTCTTTATTTTGAGTGCTGTACAGTTTCATACTGCTCACAGTTTTATGGCGCCTTCCTGGTTGATTGGCGATACGAACAAATCATTGGGGATGCCTGCATCGGCAAAAACGCGCCTCATGGCTTCACCCACTTCCTCCGCAATAGCGGCATTGGCGCTAAGCGCAAAAATGGAAGGGCCCGCCCCCGAGATGCTGCACCCAAGAGCTCCGGCTTCCAATGCGGCTTCCTTGACTTCATAAAAACGGGGAATCAGCCGCGCCCGTTGGGGTTCGATGATGACGTCCTTCAGCGAGCGCCGGATCAGCTCTAAATCGGAAGTGAATAATCCCACTATCAAACCGGCCAGGTTGCCGGATTGCTCAATACTCTGCTGCAAAGTGACCGTAGGGCTCAATACCCCCCGGGCATCCTTGGTCAGTATTTCAACGTGCGGATAAACGACTGTAGCGAACAAACCCTGCGGGGTGTATAGCCGGTGCACGTCCAGTTCCTGGTTATTACGAATGAGCACCATGCCCCCGATCAGGGAAGGCGCAACGTTGTCGGCATGGTAGGCTCCATCGGCAACCTGTTCTCCCAATACGGCAAAGGGCAACAGCTCGCGCTTCTCCAGCGGGTTTTTCAAGAGTTCATTTACGGCGACTACCGCCGCGGCGGCGCTGGCGGCACTGGATCCAAGCCCGCTCCCGAAGGGCATCTTTTTGTGTATCTCCAGCTCAATGCCAATCCCGCTTTCCCCAAGGTGCTCCAGCAGGCGCAGGGCAGCAAAGCCGGCCGTATTCTTCTCAACATCATAAGGCAGCTTCCCATGGTCGCCGGTTATTTTCGTTATCCGCAGGCCGGGAGCGTCGGAAAACCGGGCAATGAGCTCGTCTCCGGGCCGCTCCAGCGCAAAGCCCAGGATATCGAAACCCACCGCGACATTGGCCACGGTCGCGGGGGCAAAAACCTTGATTCCTGCTTTCATTATTTCAGAAAGTTTCCAATGGTGATGATTTCAGCAAAAAGGCCGGCAGCTGTCACCTCGGCGCCGGCGCCCGGGCCGCGCACCACCAGGGGGCAGTCCTTGTAGCGCTCCGTCGTAAATATGATCATATTATCGCTGCCGCTCAAAGCATAAAAAGGATGGGCAGTATCCACCTGCTGCAGGCCTATGCTGGCGCGCCCGTTCTCCAGGCAGGCGACAAATCGAAGGACTTTATCCTGCGCTGCGGCTATATTGAGCAAATCACTGAAATGGCCGTCGGCCAGGCTGAGTTCTTCAAAGAAAGCATCCACACTCTCCGCCTGCCGGCAGGCCTCTGGAAGGATATTGTCCACACCGACATCTTTGGCTTCCAGTGCAAGGCCCGTCTCACGCGCAAGAATGATCAGCTTTCGGCGCACATCTATGCCGTTGAGGTCGGCCCGCGGGTCCGGCTCGGTGTAACCCAGCTCCCGGGCCTGCTTTACGATCGCACTGAAGGAAGCGCCGGGCCGGAACGAATTGAAGATAAAGGAAAGCGAACCGGACAGCACGCCCTCGATCTTCAGGATGCGGTCGCCACTGTTGATCAGGTCGTTCAGGGTGGAAATGACCGGCAGGCCAGCGCCTACGTTCGTCTCATATAAAAACTGCACGCCCCGCTTTGCAGCTATTGCCTTCAGGCGCTGGTATTGCAGATATGCCGACGAAGTAGCGATCTTGTTGGGTGTGGAAATCGATATGCTGGAGTCCAGTATGGTTTCATAGTAACTGGAAATCTTTTCGCTTGCGGTGTTGTCCACAAAAATGGTGTTGGACAGATTCATCTCCTTCATTTTGCCGATGAAGATGGCAATGTCCATATCCGTGTCTGACTGCTCCAGTTTTTCCTGCCAGTCCGACAGGCTGATTCCGCTTTCTTCGAACAGCATCTTCCGGCTATTGGCCAGCCCGACGATGCGGATCTCCATTCCCCGCTTTTCCTTCAGGAACCGGCTCTGCGCTTTGATCTGCCTGATCAGGGTGCTGCCGATGAGGCCTACCCCGACCATAAAAAGGTGCAGTTCTCTGGTATCGGACAGGAAGAAAGCTTCATGCAGGGCATTGAGCGACTTGGCCTCATCGGCCCGGTTGATAACGACGGAGATATTCAGTTCGGAAGACCCCTGGGCGATAGCAACCGCATTGATGCCGTTCTTGCCCAGGGCCTGGAAGAGGCGCCCCGCAATACCCGGCTGATACCGCATATTCTCCCCGATGATGGCCACCACGGAAAGGTCGTCCTCTATCTTCACCCGGTCGACGATGCCCATATTGATCTCGTACTCGAATTCTTCTTCCACCCTCCGCCTGGCTTTGGCCGCCATATCGGGTTGAATGGCGAAGCTGATGGAGTGCTCGGATGACCCCTGCGTAATCAGGATGACGTTGATGCCTCCGGCAGCCAGGGAGGAGAACAAACGGCCGGCTATGCCCGGCACCCCGAACAGGCCGCTGCCCGACAGGGTGAGCAAAGCTACGTGGCTGATTGATGAAATGCCCTTTACTGCATGTGCATCAGGCTCCGCCTGATGGGAGATATAGGTGCCTTCAAAAGAGGGATTGAAGGTATTCTTAATATAAAGCGGGATGTTGTGCGCCAGGGCCGGCTGGAGTGTAGGCGGGTAGATGACCTTTGCCCCGAAATGCGACATTTCCATGGCCTCCGAGTAGGTCATGGCCGGGATGGTAAAAGCCCGCTTCACCTTGCGGGGGTCGGCCGTCAGAACGCCGTCGACATCCGTCCATATCTCGATCACGCTGGCGCCAAGGCCGGCTGCAAGAATAGAGGCCGTATAATCTGATCCACCCCGCCCAAGCGTAGTCGTCAGCCCGCCTTTCGTCGATCCGATAAAACCCGTAACTACTTGAATTTCAGGGCTTTGAGAATAATGCTCCCGGATTTTCTCGTAGGTCTGGCTGAAATCGACCTTTGCGGAACCAAAGGACTTATCCGTTTTAATGACCTTGCGGGCATCGAGATAGGCCGCATTGATGCCGCTTTGCCTGAGCACATGGGAGATGAGAAAAGCCGAATTGCGCTCTCCGAAGCTTAGCACATAGTCCATCGTTCTGGGGGAGGCTTCCCTAACCAGGAATATGCCGTACAACAGGTTTTTCAGAACATCGTGGTTGCGCTGCAGTTCAGGCAGGGCAGCCCGGAGGTATTCCCCTTCGAGGAGGCCTTCGGCTGCCTGGATATGCCGCTGGCTGAATGCATCGAACCGGCTCTGGTAGGATTCATCGCCCCTGGCAGCGAGAGCGCTCATTTCTATCAGTGCGTCGGTCACGCCACCGAATGCAGAGAAAACGACCGTAAATTTTTCTCCTTTCGTGTAATACCCTTTCAGGATATCGACGATACCGCGGATGCGCTCCGGTTTAGCCACGGAGGAACCGCCAAATTTCAACACTTTCATTTTTCCCGAAATTTTTGTTCAGGTTGGCCAGGGCTGACGCAGGGCTATCTGGTTCGAATGTGCAAAAGTAGGCTGGTTTTAGGAATTGTGGATATTTTCCCTCTGGAATTTATGCGCGCTTATGTGTTGATAATGAAAAAGAAAGGCTTTGCAGTGCACCGTTCAACCGCTATTCCCTCCAAGAGCCCAGGGCTTCGTCCTCCTTTCCCCGCATGAGCGCTGCTTCCCCGGGGGATTTGTCGGAGTACCCGCAGAGGTGCAGCACGCCGTGTATCATAACGCGCCGAAGTTCCTGTTCAAAAGGAAGCCCCAGGTTCCGTGCGTTTTCCTGAACCCGTTCGACGCTGATGAACAAATCGCCTTCGATGAGCGGAGGGCTGGCATAGGGGAAGGTGATGATATCCGTATAGGTGTCATGCCCGAGATACTCCTGGTTGATCTCGTAGAGGTATTCGTCGCTGCAGAAGATATAGGTGAGTTGGTGGAGCTGTTTGCCTTCCCGCTCCAGGAAAGCCTGTACCCACTGGGCTACTGCTTCCGGGTTCTGAAGCTCAAAATCGATATCTTCGGTGTGGAAGGAAACGGGAAATTCTTCCTCTTCCCGCCAGTCATTTTCGAAATCCATCATATTTTAAACTGCATCTCAACGGTGCTTCCGTTGTTGTGAAATTCGACGGCGTCGGAAAGCTGGTGCATGAGGAATACCCCGCGGCCGCCGATTTTCATAAGGTTCTCCGGGGCAGTAGGATCGGGGATATTACAGGGGTCGAAGCCCCTTCCTTCATCGGAAACCCTTACGGCGAGGCAGCCTTTGCGGCGGCGAAACTGAATCTGCACCGTTTTGGACTGGTCGTTGCAGTTGCCGTGGATGATGGCGTTGTTTACCGCCTCCGTAAGGCTGATCAGGATATTGCCATACACATCGGGGCTGAGTTTGTATCTTTCGACAACCTGCTCAACCAGCGATTCAACCAGGGCAATATTCCTGGGGTCTGAGGAAAGCTTTAGCATAATAGGCTCTGAACTCATTTTATTTCACGCGATGTGAAATTTACTTGAATTTCATTTAACATGCAAGTACCATTAAGGGTTGGAGGTGCAGGGGAAAGGCAGGCAGGGCCCATTTTGCGCCCTGCCTGCCTTCAGGTTTAATTACCGGCCGGCGCCGACTTCAGGGATTTGAAGTATTCGTCGACGAGGGTTTTATAGTAGGGTTTCAGGGAGGGGGAAACGGTTTTGTACATATCAATTTCCGCTTCCCGTTTTTTGATATATTCTTCCAGGGAAGGCGGCATCCGGCGTTCCTGCTGGTTGGCCTGTTCGGATTTTCGCTTCTGGTCATATTCCCTTTCGCGTTCGGCCTGTTCATGTTCCAGCAGGCGGGTCAGGATTTCCTGTTGCCTTTTGAGCATTTCATTAGTCAACTGTTTATTGACCAGCTCGGTTTCCGTTTTGTCCATTCCGTCAAGGATATCCTGCAGCTCTTTGCTGCCTTTTCCTTTTTCCTGCAGCTTTTTCTGTTTCTCCTGCATTGCCTTTCGCAGAGCCGCCTGCCGGGCGGCCATTTCGGCGAACTCTTTGGATGAGGGGCCGCCCATGCCTTTTTCCATTCGTTCCCTGAGGCGCTGCATCTGCTGGTTCAGGCCTTCCTGGCCCTGGCTGATTTTGTCCTGCGGCACTTTTCCGCTCTGCCCCTGCCCGCCAGGTTTATTGCACATTTGGTTGCCAGCCATCATGCCCGACATCTGCTGCTGCATCTGGTTCATCACTTCGCTCAGCATCAGGGCCAGGTCGTTGACATTTTTCATGGCGCGCTGCTGGTGCTCGGAGGCCTGGGGCTTGCGGCGTTCCTCGAGGTCTTCCAGGCTTGTTTTCATGTTGGACTTGATCTCCGTCACCTTTTCAGTCACGAAGGATTCGATCTGGAAGACCCGCTTGCTGAGGGCCTGCAGGCTGTCCTCGATCAGGCGGAAGTCATCTTTGAGTTTGAACTGTTGCTGCACCAGTTCCACGTAGCGGGGGGTATTGATTTCTGCCTGGTTGAAGGATTCGACGAGGGCTTCCTGGCCAAAGGAAAGGCCTACCAGGTTTTCCAGCAACTGCCGCAGCGCCTTCATGTCCTCTTCCATTTGTTCCATATCTCCCGACTGCATCATCATTGCCATGGCTTCGGCCATGTCCTTCATTTTCTGGGAAGCCTTTTTTTGCGACTGGGAGGCCTTGTTGTTCTGCTGTTGCTGCAGTTGCTGCTGGCTTTTGTTAATATCCTGCTGTATATCTTCCAGCTGTTCCTCCCGGTCACCGAGTTCGCGGGGCCGTTCGAGTTCCTCGTTTTTCTCCTCGATCTTATCCATCTTCTCCTTGATATCCTGGAATTTCTCATCGATTTCCTCCTGCTTTTGCTGGAGTTCTTCCTGCTTCTTCTCCCCTTCCTCCGTTTCTTCGCTGAGCGCCTCCTGCTCCTTGGCCAGTTCCTGGAGTTTGTCGATGGCATCCTGCACTTCCTGCTCCAGTTCCAGTTGCTTGAACAACTCCAGCATGCGGTCGAGTTCGCTCTCGAGCTCTTCGTCCGACATTTCCATATCCTCCATCATTTCCATGGCTTCATCCTTGCCAAGTTCCTGGAGCAGGTCTTCGATCTTCTGCATCAGCTCGCGCATTTCCTCGCTCATGAGTTCGTCCATGAGCTTTTGGATTTGCTCCTGTTTTTGCAGAATATTCTCATCCGTTTCGGTGAATTCCTCCTGGTTTTTCCTGTTTTCCTCGAAAGCCTGCCGGGCCTGCTCGATCTGATTCTGCAGTTCCTTTTGTCTTTCAAGGAGTTTTTCGAGTTCTTTTCGGGTTTGCCAGTCCAGGTCTTTTTCCTGAAGCAGTTTCTCCCGCATCCGCTTCATTTCCTCCTGGATCTTCCTCGCTTCCTGCAGCGATTTTTCCAGGTTGTCCTTGATCTTTTCATCATTCTGTTCCGCCATAGCCTCAAATTCCTCTTTGGTAGGCATGGCATAAACCATGAGGCTCGTGCGGGCAGGCTTACTGCCGTTGACGCCGTCGTTGTCAAATACTTCGAAGTAGTAGCTGACTTCATCGCCGGGGGCGAGTTGCAGTTCATTCAGGTCGAAGGCGTAATCGAACTGAATTTGTTTCCCATCGGCTTTATTCATCTTCACCTGCTTCAGTTCCCCCTGTTTCCCATTGGCTTTCCTGACGCGGTAATTGAAAGACAGGCTCAGCAGGCCATAGTCATCGGAGGCGTCGCCGACAAAATAGAGCATCTTTAGGTCCGTACTATCCTGAAATTTTTCAGCTTTGATGCTGGGGTACAGGTCCGGAATGACAGAAATGGTGTAACTGATGGAATCGGCCCTGGGCAGGTTGTTGTTGGAAATAAAAAGCTTGTAGCCTTCATCCTTCACAGCTCTTTTTTTGAAGGTGAACAAGCCATCGGAAAAACGCGTAGCATCCACTTCTTTGGCGGCCCCAGAAAAACGCAGAGATATGGCATCTGTATTGAGCGCGTTGAAAACCCAGTCAATATTGGTGCCAGCCGGCACAACCAGGTCGCCGACGCTGGACAATTCTTCATCCCGGCGCTGGGTGTAGGCAGGATAATCAAGTTTGACGTCGAAGCCGAGCACATTGGGTTTTTCCAGCACGTCCAGCGTATATTTCGGGGATTCCACGCCGGCGGAGAACAGCCGGAAGCCCACATCTTTCTGGACGTTGCTGAAACGGTAACTGAAAAGGCCCGGGGCTTCCCGGGTAAGGCGGTACTGATAGTTGTCTACCGAAATAAATGCCTCGCTGGGCAGGATATCGCCCTCCACTTTCACAGTCAGAGGAAAATCTTCGAACTGAACTACAGAAAGCGCGTCCTCCTGCACGACGAAGGTAAAAGGCGCCGGGCGGGTAAAATCCTTGTTATTGTTTATAATGCGTGTGGTGCTGTCGGTTATGAGGTTGGCATTGACGAAGAGGATAATGACGAGCAGGAACAGCGGGGGCAGGGCGTAACGCAGGTACCGCTTATTGCTGCTCAGGTCGATGGCATTTTTGAAAGGCACCAGCTTGATCTCCTCCGATTTCTGGTCGATGCTCGCAAGGATGAGCTCCCGGTTGGCTGCAGAATCGGCCTGGTTTTTCAACTGCAGAATATTGAGCAATTTGTCCTTCACATTGCTGAAGTGGTTGCCGATGATCTGGGCGGCCTGCTCGTGGGAAATCACCTTTCCGAGGCGGAAATAGTGCAAAAGAGGAGCCAGCACCCAAAAGGCCAGCGCCATCAGGCTCAGCCCGACGAAGGAGAAGAGCATGGCTTTTCGGACGCCGGAGCTGAAGTAAAAATAGTGTTCCGCGAGGCTCATTGCCAGAAACAACAGCAAGAGCGAGCCGATGCTGTACAAGGCGCCGCGGATCACCTGGTTGATGTAATACTTCCGGATAAACTGGTCGAGCTTCTCAACTAACAGTCGGTAGTTATCGTACGTCACCATAGAATAAAGTTCGGGTTTGTCTCTCTTTTACGCTACATACTAAAACTGCATTAACCCCCTTAAAGGTTGAGCCGGCAGGCTTTTTAACAAAGAAAGGGTAGCTCAAATTAGATAACATTTAATAAAATGTCAAGGTGGCCCTCAGGGGCGGATGTCCGGCATCATCTGGTCGTAATACGACTGCAGTTGAGTGTTGGTTTCCATTTTCCGTATCTCTTTGATTTTTTCAAGCAGGCGTACGGCCATTTCCTCATTTCCGGATTCCTGCCCTCCGGCGTACACTTTGCGCATCTCGTTGAGGGCGCGGGTAGCGCCGAACCGCCGCCAGAGCTGCTGCGAGGGGTCGAGCGCAAGGTTTTCCAGCAGCCGGGCAGCCTTTTCGGCGGCCTGCATGCCGCTGCCGACGGCAAGTTGCTGGTAACCGTCAAGGAAATAGATTGCAGCGAAACCTTTGATGGAGGAAAGGTGCTTCTCGAAGAAAGGCAGGTGTTCCGGGGCGCCGCTGTTAACATATATTTCCCCGATCGAAAGCAAGATGTCCTCCACTTGTTCGCCTTCCAGCAAGCGGGCGTATTCCAGCGCAGCAGTTTTGTCGAAAATGTTCAGGTATTGAAGGGCGGCCCCGATGACAGAATAGGTGGAATCCCGGCCGATGGCGGCTTTGGCCTCTTCCATGGCGGAGCTGTCATCCAGTTCCATCAGTTTTTCAAAGGCCCCGGCCCGCACCTGCGAATGGGGGTCGGCAGCCGCCATTCTGCGGAGTTTCGAAATGACATGCTCCCCGGCGCCTTCCTCAACAGCGGAAACGGCGAGCCCCCGGATCGCCCAGAAAGGGTCGGACAGTGCGTCTTCAAGCAGTTTCCGGGCCTGCGGCTGCTCGCTGCTCCGCAGGCGAAGCAGGGCTTCATAGCGGTCCAGGAGTTTGGGGGCATGGTAGTACTGAAAAATCAACTGGGCTTCCGTTTTGTTGTCCTGCACCTCGGCCAGGACAACCCGGCGGGCGTCAAAGTTTACCAGGCGGGGTTCCTCCGGAGCCTCAAATGAAAAAGCCTGCACCCGTTCGCGCAGCCGCACCTCATGCCGGACAGGGCTTCCATCGGCAGCATAGATGTCGATGGCTGCCGGCAGTTCGAAAATGGCCCGCATTTCCTCAGGATCCTGGGTTTGCTCCACTTTTACGGTGGCCTGCTTTTTCTCCGCGTCGTAGCTGTAGGTAACGTTCAGCTGCGGGTGGCCTTCATCGAAATACCATTGGTTGAAGAACCAGTTCAGGTCTTCCCCGGTGATGCGTTCGAAGGCCAGGCGGAGGTCGTGGGCTTCCACGGCGGTGAAGGCATTTTCCGTGAGGTAGAGGTTCAGCCCGGCCCAGAAAGCTTCGTCTCCGACATAGTCGCGAAGCATGTGCAATACAGCTCCACCTTTATTATAACTGTGGGCGTCGAACATATCCTCTTTGTCGCCATAGCCGAAATCGATAAGGGGGTGGATGTCTCCGCGGGAGGAGCTCAGATAGCCGCTCCATTCGTTGAGCAGGTGGTAGTCCGCTTCGTCGGCGCCGTATTTGTGTTCGAACCAGAGGTATTCGCTATAATTGGCGAAGCCTTCGTTCAGGGTGAGGTTGGACCAACTTTCGCAGGTGACCAGGTCACCGAACCAATGGTGGAACATTTCGTGTGCGACGATCCGGTCGTTGTGATTGTCGATCAGTTCCCGCCGGTGTTTCTGGACAAACTCCCCGAAGATAACGCTGGTGGTATTCTCCATGGCGCCGGAAACGAAATCCCGCACGACAACCTGGGCGTATTTGGGCCAGGGGTATTTTACGCCCAGTTTTTCGGAGAAAAAGGACAACATCTCTTTGGTGTGGGCAAAAATGGCGGTTGCATCATCCCGGTATTCGGGTTCTACATAATACAGTACCGGCTTCCCTTCCCATTCTTCCTCCACCACGGCATAATCGCCTATAGCCAGCATAAAGAGGTAAGGCGCATGGGGTTGGCCCATTTTCCAGTGGTCGGTCCGGGTCCCATCGCCATTATGGACGGAGGAGGCGAGCAGCCCGTTGGACAGCGTACGCAAAGTGGAATCCACCGTCAGAAAAACCTCCTGGGTGCAACGCTCATTGGGGCTATCGATGGTGGGGAACCAGCGCGAGTTGTTTTCCGTTTCACCCTGGGTCCAGATTTGCCGGGGCTTTTCGGGCTCCTCTCCCCTTGGGTTGATAAAGAAAAGCCCCTTGTCGGAGGTTATGGCCGAACTGCCGCCCGATTGGGCAGGGGTGGCGGTGTATTCGATATTCAGGGTGTATTCCTCGCCGCGCCGGTATGTCCTGCCGAGCTGGATAACCACCTGTTCGCCGTCGTAGGAATAGGAAAGCGGTTCATTTTCGCCTTCCAGGCTGATCCTGTGGAATTCGAAGCCTTTGGCATCGAGCGCCACGAGCCCGGTAGGGTAGAAATAGGGCTGCAGCCGGAGGCTGGCCTGGCCCAGCACTTTTTCCTCCTCCCAGTTGAAGCGGAGCCTGAGCCTGGTGTGCAACAGGTCGTTCTCCCGTTTGCGGCTGGCGTGGTAGGCAGGCAGGCTGTGCATTTCGGCCTCGCCGGGCTGCCGCCTGCCGGCTGAAACAACAAGGGTATCCAGTTGCCGGAATTCCCAGTCGGAAGATTCTGGTGCAACCAGTACTTTTTGCCGGGTGTTGCAGGCAAACAAAAGGGTGGAAAGCAGGAAAAAGGTCAGTTTTTTCATAAGCCAATTGTCATCCCACTGCTTTTGCGGCAACTTCCTGCAGGAAATGCTCCAGGTGGCGGTTGAAAGCCTGAGGGTGCTCCATCATCGGAGCGTGGCCGCATTCGTCGAGAAATATGAGGCGGGAATTTCCGATCAGCTCATGAAACTTTTCCCCCACGAAAGCAGGCGTGATCTGATCCTGTTTTCCCCAGACCAGAAGCGTCGGGGCTTTTATCTGGTGCAGTTTGTCGCCGAGGTTGTGGCGAACGGCCGATTTGGCAGTAGCGACGACCCGGATGGCCTTGTTGCGGTCGTTGACGATGTCGAAGACTTCATCGACCAGTTCCTTGCTGGCTACTTCCGGTGAGTAGAAGGTAGCCTGGGTTTTCTTTTTGATGAATTCGTAATCGCCCCGCTTGGGAAAGCTGGTGCCCATGGCGCTTTCGAACAGCCCGGAACTACCGGTCAGGATGATGGAAGCCACCCTGTCGGGGCGCGCCAGGGCGTAGAGCAGGGCGATGTGCCCGCCCAGGGAATTTCCCAGGACATGAACTTTCTGATAGCCTTTGAACTCCACAAAGTCAACCACATAATCCACCAGGCCGGTGACGGAAACCTTCCGGATAGGGAGTTCGAAAATAGGAAGGATGGGGACAATCACGTTGCATTTGCCGGAAAAGTGGCGGATGATGCCCTCGAAGTTGCTCAGCGCGCCAAACAGCCCATGCAGTAAAACCAGATTTTCTTCGCCCCCTTTTGATTCAATGTATCTAAATCTTCCTTCTTGTTTAATTTCGTATTTCATCTAATTGAATGTCAGTTTGTAATGAGTCCTGATTTATCAGCCTTCGGCATAAAGTGCAAAAATAGTTTTTTTATCGCTATACTCCAATTCAGCCCCCTTTCCTGTCCTGACGGGAAGGCGCCGTGCTGTTCAATGCAACCATCGCCCCGGGCAGGCCTTCTTTCGACCAAAGGAAATTATGGAGAAGAAACTGCAAAAATCCGGGAAAGTTTCTATCTTTACTGCTGTCCAGGTTAAAATCCTGTAACTTGCCCCAGTTGAGTTTTTCGGCCGCACCGGCTTTCCTCCCGGCTGAAAGGCATCCGCAAACGATAATTTTGCAATGCTGGAATCATTAGAATCTCATATTTATTAAATGTTGTAACCTTTTTTTACCTTTGTGAGGCCCGGTCAGGGCGCACATGCTTCAGTTGAAACGTTAAAACCAATAATAATTCACTAATCAAACTAAGAAAACATGCGTCTGATAGTAAAACTACTGATCCTCACCCTGGCTATCAGCTCATTCCAGGCTTGCGTATCCAAAAAGAAATACGATGAGCTGTTAGCTGCCAAAGAAGCTACGGATCGAGCATTAGCTGAAACTCAGGCCCGGGTTAAAGCACTCGAAGAAGAGAAAATGGCACTCCAGAAAGAGTTCGATGAGACCAAGGCAGAACTCAACGGCAAGATTTCTTCCCTGGAAGGCAGCATGAAAACCATGGAAGGCCAGATGAAGCAGGTCCAGGAAAAACTCTCCATGACGGAGAAAGAGCTTGCTGCCCTGAGAGCTGAAATCGATGGCATTTTCAACGCCTACGCCGACAGCGGCCTGAAACTGGAAGAGCGCGACGGCCGCCTCTATGTGGTGACCGATGAAAGCATCCAGTACTCCAGCGCTTCCGTCAGCCTCAGCCGTGCTGAAAGAGGCGCCCTGGAAAAACTGGCCATGACCCTCAAGAACAACCCGAAACTGCAACTGATGGTGGTTGGCCACGCCGACACCCAGAAGATGAAGGAAGGCCAGGCATACCGCGACAACTGGGACCTCAGCGTCGCCCGCGCCAATGAGGTAGTCCGCTACCTGATCAAAAAAGGCGCCAGCCCGGAGCAACTGACCATCGCCGGCCGCGGTGACACCCAGCCGGTTGGTGACAACAAGACCAGCGAAGGCCGCGCACAAAACCGCCGTTCGGTTATCCAGCCGAATCCGGACCTGGGCGGGCTGATGAAGAAGAACTAATCTGGTTTTCTTCAAAAAAAAAAGCCGGGCGGTTTCTCCGCCCGGCTTTTTTTTTCTCCCTCTCACTCAGCGGCTGACCACTATGGTTTTCCGGCCGTAGCTTAGCCCCGTAAAAATCCCGATCGCATCGGCCGTGCCGCCCAGCTCCGAAATGACCGGGCTGGGCTGGGCGAAAGGATTGCCGTTCGCGCTGGCCGCATCCGAAAGGCTCTCCAGGAAATCGTGATACGCCTTGTCTATGTGAAAAATAGTGGCGATCAGGGTGTCTCCAACCGCATAATTGAAACCCGTGCCGAACGCGATGACCCCTTCCGCCAGGCGGTCATCGGCGGCAAAATCCTGAATGGCCAGGCTGTCAAGGCTGCCCTTGTGCATCATGCGCCGGTAATAATTGGATTCGGCAGGATCGTCTGTAATATAGGTGAGCACCCGAGCCAGCGTATCATTTTCCGCAAATTGCACCACGAGGCTGTCGATCGGAACAACTGGCAGAATGCGGGTAGTGGCGCTGATTATCTGGCCGGCCCTGTCCATTATCCGCAACTCGAAAGGGTTGACGGTGTCGTAGGGAACATTCACCGGAGCGTAATAATTGAAGACTTTCAAGGTCAGTGGATTGAGAATGAGCCTGTTCTCCAGGGGAATTTCCACGCCATTATATATAATGGACACATCGGCGCTGTCAACCAGGATATTGTCGAGAAAATCCTGATTAATGTCCGGGAATGGTTTGAAATAAGGGGCGCTGCGGCTTAGGAGCAAGGTGATCGGTTTGCCCGGCTCCAGGTAGCACTCCACCACATAACGCGGCTCGTAAGCCGGCAGCTCAATATCCACCTCCTTTTCCAGATTACAGGAAAACATTCCGGACAGAAGGGCAAAAAAGGAAAGGGGCAACATTATCCTTGCCATGGCGTCAGAATTTAAAGTTCCAGGTAAAGGAAGGCAGAATTGGGAAGAGCGACACCTGTTTGGCCGCGATGCGGGTGGGTATCTCTATCTGATTGCCGCCACCGCCGTCAACCGTTTCATATTCAGGCTCCAGGTAAATAAAAAAGGTGTTGCGCCGGTCGTAGGCATTGACCACATTCAGCGACAGGTTGCTTTCACCCCATTTCGGGAAAAAACGGATCACGAGCCCCAGGTCGAGCCGGTGGAAAGGCGGCAGGCGGTAATTGTTGCGGGCCTGGTAGTCCGGCACTACGGCTTCGAAAGAAGCCCCGTATATGTCCTGAAAGGTGAAGCGCCCCGGGGCGAGCCAGCGCAGGTCGCCCGAGCCGTACACAAAGGTTGCCGTTGCCGCCAGCCGGCGGCTGATTTCGAACAGAGCCACCACCGACAGGTCGTGCCGGCGGTCGTAGATCGGGGAAAAAGGCCCGAACCCTTCCGACTCCTGAGCAAAGCGCCCGTCAGGCGCCAGGGTTTCAAAATCACTCAGGCGGATGAGCGCCAGGGTGTATCCGATCCAGCCCGACAGGCGCCCCTGCTTCTTTTCGATGCTGAACTCCAGCCCGTAAGCCTCGCCCTGCCCGATGGCGAATTCTTCCTCCAGCTCGTCATTGACGAATAACTGGGCCCCGTCAACGAACTGCAACTGCCTGTCGAGAAACTTGTAGTAAGTTTCCCAGGACAGGAGGAACTGTTCCCCCAGTAGATATGAGACCCCCAAGGCAAGCTGATCGGAGCGCTGCGGTTTCACGCGGCGGGTGGATGGGTACCATAAATCGGTGGGAAGCGCGACGCCCGCACTCGACACCAGGTGCAGGTACTGGAACATGCGCGCATAACTGGCCTTCAGCGACCAACGATCCGAAAGGCTGTAACGCGCAGCCAGGCGCGGTTCGGGAGCGCCATAAAAGGTGGAATCGTTCAGGAATCCACTCAGGCGAATCCCTGCATTGAGGCTGAATCGATCCGAAAACGCAATTTCATCCGAAAAATAAAGCCCCAGCTCCAGCCCGTCAAAATCCTGGCCGGCGGAAAATTGCACCAGCCCGTCATCGCTGCCTGCCTTCAGCCGGCCCACCGTGAACAGGTGGTAGGCTGTATTGAACCCGAAGCGGATGGTGTGCTGGTTGTTCGGCTCGTAATAAAAATCGGACTTGAGATTGGCATCCCGGATATTGGAGCCCACCCGGAAGGAAAAGCCTGTGATCCGGCTGGTGATATTGTACTGGTAATCCGAATAGGTAAAGGCCGTATTGGCGAACAGGCGGGGGGAAAAAACGTGGTTCCACCGCGCCGTGCCCGTAGCGTTACCCCAGTCGAAATTGAAATTGAAAAAGTCATTATCGAACCCGAATACATCCCGGCCGAAATAACCGCTCACAAACAGCCGGTCTTTTTTGCCCAGCCCCAGATTGACCTTGGTGTTCAGGTCGTAAAAGAAATAGTCGGGTATGGGAGTATAATCCTCCTTCCGCGAATTGGCTCGGTTGATCAGGCGGGTAAAGACATCCACATAGGTGCGGCGGCCCGACACGATAAAGGAAGAGTTCCCTTTGCGGATAGGCCCCTCCAGCGTCAGCCGGGAAGCGATCAGGCCGATGCCCCCGGACCCGGATATTTTCTGGTTGTTGCCCTCCTTCAGTTTTACATCGATGACGGACGACAGCCGGCCGCCGTAAGCCGCCGGAAAACCGCCCTTGTACAACTTCAGGTCTTTGACGGCATCGGTATTAAAGGTGCTGAAAAAGCCGAACAGGTGGTTGGGGTTGTAAACGATGGCTTCATCCAGGACGATCAGGTTCTGGTCGCTGCTGCCGCCGCGCACAAAAAGCCCGGTGGTGCCTTCCGATCCGGAAGGGATGCCCGGCTTCAACTGGATCGTTTTCAGAATATCGCTTTCCCCAAGCAGCACCGGCAACAACCTGGCCTCCCTGGTGGTAACGGTTTCCACGCTCATCTCGGTGGAAGACAACTGTTCGCGGTAGGAATTGGCCTGCACGGTGACTTCCTGCAGTTGCACGCCCGTCGACAGCTCAGCCTGGAGGGCCGTATCCGCCGTGAGGTACAGCCTGTACGCCCGGGGCTGGTAACCGACATAACTGACGACGACATCGACGGAGTCGCGCGCGGGAAGGGAAATGGAAAAGAAACCGTATTCGTTGGAGGTAGTCCCCAATCCCAGGCCCGGTGCGAGAATAGTAGCCCCGATGAGTGTTTCTCCATTGTCGGCATCCCGGGCTACGCCGCTGAGCGTAAAGCGCTCCTGAGCATAGGCCGGGTTCATGCTCAGGAAGAAGCAGAACAGAAAAACAGGAAAAAGATATTTCATGGGCTGACGAGCTAAAAAAATACGAATGCCTTACGGGCAAATTCATTGTCAATGCTCCTCTTCCCTGAGGATTTCGTCCTCGCCCTCTATTTCGGAAGGTTTTTCGCGTTTGATGATGGTATTTTCGTGCATTTCGGTGAAGGCCCTTCTGTTCCTGACGATGTCGTGGGCGAGGAAAAGGGCATGGCGGAAGGAAGAAGGGTCCGCTTCATTTTTCCCGGCGATATCGAAGGCCGTTCCATGGTCGGGGGAAGTCCGGATGCCGGACAGCCCGGCCGTATAATTGACGCCCCTGCCGAAAGACAAGGCCTTGAAGGGGATGAGCCCCTGATCGTGGTACATGGCCAGGATGGCGTCAAACCTGGAAAACTGGCCGGATCCGAAAAAGCCGTCGGCAGGAAAAGGGCCCATCACCAGCATGCCTTTCTTTTTGAGCTCCACCACGGCAGGGCGGATGAAGCGCTCTTCTTCGTCGCCGATGAGGCCGCCTTCGCCGGCATGCGGGTTGAGGCCCAGCACGGCGATGGCCGGGCGTTCCAGTCCGAAGTCAACCTTCAGGGATTCGTTCATGATCTGGAGCTTGCGCATGATCAGTTCCTTGCTCAGTTTGTCAGCCACTGAGCGAATGGGAAGGTGGTTGGTGGCCAGGCCGATGCGAAGCCGGTCGCCGATCATAAACATCAGGCTTTCACCGCCGCCCAGTTTTTCCTCGAGGTATTCCGTATGGCCCGGATAGGGAAAGTTGGCGCTTTTCATGGACTCCTTGCTGATGGGCGCCGTCACCAGGGCGTCGATCAGGCCATCCCGGAGGTCATTGGCGGCCGCCTCCAGAGAGAGGTAGGCATACTGCCCGCTTTCATCGGAGGGTTTGCCCAGCGTGATATTTACATTTTCCTGCCAGCAGTTGACGATGTTGATCCGGTCGGTAAAAACCTTATCCGCAGAACGGGTGCTGTGGAATTCGAATTCTTCGCCAACGATGTTCTTGTGGTAGGAAACCACTTTGGAAGAGCCGTAAACAACCGGCGTGAAGATTTCGGCGATCTTTGGATTCGACAGTGTTTTCAGGATGACTTCCAGCCCGATGCCATTGATATCCCCAATGCTTATCCCTATCTTGATTTTTTCCATTCCTTCGTAGTTCTTTGGATTGATGAAAGGCGCTGCAAAGGCTGCGGCGGCCTGTTATTCCTGTAAATATGCCAAAAAAGCCGGCATATTTCCTTCATTTTCAAATGCGCGTAAAAATAAAAAGTATATTTGCCTCCTCCACTCATGAAAGCAAAAAAATCCTTCGGCCAGCACTTTCTCAACAGCGAGCCCATCGCCGCCCGCATTGCCGACAGCCTTTTGCTGGCAGGAACAGCCTATAAGCAGGTGCTGGAAGTAGGCCCCGGGCGCGGGATGCTGACGAAATACCTGCTGGAAAAGAATTGCGGCCTGCTCGTGGTGGAAGCCGACCAGGACATGGTGCTGTACCTGAACAAGCACTTCCCGCAACTCAAAGGCCGGATCGTAAGCGGAGACTTCCTGAAAGTGGCCCTGCCCGAACTGATGCAGAAAGAACCTTTCGGGCTGATAGGCAATTTCCCCTACAACATTTCTTCCCAGATACTCTTCAGGATGATCGAAAACCGGCAATACATCCCGGAAATGGCCGGCATGTTCCAGAAGGAAGTGGCCGAAAGGGTAACGGCCGGCCCGGGCAGCAAAACCTATGGCATTATCAGCGTTTTGGTGCAGGCCTTTTATGAAGGCGAATACCTGTTCACGGTCGACAAAGGCAAATTCACGCCGCCGCCGAAGGTGCAATCCGGCGTCATCCGCCTGGCCCGGAAAGCGGAAACCAGGCTGAGTTGCGACGAAAAGCTGTTCTTCCGGGTCGTCAAACAGGCCTTCAGCCAGCGCCGGAAGATGCTGCGCAATACGATGAAAACGATGATCAGCGAAACCGCCCTGCTGGATGGCCCCTTTTTCAACCAACGGCCCGAACAACTGAGCCTGGAAGATTTCATCCGCCTAACCCACTGGGTGGAAGAAAGAATGGAGGGGCCTTTGAACTAAAACAGCCTTCAGGGCTTTGCAATAGTAGCAAAACAAAAATACCGAACCATGAGCTTGGAAGAACGCATCAACCAGGACCTCAAAGAGGCCATGAAAGCCAAAGATGAAACCTCCCTGCGCGGCATCCGCGCCATCAAGGCCGCCATTCTGCTGGAAAAGACCAGCGGCGCCAAACACGACCTGACGCAGGACGTGGAAATGAAGCTGCTGCAGAAACTGGTCAAACAACGCAGGGAATCGCTGGACATCTACGAGAAGAACAACCGGGAAGACCTGGCCAAAACGGAGCGTGAGGAAATCGCCGTCATCGAACGCTACCTGCCCAAACAGCTTTCCGATGCAGAGCTCCGGGCCGAAGTGCAGGCCATCATTGCCGAAACCGGCGCATCCTCCATGAAAGACATGGGCAAGGTGATGGGCCTGGCCACCAAAAAGCTCGCCGGGCGGGCCGATGGCAAAGCAGTCTCCGATATCGTGAAGCAATTGCTGGGCAGTTGAGCCGGGTTTTGCTAATTTCGCCCGCATTGAATAAAACCAAATCCTGAACAATGGAAAAGACCTTTCTGAAGAAGCTGGGGCTGCGCAAACACAATGCCGGCTCCAGCACCGGCCAGGAATCCTCCAACTCCGGGAAATACATCAAATCCTTCTCTCCGGTGGACGGCGAATACATAGGCAGCGTCAGCAAAACCACCCGCGAGGAATACGATCAAATCATTGAACAGGCCGGAGCGGCCTTCCGGGTGTGGCGGGAAATTCCCGCCCCGAAACGCGGTGAGATCGTCCGTCAATATGGCATGGAACTCCGCAAGTACAAAGACCCGCTGGGCAGGCTGGTGTCCTATGAAATGGGCAAAAGCCTGCAGGAAGGCTGGGGCGAAGTACAGGAGATGATCGACATCTGCGATTTCGCCGTGGGCCTGTCGCGGCAGCTGTACGGCCTGACCATACAGTCGGAACGCCCCTATCACCGCATGATGGAGCAGTGGCACCCGCTGGGCATCGTCGGCGTCATCTCGGCCTTCAACTTCCCGGTTGCCGTCTGGTCGTGGAACGCCATGCTCGCCCTGGTATGCGGGGATGTAGTCGTGTGGAAAGCCTCCGAAAAGGCGCCGCTTTGTTCGGTGGCCTGCCAGAACATCTTCCGCGATGTGCTGGCCGATAACGAAGTGCCCGAGGGCGTCGTCAACATCATCAACGGTGATTACAAGGTGGGCGAATTCATGACCAGAGACACCCGCGTACCTCTGATTTCCGCCACCGGCAGCATCCGCATGGGCAAGATCGTGGGTGGGGTAGTAGCCTCACGCCTGGGCCGGAGCATCCTCGAACTGGGCGGAAACAACGCCATCATCGTGACCCCGGACGCCGACCTCAAACTGGTGCTCACCGGAGCCCTCTTCGGCGCCGTCGGCACTGCCGGGCAGCGCTGCACCTCCACCCGCCGCCTCATCGTGCATGAGCGCATTTACGATGAAGTAAAACAAAAGCTGGCCGGCGCCTACCGGCAACTGCGCATCGGCAACCCGCTGGATGAGCGCAACCACGTGGGCCCGCTCATCGACCGGGATGCGGTGGAAAAATACCTCCATGCCATCGGGGAAGTGAAGAAGGAGGGCGGCAAATTCCTGGTGGAAGGCGGCGTGCTGGAAGGCGAGGGCTACGAGAGCGGCTGTTACGTCAAACCCTGCATCGCCGAAGTGGAACACAACTACCGCATGGTGCATGAGGAAACCTTCGCCCCCATCCTCTACCTGATCAAATACAAGGAACTGGACGAGGCGATCGCCTACCACAACGAAGTGCCCCAGGGGCTGTCGTCCGCCATCATGACCACCAACATGCGGGAGGCCGAGCGCTTCCTGTCTGTATCCGGCTCCGACTGCGGCATCGCCAATGTAAACATCGGCACGAGCGGCGCGGAAATCGGCGGGGCTTTCGGCGGCGAAAAAGAAACCGGCGGCGGGCGCGAAAGCGGCTCGGACGCCTGGAAAGCTTATATGCGCCGGCAGACGAACACCATTAACTACAGCACGGAAATTCCGCTGGCGCAGGGCATCAGGTTCGACCTGTAAGCGGTACGGAAGAAAACAAAAACGCCATCCCCGGCATATTGCCGGCAGGATGGCGTTTTTGTTAAGCGCCCCAAAGCTGCTGCGGGTATTTCCCTTTGCTGATCAGTTGCCGGAAGGCCTCTTCCACCATATCCCGGTCTTCCCGGTAGGTGACGCCGTACCACTTCTCATCATTGGGCAACACGCTGAGGCGCACGGCGCCGGACTGCACCAGTTCGTTGACGGCAAAGGGGATGTAAAACTCTGCTCTGGGGTTGTCGCGGCTGGTTTCGACGAACCGGAGGAACTGCCGGCGCAGGGCGTCGAAGATATTGGGGTGGAAGCCCCAGAAGTTCATGGAAACGATGGCGCCGGGGCTCAGGGCGTGCAGAGCGCCGTTCTCCTCGTAAAAAATACCACCGTCCTGAAGGCGGATCTTATGGCGTTCCACCACATCGGTGAGATACCCCCCTGCATCCACTTCACAGACGCCGCGGTTGACGAAGCCGGCTTCGGAAAGGGTGTTGTTCAACTGGTAGCCCACCATGCTGTAATGGCCCGGCGAGCAGTCCTCCGCCAGGAAGCGGGCCATGGTTTCAAAACCGGAAATGCCGTAGTAGTCATCGGCATTAATAACGGCGAAAGGCTCCTCAACCAGGCCGTGGGCAACCAGTACGGCGTGGCCGGTGCCCCAGGGTTTTTCCCGGGCCGGCAGCCGTTCCGGCAGCCCGTCGATGGGGCTGTCGATCTCCTGGTAAGCGTAGGCTGTTTCGATTTTTTCTTCAAACTTCCGGCCGAATTTTTCCCGGAAAGGTTCTTCTATATCCTCCCGGATGACAAAAACCACTTTGCCGAACCCCGCCCGGATGGCATCGTAGATGGAATATTCGATGATGGCTTCGCCGGAGGGGCCCACGCCATCCACTTGTTTCAGCCCGCCGTAGCGGCTTCCCATACCGGCGGCAAGGATCAGTAAGGTCGGTTTCATGCCGTATGTCTTTTTTTCGGCCCGAAATTAGGAAAAACGTTCAGGAGACCCGCCTGTTTTCCATCTTTTTGCGGAGCGCGCCGGCCACAAATTTCTCCACTTTCCGCTCCACCCGGAAGCGATGCAGGGCAATGCTGCCCAGCAACACCACCCACCCAGCCAGAAAAATGGCCGTGCGGGTGATTTCGACAGGCTGGGCATAAAGTTTGTAAAAAGGGCGGACGAACAGCACTTCCAGGCTGATGATAAAAGCGGACAGCATGAAGAGCAGGATGCTGCCGGCTTTGGCCGTTTTAAGGAATGAAGGTTCCCGCCGGCGCAGGCATTTTTTGAGAAACTGCGCAGCATCCCTGCCGGCCGGGTCTATGCGCACCAGCTCTCTGAGGATGTATTCCGCCTGTTCATATTCCATCCGGTTGTACAGCGAAGCCGCTTTGCGGAAAAGCAGTTTGTGAAAAATATCCTCCCCATGGTACATCCCGATATTATAGCGGATAGCCATCTCGATGGCGAAGTCCACCATCAGGAGGTGCTTCTGATAAGCGCCCACTTCGAAAAGTGCGTTCACGTAGGCGGCCAGCAGTTCAAAGCTTTCTTCAAAATCGAGCTGCTGAATAGCATCCTCCCGCTCCTCGTAAAATCGGATGATACGCCGGTAATCCACCGGTTCGATCTCCTTGAAATCTCGGTAGGTCCGGGAGTGGTAGGTGGAGGAAGAATAGGCCATGGTTCAGCACCTTTCTAATTCATACAAGACCGGTTTGCTGGGGCTGGCGTCGATTTCGAAGGCAGCGGGCAGCAGGTTTAACAAATATAATCCATCCCGGATGGAATTGTTCAGATAAACCAGTTCGGTGATGGTGCAGTCCAGGCGCGGATTGCCGGGGTACTGCCAGAAAGCGCGGTGCGCCAGCAGTTTTCCGCCGTCTTCCTCCCTGTCGATGGAAGGCAGGTCAACCAGGAGGTGTTTCACGCCCTGCCCCACGAGCAGTTCGATGGCCTCGTGGTGGAAATAAGGCGGGTTGGCTCCGGAGTAATTGGTGCGCAGTTTGATCTCGTCGTTGGGCAGGCTTCGGACGATGAGGGCTTCGGAGGGTTCAAAGCCCTGAAGCGCCTCCTCCAGTTGTTCGCGGAAAAATACGCGATCCCCCCCATCCGTCCTGGTGGGGTACAGGCTGAGCAGCCGCGCCACGAAAGTGAACTGCTTCAGGCACTGGTTGATCGTGTAAGGTTCTTTCGCAATATGCCCGAGGCACTCTGTGTGGGTGCCGTTGCCATGGGGGTTGAAGCGGACGTTCAGGAAGTTGACCGGCCCGCCCAAAGCTGTGGAACCCACGAAAGGCCCGGCCACAACCGGCTCAGCTTCCATATATGGGGCATAGAAACAATTGACCGCGCCGGGCCCGGGCCGGAGCGGGATCGAAATATCCATCGGACGCGAAAGGTGGGCGCGGTAATTACGGCCCTGGTGTTCCAGTTCAATCTGCATAAACAAGCCTTTGACAATGAAAACCACTGAATACTGCAGCAAATTCCCTAATTCCGGGTATCCTGCCCCCAGGCAAGTTTGGACCGGATAGTTTCCATAAAACCCACGTCATGCAATTGCACCAGGCGGATATTGAAGTCATTTTTCCGAACGGCGAGCTGATGGGAAGCCGTAACCGTTTCAAAACGGGAATCCAGGGTGCAGAGAAAATTTTCGGCCCGCCCTTCGACCTCAAAAGAGACCACCGAATCATCGGAAATGACGATAGGGCGGACATTCAGGTTGTGCGGCGCTACCGGGGTAATGACGAAATTGCCCGAATCAGGAAAAATGATGGGCCCGCCGCAACTGAGTGAATAACCGGTAGAGCCTGTGGGAGTGGCCACGATGATGCCGTCGGCCCAGTATGAATTGAGGTAGCCTCCGTTGATATAGGTGTGGATCGTGATCATGGAGGAAGTATCCCGTTTGAGCAGAGTGCAATCGTTCAGGGCGAAGCGGATATCTCCGAAGATAGGCAGGTTGGATTCCAGGTAGAGCATCCGCCGTTCATCGATGAGGAACATGCCCCGTTTGGCGAGGCTGACTGCTTCGGCGACGCGTTTCTTCTCGATGCTGGCCAGAAATCCCAGGCGCCCCAGGTTGATACCCAGTATCGGCACATTGCTGTCGCGGATGTGGGTAATGGCCGACAGGATGGTGCCGTCTCCCCCCAGGGTGATGAAGAAGTCGAATTTTTTTACCCGGAAATCGAGGTATCCTTCAAACAGCCCGACATCGCGCCGGAAGTCGACCCGCCCTTTAAGCTGTTCCAGGTAAGGGCCGTACACGTAGGCGTTGATGCTTTCCCTGTGCAGGGCGTCGAAGAGGTGCTGCACATGAGGAATGTCTTTATCCTTGAGGATTTTGCCGTATACGACTACCTGCATGGGGAGCCTGCTAGATGTTCATGTTGAGGTGTAAAAATAACCCATTTTCCATTAAATCATTGAAGCTGTATTCTATTTGTATGACTTTGTCATAGTACAGCACGATGTCGAGCCCCAGGCCGCCGCCCCACAGGATGCGGTTATCGAGGGGGTTCAGGCCGGTAGAGAAGGGGTTGTTGGCGTAGCCCAGGTCGTTATTCAGGGAGAGGTGGATGCGTATGGGCATGTGCCGGAAGGCCTGAATGGGCATGGCCTTTCCGAAATTCAGGCCGGAGCCCCAGAGGCGGAACCGGAGGGACGACTGCGCCATGCCCATGTCCAGCCCGTCCATGATATAGTATTCGTAGCCGTGGAGGTATTGGAGCCCGAAGCCTATGGCCCGGTTGTCGTTATAGGGTTGCCGGTTGCGAATAAGGGAGAGTTTGCCATGGCTTTGCAGGCTGAGGCTCCATCGTTGGCCGAAGGGAATGTAACGCCCGTAGCCCGCATAGAGGGTCAGCGCGTTGCGGTCTTTGAATACGCCCAGGCCATCCTTTTCCACAACCCCATAAAAGTGGGAGCCTTTCCATGGGTAAGGCCTCACATCCCGTTTGTCGTAGGAATAGCGGTAGGCCAGCACGAAATAGCGTTGCAGGTTTCGGCCGTCGAGGAAGAAATCGGGGTTGAGTTCGGCGGCGACGATATCCGAAACCCGGTTTTGCCGGTAAGCAACAACGAAATCGTGGAATGATTTTATTCCCGGGCGGTAGTTCAGCTCCAGGTCGGCCCGGAATCGCTGAAAGAGAAAGTCGTTGTCGTCGCGGTAAAACTCCTGTTTGTTTTTGAAGGTAGTATAATTGATTTCCCGGTTTTGCAGGAAGGCGACATCTGCGGAAAAGCCCAGGGTTTGGTTTTTATTGAAATAAGGCAGCCGGTAGCCGATGGCGTATTTGCGGGTATAGCCGTACCTGGCCGACAGTTTGAGCCGGTCGCCGTGGCCGGAGATGTTGAGGTGGGAAAAATCCAGCCCGAAGTTCAGCCGGTTGAGAGACCGGCCCTGTTCGACCCACCAGACGTTGAAGTTGCGGTCGGCCAGTTCAAAAACGGGGACGGGAAAGACATACCAGGCTTCGTCCACTTCCGCCAGCAGGTGTATTTTATTGGTTTCACCCTCCCAGTTTTTGTAGTGGATGGATGCGCAGTTGAACAGGCCGGTGTTCATGATGAGCAGTTCGCTGCGCTTGAGCTTCTCGGGAAGCTCATCCAGGCTGATGGTATCCCCTTCCCGAAACAGCATTTCCCGCAGGATGATTGCTGCCCTGGTAGTGCGGTTGCCTTTTATGGTAATGCTGTCGATGGTGACGAAAGCCGGCTGGGCGAGCAGGGCCGGGCGGAAGCAGCAGGCGAGGAGCAAAAACAGGAATATCCGAAAAAGGCGGCCTGCTGCCGTTTTCTCATAGTACCCCATCGTGAAAAGCCAGGGGGCATTCACCCTCCGCTTTTGGAAAAAATCAGCCATTTCTGAAATATCTTCCCCAAAAAAAGCCTGCCCGGCAAAGGGCCGGCATATTTTTTCAAACAGTCCCTGATCCAAACATGCCGCCAGGCGGCCTCAGGGAACACCAGGGTTTCAAACGTTGAGGTAAGACATCAGGGCATCAAAGCGCTCCCGCAGCGAATCCACATATTCCGTTTCGTTGAAGGAAGCCTTTACAGTGTATCTGAACCTGCCGAAGGTGGCAATTATGGACTGCAGGTTCTGGCGGTTGATTTTAATTGTCACTTCGATCAGGCCCGATTCCGCTTCGGAGGCCAGGAAGGAGCTCAGGATAGCGGCGCCTTCCGATTCGACGATGCGGGCTATCTCGGCCAGGGAATAGTCCCGTTTATTGATTTCCAGGACGAGAATGCCGCCCGGTTCTGCAAATGAGGCCGTTTTGGCAAAGTGCATCATCAGGTCTTCCAGGGTGATCAGGCCGATGTAGTTGTTCTCATGGTCGACAACCGGGATGACGGTTAGATGGTGCAGCGCCAACTGGCGGAGCACTTCATAGATATGGTCGTCGTTCCTGACATAGGCGTGCACCAGCGACAGCCTGTAGGAACCGATGGGTTCTTCCACCTCGTGGTTGAGTATATCCTCTTCGGAAATCAGCCCCAAAAACTGCTTTTCATTCACGATGGGGAGGTGGCGGACATAGAAGTCGTTCATCATTCCCAGGGCATCTTCGCCGGTATCGGAAGTTCGCAGCGGCACTACGGTATCTGAGATCAGATTTTCAGCTGTCATCGCACTGAGTTTCTACAACATGAAACGAAAGCGGGGCTTCAGGTGTTGATCAGTATTTGGTAAAAATAGCTCATTTGCTGGACTATTGTCCGGCTTTTAACAAATGGCCCGCTCTTTTTTTGGTACGTAAAAATCAGCCCAAAAGTTTCTTTTTCTGAAGGGCAAACTCTTCCTCCGTCAAAAGCCCTTTTTCGCGGAGTTCGCCGAGCCTGCGGAGCTGTTCCAGGAGGTCGGGCTGGCCTTCGAGGGCGTCTTCTTCAGCCGGCGGGGCGGGTTGTTCGGCTTGTTCGGACGGTTTATCGGCGGGAAGCCTGAAGCCATTTTTTTCAAAAGCTTCGAAGCCCTCCTGTATCCGCAGGAAGGCCAGGGCGTCATGCGTTTTGATCCGCTGGAAGTCATTGAAGCCATTGGCCACGGCCCGGTCGATGTGGAAGAAGGCCTTTTCGATATTTTCATTGAGCGAATAAGCGCATGCCAGGTTGAAGTGGGTGGCCACGTCATTCGGTTCGATATCGAGCGCCTTGTTGAAGTCTTCTATGGCGCCGTTGTAGTCGTAATCCTTAAACTTTTTGACACCGCTTATTTTAAAGGGGTTTTGCCGGGGCCGGGCCTGTTGCCGGGCCGGCTGCGGGCGGCGTTGTTCATACCGGCGCTCGTGCCGGTCTTCTCTTCTGGCCTGGCGGTTTTCCCAGCGTTCTTTGCGTTGGTAATTGCGGCGGTCGAAATCCGTATCGCGCCTCTTTTCTGAGGAAAGGTACTGCCGGTTATATTTGCGGTCGAAATTATCTTTGTCCATACTGAAGAAAACGATGGCGTCGATCAGGCCGATGATCCACATCACGGGAAACCAGCAGAAAATCAGGTAAAATACGCCCAGGCCGGTTTGCCCCAGATAGAAACGGTGCACCCCAAAGCCCCCCAGAAAGAGGGCCAGAATACCAGCAACATTCTTGTCCTTCATTACTATTCGCCTGATGTTTAGCGGCCCACACAGGGCAATACAATATACTGATAAATGCGAAATATCTGTACAATTTAGGGAATTGTCAAAATCCCGTTTTAGTTTAATCGATGTGGCGGGCCAGGGGCGGGGCCAACACAGCCGATCGGCCGTTGAGCAGGCAGAGCGCTTAGCTGGGCGTGAATATTTTGCAAGCCAGGACGGTGAAGTCGTCGGGATAGCCTTTTCCACCTTTGAACCCTTCCAGCCGGCCCATGAGGCGGCGGTTGAATTCCGACGCCGACAGCTTGTAATTGTTCCGGACGAAGGCGTAAAGCGTTTCCTCGCTGAGGAATTCGCCGTTTTCATTCTGCAGGTCGGTAAGCCCGTCGGTAAAGGCCAGGATGATGGCCTCTCCATCGACGGTGAGGCGCCCTACTTCTACCTCCAGCAAATCAGAAAATGACCCCAGGATGGTGCAGCCCTTATTGAGGAGGAAAAGCTCGCCTTCATTGACCAGCACCGGGGGGTTGTGGCCGGCATTGACATAGTGCAGCGCGTGGCTGGCCGTATCGTATTCCGCGATAAAAAAGGTGATGAAGCGCTCTCCCTGGGTAATGAGGTTGACCGATTTGTTGAGGTCGCGAATGAAGCAGTCCAGTTCGGTGCGCTTATTGATCAGGGTGTGGAAGTTGGCCTGAAAATTGGCCATCAGGAGGGCCGCGCCCACCCCTTTGCCGGAAATATCTCCCACGCAGAAGACGATCTTGCCGTCTTCGAATTCGATGAAGTCGAAATAATCACCGCCTACGCCGAGATGGGGTTTGTATATGCTGTCGAGTTCATAGGAGGGTTTACTGGGCAGCTTTTTGGGGATGAGCATCTGCTGCATTTCAGCAGCCAGTTCCATTTCCCGTTTGAGGCGTTCCTGCTCGAGCTGCCGTTTGAAAAGCCGTTTGTTCTCGATGGCCACCGCAATGATGTTGGTGATGGTCGTGATGAACTGCACCTTGTTATACATATCCTCCTCTTCCCCGAAACCGCCGATGAAGACGTAGGCGATGGGGTGGTCTTTGTGGCGCACCGGAATGACGACGTCAAATTCCCTGATCAGGGGGTGGCTGTCATCATCCACATTATTGAGGCGGACATAGCGTTCGAAGTACAGGCTGATATCCAGCGCGATCAGGTTGTCGGGGATGCCGATGGATGCGGCGCAGGCCCAGTCGTTTTCTTCCCGCACATAGAGCGCCATTTTCTTTACCCCGATCTCCCAGCTCAGGAAAGACTTGTACATATTGAACAAGCCTTCGGCAGATACATTGTTGTTGATCGCCTGGGTAATATTCAAAAGGCGGTTGATCTGAAGCTGTTTCAGATTCAGTTCCCGTTCCAGCGCCTCGATGCTGGATAAACCTTTTTTCAGTTCAGAAAAACCCGGCATTATTGTCGTACATTAGAATGAGTAAAGATAAGAAAACACTCAAAGGCGAGTTAATCAAAGAGCAGAATTAGTAAGCTGTTAACACGAAACAGGTACGATAGCCGCACTATTTGGCGGCTCCGCACTATTGGAGTAATTTAGTGCACAAATTTGGAAGGCGCGCCGGCTTTTCGGCGCGCCTCAAACCCAGGGATGATGAAATACGCCACCTACCACCAAAAGAAGGTCGCCTACCAGTCCGATGGCAAGGGAACGCCGGTTGTACTGCTGCACGGGTTCTGCGAGGACAGCACGATCTGGGACGAGTTTGCGGCGGGCCTGCTGGAAGAGCCCTGCCGGATAATCCGGATCGACCTGCCCGGTTTCGGAAAGTCGGAAGTATTGCCCGGCGCCACCATCGAGCAGATGGCGGAAGCGGTGGAGGCGGTGCTGAAAACCCTGGGACTGGGCAAGGTAGTCCTCATCGGGCATTCGATGGGTGGTTACGTCAGCCTGGCCTTTGCCCGGCGTTTTCCCGAAGCCCTGATGGGCATTGGGCTTTTTCATTCCCATCCCTACCCCGACACGGAGGAAAAAAAGGAAGCCCGCCGCAGGAGCATCGAATTCATCGAGCGCCAGGGCCATGTGCTTTTCGTCAAGCAACTGATCCCGGCATTATTTGCCTCGAAATTTGTAAGAAGCAACACTTTCCTGCTGGAAAAGCTCATCTTCCGGGCATCCAAATATAAGAGCGCCGGCATTATCGCGGCCCTGCAGGCCATGATCGGCAGGCAGGATGAATCGGGCGTGCTCGCGGCCCTGCAGGTTCCCGTGCTGTTCATCATCGGGCAGGAGGACACCGCCGTGCCCGCGGCGCAGAGCCTGGAACAAACCCACCTTCCGGCCCTGGCCTCCATACACATCCTCCCCCAAATCGGGCACATGGGGATGTTCGAAGCAAAACGAAAAACAGAACAGATCGTGCGCCAGTTCGTTGCTTTCTGCGAAGACAAAGCCAGCAACCAATGATCCAGGATTCCCTGTTGATACTGCTGGCGCTTTTTCCTGGCCTGTTGATATGCTGGTACATCTACCATCTGGATAAGTACGAAAAGGAGTCGCGCCTGAATCTGGCCATTACCTTCGTACTGGGCTTGCTGGTTACATACCCTGTCATGAGGCTGGAGAGCTGGGCTTCCCACGCCGGCTGGGACGACCCCAGCCATCTTGGCGTAACACTGGTTTCTTCCTTTATCGTGGTGGCCCTGACGGAGGAGGCGGCCAAATTTCTGCTGCTGCTGGCTTATCCATACCCGCGAAAATTTTTTAACGAGCCCATGGACGGCATTGTTTACGCGGTCATGATCAGCATGGGCTTCGCCACCCTGGAGAACATCCTGTACGCCGGCAAGTTCGGTTTCGGAACGACCATCCTGAGGGCTTTCACTGCAGTGCCTGCCCATGCCTCCTTCGCCATTATCATGGGGTATTTCGTAGGGCAATCCAAATTTGCCGCCGCGGGCCGGGCGAGCCGCCGCCTGCTCGCCCTCGGCCTGGTTGTCCCCGTTGGCATCCACGGCGTTTACGACTTCTTTATACTGCAGGAAGCTTATGAAGAATTGATGGTGCTGGCCCTGATCATCCTCGGGGCGAGTATCTACCTCGCCCGACAGTTGATCATCGACCAGCAGGAACGCTCGCCGTTCAGGGATGAGTAGCGCCTATTTCTTTTTCAGTTTTTCATTGGCGGCATGCCGTTCGGCATCCCGAACGGTTTTTTTCTGCAGGTTTTGCCGGAATGCTTCGGTCAGATCCACGCCGGTTTGGTTGGCCAGGCAGATGAGTACGAAGAGTACGTCGGCCATTTCATCGGCGAGCTGGCCACGGGCATTGGCGGCATCTTCGGCTTTTTTGAAGGATTGTTCGCCGTACAGCCGGGCCATCAGCCGGGCTACTTCGCCAACTTCCTCCATGAGCACGGCCATGTTGGTCAGTTCATTGTAGTAGCGCTGGCCAATGGTGTTGATCCACTGATCTACCGTCTGCTGGGCCTCCTGTATGGTCATCATTCTCTGGTTTTGCTGTCGATAAGGATGGTGACCGGGCCGTCATTCAGCAGGCGCACTTTCATTTCGGCGCCGAATGACCCGGTTTTTACCGGGAGGCCGGATTCCTGTTCAAGCGTTTTGACGAAAGCTTCGTACATGGGGATGGCAAATTCGGGCCTTGCGGCGCGGATGAAGGAAGGGCGGTTGCCCTTTTTGGTGCTGGCGTGCAGGGTAAACTGGCTGACGGCCAGCAGCTCGCCTCCGATGTCCTGCACGGAGCGGTTCATCAGGCCGGCTTCATCGTTAAAAATGCGCAGCTTGCTGATCTTGGCGCACAGCCACTGGATATCCTCCGGGGTGTCTGCCTCTTCCACCCCCAGCAGAATGAGCAGGCCCGGCCCGATCTCGGATTTGAGCGCTCCGCCGATGGTGACCGAGGCCTCGGAGACCCTTTGTATGACTACCCGCATTATCTTTTTTTTCTGCAAATGTAAGGATTCCGGCGGGAAGCCCTAAGCTGCCTTAAAACAGCGTCGTCTGTCCGCCGATGCGCTGTTGCAGGTCGGGAGAATCGTTTTTAACCGAATTCACCTTGTCGGAAACCTGGTAGAGGCCGAGCAGGCCATCGGGCGGGGTATGCAGCATTTCGATCACTTCCTCCACCGACAGGTTGGAAAGCCAGCGTTCCTGTTGTTCCCGCAGGGGCAGGATGAGCGGCATGCGGTTGTGCAGAGGCGCAACCTCTTTATTGGGCGGGCAGGTCAGTATGGAGAAAGTACGCATGGCGTAATCGCCCTTGTACCACACATCCCAGATGCCGGCCAGGAGCATGAGTTCCCCATTTTTCAGGAAAATGCGGTAGGGAATCTTTTTCCCTCCCTCGGTGCGCCATTCGTAGAAGCTGTCGGCCAGCACCAGGCAGCGCCGGCGGCGGATGGGCACCCGAAAGGAAGGCTTGGCCGCAATGCCCTCCATGCGGGCGTTGATGAGTTTGCCGGCGCCCTTTTCATCTTTCGCCCAGTGCGGAATGAGGCCCCAGGCCAGGTACTCCAGGCGTTTGGGGTATTCATTGGTAATGACGTAGGCGTGCTGGGTAGGCGCTATGTTGAAGCTCAGGCGCAGGTTCTGGCCCGTTTCGATTTCTCCGAGCTGCTCCCTGACTTTTTCCGGAGAAGTGACAAATGAGAACCTTCCGCACATCGGTTTCAAATTTATTGTTTCTGCCCTTTATTCGGATTTTCCACACCCCTTTTTCAAACGCCCTCATAAAGATAAGAAAACCAGCAATTTGATAAAACCGCTTTTCAACAGCCGGTGTGGGCCAGGGCCTTGAAAAAGGCCCGGCTGGCCCACACCGGCCAAGAATGGCAGAGCGCCATATATAAAAAACGATAATAAGGAGGCCAGGTTGGGGAAATCTGCATTCGTTATCGACATGGAAAAAGCAAAAAGCGGAGATGTTTGGGAAAAAAGCCAACAGGAAACACCTTTATGCACAGCTTGTGAGTAAGTTTGTAAACTGACTGAAAATACCATGCGGGGGCATGTTAAAAATCTGTAAACAGAATGTGAACTGGCCTTAACGGGGAATGAAGCCGGAGGCGGCAAAAAAATTTCCCAACATATTAACAGGGCTAATGATAAGGGGGGGATTTAAAATTTTTTAAAAATAGATTATTAATAGCCCACATGGGCAAATGTTGACTTCCGCATGGCCAAACAATTGGATGTATTTTTGTTTCTGAAAAATATTGGTTGAAAACAACACACGCATGGAAACCCTTGCTTCGGCCCGTCCCACCAAAGGAGGAAATAAAAAGAAATACGCCACCGCGGTCAAGGTATGGCTCGCGGTGGGATTGTTCATGATCTTCATGCAGGTCGTCATCGGCGGCGTCACCCGGCTGACTGGTTCCGGCCTGTCGATCACCAAATGGGAAATCGTGACGGGAACCTTGCCGCCGCTCAGCGCCGGCGCCTGGGAAGAAGCGTTCGATCTGTACAAGGCCACCCCACAGTACCAGAAGATCAACGAGGGCATGACGATGGGTGCGTTCAAATTCATCTATTTCTGGGAATATTTCCACCGATTGTGGGCGCGCCTGATGGGTTTTGTCTTTATCATTCCCCTGGGCTTTTTCTGGGCCCGGGGTATGCTGGACAGGGCCTTGCTGAAACGCCTGGGCATCGTTTTCCTGCTGGCTGCCCTGGTGGCTTCTTTCGGCTGGATCATGGTGGCCAGCGGGCTGGTCAACCGCCCCTGGGTGAACGCCTACAAGCTGACGGTGCACCTTTCCCTGGCGCTGCTGCTGTTCAGTTATCTGCTTTGGACTACCTTTCGGGTGGCGATGCCCGGAAAGGAGGGCTTGCACAACGCTGTGTTGAAAAGAGGAGCCTTGGCCATCGCCATAACAGCTGCCGTACAAATCGTGCTGGGGGGTATCATGTCGGGCATGAAGGCCGGCCTGTTTTTCCCTACCTGGCCGGATATGAACGGCGAATGGGCGCCCGCGGTGCTGCTGTCGGCCGCCAACTGGAATGTGGAAAACTTTGTGGAATACGACGCCCACCTCTTCATGCCCGCCCTGGTGCAGATACTGCACCGCACGGTGGCCTATCTGCTGGCAGCCCTTGTTTTATGGTTTTTTTACAAAGGTTTGCGCGCCGCAGGCAGCAACTCCCTGAAACCAGGGCTGTATGTGTTGGTAAGTATGTTGATAATTCAAATCCTGCTGGGTATCTTTACTTTGGTCAACTGTGTGGGAACCGTGCCGGTAGGGCTCGGGGTGCTGCACCAGGCGGGGGCTATCCTGTTTCTGTCTGTCATCTTATACGTGAATTATCAGCTAATTGGTGACAGAAACTAACAGTTGTGGAAAAATATGTGGAAAACATGCGGGAGAGGCTTGCCTCAGCCCCCACGTCCTATTTTTACCCTTCCGTATCCTGTAAAAAAAGTTAAGCCATGCGCCTGCTTTCCATCCTTGCCCTCTTTTCCTTTTTGAGTTGCCAGAGCCGGCAAGCTGCTGTCGACGCCATCTATTTCAACGCCAGGATTTGGGCCGGCGGCCCGGAGGATTCCTGGGTTTCGGCGATAGGCGTGAGCGATGGCGTCATCCGGTTTGCCGGGGATGAATACGAGCCTTATGCCGGACCGGAAACCGAGCTGATCGACCTGGAGGGGCGCCTTGTCGTACCCGGATTTATTGACAACCACACCCATTTTCTGGACGGCGGATTCGTCCTGGCCGGTGTCGATCTGCGCACTGCCGGAACCCCCATGGAATTCACGAAGCGCCTGGCCGATTTTGCAGCCGCCCTTCCCGCCGACGGCCGTTGGATTACCGGCGGAAACTGGGACCATGAGGCATGGGGCGGCGAGCTCCCCCGGCGGCAGTGGATTGACAGCGTTTCGGGCGGGCGCCCTGTTTTCGTTTCCAGGCTCGACGGGCACATGGCCCTGGCCAACAGCCGGGCCTTGCAACTGGCGAACATAACGAAGGACACGCCCGACCCTGAGGGCGGGGCCATCGTGCGCGACCCGGCCACGGGAGAACCCACCGGCCTGCTCAAGGACGAGGCCATGAGCCTCGTGTTCGGCATCATGCCGGAGTACAGCGAAGCCGAGCTGGACGAAGCCCTGCAGCGCGCCGTCGGGCACGCACTTTCCCTGGGAGTAACCCAGGTGCACGATGTGGGCAGTTTTGGCGGATGGACGGACCTGGCCGCCTATCAGCGCGCCAGGTCTAAAAACACCCTGCCTCTTCGGGTTTACAGTTTTATACCCCTGAGCAAATGGGCGGAACTGGCCGAATATGTGGCCCAAAACGGCAGAGGGGACGACTACCTCCGATGGGGCGCCCTCAAAGGCTTCGTCGATGGCTCTCTGGGCTCAACCACGGCCTGGTTTTACGAACCATACGCCGACGAACCGGAAACGTCGGGGCTTGTGGTCACCGATACCAGCGGCCTGAGAAAGTGGATACTGGCCGCAGATTCCGCCGGCCTTCACATTGCCGTGCACGCGATCGGCGACCGCGCCAACGATTGGCTGCTGGATGCCTGTGAAGAAGCAGCGCAGAAAAACGGCCCGAGAGACCGGCGCTTTCGCATCGAACACGCCCAGCATCTGACGCGGGAGGCCATCGGCCGTTTTGCCCGCTCAGGTGTGATCCCCTCGATGCAGCCCTACCACGCCATCGACGACGGGCGCTGGGCGGAGAAGCGCATCGGGCCCGAGCGCATTAAAACCACATATCCCTTCCGGTCATTGCTGGACGCACAGGCCCGGCTCACTTTTGGCTCCGACTGGACCGTTGCGCCCCTCAACCCGCTGGAAGGCATATATGCCGCCGCCACCCGCCGGACACTGGACGGCGCCAACCCTGGCGGATGGGTGCCGGAAGAGAAGATCAGTGTGGAAGAAGCCCTGCGCTGTTATACGGCAGCCAATGCCTACGCAGGCTTTCAGGAGGAAAAGCTGGGGGTGCTGAAACCCGGCTTCCTGGCCGATTTTGTGGTGCTTTCGGAGAATATTTTCGAGATCGAACCCGAGCGTATCAGAGATGTGCAGGTGACGATGACAGTGGTTGGAGGCGAAGTCGTGTATCGGAAATAAATCAGGACGGCTGTTTTTGTCCTCCGATTTGAGTAAATTTATTTCAATAAAAACCGAATATATGGCCCACCGCCGCCCTCAGTCAGACGAATACAATCCCTATTATGACACTTACGTCAGTAAGGTGGAAGATGGGGACATCCTTTCCATTCTGGAACAGGGTAAACATCAAACCCTGAACCTGCTGCGAACCATCCCCGAACAGGCGGGCAACCACCGCTACGCCCCAGGCAAATGGACGATCAAGGAAGTGCTGCTGCACCTCGTCGATTCAGAGCGGGTTTTTGCCTACCGCGCGCTGCGCATTGCCCGAAACGACCAGACGCCGCTGCCCGGTTTCAACCAGGACGATTATGTGCCCCACTGCGGCGCATCCCAACGCACTCTGGCCTCCATCAGAGAAGAGTACAAAGCCGTGCGGGAGGCCACACTCCACCTGTTCCAGCACTTCACCGATGAAATGTGGGCGCGCAGGGGAACGGCCAGCGATAGCCCGGTGACTGCCCTGGCGCTGGCCTTTATCATCGCCGGCCACGAAAAGCACCACCTTATGGTGCTGAAGGAACGCTACCTGGAAAAGTGAGGGCAGGGATATCAGTACGCTTGTATTAGGAGGGATGTGATTAAAGTCAATTGCCGAAGTGACGCTGCTCATTGTTTGGCCGGCGCTGTTTGGCAAACTTGAAGTTTGAACAAATGCCTCACAAGGAGCATCCTCTCTTAACCAATTTTGCGTGCCATGGTATCAAACGAAGGTGGTGTAAGCACCGGCAAATGTGCATTTCCCGAAAACTGTAAGCTTTGTGAGGTAAAATCCTGCGCAGTAGCTCAACTGAACGAACCGGAACTGGAAATGCTGAATGAAAGCGTAGCGAGGGTGCGGTTTGAAGCGGGTGACAAGCTGTTCCAGGAGAATGCCCTGAATGCCCATGTGATCTATTTGCGGGCCGGCCTGGCCAAGCTCCACACTCAGGTTGGGGAAGGGCGGGATTTTATCCTCCGGCTGGTGCCTGCCCCATCCTATCTGGGGCTGGCCACCATATTCGGCGACAATGTAAACCAGTATTCTGCAACTGCGCTCACCGCTGTCGAAGCCTGTTGCATCAACATCAACACCTTTAAGTATTTGTTGCGAAACAATGGCGAGTTCGCCTCCGAGATCGTCTCCGATATCTGCCGCAATGAACTGCTTGATTTCAAACGCTACGCCAGCCTGTCGAGCAAGCCGCTTGCCAGCCTTGTGGCGGGCGTGCTGCTTTACTTCGCCGAAATGATCTTCCACCGGCGCCAGTATGACCTTCCTCTGACGCGCACAGAAATTGCCGAACTCATCGGCACCACCCGCGAAGGCGTCACCCGCATGATCAGCAGTTTCAAGGAAGAAGGGCTGATCGGGGTGCGCAGGAGCCGCATTTCCATTCTGAAGCCGGAGGCTCTGAAGAAGGTGGCGTCAGGCGAATAGTGCGCCGGCCTGCTGATGAGCGGCTTTTTTCATTTGACGAACGGCGCCGGCTGCCGTTCGTCAAACAGCATTTGCCGAAGGCCAGTTTTTCCACCCCTGCCTATCCGCCCTCCTGCATCTTTGCGGTGAATTATTCATAAAACATCACTGCAAACCATGAAAAAAGTATTGTTGTTGCTCCTTCTGGCAGGAGCCTGCTGCTCTATTGCCCACGCCCAGCTATCGGCGGGCCTGCGCGCCGGCGCCTTATCGACCTCCTATTGGAAACTGGACGTTCCCGGCGGCGGCAACCGCCTGCTCACCCGCCCTCAGTTTGGAGCCCTTGCCGAATTTGCCGTTAGCGGCCCGTTCAGCCTGCGCGCCGAGCTGAACTATGCGCCCAAGGGCGACGCCTGGTATTTTCCAGGCGGCCCGGAAAACCAGCGCGAAGAGATCAGCGACCAGTTCAATTATCTGGAAATCCCACTGCTGGCCAAGTACAGTTTTGGAACAGGCGCCCTGAAGCCTTACGCCATCGGTGGGCTGTATTTTGCCCGCGCCCTTTCGAACAAGTACACCGAAGACGGGAAAACCTATGATTTCGAGGATTACACCAAAGGGGACTTCGGATTTCAGGTCGGGGGCGGCGCCAGCATGCCGGCCGGGCCGGGCCGGGCATTCGCCGAGCTGCGCCTGACGGAGGGCCTCAGGGATATCGACGCCTTTCAGGACGGGACCAGGACCCGCTTCCGCGGCCTGGGCCTGAGCGTGGGCTGGATGCTGGATTTGCAATAAGGGAAAAGAAAAAGAATCACCCGAATGGGGGAAGCCGGGGCGCCGGTAAACGGAAGCCTGCCTCAGCAAACCGGACCCCGGCTGCCTCGGAGAACACCAACAAATTGAAAAAACATGAAACCCATACTGATCATCTTTATTGGCCTCTGCACCTGGATTAAACTACCTGCTCAGCTTATGGAACTCCAGGTTGTTGGTGCATGCGGGGGCGTTGCCCAGGCCGGAGGCGGAACCCTGCACTGGACGGCAGGTGAAACGGCTATTACTCCGCGTGCTGCTGCCGCCCTTTACTGGGGGGAAGGCTTCCAGCAGGCCTGGGAAACCATCCTTGTTTCCACCGGCAATCCGATACCTGTCCAGCCGGTTTCGCTGCGGGTTTACCCCAATCCGGCAGGCCGGTTTCTCTTTGTGGAAAGCGATATGCCGATTCAAGCCCGGCTGTTCGGCCCCGATGGAAGGCCTGTGGCTGCCCCGATGGAAGTCAACGGCCGGGTGCAGGCCGATCTAAGCCATCTGCCCGCTGGCTGGTACATCCTTCACGCGCTTGACGAAAGTGGGCGCGTACTTGGCGCCGCCAAAGTTCAGCATATCCAGTAAGCCCTCATGTTCAAACTGAGTTGAATTTTCAAACCTAAACCATGAAAAAGGACATCCTGATTTTTGCTTTAGCTTTGCTGAGCACCCTTTCTCTTTTCGCCCAGGGGGGCGCCCCTAACGGTTTCCACTATCAGGCTGTGCCGCGAAAGCCCGACGGCTCGCTGTTCAATGCCGGGCAGAACCTTAAAGTGCGTTTCCAGATTCGCGAAAGCACGGCAGGCGGCCCCGTTCGTTATGCCGAAACCCAGGCATTGCCGGTAAGCTCGCAGGGCGCCGTCAGCGCGGTGGTCGGGGCGGGCAACGCCATTGCCGGCCAACCCTTTAACCTGGGAGATATCGACTGGGGCAATTTTTCCCATTTTCTTGCCGTATCGGTAGACCTGAACAACAATGGCGCCTTTGAATCCGGTGAGGATTTTGGCGCTTCGCAACTGATGTCGGCGCCTTACGCACTGTATGCACAGGAATCGGGCAGCAACCTGCCCGGCCCGGCCGGCCCCCAGGGCGCTACGGGCCCCCAGGGGCCACAAGGACAGCAAGGGCCAGCCGGCCCCCAGGGCCCCAAAGGCGATAAAGGCGATGCCGGGCTTACCGGGCCGCAGGGCCCGGCCGGGCCAATGGGGCCTCAAGGGGTTCCGGGCCCCGTTTATTCGGCCGGGCAAGGCATCAGTATCAATAACCTGGCCATCAGTAATGCCGGCGACCTGTCGGCCACCAACGAACTTCAGACACTAGCGCTCAGCGGCAATCAATTGAGCATTTCCAATGGCAATTCCGTAACACTGCCCGCAGGGATCGGCGGAGATGGAAGTACAGGAAGAATCCCTATGTTCTTTAGCCCCACTACCCTGACTTCATCCGATATCAGGCAAGATGGCCTTGGAAATCTGGGTATTGGCGGGTTAACAACCTCCGGTTATAAAATTACCCTGAGCGGCAATACAGCTGTTTTCGGAGGAGATTTTACAGTGAGTTCTGCCTACCTGGCAAAAACCTTCGGGGGGCTTATGAGTGGGCACACTTTCCCCTGGGAGGATAACACCTATGATCTGGGTAAAACAACGGCCCGTTGGAAGTCCGTTTTTGCTACAGACATTAACCTGAGCGCAGGGGCCACTATCGGGGCCGGTAAAACTATTGAAAATGGAGCCGGGCAATCAATTGACATTAATGCCAACCTGATCCCAAAATTCGACAATACCCGGTCCATCGGCAGTTCCGGCCGGCGCTGGACTCAAATCTGGTCCGCCAACGGCGTTATTCAAACTTCCGACGCCCGCCTCAAACGCGATATTGCTCCACTTTCCTATGGTTTGAAAGATTTGATGAAACTCCGCCCCGTAAGCTACTACTGGAAGGATGGCCCTGTCGGCGACACCCGCCGCATCGGCTTCATCGCCCAGGAACTGCAAACCGTGCTGCCGGAAGTAGTGCGCAGCCGCGAATGGGAGGCTGCGGATGAAAAGAACGGCGCCGGTGAATGGAAAAACAGCGAACGCCTTGGCGTAGCCTACAGCGAGATCATCCCCGTAGCCGTAGCGGCTATTCAGGAGCAGCAGGCACAGATCGAGGCGCTGAAAGCAGAAAGAGCCGCTATCGAGGCCCGGCTGAGCGCCCTGGAAGCTGCTTTGCAGGCAAAACAATAGCGCAAGTGCATTAATAAAACCATTTGGCTCCATGCCTGCGGAGATTATGAAGATGTAGCTACATTACTTATCACAATTTCTGTGGGATTGGTATTTTGGTATTTAATTGTACGACGATGAACCGCCTGGCCGCCATCGCTTTTGCCTTTGCGCCCGTTTTTGTGGCGCAGGCCCAGTTGCCGCAGCACCATGCGCAGGTATTCGGCGCGGAGCAGGGTATTGGCGCGGGCGGCATTGCCGACATTTTCAAGGACCGGCAGCAGTTCCTCTGGGTCGTGAACGCCACCAGCATGCAGCGCTTCGACGGCCGCAATGTGCGAACCTACGGCTTTGAAAAGCCCATCTATCAGGCCCTTTGCAGCCGGGACAACCGGATATGGGCCATGGCAGGCCGGCAATTGTGGCGTAGCCGGAAAGGCGCCGAAGGGTTTGAACCCGTGTTTTTTGATACGAGCGGCCACGGCCATCCCATGGCTGTTTTCCAGCTCTCCAACCGGCCGGTATGCGTACTGTCAACCGAAGGCATCTTTGCCTGGAGCGAACAGCTGGGGCAGTTCGAGCGCCTGCCCCTTTCGCCGCCGCCACCGGCTTCTTCGGTAAACCTCTGGCGGTTCGACACCTGCGGCACGACAATTTTTTATCCCGGAACAGGTTGCCTCTACGCCTTCGACCTGGCCACCGGGCGCGCCCGGCAGTTGCCCGTGGAAAAGGAAATCCCCTTTTTGTATGCCCTCACCCCCAGCCTCGTAGTGCTTTCGAATTACAACGTACATACTTATTGGTACGATTTTGCAGCAGGCACGGTAAACCCCATTGACCCTTTCCCCAACGGCCGGGACGGCCGGCGGCGGGTATTCGGAATAACAGGGGTAGCCCCCATGGGAGGAGGCCGGTACTTGATGACATCCAGGATCGGAACGTATATGTACGACATGAACCGCGGCCAATTCAGCCGGCAGCCCATTTTTGCCGCCGGCAAGCCGGTGGAAACGGAAGACCTGCTGATGCGCGTTTTTCTGGATGAAAACGGCACAGCCTGGGCGCATGATGTCAATAACATCATCGCGTTTGAAAAGGACGGCATCGGGCTGCTGCGCAACCACCACGCCGAGCCGCCCGGCTACTGGAGCAACCGGGTGGTCGGCTTTGCCGAGGATGGCGATGGGAACCTCTGGTTCGGCGGCGCAGGAGGCTTCAAAAAACTCAACCTGAGCACGGGAAAGGTCAGCCCTTTTCCTGCTGTGGAGGGAGCAGCGGGCCGGCTCAGCCATCCCAGCGTGCGTGGCATGGCCTTTGACGGACGCTACCTCATTCTGGGCCCGACCGACAAGGGCGTCTGGCTTTTCGACCCCAGGACGGAGGCTTTTCGCCGCCCCGTTTACGCCTCTGACAGCGCACGCACCGAATCAGAACGGGACTTTATCGATTACCTCACTGTTTTGCGCAACGGGGATATCCTGGTTTGCGGGCGATTTCACCCATATCGCATAAGCGCGAAAACCTACCTGCTGGATTTCCTGCACTTCCCGGGCGATCGCTCCAACACCAATACCGCCATGCAGGACAGCCTTGGCCGGATCTGGATCGGAACACATGACGGGGTGTACGTTCTGGATGAACAGTACCGCTTTTTGGGTAAGTATCCGGCAAGGCCCGTCTTTTGCTTTTTTGAGGAGAGCAGCCAAGCTATTTTGGCCAGCACTGCCGGAGGTTTGCTGCGCATTACACCGGGAGCTTTCGAAGCTCCGGTTGACACGGCTTTTCTGCCCGAAGACGGCCTTTATTTTTCCTCCATTTTCCGCGACAGCCTTCAACGCTTCTGGTTTGGCTCTTCCGATGGCCTGTTCCTTGCTGACGCCGGGCTGCGCGTGTTCAAAAAGTTCGACTTTGCCGACAACCTTCAGGGCAAGGTATTCAATGCCGGATCCTGCTACCGGGCAAATAACGGGCTGCTTTTCCTGGGGGGGGTCAACGGCATCAACTACTTTTACCCGGAAAAGATCGCCCTGGAGGATCGGCCTCTCTCCGTAAGCCTTCAGGCGATGCGGGTCAATGACCTCGATACCGTGGCGGTATGGCAGCCTTCCGGGCTGCTGCGCCTGCCCCATTACGAGAACACCCTCACCTTCGAGGTAGTGGCCCCTTATTTCAACAATGCCGGAAAATTACAGTACCGATACCGCCTGCTGGGCCGCTCCGGGCGTTGGGTATCTATCGGGCTCGGCAACCAGATCCGCCTGGCCAGCCTGCCTCCCGGAGAATACCGGCTCGATGTGGCGGCCAGCATCACGGGACAGGCCTGGTATGAAGGGCCGGTTTCACTGGCCATCCGCGTGCTGCCGCCTTTCTGGCAGACATGGCCGTTCCGCCTGGCCCTGCTGCTCTCCATCCTGGCCCTGATCGCCGGTTTTGTCCGCTGGCGCGAAAAGCGCTTGAAAAAGCAACAGCAGGCCCGCTTGGAACTGGAAAAATTGCGCAATACCAACCTGCTCTACCAGTTGGAAACAGAACAGGTAGTCAATTTTTTCAGCCATACCATAGCTGCCGATAGCACGCTGGAGGAAGCCTTGTGGAACGTGGCGCAGCAATGCATTGCCCGGCTGGGCTGGGAAGACTGCGTGATCTACCTGCTCGATGCAGAACGTGGGGTATTGGTGCAGAAGGCGGCCTGGGGCCTGAAATCCACCCCTGCCAGGCAGATCGTCAACCCGATCGAAATTCCCCTTGGGCAGGGGATTGTAGGGGCGGTAGCCGAAAGCGGCCAGCCCGCCCTGATCGGCGACACTTCGTCGGACCCACGTTATATTGTGGATGACGCCGTGCGCGCCTCCGAACTCGCCGTCCCCATCCTGGCCGATGGCCGGGTAATAGGGGTCATAGACAGCGAGCATTCGCAAAAAAACTACTTCACCGCCTGGCACCTCCAGATACTTTCGGCCGTCGCCACCCTGTGCAGCAACAAGCTCAGGCTGGTGCAGGCCGAGGAGGCCCGGCAGCAGGCCCTGTTGCAGGCCGTTGACAATCAGCGCAAGGCAGCCGAAGCGAAGCTCCAGAGCATGCGCCTGCAGATGAACCCGCATTTCCTGTTCAACGCCCTCAACTCCATCCAGCAGATGATACTGAGCGGCAATGGCGACAGTGCTACACTTTACCTGTCCAAATTTTCAAAACTGCTTCGGCTGGTGCTCACCAACAGCGGCCGGGAATACGTCAGCCTGCGCGAAGAACTGGATATGCTGGGGCTTTATCTAGCCCTGGAATCTCTGCGCTTTGACGATACGTTCACCTACTCCATTCATTGTGAGGACGGCCTCGATACCGAGGACTACAAAGCGCCGCCCCTGCTCATACAGCCTTTTGTAGAGAACGCCATCTGGCATGGCCTGCTGCACAAGGAAGGCAGGCGGGTGCTTCATATCCGCTTTGAAACAACGGCCGACGACCGGCTCGCCTGCACCATAGAAGACAATGGCATCGGGCGTGAAGCCGCCCGCGCCTACGCCCGCAGCCGCCCGCACAGCGGGAAGGGCCTCAGCGTGGGCGCCGAGCGCATCGAAGCGCTCAACCGCCAATACGGCCGACAGAATACCCTGAAGGTCGAAGACCTGCTGACGGATGACGGCCGCGCCGCAGGAACGCGGGTGGTGCTTGTGTTGGACTGAAGTGGGAAGCCGGAAGCGGCCGAAGGGCGTCCCGTGCCAACGGTAAGGAGGCCGGGATGGGAAGTGGGGAACTTTGGACGGCCTTGAAGAAAACAGCCGAGCCGGCCGGTAGGCTGGCAGGCCCCGAAAAAAGAGAAATTATGCTGAAAGCCCTTATTGTTGATGATGAGCAACGCGCTTCCGACATGCTGCAGTTAATGATCGAGCGCTTTGTACCCGAGATCGGGCGCATCTGGTGCTGCAACGATGCCCGGCAGGCTGCAGGAATGATACACGAGCACAAGCCCGACCTGCTCTTTCTCGATATCCGCATGCCCTATCTGGATGGTTTCGAGGTGCTCAGCCAGATCCGGGACAGGCGGTTCAAGGCTATTTTTACGACTGCCCACCACGAGTACACCCTGCAGGCCATCCGGTTCAGCGCATTCGACTACCTGCTCAAGCCGGTGGATGTGCAGGAGCTGATCAATGCCGTGCAGCGCTATATAGCCAGCCGCGACGAGTGGGCCTATCAGCCCGAGCAGCTGCGCAACATGCTGGCCAATCTGCAGGCCAGCGACCCCGGGCAGTTCCGCCTGGCGGTGCCCACCCGCGACGGGGTTCACTTTTTCCTGCCGGCGGAGATTGTCCGGCTGGAGGCCATGGGCGCCTATACGCAGATTCACCTTTCCGGAGGCCGCCAGCACCTGGCTTCGAAAAGCCTGGGCGAATACGATGACCTGCTGGGGCCTTACGGCTTTATCCGCACCCATAAGTCGCACCTCGTCAACCGCGTTCACGTTTCCTACCTCAGCCACGACGGTTTTGTGGTGATGCGCGACAACACACGGGTGGAAGTGGCGCGGCGGCGGCGGGAAGAGGTGGGGGCCATGCTGAGGGGCTGAGGAGAAGTGGGTATTTAGAATAAAATAAGGTAACTGTTTAGCCCTCTTTGCAGTATGGCCCAGGACGCGGGCCTCTGGCGTCAGGGAGTGGCTGAACGAGGTTCCATTCAGGCGAGCCACCCCCTGACTGAGCACGGAAGCGAAACAGCGGCTATGCCCAGTCAGAGGGTGGCTCACCCTGGTGGGTTACCGATCAGCCACCCCCTGACGCATGGAATGAATACGGGCAGGTGGCCCTCCTAAATAGGTACAAAATAAGTATGATATGCAAACAGCGCTAATCACCGGAGCCAACAGGGGCCTTGGCTTTGAGATTGCCAGGCAGCTGGGGCTGCGCGGATTTCAGGTTTTTATTTCCGGACGAAGTGCGGAGCCTCTGGAACAAGCGGCGTCCCGATTGTCACAGGAGGGGATCCAGGCGATACCTTTGTTGATGGATGTGAGCAGGAAAGACAGCATCCGGGAGGCGGCGCGGCAGTTCAGCCGGCGCGGCCTGTTGCTGGGTGTATTGATCAACAACGCCGCGATACTGCTGAAAAACGACAGCCGCCTGTCACTTGATGCAGACGAGATCATGGAACAAACCATCACCACGAATGGTTACGGGCCCTTGTGGGTGAGCAAGGCCTTTCTGCCCTATCTGGACAACCCGGCCCGTATCGTCATGCTCTCCAGCGGCGGTGGCTCCATGACGGACCCCGTCGGCGGCTGGTCGCCGGCCTATTGTGTGTCCAAAACCCTGCTGAACAGCATCACCCGGCAACTGGCCTACGAACTGCGGGGCCGGAACATAGCCGTCAATGCCGTCTGTCCCGGATGGGTCAGGACGGACATGGGCGGGCGCGGCGCTACGCGCCCGGTGGCGAAAGGAGCGGAAACGCCGGTATGGCTGGCTTCGGAAGCTCCACAAAGCCTGAGCGGAAAATTTTTCCGGGACAAGAAGGCCATCGAATGGTGAGCAGGAAGTTTTTAACCGTTTTGCAGGAAACCGAAGTCGAAGAATAGGGATTCTTCAGCGCCTTCGCAGCGTTCCAGCAGGGCTTTTTGAGCCTGGTCCCATCCCTTTGGCTCGTTTTCCTTAAGTTCCTTATACAATCTGGCGGAAGCCTGGTGGACGATCTCAATGGCTTTCAGCAGTTGGGGGAAGCCCCAGAGGTTGTCCGCATTTTTCCGAACGTCCATTCCCGTAATTTCCGTCATTACACCCCAGCGCATTTCGTCATTATCCGGGGCCTTGATCCGGACCAGCGCGCCATTGCCGAATTTTTTTTCACTACCCGCTGTCAGCAGGCTGGCCATGAATGGCCAGTTGGCGGCAATAGCTTTTTGATCCATATTCAGGAGGAAGTCCAGGGTGTCTCCCCAGCAGGCGACGGCCCAGGCGGAATTATCGCTCTGCGGCAGCAGGTAGGTAAAGAGGCTGCCTTCGTGCCCCGGGAACTCCAACTCGATGACTTTTTCGGAACGGTGCACGGTCAAGGCATCATAATCGGTGGTGGTTCCGGCTTGGAAAAACGATTTCATGACGTTCGATTTTGTTGGTTACATAGCCGATTTTACCCCCTGGCGTTTTATTCCGGGAGTAAGGCTGCGCCTGCCCGATGATCGGGCTGTAAGTTGGCTTAATGCTAAGATTATTGCAGCCGCAGTTCAATGAGTTATGTTACTGTAGGGGCTGACATTTATCAGCGGGGGAGCAGAACCTGATGGAGGTTGAACATTTTCGCGACAGCCAGGACAATGACGGCGATCAGCAGGCGGTGCGCCCAGACGTTGGCGCGGGGGTAGAGGGAAGCGTAATGGGCGGTCAGGTATCCCCCTGCGGTTTGGCCTATGGCCATGATGAGCCCTATACGCCAGTCGATCAACCCCTGAGCCTGGAAGATGGCGATAACCAGCAGCATATTGAGCGCAACTACCACCAGTTTTACTGCATTGGCGTCGATGAGGCTGTAATGAGCATAGAGCACCATGACCGCGAGGAAAAAGACCCCCATGCCCATTTGAATGAACCCGCTGTAAAATCCCAGCGCCAGGTAAAGCGGAATAGCGATCCAGGGGTTGGCCTGCCTGCTGGTATCCGTTTCCCGGAGCCAGCGCCCGGGTTTCAACAGGATGGCAAAGAGCATGGCCACCATGAGAAAGCGGAACGCGCCTTCAAAGGCCTCGTTGCTCACGCTGACTGCAACCGCTACGCCGGCCACTGCCCCGGCGACGTTCATCGCGATGGGCATGGTGCTTCTCCTCACAGTGAGTTTGCCGTTGCGGTAGAAGGCGTAGGCGCCGGCCAGGCTTTGGGTAAATATCCCGACTCTGTTGGTGCCGTTGGCGAGGTTGCCGGGCAGCCCGAGCAGTTCGGTGAGGATGCTCAGGGTAATAGCAGAGCCGTTGCCGGCCAGCGTATTGATACTGCCGGCCAGGGCGCTGCCCAAAATGGCTATGAGGTAATGATACCACTCCAGTTGCATACGGATGCGGCTTTTTAAAGCCACAAAGATATGCGGCGGGAAGCAGACCCCCTTGCTTTTTACCCCCGGATACACAAAGCAATATACCAATACAGCAATATAGCAATACAGCAATATAGCAATATAGCAATACAGCAATACAGCAATATAGCAATACAGCAATACAGCAATATAGCAATATAGCAATACAGCAATACAGCAATACAGCAATACAGCAATACAGCAATACAGCAATATAGCAATATAGCAATATAGCAATATAGCTCCCCCTACTGCACCCTGCAGTTCACCAGGCGCATTTCGATACAGATTGGCTCTCCCACAGTCTGGCTGGAAAACTTGGCCAGGCCGAGCCCTTTGACATAGAAAGCCGCATCGTGGCGCAGGGAATTGTCCGGCAAGCCTGCGGGGCCTGGAGCAAGCTTCAGAAAGAAATGCTGAACCAGGGCTTCATCGAAAGCGCCGTAAGGCACATCAACGCCTTCCGTCCTTTGGATCAGCGAACGGGCGGAAAAAACGCCTCCGGGGAGAAGGGCGTAGGGCAGCTCGGTGGTGTCGCCCAGGGAAGTTGTGGAAAACAAAACGCGCCCTTCGGCGTCCAGCAGTTCGGGGCCGGAAGTGCGCAGCAGCGCGCTATAGGGCTCGCCCAGGCGCGTGCCTTCCAGCAGGTGGTACCTGGCCCGGTTGATGGTCGTATCCCGGCTAACGTGCAGGCTATCCCGCTTGTGGAGGGGCCTGGCCTGGCCGGAGGCTGGTTCGACGCTGAAGCTCTCGTACACCCAGAAATTGCCCGTTTTCAGCATCAGGTAATCCGCTGCGGGTTCCTGGATGATCTTTTCAGGGGCCGGTTCGGGTTCCACGGTTGGGATGGCATCCTTGCTGCAGGACAGCAGGCCTGAGCAGGCACACAGTACAAATAAAGCCCTGGGTATTTTCATTTGAGTGGTTGGTGTTGTTTTCCCGATCGTATCAAAGTTAACCTATACAGGCCTGTCCGCCAACTTATGGCCGGCCGGAGGGGAAGATTTAACGGCGAAGCGCCGCGCGGCAGACAATAAGGGCGGGCGGGTTTATTTTTGCAGCCAGGCGCCCAGCAGGCCGATTGCCTCCAGCATGTTTCCACAGCAGGATTCCACGAACTTATCATCCAGTGGTTTGCCTGCGTAAGCTTCCCCGGCCATTTGAAGGGCCATTTCTCCGTCGAAATCGACGTAGGACAGGCGGGCGGTGAGTTCACCGGAAGGGCGGCCAAAATCATAACTGGGCAGGAGAGCCAGGCCGGTATCGTTCAGCAGGGCCTCACAGAACTGCTGGCTGTTGGAAATGCCCCGTTTCATCAGGTTGGGCTGGTAGTAGCCGAAATGAGGAAAGAGGTAGAAGCCCCCCTGCGGTTTTGGAGCAAAAATATTGTATTGAAGAAGCCGGGCGTGCAGGCTGCGCCCCAGGATGCGCAGGATGCGCCGGGCGTTGTCGAGGTACCTGTCGATCATCGGGTTTTCCCGGAAGGCCTCAACAGCGGCATACTGGATAGGCGCGCTGGTGGACGTGAAGGTTTCGCTCGCCACGATGGCCATCGCGTCGAGTAACCAGCGCAGCGCGGGCGGGAAGATGAATGCGCCGAGGCGCCAGCCGCCGGCGCCGCACCATTTGGACAAGCCGGTGCTGATGATGGTTCCCTCGGGGTAAAAACGGGCGATGCTCACATGCTGGCCGGTGTGGTGCAACTCGCCGTATATCTCATCGGACAACAGGATCACCTTGTATTTCCTGGCCACTGCGGCCAGTTCTTTCAGCCGTTCGGCAGCGTAAGTTGCGCCGGTGGGGTTGGATGGGTAATTGATGATAAGGATGCGCGGGCGGCCGGGATCCAGCTCGCAGAGGCGCTCCAGTTCTGCGGGCGTGAGCCGCCAGTCGTTTTCCTGTTGGGTTTTGACCCAATTGACGCGGCGCCCGGCGATAATTGCCTGCGGGGCATAGGACACCCAACTAGGCGTGGGGATCACCAGGTCGCCATAGTACGTCAGCTGAACCAGGAAAAGCAACTCTTTGGAGCCGGGGCCGATCAAAACATCCTCAGCGGTTCGTTGGATGCCCTGTTTGCGGTACAGGTAGGAAGCAATGGCATCCCTCAGTTCAAACAAGCCTTTGACCGCGAGGTAGTCCTTCTCGTGGGCATGCCGGCGAAGGGCCTCCACGACCGGTTCCGGCACGGGGAAGGGCGACTGTCCGAACCCCAGCCGGTACACTTTTTTCCCTTCCTGCTGAAGTTGGCGGGATAATTCGTTGATCGCCAGGGTGGCTGACTTCTTCAGCCCTCTGATGTTGAGGTTGAGGTCGATTCGGATGTCTTGTGGCCTGGCCATAGCGGAGGTAGGATATAGCGTTGAGAAAAAAGCCCCGAAGGGCGCGGCGCTACCCTTCCTCTTCCTTCTCTTTTATGAATTCTCTGTAAACAGCCTTGAGGTATTTGCTGCGGCGGCGCACGGAAGGTTTGACAAACTCCTTACGCTTTCGCAACTCCTTGATGACGCCGGCATTCTGGAACTTGCGCTTGTAACGCTTCAGCGCCCGGTCGATGCCTTCTCCTTCTTTGATTTCGATAATAAGCATAAATAAGCCCTGATTTTTGTTAAAGCGGAATGCAATTTACCAAATATCAGGAAATTTATAAAGGCCCCGGCGCTGCAAAAAGCGGCCTAATTCATTGCGGCTTTGTAGTTTAGCCCTCCGGCCTGCCGGAGGTTTAGCATGGCTTTGCGTTGAACGGGAAATTCCGTTTCGAAGAAGAATTTTTCCTTTCCGAAGGCGGGGTAGAGATCATTCAGCCAGATGGCTTCCGGATCATAGCGGGCGAAGAAGGGGCGCCGCACCCAGTCCGGGTTGCGGCCCTGGATAAACTGCAGGGCAAACACCTTTTCGCCTGCTATTTCGCTCACCCCCAGCACCTGTACTTTTCCAGGCCCTGCCGACATAGAAGGCCCCCGCACCGTGCGGGCTATGCCGCTGACTTGCTGGTAGGCCTTGCGGAAAATATTCCAGGCCTCCTCCAGAGGGAGGGCGAAATAGTGCTGTGCTCCCGTATCGCGGGCCACGAACATGTAGTAGGGCACGCAGCCCACCTCAACCTGTTTTTGCCACATCTGGGCCCAAATTTCGGCCTTGTCGTTGATGTGGCGCATGATGGGCGACTGCGTCCGGATGATGGCGCCGGTATTCCGGATGCGGCTGACTGCTTTGCGCACCTCTTCCGTTTTCAGTTCATTGGGGTGGTTAAAATGCGCCATCAGGGCGAGGTGCATTCCTGCTTTGCGCACCTTCTCAAAGAGCCGCAGCAGGCCGTCCGCATCCTCGTCGGAGGTAAAGCGCTGGGGCCAGTAGCTCAGCGCCTTGGTGCCGAAGCGTATGGAACGAAGGTTGGGTATTCGCGCATCGATGAGCGATTCGATGTAGGTGCGCAGCACCTTGGTTTTCATGATGAGGGGATCCCCGCCGGTAAAGAGGATGTCGGTGGCCAGGGGTTGGCTCTTCAGGTATTTGATGACCAATTCCGTATCGCGCATGGCGAATTTCAGCTCGTTCATCCCCACGAATTGCGGCCAGCGGAAACAGAAGGTGCAGTAAGCATGGCAGGTTTGGCCCTGGCTGGGGAAAAAGAGCACGGTTTCGCGGTATTTGTGCTGCACGCCCGTCAGTTTGACGCCATCGATGGCGGGCACATTCCGGGAGAGCTGGCCGGCGGGATGCGGGTTGAGCTCCATGCGGATTTTGTTGGCGATGAGCCTGATTTCGGGCTTGCCGGCGCCGCCGCGTATGGCGGCAGCCATCTCATCGAAGTGCTCCGGGCTCAGCATTTCTTTCCGGGGGAAGGTGAGGATAAAAATGGGGTCATCCCGGTAACGGCTCCAGTCGATGAGTTCTTCAACGACGTAGTTGTTGGTTTTGAAAGGCAACACATGCCCTACAACTTCCAGGGCGAAGCGCTCCTCTTCGCTCAGGTGAACCCGGGCCTGGGGGATGTCGAGGTAGTTCCTCAGGGTGTACGCCTGATATTTTTTCATGATCGAAGGGTTTGTTTTTTTCGGGGAAGCCTAAGATAGTTGGACACATTTATTGTAACCCATACTGCTTCGGAAATACGGCGCCAATAGCCTTGTTCCTGGGGCTAGGGTTATATTATTCTGCTAAACGTGTCCAACTACTTAACAGAGGAAAAGCAGCATGCACTATGCCAAAATACTTTCTATGCAAACTAATAACCGCCAGGAGAGAGAAATAGTTCAAAAAGGGCGTGCAGGCCCGGGGAAGTGCTTTAGAGCATGTTTGGAAGGGGCACCTTTAGCTGTTGTTTTCGTCCAGGGCGGCGCCGCTGAACAGGAGGGGTTCTACCTCCATGTCATCGATGCGGAGGATATCGGAGATGGTTTGGAAGGCATCATTCAGGCGGGCCAGTTCCTGAGGGGAAAGTTTTTGCAGTTTTTCGGAAATTTTCTGGTGCAGCGGTTGCGGCGCCGATTCGAGCAGTTCGGCCCCCGGGCCGGTGAGGGTAATGAGGCTGACGCGTTTGTCCTGGAAGCCTGGCAGGCGGGCCACCAGCTTCTTTTTTTCCAGGCGGCTGATGATGCCGGTAACGGTGCTGGCGTTGAGTTTGAGAAAGTCTTTGATCTCTTTGTGGGAAGCCTGGCGCCCGGGCTGCCGGTGGAGGTGCCCCAGGGTGAGGAGTTGGGGAATACTGATGCCGTACTCCTTTTGGATGCGTTTGCTTTCCAGGTTGACGGAGCGTACGATCCGGCGGATATTGACGAGGATGTCAGCGTAGTCTATTGCCATAGCAGTAAGATGCAGGATTGAGGTAAAGATACGGACAAAACAAAAACGCCGGAACAGGCATGGCTGAATTCCGGCGTTTTTGCAGGTTTGGAAAAAGCGAGGCGTTACATGTCCATGTCCTCGTCCTCGTCCATGTCGTCCTCGGAATTGCCGATGAGCAGGTCATCATCCTGGTCATCAGCCACGGTATCATCCTCCTCATTCAGGTCATCGAGGCTGACCATGGCCTTGTCCAGGCCTTCGGTTTCATCATCGTAGAAGTCATCGAGGTTGAAGTCGTCGTCTTCGTCATCGAATGAAGCCGATTTGGGCGGCGCCGGTTTGGTAGGAGATTTCCGGATGACCCGGGTGATCACTTTTTTGCCGGGCGTGGGGCTGGGCGCCGGGCGTTCCGGCGGCGCGGGTTTGCGTTCCGGCGCCGGCGGGTTTTGTTCCTGGTTTTTGGCCATCAGGCTTTTGGTCGTTGTGGGGACAGCCAGGAGGCGCTTTTTGTCGATAAGATCACCCGTGACGGAGCAGATGCCGTAGGTTTTATTGCGGATCCGCACCAGGGCGTTTTCCAGGTCTTTGATGTACCTGCGCTGGCGGATCGCCATGTTGTTCAGCATTTCAACATCGTTGTTGATACTGCTGTCATCCATCCAGTCACCCCCATGTTCATCACTGGTATTCTCCGTGATCTCCAGGATTTGTTCCTGGAGAGAACTCAGCTGTTCACGGGCATTCTCAAGCTTTTTATCTATCAAAGCCTTGAATTCAGCAAGTTCGTCATCAGAATACCTAACAACAGTGTTTGACATTTTAAACTGTTTGTTGGTTAAGGAAAATCAGGCGCAAATTAAAGGATTTAATCTGAATAAAACCTGAAAACATCACAAAAAATCGGAATCCAAAATACTAAAGGGTTTTGTCAAAATCAAGGCGGGAGGAATTCTGTTTGGCGGGGGGGAGGGGCCTGCCGCTTATTGTTGGGCAGTGATTCCGAGTTTAAGCATCAGCCTGCGCCAAAGGCCGGGCAGGCGGCGCCGGCGCGCCTCTGGGGGGGACGGAACAGCCGTTTCCGAAGGCGCGGGCCCCTTGGCCGCCTCGTGGCCCTGCATGGCGACGAAGGGCTTCATTTCTTCTCCCTGGAGCCCTTCGAAATCTTCAAAGGAAGCTATTTTCTTTTTTGTCCTTAATACAGGCATATCCGTTAGTCTTTTGTTAAAAGCGGGCTGGCGGCTGCCCGGCGGGGGTAATCTATGCCTGAAATTCTGAAGAAATCTTGAAAACAGTAAGGTTTTCAAGCCTTTTGGCCGAAAAGGAGCCCCAGGCGTTGAAAAACTTAAAAAGTGCAGATAATTTTGCGGCGGCAAAGGCGGCAGCTCCATGCGGGAGTTGCCGCCCCTCCATTCAACCATAAACCCTTCATCAAACAGAAAGGACTATGACAACTGTTGCCACCACCCTGGTCAGGAAGGGCATAAGCCTGGTCCGCCAGCTGGACCAGATGAAGCCCACGCCCATTCAGCTTCAGCAACGCTGCCTGCAGGGCTTGCTTCGCCGGGCCGGCCAGACGGCTTTCGGGCGGCGCTACGGCTTTGAGTCCATTGCAGCTTCAGCGAATCCTGCGAGGGCCTTTCAGGCGGGAGTACCCATGCACAGTTACGACAGCATGTTCGACGAATGGTGGAGCCGGGCGCTCGCCGGCGAGCCCGATGTGAGCTGGCGCGGGCGGGTGCCGTATTTCGCTCTAAGCTCCGGCACTTCCGGCGCTGCCAGCAAGTACATTCCCGTCACCGTCGATATGCAGCGCAGCATGCGGCAGGCTGCTTTTCGCATGTTCACCTGCCTGCCCAAATACAATCTGCCAGCCAGTTTTTACACCAAAGAATGGCTGATGATCGGCGGCAGCGCCTCCCTGCAGGACCTGGGCCATTGCCAGGCCGGCGACCTCAGCGGCATCAACGCCAGCAACCCGCCGGTGTGGATCCGCCGCTTTTACCGCCCCGGCACCCGCATTGCCCGTATCAAGGACTGGGACGAGCGCAGCACCGCCATTGCACGAATGGCCCCCAGCTGGGATGTGGGCGTGCTCACCGGCATCCCGAGCTGGGTGCAGCTCACGCTCGAACGCGTGATGGAATACCACGGCCTGAGCAACATCCACGAAATATGGCCCAACCTGCAGGTCTTCGTTTCCGGCGGCGTAGCCTTTGAGCCCTACCGCAAAAGCTTTGAATCCCTGCTGGCTCACCCCCTCATCTACCAGGATTCCTACCTGGCCTCCGAGGGGTTCATCGCCTTCCAGGCGCGCCCCGAGACTACGGCCATGCGCCTGCTGCTCAACAACGGCATCTTTTACGAGTTCGTGCCCTTCGACGAAGCCAATTTCGACGAGGAAGGCCAGTTGCGGCCCACCGCCCGCGCCCTGACGATCGATGAGGTGGAGGAAGGCCGCGATTACGCTCTGCTGCTGAGCACCTGCGCCGGCGCCTGGCGCTACCTCATCGGCGATACTGTTCGCTTTGAGGACAAGAGCAGGTCCGAGATCCGCATCACGGGCCGCACCAAACACTTCCTGAGCATCTGCGGCGAACACCTTTCGGTCGACAACATGAACCAGGCCATTCGCCGCACGGAGGATATTCTGAACCTTCAGATCAAAGAGTTCACTGTTTGCGGCGTCAAAGCCGGCTCCCATTTTGCCCACCGCTGGTACCTGGGCTGCGAGCCCCTGGCCGATGCATCAGTAGTGGCCGGCGTGCTGGACGAACAACTGAAGATCGTCAACGACGATTATGCCGCCGAACGCGCCGCCATGTTGCGCCCTCCGCAACTCCATCTCGTCGAGCCGGCGCGCTTTTACGACTGGCAACGCCATACCGGCAAGATGAACGGGCAGAGCAAGTTCCCGAGGGTGATGAAGGAGCAGCAGTTTGACAAATGGGAAGCTTTTCTGAAACAGCTTGATCAGCGCTCATGAGCCTGGTATGGCAGGGGGTGTTGCTTGGGCTCAGCCTGAGTGTTCTGGCCGGGCCCATGCTTTTCGTGCTGGTTCAGCTCGGCATGGAAAGGGGCTTCCGGGCCGGCGCCATGGCCGGCGCGGGCGTTTGGGCCAGCGATGCGGCCTACGTGCTGAGCGCCTACTTCGGCATTTCGTACCTCATCCAGATCACCCAGTGGCAGGGCTTCAAACTCTGGGCCAGCGTGATGGGCGGGCTCGTCCTGATCGTCATGGGCGTAGCAACCCTGCTGGCCCGGCCCGCGCTGCAGCACCAGAAAGAAATGGCCATGGCCGCTTCCAGCAACTGGTTCAGCCTCTGGATGAAAGGTTTCCTCATTAATACCGTCAACCCCTTCACCGCTTTTTTCTGGATCGGAGTGATGACCACCGCCTCCGCCAAAGGGCCTATGCCCGCCACCGACGCTACCGCCTTTTTCGGCAGCATCATCGGCGTCATCATCCTGACCGACCTGTTGAAGGTGATGCTGGCCAAACGGATCAAGAACTGGATGAACTACAGCTACCTGTTGTACATGCGCCGGGTGGCCGGAACGGCCCTGGTGGTGTTCGGCGTGTTTTTAATGGTCCGGGGCATGCTCTGAGCATTGGGGGTATTTTGGAAAGCCCTGATGGGGGTAGTGGAGTAGCGGCCCGGCTCCGCCCTGCGCGTTATGGCCAGGAAAAAGCAATGGAGGAATGGAGGAAGGGTACATCAAATTCGAGGCCCGATGGGTTAAAACCGGCCCGCTCCCGGAAGAGGCCGTCGCTGAACTCAATTACTGGCGGCAGAAACTATATGATTTGAAGCTGATCGGGGCCTATGAGAATGGCGTCGGTTACGGGAACATCAGCCGGCCTTACGGCCCGGGCGGGCGGTTTGTCATTTCCGGCTCCGCCACCGGCAATTTTCCCGTACTGAAGGCATCGCACTATGCCCTGGTGACGAATGTCGATGCGCCGCGCAACCTGCTCTGGTGCGAAGGCCCGGTGATCGCCTCCTCCGAATCGATGAGCCATGCCGCCGTTTATCAGGAATGCCCCTGGGTGAAGGGCGTGATCCACGTGCACCATCAGGGCATGTGGGAGGAGCTGTTGAACAAAGTACCCACCACGGACAAAAGCGCCCCTTACGGTTCACCCGAGATGGTGGCCAGCATCATCCGCCTGATGCGTGAAACGGGCCTGAAGGAAAAGAAGATATTCGTCATGGAGGGGCACCAGGAGGGGATATTCACCTTTGGAGGTTCTCTGGAGGAGGCCTTTGATGTGCTTATGGGCTATTTCCGGCTTTCATTTTAGCGGTAAAAGTTGTAACTTATTAGTCTTATCCAACCAAACGAAAGCCTTATGAAACCTATTCTCGTTACGGGCGCTACAGGTACTACCGGTTCGGCCACCCTCCAGTATCTCAAGGTAAAAGGCGCTAATGTCAGGGCAATGACCCGGGATAAAGCGCATGCGGCAGGCTTCGAGGCCAGGGGCATCCCGGCTGTCGTTGCGGATTTTGGCGACCCGGCCGCTTTGGCCAAAGCTTTGGAAGGCGTCGAAAAGGCCTTCCTTGTCCATCCCCCCTCCCCGGAAATTCCTCAGCATGAAAAAGCCTTCATTCATGCAGCCAAAAAGGCTGGTGTGAAGAAGATTGTAAAGGTATCCATTATTGGCGCCGACCTGCATGGGGCGCTACACCTGGCGCGCTGGCATGCTGAGGTGGAATCATGCCTGAAGAGTTCCGGGCTGGCCTATACCATTCTTCGCCCCCACAGTTTTCTGCAGAACCTGCTGGCCAATGTGGCTACGATTCAGCATGAGGGCGCTATTTATTCCGATAACGGCGACGCGAAAATACCCTTGATCGACGCCCGGGATATCGGCGCCGTAGCTGCTGCTGCGCTTACCGAAGAAGGGCACGATGGAAAGGTTTACCACCTGACCGGCCCGGCAGCCGTTTCCTTCAGGGATGTGGCGCAGGCCGTTGGTAAAGCGATCGGCAAGGATATACAGTACGTAGATGTTTCGGATGAGGCCGCCAGGCAGGGCATGATGGGCGCCGGTTTCCCCAAATGGCTGGCCGACGACCTCGTTACCCTGAACCAGTTGGGCCGGCAGCTTGGCGTGCAACAACCCACATCAGACGTGGACGAAGTGCTGGGCCGGCCGGCGCATAGCCTGGCCGATTTTGCCCGGGATTATGCCAGGGCGTTTGAAATGGAGGCTGTCGGTTGATAGATGACCGCCGTCTGTTTTTCCCCTGAGGAAGGCAAAAAAAGGTGAGGAAGGGAGAGGAGCCGGTTTTATTCCAGCTCAATGCCTTCATCTTTCAGGTATTGGCCAATATTGAAGGTATGCCCCCGGTACAATTCGATGTCCTTGTTCCAGTCGATGATCTCCCAGTTCTGGCCGGGAGTGGCGAGGAGGACTCTTTGCGTTTTGGTGGTGATCCAGAAGACTTTTTCTACGCCGAAATCGAGCATTTTCTGGACTTTGGTGTGGATGTATTCGTGTTCGGTAAAGGCTTCTTCCAGGCCAAGTTCTCCATCGAGATCGACTTCAAAGACGAATTTGGCGGGAACCTCCACGTATTTTGGAGTTATCTTTTTTGCTGTTAAAACAGCTTTCTCGAAAATAGCAATGTCATTGGAGAGATTATTGTTTTTACTGAGGTGGCTTCCAGGTTCATTTGTTAGTATTCTGTAAACAGAAGCATCAAAAACACTGTAGCATATCCTTAGCAGGTAATCAATAATAACCGATTGTAAGCCACTGCTACCCATAATTTCTTCCAGAGTTTTGGATTTAGCCAATACGTCCCTATAACCTTTATAATAAATAGGTTTACCATCCAGCACCTCGTAAATGAGGTGAGATGGAATTTCCGGATACCCTGCTTGTTCCTTCTTTTTCTTTTCAGTGGCTTGCATAAGCAACTTTTTCCCAAGTTATTGCTTTTTTCATAACAAGTAAAGGCAATAACTTGCTTTCAAAGCAGATCAATGGCATATACATCCCATAACCTTAACGACACCATTGTCGCCCTGGCCACCCCGCCCGGCGTCGGCGCCATCGGGGTGATCCGCTTGTCGGGCGAAGAAGCGATCGATATTGTCAATCAGGTGTTTCACGGGAAGGACCTGAAAAAACAAACTACCCACACCATCCACTTTGGCGCCATCCGCGACGACAGCGGGCGCATCCTGGACGAAGTACTGGTGTCCCTTTTTGTAGCGCCAAAATCCTACACCGGCGAGAACGTCGTGGAAGTATCCTGCCACGGTTCCAACTACATCATCCAGGAAGTCATCCAGCTCTTCATTGAAAAGGGCGCCCGCACGGCGCAGCCCGGCGAGTTCACCCTGCGCGCCTTCCTCAACGGCCGCATGGACCTCAGCCAGGCCGAGGCCGTGGCCGACCTGATCAGCTCTTCTTCCAAAGCCTCCCACAGCATCGCCATGCAGCAGATGCGCGGCGGCTTCTCCGATGAGATCAGGAAGCTGCGCCAGCAACTGATCGACTTCGCCAGCCTGATCGAACTGGAGCTGGACTTTGCCGAAGAAGACGTGGAATTTGCCAACCGGGAAGCGCTGAAAAAACTGGTGGAAAAGATACAGGCCGTCCTGCGCGCCCTGATCCAGTCCTTCAAGCTGGGCAACGTGCTCAAGCATGGCGTCAACACCGTCATTGCCGGGCGCCCCAATGCCGGCAAGTCCACCCTGCTCAACGCCCTGCTCAACGAAGAGCGCGCCATCGTCAGCGAGATCGCAGGCACCACGCGAGATACGATCGAGGAGGTGCTCAACATCAAAGGCGTGGAGTTCCGCATCATCGACACTGCCGGCATTCGCGAAGCCGAAGACGCCATCGAGGCCATGGGGGTGGAGAAGACGATGCAGAAAGTACAGCAAAGCGCCCTGCTGGTTTACGTCTTCGACGTGGTCAAAACCCAACCCGCCGAGGTGCAGGCCGACCTGGCCAAGCTGATCCACGAGAATGTGCAGGTGCTGGTAGTGGCGAATAAGATGGATTTGAATCCGTATACGAAGTTTGAGCACTACTTTCCGAAGTGGGAAGTGGGAAGTGGGAAGTGGGAAGTGGGAAGTGGGAAGTGGGAAGTGGGAAGTGGGAAGTGGGAAGGCTCTTCACCCTCTTCCGATTTCCGACTTCCGATTTCCGACTTTGCCTGGGTTCCCATTTCCGCCATCCACGGCATGAATATCGAATACCTGAAGGAGAAGCTCTTCGAGGCCGTCCTTTCGAGCGACATGGCGCTGGAGGGCACGGTGGTGGCCAACGTTCGGCACTACGAGGCCCTGCAGAAGGCCGACGAAAGCCTCGGCCGGGTGATGCAGGGATTAAATGAAGGCGTGGCCTCGGATTTTGTGGCGATGGATATCCGGCAGGCCTTGTACTTCCTGGGGGAAATAACGGGAGAGATATCGACGGATGATTTGCTGGGGAATATTTTTTCGAGGTTTTGTATCGGGAAGTAGTTCGCGATATTGGCTGGTGCTCGCCGATACTCCCTGTAATCCAGATTTCTTTATTTATAGGCTTTTTGACTGATTTTGTCTGCGCTTTTCTCTTTTCCGGCGGTGCCTGTTTGTGCTTGTTTTTGTACCTTCCTTGTACCTCTTAAGTGGTGAGGTGTATCTGTTTTAAAATAGGTACAAAGTGGGGAGATTATGGCAGTTATTGACGTTTTATGTCATTTCTTGTCGAAGATTGTCAGTGGTTTCGCTGCTTAAGGCTGGGAGCAGAATACACTTCTTCTTTTCCTGGATGAAAAGAAGCAAAAATCACGGCTGTATAGGTTTCTTAACGCTACGCCGAGGCGGAAAAACCTAAACCCAACAAACTCGCGCCTGGCGGTTGGGGCCTTAAGCAGGAAAAGTAGGTTGCATACTATTTCGGCTTACTTCTGGCTGCTTCGCCGCTCATACAGTGTTGGCTTTTTAACGGTTTTTCCACCTCGGCTCCGCTAAAACCTATAAGGCCGGTCCTGGGGCGGAGGGAAGCAGCAGGGGTGAACCACACTGATTAGAGGAGAGGGCTGGGGCTGGCTGCCTGGTGCAAGGCGTGAAGCGGACACTTTCTCCGGCTGCCGAGCTTTCACGCTTTCGTTTTAAACTTCAGTGGGCGGAGAGCGAAGGCATGCCAGTCTTCAGCCCCGGTATTTAAGATCACATAAGGTGTAGTCAGGATGAGGGAAGGCTCTTCCGGCCGGAGAGGGC
>CAUJDW010000109.1 GCA_963169455.1 Bacteroidota bacterium | reverse complement strand
ACAAAACCCGCCGCCGGCCGAAGCGCAGCACTGCAGTGAACAAATAAAACGCTGCCCCGCAACTTTTTACCCCGGGCAGGATCCGGCGGATCGAAACCGGCAGAATCAACGCGGGCCAGTCTGTGACTGGCCCGCTTTGATTCTGCCGGTTTCGATCCGCCGAATCCTGCCCGGGATAAAAAGTTGCGGGGCAGCTTTTTATTTGTTCACTGCATTGCTGCGCTTCGGCCTGCGGCGGTTTTTGTTCCTGTTGCTCCGGTTATTTTGATGCGGGCGGTTGGGGTCGCGGCCACTCCCGTTGGCTGTTTGCCTGGGAGCAGTGGCGGTTGGCATGGCCTGCATGGCTTCCTGGCCTTCTTCCATCTGGAAAGGGTGGTTCCTGGCCACGGGAATACGCTGGCCGGCCAGCTTCTGGATATCCCGCAGGTAAGCCTGTTCTTCCTGGTCACAGAAGGAAAAGGCAGTCCCGCTGGCGCCGGCCCGCCCGGTGCGGCCGATACGGTGTACATAGGTCTCCGGGATATTCGGCAGGTCGTAGTTGATTACATGGGTGAGGTCTTCCACATCGATGCCACGTGCAGCAATATCAGTGGCCACCAGTACGCGGGTGCGGCGGGCCTTGAAATTGCTCAGCGCCTGCTGGCGGGCGTTCTGTGATTTGTTGCCGTGGATGGCCTCAGCTCTGACGCCCTTTTTGTCGAGGTCCTTGACGACCCGGTTGGCGCCGTGTTTGGTGCGGGTGAAAACCAGGACGCTTGGAATGTCCTCGGTGTTCAGCAGATGGATGAGCAGGCCCAGTTTTTGCTTTTTTTCAACAAAGTAAACGGCTTGCTCGACTCTTTCGGCGGTGGAGGAAACCGGGTCGACAGCTACCTTTTCGGGCCGGGTGAGGATGCCGTTGGCCAGGTCGGCCACTGCCGGCGGCATGGTGGCGGAAAAGAACAACGTCTGCCGGCGGGCAGGCAACTGGCGGATCACCCGCTTCACATCATGGATGAAGCCCATATCGAGCATGCGGTCTGCTTCGTCGAGCACGAAAAATTCGATTTTGTCCAGTTTGATGAACCCCTGGTTCATCAGGTCGAGCAACCTGCCGGGCGTGGCGACAAGGATGTCGATGCCGGCCTGCAGGTTGCGGGTCTGGGCATGCTGCGAAACCCCGCCAAAGATGACGGTATGGCGCAATGGCAGGTTTTTCCCATAAGCATCAAAGCTTTCGCCGATCTGTATGGCCAACTCCCGGGTCGGGGCCAGGATCAGGGCCCGGGCTTGCCGGCTCCTGCTTTCGGGCTTGCTGCCCGCCATGAGCTGCAGGATGGGTATGGCAAAGGCCGCCGTTTTCCCGGTGCCGGTCTGCGCACAGGCCAGCAGGTCCCTGCCCTGAAGGGCGATGGGAATGGACTGGGCCTGTATGGGAGTGGGTTTCTTGTATCCAGCCGTTGTTAAAGCCCGCTGGATGGGCTCGATGAGGTTCAAATCTTGAAATGTCATTACAGAAATTAAAAACGGCTGGCAAAAACTATGGTGGGTTCCGGATCAGCAGTCAGATTAAGCAGGAAAAGTCCTGAATGTTTTGTTAGTAAATATCCCCCCATTGGGGAAATATGCCTGAATAACGCGCAAGATAGGGATAAAAGTTCAATCGCCCGATCGCCTCCGGCCACTTTTTTCCGGACAGGGCGCTTCATGGGCCTCGCCCGGGAAAAAGTGAACGACGTGATTATAAGAAAGACCGGAACTCCCGATGCCAGCCCTCGATGCTCTCGTGGTAGCGGTGGGCCTCATAGCCGGAGCCGTTGTAAGTGCGGGCTACTGTGCGGAAATCGGCAGCCGTAGGGTTGGCCTTGGCCACTACGGCCCGGGTGGCAGGGCTTGCCGTCAGGAAACAGCCGATGTGGTAAATCTGCTCCTCTACGGGGCTGACAAACATCGCCCTGGCTGATGGAGCGCCCACCTTCCGGTAGTTCTCGCCCATGATCTGGCCAAGCCCGAAGCTCATGGAACGGTAGCGCAATTCGGCGAAATCTTCGTTCGGATTGGCCTGGTTGAGCCGGCTGAGGTAGTGCTGCTCAAAACGGGGGCGGATGACGCCGGCGGTTTCCTGTTTCATAATGGTCAGCAGCCAGATAGGGTGCACGCTGGCCTCTTTTTCATCCTTCAGGCGCTGAACGGCTTTCCCCACCGCGGCCTGATAGCGCTCCGCAATCTCCTTGCAGGTATAAAAGTTGCGCCGGTGGTTGCTGTTGAGCTGGAAAATGGCCTCGTCGAAATCGCCGCAGGCCAGGTGCTTGTTCTCGATGTTTTCCAACGCCACGGCCAGCATCTTTTCCAGCGTGGGGATATCCAGTTTGGTGTCCGGGATGTTGGTTATCCGCTGGTGGGCGTTCGACCAGCTGCAATCGTAACAGAGCATCTTCCTGGTAAGCTTTGGGTTGAGGCCGTACTCAAACTGGAACTGCGCCACCCCGCGGTTGGTGCCCCGCCCAAAATCGCCGTCAATGGAGAAACCTCCCCGCGAAGCCGTGGAATATCCCAAAAAGATGAGCAGGCGCTGAATAGCCTGGATCGAGTGCTCGCCGGCTGTTTTCCGGTCCAGCGTTACATCGCCCGCCTCCAGGCGCTCGAGGTCCCGCTTCCAGTCTTCATTCTGGTTTCCCGGCAAACTGATAGCCTGCTGAATGCGTGGGTCTTGAATGGCTGCTAACATGGGGTTTAAGGTTTTGTTTTGATGAAAATTAAAGATACCAAAAAAGGAAATCATTCAGATGCTTAGGGCCGAATATTCGCAATCTGCCTTGCCAACCACCTCCTTTACCCTGCATCCTGCCTGCCTATATCTTAATTTTATTAGGATACTTTTGGTTACCTGTATTATTTGCTAAAAAACAACCGGCCATCTCCCATCGCCGGCAAAATAGCAATGAGGCTGCTCCGAAAACCCCTGTTCTTTTGACTCAGGGTCACACAGAGGAGACACGAAGATACGCAGCGTTATGATTGTAAACGGTTTGACTCTGTGAACATCCAGGCATTCTCCGCGAATCTCCGTGTAAAATACTTTCCGAACCTCCCTTAATAATATGGAAATATATCAATATATAAACCATAGATTATGAGAACAACCATACTCCTCGCCCTCCTTTTTAGCCTGGCCGGCAAGCTAGCTTCCCAGGCTACCCTCTCGGTGCTCGACCCCGACCGCACCTGGAACCTGAAGCAGGGCTCTGTTGAAGCCGCAGCCCTTACTATCGAACCCCAGGGCATCTACGCCGATGTCGGCCTCTTCCTGACGCTTTCCGCGGAAGGGGCCAGCTTCCCGAATGCCGATTCGCTGGAAATCGTCCTCGATTTCAGCCTGCCGGAAGAAGCCCTCGTCTATGACTCCTGGCTTTGGGTGGATACCATCATCGTCAGGGCGGACATTCTGGACCGCCGCACGGCAACCACCATTTACGAGGAGATCGTCAACCGCAGGCAGGACCCTTCCATCCTCTTCAAAAAAGGCCCCGGGCAATACCAGCTCCGCGTTTATCCGCTGCCGGTAAATGGCTCCCGCCGCCTGAAGATCAGCTACCTGATGCCGGCTGACTGGACGGCCGAAAGCGTCAGCTTCGAACTCCCCATGGAGATCATCAATGCCTCTAACACGCCGCCCGACAGCCTCGAACTGCGCGCCTGGATGGGCCCGGAATGGGGCCAGCCCTATATCCCTGAACTGCCCGATCAGGCCTTCCAGTGGTTCCAAAGCCCGGAACTGGGGCCCTTCTCCCGCACGGCCATTCTTCCGGAAAACTTCAGAGGCAGCCTCACCTTTGCCATGGACGCCCCGCTCGATAATGGCGTTTACGTAAACCGAAACGACAGCCTGAACATCTATCAGGCCGTGGTGCTGCCCGAACAGCTGCTCAACCTGCCCGAAGGCCCGGGGCGTAACCTTTTCATTCTGCTGGACTACAAGCTCGATAACACCAACAACCTGAGTCCGGCGGATTTGCTGGAAGCCCTGCGCACTGAACTGCTTGCCGGCCTGACGCCGGCCGACACTTTTATGCTCTGGACAAGCACGACCACTCCCTTTGGACTGGAATCCCTTATGGCCGGCCCGATGCCGGGCGAAGAAGGGGTTATTCAGGCCGTTTTTGACGCCCTCGGCCCCGGCCTGGATTTACCGGAAAACGGGTACCTCCCCGCGGCTATCGATGGGCTCCTGCAACTGATCGAAGCCGAAAACCGCCCGGCTGATATTCTCCTGGCCTCCAATTCCCAGAGTGAGGGAGACCCTCAATATGCAGAATCGCTCATTGAGGATATCACTGACGCGCCGGGATTCGCTCTGGCTGCCTTTCATGTCATCGACTACCAGAATACCAATATTTCCGGGTGGTGGGACTGGTGGACCGGCCTGGAGTTCGACTGGAAGGGCAACGAGTTTTTCTACTCCGAACTGTCGCGCCTTTCGGGCGGCAGTTATCGCCGGGCGGGGCAGTACCGCTACAAGCTCCGCAAAGCCCTTGAAGCCGCCGACCGCCTGCGGGGCTCGGTGGAATTGCACACCAGCATGTCAAACGGCTTTTGTTACAACCGCTTCCTCCTTGGCGGCAGCACCGTCAACGTGCCGCTGCGGCGCCCCCTGTATCAGGTGGGCAAATACCAGGGGGCCTTCCCCTTAACGCTGCAATATGCCGCATTTACCGATGGAATGCCCCAAATGGCCGGTTTGTCGGTGGATGAAGCGCTGGTTAACGCCATCGACACCCTGGCCGAGGAGATATGGGTAGGCAACTACCTGCTATCCCTTGAGGGCAGCGCCCAGGGCGACGCTACCGTCGAGGAGATCGTCGAACAGAGTATCGAGCATCGGGTGCTTTCGCTGCACACCGCTTTCCTTTGCCTGGAGCCCAATCAGGGCGGGGAGCCCTGCATTGACTGCATCGACCCCACACAGGGCGGCGGGCCGATCGTCATCGGAACGGCAGAAGAGGAGGGTGGAGAAAACAATCTGCTCTGGGTTGAAGCCTTCCCCAACCCCTTCGCCCGGCAGCAGTCCATCAGGATAGGACACAGGAAAGGCATAGGGCTGGCCGGCCTGCGCATCGCCATCTATGACAGCATGGGGCGCCTGGTGGCCCTGCCCGACACGGACGGCGTATTCCAGAACGGCGAGCTTACCCTGCTATGGGACGGCAGAAGCCTCGATGGCCGCGAACTGCCCCCGGGAGTGTATTTTCTCATAGCGGACAGCCCGCAGGGGGGCCAGGTTCAGCTGAAACTGGTTAAGATTTAGAAATGCTTTAGGTTGGAACGCGGGCCGGCGGCCCGCGAAGTGATAATCAGGGGGCCTTTGGAGTGGCTTTGCCTGCGTCACGGGCCGCCGGCCCGCGTTCCGGATAATGCTGCTAAGAAGTCCTGAATAGTAACCTGCGAAAGGGATATTCAGTATGCGAATCCAGGGCTAAGCCAGGGGAAGCACCGGGTGTCGGCGCTCCAGCCTTGCGGCAGCATGACTGCTTAGCCCTGGATTCGAGTATGGGTTTAATGCCTGACCACCACTTTCCGGGTGACGGACTGGCCGCCCGTCGACAGGCGTAGAAAATACAGCCCGGCAGGAAGCCCGGCGAGGCTTTGCCTGATCTCCGTGGCGCCCGCGGCCAGGCTTTCCATCCTTATCCGCTGGCCGCCAGCCTGCAGCCACTCGATCCGGATGGGTTCCTCCAAAGGCCTGCCGAAAGCAAGCAGGATGTTTTCGGAAGCCGGGTTGGGAAAGAGCTGGAAACTGTTGCCTGCAATCTCCGAAATGCTGTTGACAACCATCGTGGTGAAGGAAAATACGCCGGAAATGCTTTCGCCGCATTCGCCGGTGGTGACGATGCGCCAGTAATAAGTGGTATTGCCCTCCAGGCCGATGGGCAGGTTCAGGGAATTGCCGGGCGCCGGATTGGTAAATATGATATTGCCTTCGAAATCATCGGCATCCGTCGATATCTCGAGCCGCCGGGGGTGCATGGGCCCGGCATTGACCCAGATGAAGAATGGGGAAAGTTGCACATTTTCCTTGTTGTCGGGGGGAGCAAGGAGGTTTGGCGGCGCGGGCGGCCCCAGGATGTAGGCCGGAATCTGGCTGCTGCCTGCGTTTTGGCCGTCTGTGGTGTTAAATACCACGGACAGGTCATCGCCGGCTACTGTTGCCGTGATGCTCCCCTCGATGATGTCGCCCGGCATGGCGGTTGTGCTGCTCAGGTTGACTTCCAGGCCGGGTGAAGTGCCTTCCGTGGAGATCGTTACCTCCCCCTCCAGCCCGGGGCCGATCCAGAGGGAAAATTCCGTCGGCTCGCCCTGGCAGGCCTGTATTCTGGAAATACTGGGGGTCGCTGCAGTATTCGGAGGGGCTTCTATCGGTGCAAATACATAAAAGCCGTTGTTCATGTCCGAAACCAGCACCTTCCCGGAAGGCAGGGTGAAAACCCCCCAGGCGCCGGCAAAGTAATCGCCGTTCGGGCCGTCATAGGTGTCGAAATAAGCCACCCGCCTGGGGAAAATGGGGTTCGAAACATCAAACACCTGTAAGCCGTCGTAATAGTAGGACACATACAGCAGCCCATCTTTGGGATATACGTTGTGGGGAATCTGCTGCTGATAAGACGCCGGGTTCATGGTGGAAATGACCCGCATGGCGGAAAGGTCGCTCATGTCAACGATCTTGACGTCGGAGCCATGGGTTTCGTCGCACAGGTAATAGTATTGGCCATCGTCCGACAACCAGCCGGAGTGGTTGTACCCCTGCTGCGTGTAAGTGTCCATAGACCCCAGTAAAACAGGGTTGGCCGCATCGGTGAAATCGGCAACGATCAAACCCTCCGGGCCGGCGTGCAGGTAGGCGATGTTGTCGCGCACGTACAGGTCGTGGATATAGGGAATGGGGTACTCTGCCGATGGGAATGATGCGAGCAAAACGGGTTGTTCCGGGTTTTCCAGAGATACAACCTTCAGGGTGTGCCCGGCGCCGCCGGCAAGGTAGAGGCGCGCGTTGGGCTCGTCGATGAAAATGTTGTGCGCCGTGATGATAAATTCGTTTGATTCATAAACGAGTTCAACGGACTCCGGCAAACCACTGACATCGATGACCTGCAGGGCGCTGGGGCCTTCATCGGCCACGGCTATGAGATAGTGCTGGTATGCCTTGATGTCCCGGTGGCTGATGCCGCTGCCCTGGGCTGTGCCGGGAATGAAAGCCAGAGGCTCCAGCGGCGTGGAAATTTCACTGACGTCAAAAATGTGGAAGCCGGATGTCGAAGTGATCACCCCGTACTCCTTTCCATCTATGACAATGCCCCACACATCGTGGTAAGGATTGTCGAAAAAGGCTGGTACGATGGCGGGGTCCGACCAGTGGCCCAGCAGGTTGGCCTGAATAGGCTGCCCCATGGCAAAAAGAGGGGCGCAAACCAGGAAAAAGGGTAAAAGGTTTTTCATGATTGGGTGATTTTTAGGTTAATGAATGGAATGAAATTAGAAAAAAATGAATAAGCCCGCATCCGGGAATGTATGAATATCGCTTTTGGCTGTACCAGGGAGGCTGAACGCCATGGTTTAATAGACAAATGAATTGGCGGAAAGATGCATGCGGGGGCCCTGAGCCGCCTGCTGCCATTATCCCTGCCTGAAACTTCAGGTTCATGCAATGAAAAAGCTCGAAAACCTTTTACAACAACAGCGCATCCTGTTCCTCGATGGCGGGCTGGCCACCGAACTGGAAGCCCGTGGCGCCAGCCTTCAGGATCCGCTCTGGTCGGCTAAGGTATTACTGGAACAGCCGGAACTCATCCGGCAGGTTCATCTCGATTATTTCCTCGCCGGCGCCGATGTGGCTGTTACGGCCAGCTATCAGGCCAGTTTCGAGGGCCTGCAGCGCCGGGGCCTTTCCCGGCAAAAGGCCCGCGAACTGATGCAGCTCAGCGTCCGGCTGGCCGGGGAAGCCCGGCGCCGGTTCTGGGATGTGGAAAATAACCGGCAGGGAAGGCTGTTCCCTTTGGTTGCCGCCTCCGTCGGGCCATACGGCGCCTTCCTGGCGGATGGCTCGGAGTACAGAGGCCGCTACGGGCTCAGCGTACGGGAACTCATGGACTGGCACCGCCCCCGCCTGGAGGCCCTGCTGAATGCCGGCCCGGACTTGCTGGCCTTCGAAACCATACCCTGCCCCGAAGAAGCGGAAGCTTTGTTGCGCCTGCTGGAGGAATACCCCGGCGCTACTGCCTGGCTGAGCTTCAGTTGCCGGGATGCATCGCGCCTAAGCCAGGGGGAACCCTTTTCCGAAGGCGTCCGCCTGGCCAATGGTTCTCCCCAGGCCGTAGCCGCCGGCCTGAATTGCACGGCGCCCCGCTATGCCGCCGCGCTGCTGCAGGAAGCCAAAAAGCACACGAAAAAGCCCTTGCTGGCCTACCCCAACAGCGGGGAGCCATGGGATGCCGCGCACCATTGCTGGATAAGCGGAAGCCATGAGCAAGGTTTCGGGAAATTACCCCTGGAATGGGTTCGGGCCGGGGCGCGCCTTATCGGTGGATGCTGCCGCACCAGGCCGGGGGATATCAAAGCTATGAAGGCGTTGCTGTCAGGAGAACAATTTGAATTCTGAGAGATCCAGTACAAAGCCGGGTAGAACGTTTTCGCCTGACAGGGTTTTATCGAACCCGCTTATGGTTTCAGGTTCCTCGCCAGCCCTGTAGATAAAAGCTTTTTCTTCGTAAGGGTCGATCAGCCAGGCCAGGCGCACTCCATTGGCCATCCAGCTTTCCTGCATTTTTTTCTTAAGCCGGGGAAGGCGGTCGCTTTGGGAACGGATCTCAGCGACAAAATCGGGCGCCACAGGAATGAAACCTTCTTCAATTTGCCGGGGGCTTAACCGGGCCCATCTTTCATTGCTCAGCCAGGCTACATCCGGGCTTTTTACCGCTCCTCCGGCCAGGTCAAAACCGGTGCTGGGGCTGAAAACCTCTCCCAGGCCAGTTTGCAGGCGCCAAATAGTAACGCGGGTAGAGAGCCGGTTTTCCCTGAACCCGCTTCCGCCTTTTACAGGAGTCAAGATGATAATGTTTCCATTTTTCTCCCGCTCCATACGCAGGTCGGGGTATTGTTCGGATAGGGTGATGAATTGGTCCCGGGAAAGCCCTTTCACCGTCAGTTCCCCGCCCATCCGGAGAATGTCCTCTATAAGGTTGTCCGCTTTTGCTGCTGTGCCTGGGCTCATATTTCATCAGATTGGAAATACAAGATAACGGTTTTTTACAATTTGTCCACGCACTACCTGCTCCCTGTCCGGCCCTGGAAGTGTCTTCACTCCCAAAACACCTGTTCGATCTTTTCCACAAAAGGCAATTCCGCCAGGCGGTAGATAACCCGCCGCCAGTTTGGCTGGTGGGTGTTGCCGATACAGAGGTACTGCTCCGGGCCGCAGCCGATGCGCCCCGCTGCTGTTTGTATTCGCAATGTGGTGTCGATGCCCTCTACCTCGCGCCGATAGGCTTCACCGCGGGGTATGCAGAATTCATAGTCGAGGGCCTCCTTCCCGCTTTCAGGGCCGTACAGGCCGCGCTCATCGAGCCGCGACAAGTCAAAACGGATCTTCTGAAGGGCGTTTTCTGAAGGTTTTTGTCCTCTGGAACTTCCACAGGCCATAAACAGGCTTGCCAGCAGGAGAAGAAAGGTATATTTCATTGGCGGATGGCTTTAAAAAGCAGGTTGAATACTTTGCCCATTTGGCGCTGCAGTGGAGTGTCCCGTGGCTGGCAATCCAGCCATTTTGCCATTGGTGCGTCTACTCCAACTCCTTCTCCCAGAACCTCAGCGCTTTGGCCGATTCCGTTTTCTCATCCACATCCTGCCAGGACATCCGGCAGTACAGATCGGTGGGTGCGAAGCCGCGGCGCCGCCAGAAGGCATCGAGCGGGATGTAATCAATGGGTCGAAGTGGGTGGGTTTCGGGCCTTACTACGGCGCAGAAGGCCAGGGTGCTGAAACGGCCCAGTTGCCGGGCCCGGCGCTCCCGCTCATCGAAAAAGCGCACCCCAATCCTCTGCCCCCGGTATGGGCGAAGCAACACCGATTCGCCATAATAAAAAATGCGCCCGATGTCGCGGCCTTGCTCCAGAAAGGGCTGCCGGATGTTCGGCGTTTCAAATTCCAAAGGCAGGGCGGAAGAGGCCCCCACCACCCGCCCGCCGTCCAGGGCCAGCACCAGCAGGCTGTCCGGAGCTTCCAGAAAAGTCCGGAGGTATTGCCGCTCGTAGTCCATGCTACCCTCATAGAGATAGGGAAATTCCCGGAATACTTCGATGCGCAGCCGGGCCAGGGCGTCTATGTGCTGCCTGGCATCTTCACCGGTATATGGAATGACTTCGAGCATGCTCCTGCAGTAAAAGGCAATCGTCCGGGCAAGCCCGCCACCCTGCCATCCAACCCTCCACCTCTTTGGCAAACTTCGGAAGTTTACCCTGGCCGTTGCTTTGAAAAACTTCCGAAGTTTAGACAGGCAGCCCGGCCATCCAGCCTGCCTAACGCTGTTTTTTCTCCACCAGCAGGACGTGCCCGGGGTATTTATCCGGGTCGATTTCCACGTAATTCCATTCGTTAAACCAGTGGTACACTTCGCCGGTCAGCAGGTCGGTGACTTTCAGGTTGACATTCCGGCCGATGCCGAGCAATTGTTTGGGCACCTCGACAAAACCGCTTTGGCGGAACTCCGCGTCAAAGCTGACAATACACCAGATGATGTTTTCCATATCTTCGGTGTATTTGACGTAGCTCATCAGCTGCTCGCTGTCGGTGCGGGTAAAGTGAATATTCCAGCTTGTCTGCAGGGCGGGATGTTCCTTTCTGATCTGGTTCAGGCGGGTGATGAGAGCCGTCATGCGGTTGCGGTAACCCCAGTCGTAATGGCGGATCTCGTATTTTTCGGAGTTGAAATACTCTTCTTTGCCATTGGTGTTAGGCGCGTTTTCGAGGAACTCGTAAGCAGGGCCGTACAGGCCGTAATTGGATGACAGGGTGGCCGCCAGCAGGAGGCGCTTGGCAAAGGCATTGGGCCCGGCGTTCATCAGTTCAAAGGCCAGAATGTCGGGCGTGTTGGGCCAGAAGTTGGGGCGGAAATACTCCCGAAGCTCCGTTTGTGTCAGTTCGGTGAGGTATTCCTCCATCTCCTGCTTGTTGGTGCGCCAGGTGAAATAGGTGTAGGACTGGTTGAATCCGCCCTTTGCCAGCGCCGCCATGACCTTGGGGCGGGTAAATGCCTCCGCCAGAAATATAGTGTCGGGATACTCCCGCTGTACTTCTCCGATAACCCATTCCCAGAACCGGAAGGGTTTGGTGTGGGGATTGTCGACGCGGAAAATGCGGACGCCGGCCCCGCACCAGAAAAGGATGACGCTGAGCAGCTCTTCCCAGAGGTTTTTCCAGTCTTCCGTTTCAAAGTTGATCGGTACGATGTCCTGGTATTTTTTCGGCGGGTTTTCGGCGTATGCGATGGTGCCGTCGGGCCGCCAGAGAAACCATTCCGGGTGCTCCTTGATGTAGGGGTGGTCGGGCGCGCACTGGAAGGCCAGGTCCAGGGCGATGTCGATGCCGTATTCCTTTTTGGCTTTTCGGATCAGGTGTTTGTAATCTTCCAGTGTGCCCAGTTCGGAGTGAACGGCCTTGTGGCCGCCTTCCTCATTGCCGATGGCCCAGGGTGAGCCGGGGTCGGCGGGCTCCGCTTCGGTGCTGTTGTTTTTTCCTTTCCGGTTGAGCTTGCCGATGGGATGTATGGGCGGCAGGTACAGTACGTCGAAGCCCATCTCGTGAATGCGGGGCAGCAGGCGCTCACAATCTTTGAACGTACCGTGCTGGCCGGGCTTTTCGGATGCGGAGCGCGGGAAAAGCTCGTACCAGGTGCTGAACAGCTCCTTCTCCCAACCTACCCGAACCCGCAGATTCTTGTCGTAAACCGTCTCGAACTGTTTCATGGGGCAGTCCTGCACCACCCCGGCAAAGTTTTCGCTCAGCACCAGCTGCACCGCTTCGTCATAGCCATCTTCCCGTTCCAGTTGCTGGGCCAGCTGGGCCAGTTGCGCCGCTTTGGCCTTCGGGTGTCTCTTCGCCGTTTCCTTCAGGAAAGATGCCCCGATCTTCAGTTCCACCCGCATGTCCTGCCCGGCTTCCTGTTTTTTCAGAAACCCCTTGTGCCAGTTGAGCAGATGGTCGATCCAGCCTTCGAGCTTATAGAAATAAAACCCTTTTTTCTCAACCCGGAAACCAGCTTTCCATACATCGTTGGGTTCGGCTTCCATGAATATTTCCGACCACCGCTTTTCACTTTCGTGCCGGTAATACAGGGCTGCCCGGATATAATCGTGGCCATCGCCAAAAATATCTGCAACGACATCGACCCTTTCTCCGGGAACCCGCTTGATGAAATACTGGCCGCCGTCGATCTCCGGCCGGACGTTTTCAATGATAACTCGGTTTCTCATTGTTGTGAGGGCTTTTAACACCTGGGATGCTTGAACAAAGGCTTCGTGTCAAATATACACGAATCCCGGAAAACTACAGGGCAAACATAGGGAGAATAATTGGATACCGGCTATTTTTTGCCTCGCTTTGGGCTGGAAAAGCGATATACAAAGCTCAGCGCGGGGCTGCTTGTGCTGAACCCCGTGGAAACGCTCAGGGCTTGTATTTTTCCATCGGAGTAATTAAAGCTGGCGTCGAATCCCGGCGAAAGCTCCAGGCTGAGGTAGAAGGAGTCGCTGACATCCAGCATCAGCCCCAGCAGGTAACTCAGCCCGGGGGCTGCGGCCAGCAGGTTGTCGCCTTTCTCCTGGATCTGGTATGCGAGGTAAAGGGAAACCTCCGGCCCGTGAAAGAAATGGAGGTTTTCTGTAATGGGCGCCCGCTTTTCCAGGCCATACCCCATGCCGGCGCTGATGTTGCTGCGGGCCGGGTTTTGCCGGGTGTCGGTATAACTGGCGCTGCCCACCAGAAAACTGATGCGCCGGTACCGGCCGGAAGGCGCCTGCCATTTATAGATCAGGCTGAAGTTGTCCAGGTCGTATAACTGAAGGCCGGCTTCCCGCCGCACCATGGGCGCCGATTCCTGGGCATGGGCAAAACCGGGGCCGAGCAGGGCCAGCCCGAATACAATGAGCAGATGTTGCAGGGTCTGGTTCATAGTTGTGATTGGCTTGTTGTGAAAGAATGGGATAAAGATACGCATAGCCTCCATTCCAAAAATCCAACAAAAGTTGGCCAAAGGCCAAGGCAAGGTTAATGGTATTAAATAAGCGTTAAAACAGGGCTGCGCTGCGCAGGGTTTCCTTATTTTGCAGGTATGCGAAATTATCTTCCTGCGGTGCTTGCCGTAGTGGCGCTTTTGGGGCTTGCCATTGTCCAGTACCGGTTATTGCAATCGGGTATTCAACTGGAACGCGAGCGCTTTGGGCAAAAGGTATATTTGGCGCTTGAGGAAGTGGAACAGGCCATTAATCACGACTTCAGGCTGCGCCAGCAGGCCAGGCGCCTCCAGCAACAGGGCCGCCGGCCCCTTGCTGTTCCGGAAATGGCCCTGCCTCAAGTTGTGACGGATACCCTGGCCCGGCTTCTGGAGGAGAGCCTGGCGCGCCAGGGGCTTCAGTTTCCCCTCCACTTTTCCCTGGTTGAAGATTTCCTGGGCAACACTATCGCCGGCGAAGTGTTTCGGGGCGCCGCCAGGGGAAGCGAGTGGGCCACCTACAGCCACCGGCTGCGGGGCCTGATCCTTCAGGAATGCAACTGCAACCTGGTGCTGCACCTGCAGGTGAAACAACGCTTCGGTTTGTTGCGCAAAAGGCTGAACTACCTGCTCCTGCCTTCTCTCATCTTCCTGTTGGTGCTCCTCGGCGCTCTGGTTCTCCTGATCCGGACGCTCAACCGGCAAAGGCGGCTGAGCCGGGTGATGAACGATTTTATCAACAACCTGGCGCACGAACTGAAAACGCCGGCTTTTTCCATTTCTCTGTTGGCCAGGTTGTTGCGCCAGGCCCTCAAAACCGGGCAGCCCGGCAAAAGCGACACCTATCTCTCCCTGATCGAACAGGAAAACGAGCGCATGAAAGGGCAGGTTGAAAAAATACTGGAACTGGCCAGCCTGGAAAGCGGGCGCTGCCAGCTTGAACTGCAGGAAGGGCGTATCCACCCCATCCTCGAAACCCTCGCAGGGCAATACCGGATTCAGGCCGAAGCCAGAGGAGGAAGCTTCACCTGCCGCCTGGAAGCGGCAATGGACACCGTGAACGTGGATGCCGGGCGCCTGCAGGACGCCGTCCAGAACCTGCTGGACAACGCCCTGAAATACAGCGCCGGGCCTCCTGTTATCGGCCTGTACACGCGAAACCGGGGCGCTTCTATCCTGATCTCCGCTACCGACCGCGGCGCTGGCATTGCCCCCGAACTCCAGAAGCGGATTTTCGAAAAATTCTTCCGGGCCCCCGGCGCCCCGGCTGTTAAAGGCTTTGGCCTGGGGCTAAGTTATGTTGCGGAGATTGTGCGCGCCCACAATGGCAAAGTCAGCCTGGAAAGCAGCCCGGGAAGGGGAAGCCGGTTTACCCTGGAAATACCCCTGGCGAAGTGGCAGGAGGAAAAAGGAAATATAAAAAAATAGTTTATGCCCAGAATTTTGCTGATAGAAGACCACGACACCCTGGGGTATGCTCTCAAGGAATACCTCGAAATGAAAGGCTTCGATGTGGCCTGGGCCCGCGATGGCGATAAAGGCCTGGCCCATTTCGAGCGGTATCCAACCGATTTGTGCATCCTCGATATCATGATGCCGGGCCGGGATGGATTTGCGGTGGCGGAAATTATCCGCCGGAAGGAGCCCCGCCTGCCCCTCATTTTCCTTACGGCCCGCTCCCTCAAGGTGGACCTGCTCAAGGGTTTTGGCCTGGGCGCCGACGATTACATCATCAAGCCCGTTGACGAAGAAGAACTGGTGGCGCGCATCCAGGCCGTTCTGCGGCGCGCCGCACCGGAAAACGGGCCACAGGCAAGCTTTAAGGTCGGGCGCTACATTTTTGATTACCCCAGCCAAAAGCTGAGCCTCGATGGCTGGGAACGCCTGCTTACGGAGCGGGAAGCACACCTGCTCCGCCTGCTCTGTGAACGCAAAGGCCGCCTCCTGCCCCGCCAGGAGGTGCTCAAAATACTCTGGAACCAAAGTGATTACTTCACCCGCCGCAGCATGGACGTTTTTATCTCCCGCCTGCGCAAATACCTGCGTGAAGACCCAAATATCGAAATACAGAATGTCTATGGAAGCGGGTTTATACTTTCTGACGGGCACTAAAAAAAACTGTCGCTCTGATTGGTTCAGAGCGACAGCATCAGCCGGCGATTAAAACTTTTCTACAAAAAACTAACTTCTTTCCGCCGGCCTTAAAGATTGAACACCCAATTGACCATGTTATAGAAGATTAGCCGATTGCTTTGCTTTTTGTTTGTTTATATGACAAATGTAAGCCCGCCTCCACCCCCCGGAAATGACCTTCGTCATCGCTGCTGCTGATTTTTGTCATCTCCTTTTCAGGGCGGGGAACACTTACTGTTCCGGGGTTTTCAACAACTTCTGTACTTCCCGTTCAATGGCTTCCGGCAGGAGGGGGCCGTAATGGCCCTGGAAGCCTTCCAGGTCATACCAGGCCTGGAAGTCGCTGATCTGCAGCGTATTGCCTTTGCCCGGCAGCTTGAAAGTGCGGGCCTGGCCTTCCAGGCTTTCCTCGAAGTATTGGGGCTGGCGGGAAAAGGGCTCCAACTTGTAGGCATACCTGCCGTTGATGAGAAAAAAAATATCCTCATTCTCGTCCATCAGGCCGTCGAAAATGGCCAGGCGCTCATCGCAGAGCTGGTATATCCCCGCATGGACGGGTTTGCCGGCCATCAGGGCTTCCACGGCTATGCCCAGGTCGATGACGGCCAGATAGGGGAAGGTCATGTGCTGGCCTTGTGATTCACTGTAGCCGTATCCGCCCAGAAGGTAGAGCGCCTGCCCCTTCTGGCAGTATGCCATGCCCGTTGAACAGGCCTGCTCGGCAAGCTCTCCTTCCAGGTTCGAGCTGGTGTATGCAGATGCCCGCTTAAGGGCCAGGTCGATCAGCAGAATGTCCAGGTTTGGAAAATCCCCCTGATAACCCCCCGGAGCATCCGAACGAATACTGCCGCCGAAAATGATGAGGTATTGCTGGTATTGCCCCACGGCATACCCGTACATATCGCGGAGCGTCGGGTACAGTTCATAGGCCGGTTTCGGCAATTCGCGCAAGGTTTGAGCAAAGGTGTCAGCCATGGAAAATACAATTAAAAGGGCAAGGATGGCAATGGGCTTCATAAGGGAGCTTGTTTTTCATTCAAAACAAAAATATCCCGCCGCTCGTGCCCGAAGAATGCCTCCTATCAGCCGGCGTTGGCGATTTTCTTCGATTTTTTTTTAAAATAAATGAGGTGGGTGACAATTGTCATCTTTCCCCTTGACAAAATCCCTCAAATTCGCCTCATTGACCTAAGTCGCCATTCGAATAAGCGCAAAGCCATGATCAAAGAGGTTACCATTTTCGGGGTAGGATGTTCGTTGTGCCGGCTTTTGCAAAGCAATATCCAGACGGCTTCCCTGCAACTGGGTATGGAAGTGAAAATCCGCGAAGTAACGGACATCCAGGAAATGATCAACCTGGGTATCAGTGCAATTCCCGCGCTGGCTATCGGCGGTGAAGTAGTGGCCAGCGGCAGAGTCCCCGATGTTCCCGATATTATGCGCCTTCTGAAGGCCTGAAAGGCCACCAGCCTCAACCACCATGTTTTGCCCCGGCGGCAGCTTTCGGCAGCAGGGGAAGTCAGCCTGTCGCCGCACAAGCGGCCCTGGCTTCCCTTTGAAAATTATCGTCCCGGGGCCTACTTTGCTTTTTCTTCCCCTCAATTTTTTTTAAAATTACACCCGGAGTAAAAACGGACCACACCAACGCACTTATGAAAAAGATCCTCTTCCCAACGGACCTTTCCGAGGCTTCAACCAAAGCCTTCATTTATGCCCTGCACCTGGCGGACAAATCCGGCGCCGTGATTACCACGCTGCACGTTTACCGGCGCCCGGAAGTGAAAGCCGCCGGCCTGCCCCGCACCCTGGAGGAATTTTACGCCACCTATGACCTGGAAGAGTTCCAGAACTACAAGGATTCCATTCCCGCCCTGCGCGATATCCAGAAGTCCAGTGGCTTCTCCCACGTCAAAGTCAACCACGTGCTCAAATCCGGCAAACCGGTGGATACCATTCTGAAGGTGGCCGGAGAAGAGAATGCCGATATGATCGTGATGGGCACCACGGGCGCCACCGGCCTGAAGAAAATATTCCTGGGCAGTGTTGCCGGACAGGTGCTCGAACAGGCTGCCTGCCCCGTCCTGGCCGTTCCCGAAAAAGCGATTTTTGACGGGGTGATCGACCGCATTGCCTTCACGACATCGTACAAGGAGGAAGAGAAAAAAGCACTTCGGAAAGCTATAGATATCCTGGAACCTTTCCACCCTGAAGTCCACTGCATCAACGTAGACCTGGCGCACACCGATTTCCATACCCACGCCATGGATAAGTTCAAACAGGATTTCAAAGAGGAAGAACGCCTCCGATTCCACGTGCTCGACGGCAACGATATCAGGGAGATGATCACCAGCTTCCTCCAGGAAAACGATATCGACATCCTCGCCATGGCCACGCACAAACGCTCCTTTCTGGATGAACTGTTCAACTACAGCAAAACCAAAATGATGTCCTACCACGCCGATACGCCCATCCTGTCCATTCCGGCTCATACGCTGGTTTGAGGGCGGGCGGCAGGCTCATTTCGCAACAGGCCGGGCTTGGGAAGCGCGGCCCCGCTTTGCCTGCTTATGTGCTGAACTCGTTCAGATACCTTAACATACTTTAACGGCAGTCGGGCAAGAACTGAAAAAGGGCAGGCGTTATGGAACAAAAAACCAAGATCATGAGACAATCTGCAAAATTCGCCATCGCCCTGCTGTTCGTCGCTGTATGCGCATTGCCCGCCCTGGCCCAGGTGCGCGTCAACCCTAAAGTGGGCGTCAACTTCTCCGCCCTGGACGCCAAACTCCAGGACATCACCGCGGAAGCCCGCGTGGGCTGGAATGCGGGGCTCGACTTTCGCATCGGTGAGGGCTTTCTGTTCCTCAACCCCGGGGTACACTATTACAGCTATACCGCCCGCCTCATCAAAGATGTGGAAGGCCCCGATGATGTAAAACTCAGCGAGGAAACTACCATCCAGAACATCAAACTTCCCGTCAACATCGGCATCCGCCTTACGGGCGATAACGGGCTGCTCGGGCTGCACGTCAGAGGGGGCGTCACGCCTACTATGGTCGCGGGCGTCACAGAAAGGGAGGACTTCTTTTTCGACAAAAACGACCTCAATACCTTTACCCTCGGCGCCAATGTGGGCGCCGGCATCGATTTCCTGCTTTTCACGCTGGACGCCAGCTACGAGATCGGGCTGAACGATTTCTTCAAAAATGCGGAAGGCCGCAACAACATGCTGACGATCAGCGCCGGCATCAAGTTCTGAATTCAAACGGAAGTTTGGCCGCCCCCCCTTTGGCAACCAAAGGGGGGGCGTTTTCTTATTGTTTATCGATCTCTATTACCATACCCACCGCGGTTTTCCCTTCTGCCTTCGCTTCAAAAGCGACCGTTTTTCCCGCTTTGAATTCCAGCTCGTCAATCCTGTTGCCCCCCAGCGCATCGCGCAGTTTTCCGGCATAATCTCCCGCCCGGCTGGCGTTGATCCGGGCATTGAATTGCTGGAAGTCGATGGGCTCCTTGCTGATGACCACCGCAATGAAGTCTTTGTTCCCGATCTCGTCGGCCACCATGGAATAGTCCCGCGGGAACAAGCGGGTGCCGGTGATGCCGCAGTATGGAGAGTGTTTTTCCGTATAGGGGAAAAGCACATAACTGGAACCGTCGGTTTCCTGCCCGAAGACGTAGGTATAACATTCTACGGAATTGGCGATCAGCACCTTGAATTTATCCCCTTTTCGTATGGGCTTGATAGTGCGGAAAACGGCCTCGTCCTTTTTAAAAAGCCCGATGATGTTCTGGGTGTTGGCATCCATCAGCCCGAATTCAACGGCCATGCGGCTTTGGTCCCGGGAGGAGGCCATGGGATAAACACCGTAGGCCTCTTTGACGAAATATTCAAAGTCGCGGTATCTGACCCAGCCGATGCCGTTTTGGCCCCAGTCTTCGCCCCAGCTATTCATGATCTGGAATGCCCCGCCTTCCAGTTCGTCATCGTACCCGATGGCGCACATTGCATGCCCGCTGAAGCCGCGCATCCCGTAGTCCCGCTGGGTGGGCTGCCATACCTTCTGGCCCATCATATCCCCCATGAAGGATCCGCCAACCATCATGCCGATGACAACCGGATAACCCTGGGCCAGATGCTGTTTGACGCCCACCAGGTCGGGTTTGTAATCGCTGGCCCCCACGGAAAGGCGGTCGAAGCCCTGGATTCGGTATTGCTGGCCCGCCTGTTTCTGGGAGCTGGACGGTTCATTGGCGCAACTGCGCTCGTCGTATCGGAACTGGCCGAAGGGAAGCCCGCCGTATTGCTGCATGGTTTTCATGGCCTCCAGCATATAAGCCCCCTGGCAGCCCGATAAGGCGATCTGGTTGTAGAGATAAGCCGGGCTGAAGGCCACGGCGTCGGGGCTTTGGCCGGTTGCCGCCGATTGCAAAATGGTGCGGGCCCCATAAGCGCTGGCCCAGCCCACACACGACCCCTGCCGGCCCTGGTGCCGACGGGCCGGCGCGAAGCGCTCCAGGCTGGCCCGCGCCGGGAGGGCGCTCTGCCCGCCAAAGCCATAGGACAAAGGTTCGAAAACCAGCGCTTTGTCATATACTTCCTCGTCAAGGGTGGCGCCCAGCGAAAATTCAGGCGTGGCGCTGCTTTCCTCATAACCGCCCCCACCCAGCACGTCCTGGCCGCCCAGGAAGAAATACCACACGGCGCCCACGATCAGGATCGGGATGAGCAACTTGGGCCGCTTGAAGACAAAAAGCAGGATTAAGGGAAGGAGCCGCAGTAAGGCATTGCCGCCGCCTGATTGCCGGCCGCCGCCACTGCCCGGCCGTTGGCCCGGGCTGTCTTTTTCCATTCTGATTGGCATGATCCGTGGAGTTTTTTCTAAATCAAATTGTGAAAATCTTTTGCCTTTTTTGAAACCTGGAACGGAATTTTGCGTAATACAGTGTTAGCCATCTTAGAAAATATGTATCTGGCCCAACACTGATAATAATATAGCCCGTTCCGGAAGAGCTTTGGTTCCCCCTCTATCGACATGAGAAAAATTTTTAGAAACCCTTTTGTGAAATTTTTGCCCATGCACAATTGGAACGCTATATTTCCAGTAAACACAAACAAACTAGACGAAGCCATTATGGCTTTGGACGCATTGATCGGCAAGGACAGTTTTCCCATCCTCGAATACCTCCGGGAAGTGGAAATGGCCAGCCTTTTGGATCTCTCGCTCTTCAGCGGGGCTGATGCCGACCTGCTGGAAGGCCAGGCCGAGCTGTTATGCCAGGCCGGATTCCTGGATCGGGAGGAGGATTTCTCCGGAGTATTCTTCTCCCTCAATTTCCAGCGTCTCAGGCAGGCCAGCCGCCTGGCCGGCGCCCTGGCAGGCTCCGGTTGCGGCTGAGCCATACCCGGCGGGGGAGGGCATGGCTACATGGTTTTCCCCGCTCAGGTATTCAATGCGCCGCACACGCTGATCACCTGCCCCGAAATGTAGGTGGAAAGGCCGGAACCCAGGAAAACGCATACGTCCGCCACTTCCTCGGCTTTGCCGAAGCGCTTCATAGGGATGTTGCTCAGGTAGGTTTCCTGTACCTTATCGTCGAGCGCTCCGGTCATCTCGGTTTCGATGAAACCGGGAGCGATGGCGTTGCAGCGGATGTTGCGCGTGCCCATCTCTTTGGCGACAGATTTGGTGAAGCCGATGATGCCCGCTTTGGAGGCAGCATAATTGGCCTGCCCGGCATTGCCCGTGATGCCGACTATGGAGGTCATGTTGATGATGCTCCCGCCCGTGCGCATCATGGAGCGCATCAGGTGTTTGGTGAGGTTGAAGATCGACTTGAGGTTGTTGAGCATCACTTCATCCCATTGCTCTTCCGACATGCGCAGCAGCAGGGTGTCTCTGGTGATGCCGGCATTGTTGACCAGGATATCTACCTTGCCGAATTCCGTAAGTACGGCTTTTACCAGTTCTTCAGCGGCCTGAAAGGAGCTTGCATCCGACTGGTAGGCTTTGGCCCTGATGCCCTGCTGGCTCAGCTCGGCAGCCAAAGCGTCGGCCTGTCCGGCGGAAGAGCGGTAGGTGAAGGCCACATCGGCCCCATGTTCGGCAAAACGCCGCACGATGGCTGCCCCGATTCCCCGGGAGCCCCCGGTAACGAGCGCTACTTTTCCCTCGAGTAATTTCATCTTGCGTTGGTTTTTTTGCGAAGGTAGGTAAAAGCACTAGAAAACAGGCAACAAAGCTCCCTGCCGCCCCAACGTTCCCTCCTCTGCACCGCGTCCTATTGGCAATAACCAAAGACACGCTGCAATGAAAATCAGGCTTGCCCTTTACCTGTTGTCCATACTCGCCTTTTCAGGATGTGGTAAGGACGATTTTTCGGCTACATCAGAATCCCGTGCCGGCTCCGCCTATTCTGATTTATCCGGCGCTTCCGGGTTTACCAGTTCGGCCGGCAACAGTTCGGGAAGCAGCCAGGCCGGTGATTCCACCCTGCAGCCCGGCCTGCTCACTGCGGGCGAGTGGAACGACCTGGACAACTGGGCCTTCTGGGAAGCATTGCTGGATAAGGGAGACTATGAGGAAATGCCGGATTACTGGCATTTTTTCCCATTCACACGGGTAAGCCTCGAAGCCAGGGGGATTGGCGGGCTGCCCCTGGTTGACGCCAGCGCCAGCCTGCTGAACCAATTCGGCGAGGTGCTCTGGAGCACCCGGACGGACAATTTCGGCAAAGCCGAATTCTTCCCCGGGCTTTTTTTCCCCGCCTCCCTCTCCGGAGCGAAAATAGTTGTGGAATACAACGGACAGCCTTTCCAGCTCACCCCGGTAAAGCCTTACCAACTGGGCGTCAATAAACTAGATGTGCACGTCCTTCCGGTTCCCCCCCAACAGGCCGATGTCCTTTTCGTGTTTGACGCCACCGGTTCCATGTCGGACGAACTGGAATACATCAAAACAGAGATCAGTGACATCATTGCCCGCATTCAGGTGGAGAACCCGGCCGTCAGCTTCAATCTGGGCGCCGTTTTTTACCGGGATAAGGGCGATGAATACCTGACGAGAAGCAGCCCCTTGCAGGCCGATTTCAGCCAGGCAGTGGCCTTTATCAACCAGCAGCAGGCCGGTGGAGGCGGAGATTACCCGGAAGCCGTCAGGGAGGCGCTGGAAAAAGCCGTCGGCGAACAGGGCTGGGCCGGGCATGCCCGGGCGCGGTTGTTATTCCTTATACTTGACGCTCCACCCCATGGCGACGACGCCACCATAGCCGCCGTCCAGGCTCAGATACGGGCTGCTGCGGAGAAAGGCATTAAGATCATCCCCGTAACGGCCAGCGGAATCGACAGGGAAACGGAATTTCTCATGCGCTTCGCGGCCATCGCCACCAACGCCACCTATACCTTCATCACCGACCACAGCGGCATCGGCAACGACCACCTGGAACCGACGGTTGGCGACTATGAGGTGGAGTTCCTCAACGATTTGATCGTGCGCCTGATAGGAAAATATGTGGAGTGAGAAAGGCGGCTGTTATCATTTGAAGGGGAAACAATATTCGCTTATATTTAGGGTTGTTTTTTCAAATGCCCCGGTATGGCGGCGCTCTGGCGCCGCAACGGGCTCTATTCCGCAACACCCAAATTGAAAAGTTATGAAAACAAGAGCCGTACTTTCGCTTTTTATCCTGTTATCCCTGTTGCTTACTTCCTGTCTGAAAGACAATGTCGAAGTCCGGAGCATACTTTATACGGAAGATGAATACGCCGCCATTTCCGCGGTGCTCAACCTGCCCAACGACAGGCTCAGTTATGAGGTGAAGCTGCCCCAGCACATGAAAAACCTGGGCATGACGGCGCCGGTTCTATCCGATGCCAAGGCTACGCTGGGCCGTGTGTTGTTCTATGACAAACAGCTTTCCCGCAACCAGGCGGTTTCCTGCGCTTCCTGCCATCATCAGGAGCTGGCCTTTTCCGACAACAAGCGCTTCAGCGAAGGCTTCAACGGAGAACTGACCCTGCGCAATTCCCTGGCCCTGGGCTCGGTGGCCAACTTCAAATCCTCCTACGAAGGGGGCTCCACTTTCAACGGCCAGCAGCAGTTCTTTTTCTGGGATGAACGCGCCCACTCCATTCAGGAACAGAGCGCCCTGACCCTTCAGGACGATATCGAAATGGGCATGAACCTGGATGAACTGGCCAGCCGCCTGTCTCAGCACGAATACTACCGGGTGCTCTTCCGCAAAGCCTATGGGGCCGATGTCATCCACCCGGCATTTATCACCGAGGCCCTGCAGGAATTTATCAATGCGATCGTTTCCACCTCCACACGCTTCGACGACGGCATCTCCGCCGTCAACGGCGACCCGTTCCGCAATTTCCCCAATTTCACCCAGGCGGAGAACTTGGGGCGTAACCTGTTCATCACTCATTGTTCCTCCTGCCACGGGGCCAATATGTCCATTTCTCCTGAAAAAGTGGCCAACAACGGCCTGGATGAGGTATATGAGGATGCCGGCGTTGGTGGAATTACGCAGCAGCCTTCCGACCTCGGCAAATTCAAGGTGCCTTTCCTGCGCAATATCGCGCTGACGGCGCCTTACATGCACGACGGGCGCTTCGCCACCCTGGAAGAAGTGGTGGAACACTATAACTCTGGTGTGAAAATGCACCCGAACCTGGATTTCCGCCTGCGGACCGAGGATGGCAGCGCTCCGCGGCGCCTCAGCCTGACAGAGGATGAGAAAGAGGCCCTGGTGGCTTTCCTGAATACCCTGACCGATGAAACCCTGGTTACGGCCAGCCGCTTCTCGGATCCTTTCAGGTAGGTAAGGCTTGTTGTTGGTTGGCGCATAATCATGCGCCAACCAACAACTATAGGCCGCCCGCCGGCAACTTTTCCCTCAGGAACTGCCCCGTAAACGAGCCTTCCACCCTGGCCAGTTCTTCCGGGCTGCCCTGGAAGGCCAGCCGCCCGCCTTCCTTCCCGCCCCCCGGCCCCAGGTCGATGACCCAGTCGGCGCTCTTGATCACCTCCATGTTGTGTTCTACGATCAGGACGGTGTGCCCGTTTTCCACCAGGGCGTTCAGGGCGTCCAGCAGTTTGCGGATGTCGTGGAAATGCAGCCCCGTGGTCGGTTCGTCGAAGATGAAGAGAATTTGCCCGTTTGGGCGTTCGGCGCCGAGGAAGGAGGCCAGTTTGACGCGCTGCGCCTCTCCGCCGGACAGGGTGCTGGATGACTGCCCCAGGTGGACGTAACCCAGCCCGACGTCGGCAAGGGGCTGTAGCCGGCTGGTGATATCCTTTTCGGCGGAAAAAAACTCCAGCGCTTCCTCCACGCTCAGTTCCAGGATGTCGTAAATGTTTTTACCCTTGTAGTTTACCTCCAGCACTTCCTGTTTGAATCGCTTGCCGCCGCATTCCTCGCATTCCAGCCGCACATCGGCCAGGAACTGCATTTCGATGATCTGTTCGCCTTCGCCTTTACAGGTATCGCAGCGCCCGCCGTCGACGTTGAAGGAGAAGTGTTTGGGTTTGTAGCCGCGAATCCGGGACAACTGTTGTTCCGACATCAGCTTGCGTATGCTGTCGTAGGCTTTCACATAGGTGACCGGGTTGGAGCGGCTCGATTTGCCGATGGGATTCTGGTTGACCATTTCCACCTGAGAGATCAGGGAGAGGTTGCCTTCCAGGGTGTCAAAAAGGCCGGGCGCCTGGGCAGTGTTTTCCCCAAAATGTTTTTTCAGGGCGGGATACAGTATCTGTTTGACCAGGGTTGTTTTCCCGGAACCCGAAACGCCGGACACCACCGTCATGGCGTTCAGGGGGATGCTGACGTCGATGTTCTGCAGGTTGTTCTGCCTGGCGCCTTTGATGTGTATGAAATTGGCGGCCTTGCGGCGCACCTGAGGCACGGGTATCTGCATGCGCCCGCTCATGTATTTGGCGGTCAGGCAATCGGCTGCTTCGTCGTAGATGGCATCGAAAGGGCCGGCGAACACCACTTCGCCGCCGTGGATGCCGGCCGCCGGGCCTATGTCGATCAGGTAATCGGCATTTTTGATGATGTCTTCCTCGTGTTCGACCACGATGACGGTGTTGCCCAGGTCGCGCAGGGCCTTTAGTACGCGCACCAGCCGGCTCGTGTCGCGGGGGTGGAGCCCGATGCTCGGCTCATCCAGAATGTACATCGAGCTCGTCAGGTTGCTGCCCAGGGTGCGGGTGAGGTTGATGCGCTGCGTCTCCCCGCCGCTGAGGGTGGCGGAGAGGCGGCTCAGGGTAAGGTAGCCCAGCCCGACATCGCACATAAACTGAAGGCGGCTATCGGCTTCCAGCAGCAGGCGGCGGGCGACCTTGGCGTCGAACTCGCTGAGCTCCAGCTTGTGGAAGAATTCAAGCAATTCATCTACGGGCATCTCCACCAGTTCGACGATGGATTTTCCGCCCACTTTGACGTAGGTGGCCTCCGGGCGCAGGCGCCCGCCTTCGCAGGTGGGGCAGGTGGTGCGCCCCCTGTAGCGGGCGAGCATCACCCGGTTTTGTATCTTGTAGGTCTTTTCCTCCAGCTCGGCGAAAAATGCATGGATTCCTCCGAAATAGGCGTTGCCCTTCCATAGCAGGCGCCGTTGTTCTTTGGTGAGGTCCTGGTATGGGCGGTGTACGGGAAAATCAAAATGGTGCGCCGTTTCCAGCAGTTGATCCAGCCACAGCCCGAATTTTTCTCCTTTCCAGCAGGCGACGGCCCCCTCGTAAACGGACTTTGTCTTGTCGGGCACGACTTTGTCTTCATCGATGCCCATCACTTTGCTGAAGCCTTCGCAGGTGGGGCAGGCGCCGTAGGGGTTGTTGAAGTTGAAAAGCTGGGGGCTGGGTTCGGGAAAGCTGAGCCCGTCCAGTTCGAAGCGGTTGTTGAATCCTTTTTCCTCCCTGCCCGGGATTTCCACTATGCATTCGCCTTCGGATTCGGAAAAGGCCGTCTGTACCGAATCCCCGATCCGTTTGATGTTCTCTTTGTCTTCATGCCTGGCCACGAAGCGGTCGATGAGGATGCGGAGCCCCTCACCAGCGATCTCTCCCAGTTTTTTGGACAGCAGGGGCGGCTTTTCTTCCAGCACATCTTCTATCTGCTTCAGTTCCCCTTTGTACTGAAGCCGGGTGTAGCCCTTTTGGAGCAGCAGTTCCAGTTCGGCTTTCACCGGCCGGTCCCGGTATTTGTAGGGCAACGGGATGAACAACTGGGCTTTTGCTCCTTCTTCGAAGCTTTGGATGTAGTCGACCACATCGGATACTTCGTGTTTTTTGACCACTTCGCCGGAGATGGGTGAGTAGGTTTTTCCGACGCGGGCGTAGAGGATGCGCAGGAAGTCGTAAATCTCCGTCAAGGTGCCCACCGTAGAGCGGGCATTGCTGGTGCTCACCTTCTGTTCGATGGCGATAGCCGGGCAGATGCCTTTGATATAATCCACATCGGGCTTCTTCATGCGGCCCAGGAACTGCCGGGCATAGGAAGAGAGGCTTTCCACATACCTCCTCTGGCCCTCGGCGTAGAGGGTGTCCATGGTGAGGGAAGATTTGCCTGAGCCGGACAGGCCGGTCACCACCACCAGCTTGTTTTTGGGGATGGCCAGGCTGATGTTCTTGAGGTTGTTTGCACGGGCCCCTTTGATGAAGATGCTGTCCTTCAACCCTTCCTGGCTCGGCTTGTCCAGTATTGCAGCGTCTTTTTTCGGCATGATGGAATTTGTCTTGTATCACAAACACTAATGCGGAGAACAAATTCCCGAAGCTAGGGTTTTACCCGAAACCGGACAAACGGCATTGCGAAAAAAAGAAAGCCGAAGCAGCGGGGGGGGCTGCCTCGGCCGGGCTATGGGTACAGGTGTGGTAGAAAATGCCTTCCGTTGGGAAGGCCTGATACTACAGCTATCTTATTGCAGGACGACGTCCTTCTCTTCCACCATTTTGCGGATGTTGATCAGTGCATAGCGCATGCGGCCCAGGGCCGTGTTGATGCTCACCCGCGTCAGTTTGGCGATCTCTTTAAAGCTCATATCGGCATAGTGGCGCAGGATGACGACTTCGCGTTGCTCGGGCGGAAGCATATCTACGAGCGCGCGCACCTTGTCGTGCGTCTGGCTGCGCATGATGCGTTGCTCGGCATTGTCGTCAGACACCTGAAGGATGTCGAAAATATCAAAGGTCTCGGTGGGTGACACTTTCGGGCGGCGCTTGGTGCGGCGGAAGTAATCGACGCACATGTTGTAGGCAATGCGCAGCGCCCATTGGAGGAACTTGCCTTCGTGGTTGTACTTGCCCTTGCGCAGGGTGTCGATGATCTTGATGAATACTTCCTGGAAAATATCCTCTGCGAGGCTTTGGTCTTTGACGAAGAGGTAGATGGAGGTATAAATCTTTTGCTGGTGCCTGTTCAGAAGCTCTTCGAAAGCTCTTTCATTACCGTCCAGATACAGGCCAATCAATTGTTGGTCATTAAGCAGCGTAACTTGCATAACTAAATAATTTTAGCGTAATGGGATCTGATTAAAGCAAATTATTTAGTGTAGAAGTTACAACCGATAGACCAATAGTTTTGTGAGTAAGAAAGAGTGATACTTGTATTTATCGTCCCCAAATATAAAGGCAAAAAATCAAACTTGCGAACTTAAATCGCTTTTTTTTTAAATCTTTAACCAAAAAACAGGCAGTATTGCAAAATAAAAGACAAATGTATTGTTGAATAAAAGATTTAAAGCTGGCGTTTAATTATTTTTTTGGTTTATTATTTTAATAATGACGGCTTTTTCAAAATGTTTATCATTTGCCCGGGTGGGGGCTTTTTTTTTGCCTGGCTTCAACAGGGGAGGGGCGCTTTTAGAAAAATATAACAAAAGAAGGATATTCGGTGAAGAAATGGCAACAAGGCGTTGGAATGAATGATGTTCCTTCAGCCCGGCTGTTTTAGAACCCAGCCTCAAAGCCTTTCCCTTCGCTTATTAGGGTTTTCGGGGACGGGGTCATAGCCGTGGGGCCCCCAGGGATGGCATTTGAAGACGCGTTTCAGGCCCAGCCACAGGCCTTTGAGCACGCCCCATTCCTCGATGGCCCCAACCATATAGTGGGAGCAGGTCGGCTGGAAACGGCAACTGGGCCCCAGCATGGGGGATATGGCCAACTGGTAGAATCGGATGGGGGCGATAAACAGCCACTTGAGCAAACGGTTCATGTGCTTCATTTGATATGTAAACCGCAGGTGAAGCTGCGGGGTTGAGCCGGAAAGGCTCAAAAAAAATCCTATTCATACAATAGGGAATTATAGGTGAATTTGTTTCCTTGCAGCCGGTTTTTATGGTATAAGTCCGGTTTGAGATGGGAATAGATGCAGCTATCACTTTAGCCCTGATCGCGTTGGCCCTGGTGCTTTTTGCCACCGAGGTTTTCTCTGTCGACCTGGTGGCTATGCTGATCATGGCCGCCCTGGTGCTCACCGGCGTGATCACGCCCCAGCAGGGCGTAGCGGGGTTCAGCAATAACGCCACCATTACCGTCGCTTTCATGTTCGTGCTCAGCGCCGCCCTCCTCAAGACCGGCGCCCTGCAGGCTCTGGCCTACCGCCTCTCCAGGATATTCAGGAAAAATTACAACCTGGGCATCGTGATGATGATGATGCTCATCGCTGCTATTTCAGCTATGATCAATAATACGCCGGTGGTGGCTGTTTTTATTCCCGTCGTGATCCAGATCGCCTACGCCTCCGGGCAGCCGCCGACCAAAATGCTCATCCCGCTTTCCTATGCTTCGATCCTTGGGGGGATGTGCACACTGATCGGCACTTCCACCAACATCCTGGTCAGCGGTATTGCGGAGAAAAACGGGCTTGGGGGCTTTTCCATGTTCCTCCTCACGCCGCTGGGCCTGATCCAGCTGCTGGCCGGGGTTTTGTATATGTACTTCTTCGGCATTCGCCTTTTGCCCCGGCAGGAAAAAAGTGCGGAAGTGGCCGAGCGCTTCGGGCTGCACGATTATCTGACCGAAATAGAATTGCTGAAGGGCAGCGAACTGGATGGCGTACGGATCATGGACTCCTCCCTGGTGAAGGAACTGGAGATGGATATCATCGATGTGATCCGCCGGGAAGGCCGCTTTTCGCTGCCTCCGGGCGATTTTGTCCTCCAGGCCGGAGATGTCCTCAAGATACGTTGTGATGTTAAAAAAGTGAAGGCGCTCAAAGAACGGGCAAAGATCGTGGAAGACGCCACGCTTCAGGTGGGAGGGAATTCCCTGGCCGAAAAAAACACGACGCTCCTGGAACTGGTCGTGACCGCCGGGTCCGCTTTTGAAAACCAGACCCTGCGCAACCTGGATTTCCGGCGAAAGTACCGGGGCATACCACTGGCCATCCGGCACCGCGATGAGGTGCTGCACGAACACCTGTACAGCGTGCCGCTGCGCGCCGGCGACATCATCCTGGCGGAAGTGAAAGCCCATTATGTCAAGGAACTGAAGCAACTGCAATCGGGCCGCGATGCGCCTTTTGTGCTGCTTTCCGAGGAAGCGCTTACTGATTTCAACAAAGGGCAGTTCCTGCTGGTTGCCGCTGTGCTGCTGACGCTCATTTCACTGGCCAGCCTGAATGTGCTTTCCATCATGATGGGGGCCATTACAGGCGTATTGGTGCTGATCCTGTCCCGCGTGTTGTCGATGAAGGAAATGTACCAGGCCATCAACTGGAAGATCATTTTTTTGCTGGCCGGCTCGCTCAGCCTCGGGGAAGCCATGAAGAGTTCGGGGCTGGACCTGGTCATTGCCGAAGGCCTGATCGAAAAACTGGGCGCCTGGGGGCCTGTAGCCATCCTGTCGGGCCTGTATCTCGTCACTTCCTTGCTTACCGAGGTGATGTCCAATAACGCCACTGCCGCCTTGCTGGCGCCCATAGCCATAGCAACCAGCGCCCAGCTGGAACTCGACCCGATGCCATTCCTGATTGCCGTCACCCTGGCTGCCTCCTGTTCATTCATGACGCCGATCGGCTATCAGACCAACACTATGGTGTACAGCGCCGGCAATTACCGCTTCCTGGATTTTTTCAAGGTTGGAGCCCTGCTCAACCTGTTTTTCTGGCTGACTGCGACTTTCCTGATCCCGATGATCTACGGCTTCTGAAAGGCCTCAGAAAAGAGCCTTTCTGACGGCGCTGCCTTTCTGCATCAGCAGCATGCCCTGTTTCCGCCCCGGCCCGTTGATGCTGACGACGTTTTTCTGGTCGCTGTAAACCTCCATGAGGATGTCATTGGTTACTTCGAGTTCCTTCAGGCCCGAAACTCCGGCAACCTCCAGGTAACACCACACGGCCGCCAGGTCTTCGGATATTTCTTTGCCGACGAAGGAAAAAGCCCGTTCCTTACCATTGACTTTCAGGCGGAAGTGTTGCCTGAGGTATTCCGCAAGATGCTGCTCAGCACCGGCGGTTTCTTTCGGGGTGCACAAAAACAGTTTGTCGGCGCCCTGCCGGCGCAGGGCTTCCTCGAGGTCATCCAGAAAAATATGCATGCTCATCTGCAGCGCCTGCTCCGGTTCGTTGTAATCGATCAGGCATTTGCTGATGTGGAAGTCGTGGTATTCAACCGTTCCGGAAGATGCCGGGCTGCCAGGGTGCGCCAGCAGGATTAGCAGATAAAAAACAATGAAGCTTCTTTTCATGCCATTATTTTATTGCAATAGTTTACAAAGGCGCCCTTTCCAGGGCCATTACCAGGGCCAGCCCGAAGGCAGAACCCGAAATGAAGAGGTTCCACTCCCTTTGTTTGGTGTTAAACCCTTTCAGCATGGCGTAAGACAGGCAAAGAACGCCGGCCACGATGGCCAGTTGCCCCAGTTCTACGCCGATATTGAAGGCCAGCAACTGGGTGAGCAGTTGCCCTTCCTCACCCGGTAATAACATGGACCGGAAAAAGTTTGAAAAACCCATGCCGTGTATCAGCCCGAAAACGAGGGCCAGCAGGTAGTTGAATTCCAGCTGCCGGCTCAGTGTGCCCAGCCTGCTTTCCTCGCGGTGAACGAGCACGTTGTACAGGGCCGTAGCCATAATAGTAAGGGGAATGAGAAACTCCACCCAGGCCGCATTGATAGGGATGATCTCCAGGGCGGCCAGCGCGAGGGTTAGCGAGTGCCCCACCGTGAAGGCCGTTACCAGTAAGGCTACCTTGCGCCACTGCCTCAGCCGGTAAATGGCGCAAAGGGCAACGATGAACAGGATGTGGTCGTAGCCCTTCAGGTCGGCGATGTGGGCAAAGCCCAGGCCCAGGTATGTCTGAAAAACGGTTTGCATGTTTTTTTCGTAAAAATATAGAACTTTTTCGGCTCGCCTCCGTACAAACAGGAGACAAGTTAGCAAGGGATCCCCCCATTTCTCCTCTGTATGTTAATTCAATATGAAAAATCGCGGGCTCCGGGATTTTTTCAGCCTAACGGCCTGCTTTCTTTCCCATAAACCGATTATATTTACACCACAGATAATAAAGCCCTCCAAAAGAGCTTGAGGTACGGCCGTTTTCGGGCCGTTTCGTTTCCCTTTTTCACCCCCCAGCTGAGTTCATTTTATACCGGCGCCTGTCCCCCCCGGGTGCATGAGGGTTGGCTGTTGCGCGGCGCGCTGGCCTGCTTCCCCCCGCTTTGGCAAAACTGTTTTGCATTGAAACGATAACCGCTTGATTTTTTCCTTAAACTTAAACGCCAACAGCGCATGAGACACTTTTCCGCTTTTTTCTTCTTCCTGGCCATGAGCCTGGCTTTTTCCTCCCAGGGCCAGATCGCCAGGCAGGACTTCGATAACCCACTCAATCTGGTGACTACGGTTGCTAATCCCACGCTGAATACCTTTACCAGCACCGGAGACCAGTGGGGAGTTTACAGCGCCGCCACAGCCACGGCCTTCGACCTGAAGGATGACTCCGGCCCGAGCTGTGCAGCCCCCTTTGCCGCTGATGTGCTTGGGTTCATCGGCTGCGATTACCCCGGCAATTTCTTCGCCGCGGTCGACCTCACCAACGGAGATAACCCAAACGGCGTGGCCGAGGTGAGCTGGACTTTTGACATTTCGAACGCCAGCAACCTGAGCGTTTCGATCGACATGGCGGCCATGGGTGACTTTGAAGCTACCGGCGACATTTTTAACTTCACCTACCGCATCGACAACGGGCCGGCGCAGCCGCTGTTTTCTTCCTCCGTCAATGAGGCCACCACCCAAACCTATACCATGGATGATGGGGATATGGTGACGCTGGACGACCCCATGCTGATGAACGGAACACTTCTGGACGAAAACTTCCAGACATTCACGGCTTCGATCCCCGGCTCGGGCAGCCTGCTGACCATTACCCTCATGGCCATTCAGGATGGCCCGGAGGCCTTTGCCCTGGACAACATCGTGGTCAACGGGATGATGACCTGCAACGAGCTGTTCATTTCTGAATACGTCGAGGGATCCAGCAACAACAAGTGCATAGAGATCTATAACCCGACCGGCAACACCATCAACCTCTCTTCCGGAGGGTATGCGCTGAAATTTTATTTCAACGGAGCCACTACGGCGGGGGCCACCATCAACCTCTCGGGCTCGGTTGGCCCTTATGACGTTTACGTCGTTTGCGATAACGATGCCGCTGCCGCACTGCTCGCCGTTGCGGATCAGACATCGACTGCCAACTTTTTCAATGGCGACGATGCCGTTGAATTGTCCAAAGGGGGCGTGGCCATCGATGTGATCGGGCAGATCGGCGTGGATCCCGGGTCACAATGGGGCTCCGGCGACGCCAGCACGGCCGATAATACCATCCGCCGCAAAGCTTCCGTCACCATGGGCGACCCCAACGGCGGCAATGCTTTCGACCCCAGCGTGGAATGGGATGGCTTCGCCAACGACACCTTTGACGGTGTAGGCGCTCATACCAGCAACTGCCAGCCGGCGGCGCTGTGCCTCATCACCAGCGCCGGTGTCGAGCCGCTTTCCGGATGCAATGACAATGAGACCACCGATCCTTCCGACGATTATTATCTGGCTGAAGTAACGGTGTCCTTCCAGAATCCGCCCACGGACGGCGATCTGGATCTTTACGGCCCCAATGGGCTGCTCGCTTCAATTCCTGTGGGGGAAATTGTGGGCAACTCGGCTACCTTCTCCCCTGTTCAACTGCCGGCCACCGGAATGGGTGTGGCCCTGACTGCTTCCTTCTCGGTATTAGAGGGGGATTGCGACCTCATCTTCGGCGCACCGGCTGTTTCGCCCTGCTCGCTGCCTGCCTGCACCCCTGTCATCAACGAAATAGATTACGACAATCCCGGCACTGACGACCGCGAGTTTGTGGAATTGTACAATCCCTGCGACGCGCCGATCAACCTGGGCGATTACCAGATCGTATTTATCAACGGCTCCAACGGCAGCCCTTATGTTACACAAACCCTGCCTTCCGTGATGCTGATGCCGGGCGATTTCTTCGTCATCTGCGGCAGCATGGCCAATGTGCCGAACTGTGATTTCCAGATATCTCCGGCCACAAACCTCATTCAGAACGGCGATCCCGATGCCGTGGCGCTGCTGTTCAATGGCTCCATTGCCGATGCGGTTAGTTATGAAGGCTCCGTTCCGGGTTACACGGAAGGCTCCGGCAGCGGCCTCATCGATTTCGCAGCGCCGGGCCTGGGCATCGGCCGCTTCCCCGACGGTGCGGATACCGATCAGAACAACGTGGATTTCAGCCAGCAGTGCGTCACGCCGGGCGAAGCCAACTCAGGTGTCGATGAGTTCTGCTCGCTGCCTGACGGGTACATGGTGGACGTCATCGGCTGCAATGGCCTGGCTACTGCAGAATACGACAGCCAGAGCGGAACCTTCTCCATCTCATCCACCTGTAACTTCTTCGGCGGCACGCCGACGGCGGATTACCTGACCCTGGTTTCGAAAGAGCTGTGTGGCGATGGCGAAGTGACGGCTCATATTGCCAGCGTGTTGCCCAACAACGGCTTTGCCGGCATCATGATGCGCGAATCGGCGGCGCCCGGCGCCCGCATGGCCTCCATCATCCGCTGGCCGGACGGCGTCAAGCGGATCATGTACCGCGCGGTTCCGAACGGCCCGTACGGAATACACCCGCTGCCCTTCACGCTTGGCCTCGATTATGTCCGCATAGCCCGCCAGGGCCAGTACTTCATGTACTACGTATCGTACACTGGTGCACCGGGCACCTGGCAACTGGCCTATGCCCAGTACACGCCTATGAGCAACTGCATACTCGCCGGCATGGCAGTGTCCAGCTTCGCCAACGGCGCCATTACGCTGGGCGAATTCGATAACGTCTTCATCGGCAACGCCATACTGCCTCTGGTAGTGGAAGGCGGCAATACCCTTGATGGCGTCCAGGGCCGGCAGGGCTCGCAGGCCAACGGCTTGCCACAGTTGCCTGCCGCACAGGAAGCGCCGGAATTTTCCATTTTCCCCAACCCTGTTGTGAACGAGTTGACGATAAGCTTTGAGCAAAGCGGACTGGAGGAAGCCGAGATACTGATCCTCAGCCTGGAAGGCAAGCAACTGTACCGCGGCATACACCAGGCCGATGGCAATACCGTGCGCCTGCCGCTCGACGGGCTGCAACTGGCGGAGGGCATGTACCTCATCACGGTGAAAACCGGCGATGCGGTAATTACCAAACGCTTTGTGAAAGCCAGCCACTAATGCCGGGCGCTCTGAGCGGAGCATTGTAAAGATTTGAATACTACTCCCGGGCGGGCTGCCGGATTTTCCGGCGGCCCGCTGCTTTTTGGGGGGCGCCCCAAAGAGAAAGCCTCCGCAGTTTCCCACGGAGGCTTTCTCTTTGTCCTGAAATACGGACGGCCACAGGGCTTCGTTCGGGATGAAAAGTTGCGGAGGTGCGCCTTTTCATCTGCCTGCTGCCGGCATACTGGCTTAGTAGCGGTAGTATTCCGCTTTGAACGGGCCTTCTTTCGGCACGCCGATGTAATCGGCCTGCTCGTCGGTCAGGCTTTCCAGTTCCACGCCGATTTTGGCCAGGTGGAGGCGGGCTACTTCCTCATCCAGGTGTTTGGGCAGGGTGTAGACCTTGTTCTCGTAATTGTCATGTTTCGTCCAAAGTTCGATCTGGGCCAGCACCTGGTTGGTGAAGGAGTTGGACATGACGAAGGAGGGGTGGCCGGTGGCGCAGCCCAGGTTGACCAGGCGGCCTTCGGCCAGCAGGATGATGTCCTTGCCATCGATCGTGAACTTGTCGACCTGAGGTTTGATGGTGACCCTGGTGTGGCCGTAGTTGCGGTTGAGGAAGGCGACGTCGATTTCATTGTCGAAATGGCCGATATTGCAGACGATGGTTTTGTCCTTCATCATTTTGAAGTGCCTCTCGCGAATGATGTTGCAGTTACCGGTAGCCGTGATGACGATATCGGCGCGCGAGACGGCGTTGTCCATGCGCTTCACCTCATAGCCGTCCATGGCGGCCTGCAGGGCGCAGATGGGGTCGATTTCGGTGACGATAACGCGGCAGCCGGCGCCGCGCAGGGAAGCTGCGGTGCCTTTGCCCACGTCGCCGTAACCGGCCACCACGGCCACCTTGCCCGCCATCATGATGTCGGTGGCGCGGCGAATGGCGTCCACTGCGGATTCTTTGCAGCCGTATTTGTTGTCGAATTTAGATTTGGTCACCGAGTCGTTCACGTTGAAGGCGGGAACGGGCAGGGTTCCTTTTTTCATGCGCTCATAGAGGCGGTGCACGCCTGTGGTGGTTTCTTCGCTCAGGCCGCGGATGCCGGCGATGAGTTCGGGGTGTTTGTCCAGTACGACATTGGTCAGGTCGCCGCCGTCGTCGAGGATCATATTGAGTTGTTCGCCGCCATCGAAGGCGTGCAGGGTCTGTTCGATGCACCACCAGAATTCCTCTTCCGTCTGGCCTTTCCAGGCGAAGACGGGGATGCCGGCGGCGGCGATGGCGGCGGCGGCATGGTCCTGGGTGGAGAAGATGTTGCAGGAAGACCAGCTCACTTCGGCGCCGAGTTCGACGAGGGTTTCGATGAGTACGGCAGTCTGAATGGTCATGTGCAGGCAGCCGGCGATGCGGGCGCCTTTGAGCGGTTTGTCTTTGCCGTATTTCTCGCGCAGGGCCATCAGGCCCGGCATTTCCGCTTCGGCCAGTTCGATCTCCTTGCGGCCCCAGTCCGCCAGGTTGATATCTTTTACCTTGTAATTGAGCTGTTGATCTACAGATTGCATTGATATCGGGTTTGTTGTGTGAAAATTTCGAGCTGCAAAAGTACGGTTTTCCGATGGTTTTGTCAAAAAAGCTTATAACCCGGGAAGGCTGATTAAAGTTTGATCCATTTTCCCTCAGACGGAGGGGCCTGGTATTGTTCCAGGCTTTCCAGCAATTCGGGCAGGGTATCCGCCACCAGGGCGAGTTGCCGGTGGGAAGCTTTAAGGAAGCCTTCGGCCACCATGAGGTCCAATTGTTGGATCAGGAGGTTAAAGAATCCATTGACGTTCAGGAATCCGATGGGGTGGGCGCCCTGCCCGAGCTGGGCCAGGGTCAGCATTTCGAAAAGCTCGTCGAGGGTGCCGTAGCCGCCGGGAAGCACGATAACAGCTTCCGACAGCTGCGCCATTTTGATTTTGCGTTCGTGCATGCTGTCCACCACGTAAAGTTTGGTGAGTTCCTCGTGGCAGACTTCCTTTTTTCGCAGGAAAAAGGGGATTACACCCACTACTTCACCGCCGGCCTGCAAGGCGGCATCCGCCAGGACGCCCATCAGGCCCACTTTGCCGGCGCCGTAAACGATCTGAATTTTTCTCCGGGCCAGTGTGCGCCCCGTTTCGGCGGCGGCCTCTGCGTAAATAGCCCTGGTCCCGGTATTGGCCCCGCAGAATACGACTACTGATTTCATTTTTGCTCTTTTGTCCATTTGTGCCCGCGAAAATACACATTTATTGCAGGGATAACCACAACCAGGCGAACAGGCCGGTAAGGAGCAACAGGATGGATGTGACGGCCTGGGATATCATGTACGCTAAAACGCTTTTACCCAGCGCCTTCCAAAACCCCTGTTCGAATACCCGGGTAAAGGCGAAAAGCGTATAGCCCGCCATCAGTATGGAAGCGAGGATCGCCATCCAGCTCTGCCGGGTCAAAAACGGGACGGCGAGGATGTACAACATGGTCTGAAAGCCAAAAATATAGGTGTTGATCACCAGGTGCTCGGCCAGGTTGTAGCCTTTTTCCCGGAAGAGCAGGAAGGTGCCTATGGCCAGCCCCGGCAGAGAGCTCACGAACAGCAGGTTGAAGTATTTCTGCGTTGCGGTAAAGAACCATCGGGCCAGTGCGATCATATCCGCCGAAAGCTGCTCGGCCTGAAGGTCCGCTTCAATAGCCTGCCAGGCAGTCTCGTCAATCGGCAGAAAACGCATGGATATAAAAGTGGCCAGGGTGACTGTCAGAACCAGAAAGGTGAACGGCTTTACCATGCGCTTCCGGTTCTCGAACAGGTAAATGCGTATAGCCTGCCCGGGGCGCAGGGCCAGTTCCCTGATGGTGTGCCCCAGGCCTCGCTCGAGATTGATAACCTCAAGCAATTCTTCCACAATGCGGCGGAAGGTTATGCGTTCCGGAAGGTGCTCCATGGCGATGAGATGTATTGTGACAGGAGATATGCTCAGGCTTCCATTCCATTTCAAATGCTCATTTCCACCAAAAAGTTGCCGCCTCTAAAATATTAAGGAAATGTGAAAAAAAACGGGAAGGGTGAACTAAGCGCCTGAAAAGCCTTAATTTTGCGCCTGATTTCGCCAATTATAGAATCAAAACCAAGTAAAATGAAGAAAGTATCCCTGATGCTCGGTGCAATGTTGCTGATTTCCTGCTTTGCGCTGGATCTCAACGGCCAGATCCAGACCCCGGCAGCCAGCCCTTCTGCTGAACTGAAACAAACGGTTGGCCTTACGGACGTCACCATCGTTTATTCCCGCCCCAGCGCTAAAGGCCGCACCCTCTTTGCCGCCGACGGGCTGGCGCCCTTCGACAAGCCCTGGCGCCTTGGGGCCAACGCCGCTACCAAATTCTCCTTCAGCGAAGATGTGAAGATCGGCGGCCAGAAGCTCAAAGCCGGCGACTATGCCGTACTGGCTACACCGGGCGCATCGGAGTGGAAATTCATGTTTTACACTTACGAGACCGGCAACTGGGGCAGCTATATCGACAAGGCTCCCGCCGCAACGGTAACCGCCAGGCCGGAAAGCTGGGATTACAATGTGGAAACCATGCTCTTCGCGATCAATGACGTGACGGCCAACGGGGCCAGCATCCAGCTTTTCTGGGGAAAAACCGCAGTTAGCCTCGCCCTGGAAGTCAACACCGACGAGCAGGTCATGTCCTCCATCAACAAAGTGATGAGCGGCCCCAGCGAAAACGACTATTACAATGCCGCCGTTTACTACCACGACTCGGGCAAAGACCTCAACAAGGCCATGGAATGGATCGACAAGGCTACTGCCGGCGGTGAACCCCGCTTCTGGCAGGTGCGCCGCAAAGCGCTGATCTATGCTGATGCCGGCAAAACGGAAGAGGCGATCAAGGCCGCCAAGCAGTCTATGGAGCTCGCCGAAAAGGCAGGCAACGAGGAATACGTGCGCATGAACAAGAAGTCCATTGAAGAATGGACGGCCAAGAAAATGAAAAAATAATTTTCAAGGCTCACAGATGAAAAAGAACGGGGAGGCCGCCTTTCACAGTGGAGGGCGGCCTCCTGTTTTTTGGGCCGCCATTAAACGCCTGGGCTTTTGCAAGGTCAATAAGCAGGGCTATCTGCATTGCAGGGTTGTTGTTCTTTAAATCGTTCATGAAAAAAACTTTCCATGAGAGCCGCTTTTACCATTCTTCTTTCCATCTGCCTGCTGAGCCTTTCGGCCCAGCCCCTGTATTTCCCGCCACTGGACGGAACGGGCTGGGAAACAACCAGCCTGGAGGAAGTGGGCTGGTGTGTGGAAAAAGTGGACAGCCTGCTGCAGTTCCTCGAAGAAAAGCATACCAAAGCCTTTATCATCCTGAAAGGCGGCAGGATCGCCGTGGAACAATATTTCGGCGCCTATAGCCAGGATTCGCTCTGGTACTGGGCTTCGGCCGGCAAGAGTCTGATGGGCGCAATAATCGGCCTGGCCCAGGAAGACGGTTACCTGGATATCGAAGAACCTACGAGCAATTACCTGGGAGAAGGTTGGACGGCCTGCCCGCCGGAAAAGGAAGCTCTGATCCGCATCCGCCACCAGATATCCATGTCCACCGGCCTGGATGACAGCCTGGAGCCGCCTGGTTCTCCCGAAAATTGTTTTGAGCCGGATTGTTTCCAGTACCTGGCCGATGCCGGCACGCGCTGGGCCTACCACAACTCGCCCTACCGCATCGTCCAGGACGTCATGGAGGCCGCCACGGGGCAGGACAAAAACCTCTACACCCGCCTGCGCCTGGGCAACCGCATCGGCATGAAGGGCTTCTGGTTTGATTACATTTATTACAGTAAGGCCCGGGATATGGCCCGCTTCGGCCTTTTCATCCTTGGCCGGGGAAACTGGAATGGTGATGCTATCCTGTCGGATTCCATTTATTTCAATGCGATGACGAACAGTTCGCAGGATATGAACCCATCTTATGGTTATCTGTGGTGGCTCAACGGCAGGCCTGCCTACATGCTGCCCGGGCTGCAGTTTGCGTTCCCCGGCAGCCTCATCCCGGAAGCGCCGGCGGATCTCATTGCGGCATTGGGTAAAAATGATCAGAAAATATATGTCGTTCCCAGCGAAGGGCTGGTGGTGGTGCGCCAGGGCGAAAGCGCCGGCGGCGTTTCTCCGGCCTATTCCTCTTTTGACAACCAGCTCTGGCTGCGCATCATGGGCCTGGGCTGTACGACATCCTCCAGGGAGGCGGATGTACGGCTGCCTGGCCTGGAAATCAGCCCCAACCCTGCGGCCAACATCCTGGAAATCAAAGCTTCCGCTCCAATCATCGAGGCCCGTCTGTACAGCCACGGAGGGCAATTGATGCGCCGTTTCCCGGCGGGCGGTTCCCAACTGGGCGCTCCGGTTGAAGGCCTGGCCCCCGGCTTGTACCTGCTGCAGGTGTTGACGGAGCAGGGGGTGGTGCTGGAGAAGGTGGTTGTAGGGGGAGTTGGAAGGGGTTAACCTGCAGCATCCAGCCCTACCTGTACTCAAAGCACCCGATATCCGGCATTGCCGGGTCGCGTTGCGCACCTTCCAGGTCGATGGGGATGGCGGGGATGGGGATTGCCCGTCCTTCGGCGATAGAGAGGGTGTCGAGGCGGTAGTCGTCCTCATTGGGGTCGGCGAAGAGGGCGTCGTCGCGGCTGCCGTTGATGCAGTTGACGCATTCATCCTCAAAAAAGTCCGCATACAGCCCGTTTTGCTGCTGGAGCAGGTTTTCCACTCTTACGATGCAGTTTTCGAAGCGGACATCGAAGAAGGCCGGGTTTTGCCCGGCGAAGAGGTCGCTGAGCTGGACTTCGTCGCGCCGGGAGCCGAAGAATATGCAATTTCGGAAAGTGGCGCTCAGCGGGGCTTCCCGCAGGATCTGGCAGCTCAGAAAATCATCGTAGCAGAAAAAGTTGCTCATGCTGATGGCGGATGCGTCGACGCCGTAACTGGCCACGGTGCAGTAGGTGAAATCGTATTCGCCGCCCTGAATGATCTGTATGGATGTTGACTGGTTGTTATAGACCAGGCAGTTTTCGAGGCTGATCTTGCTGCGGAATCCGATCAGCCCGCTGCTGTTGGTGTTGTAGAACTGGCTGTTTCTGGCCGTCAGCTCGCCGAGGGAGTCCACATAAACCGAGAAGATCGAGTTGCGCACGGTGGTATATTCCATCAGATTGCCTTTGCTGCCCTTTCCGATGATGATGCCCTGCCATTGGCCGGGGTCGTCGAGAAAGGCTTCTTCCAGGCGGTCGCCCTGAACGACGATGGGGCGCTCCTGTGTGCCTCTCAGCCTGATGCTCCCGTTTTGCAGCGTGTAAATGATGCCGTCGTTAAAAACGCCGAACAAGTCATTTTGTGCAATGCCGCCATGCACATAAATGTGGGTTCCGGCCATTACCTCCAGGGCGCAGCTATCGATGAGGATGACGCCGTATATGATGTATGGCTTTGGGTCGTCCCAAACGAGGGCGCCATTGTCGCAGCTCAGCAGTACGGGCACGCCCCGGTTAAAGCGGCTGGGAAAGTAGTTGGCGTTCTGGCCCCAGGCTTCCAGGCTGACCTGTTGTTGATTGCCCTGCGTTTCGAACACGATGGCGTCTTCAATGACAAAGGGGCTGGCCGAAAGGGGCTGATCGGGGTCGATGGTCACTTCTACAAAGACATAGATGCTGTCGTTGGCCCATATCTCCACATTGTCCACTTCCTCACCGGGGATGCCGTCCACATTCATCCTGAATTTGCCCCCCTCATTGCCGGCAATGCGCACTTTGCCGATGCGCACCGGCCTGCTGTTCCTGTTGTACACTTTGAAGGAGCGGGTAGCAGAGCCCAATTCCGTAAAGACTGTATCAAAGCGGAGCGTATCCGTTGAAAATTCCAGGCTGAAACTGCCATCCGTGATAAAGTTGTCTTCTTCTTCGCAGGCGAGGATGGCCAGGGCCAGGGCCGGCAGTAACAAAAACCATAATATAGTGTATTTCATATTCATCTTTTCTGCCAGAGGAAAAAATTCCAGCGTCCGTCGGGACGATTCATATTGCGGCCTAAAAATAATATTATCAAGCGGTTCTTATGGGAAATCTTACTGCCTGGCGCAGTGTTATTTTATTATAAGGCATGGTAAAAGGCCGTGCAGCAAGATTGCCCGGCAGCAGAAGGGAGGGAAGCAGGCCTCCTGAAGCGGCCAAACTTCAAATGTTTCCGGGGTGGAGGATAAAGTTGTATATATTTCTTCTACCTTTGCAATGCAAAATCGCCAGGGCTATTGAACAAAGCGGTAATTGACGTCATCATTCCGGCCTTCAACGAAGAAGCATCAATCGGGCTTGTGTTGAGGGATATTCCATGGGGGGTAGTGCGGGAGGTGCTTGTATGTGACAACGGCAGCACAGACCGTACGGCGGAAGAAGCAGCGAAGGGAGGGGCTACGGTGCTGGAGGAAAACCGCAAAGGTTACGGCAGCGCCTGCCTGAAAGGCCTGGAATATTTAAACCGGAAGCCAGCCAGCGAAAAGCCGGATATCGTCGTTTTCCTGGATGGCGATTACTCCGATTTTCCCGAAGAATTGCCCAGCCTGGTAAAACCTCTCCTCGGTGAAAACTACGATCTGGCGGTTGGGTCGAGAACCCTGGGCCGCCGGCAAAAGGGTGCTCTGACGCCCCAGCAGATATTCGGCAATTGGTTGGCAACTACTCTCATCCGGCTGTTTTACAACTACCATTTTACAGACCTGGGGCCTTTTCGGGCCATTCGCTATGATAAATTGCTGGCTTTGAACATGAAAGACAGAAATTACGGCTGGACCGTAGAGATGCAGGTCAAGGCGGCAAAAAATAAATATCGCTGTATCGAGGTCCCGGTGCGTTACCGAAAACGGCTTGGCCGGTCTAAGGTATCGGGAACGGCCCGTGGTACGATATTGGCCGGATACAAAATATTGTGGACGATTTTTAAATTACTTTACCGGGCCTGACGGATGTTCGGGCTCAAATTAAAAAACCTTTGCAATGACATCTGTGATTGCCTACGCGGTACTCGCCATCTACACTTTGGCGCTTTTTTATATCACCGTGTATTGTTTGATGCAGTTCAACCTGTTGTATCACTACAAAAAACAAAAACGCAGGGAGGAAGAAGAAAAGGCCCAGAGCCTGGCCTTTGAAGAAAGCGGCTTCAGTATGGCGCGTGGAAAGGCAGCGGTGAATGCCTACCACCAGAAGCGCGCGCGCGCAGGCCAGCAGGATGCCGATATCGGCCTGATGGAAGCCGGGGAGGGGGAACAGCCCTATCCTTTCGTGACCGTCCAGCTCCCGATTTACAACGAAATGTACGTCGTGGAGCGCCTTATCGACTGCATTGCCGCTTTTGATTACCCCAGGGATCGGTTCGAGATCCACATTCTGGACGACTCCACTGATGAAACGGTTGCCATCGTGCGCCGCAAAGTCGAGGAATACAAGGCGAAAGGCCTGCAGATCGAACAGATCCGCCGGGAGAAACGGCAGGGTTACAAAGCCGGCGCATTGCGCGACGGGCTGCAGTATGCCCAGGGCGAATTCATTGCTATTTTCGATGCGGACTTCCTGCCCCATCCGGATTTCCTGAAGAAGACCATACCCTACTTTGAAGACAATTCCGTCGGCGTGGTGCAGACCCGCTGGGAGCATATCAACGAAGACTACTCCCTGATCACCCGCCTGCAGGCTCTGCAGCTCAACGTGCACTTCACCGTCGAGCAGGCCGGCCGGATGGCGGGGAATTTCATGCTGCAGTTTAACGGTACGGCCGGCGTCTGGCGCCGCAAAACCATCGATGACGCGGGAGGCTGGGAAGCCGATACCCTCACGGAGGACTTCGACCTCAGCATCCGCGCACAGCTCAAAGGCTGGAAGATCAAATTCCTGGAGGAAATCGGCTCTCCGGCCGAGTTGCCGGTGGAGATGAACAGCTTCAAATCCCAGCAGTTCCGCTGGATGAAAGGCGGCGCCGAAACCGCCAAAAAGATGTTGCCCACGGTATGGCATTCCAACCTGGCCTTCTGGCAAAAGGCCCAGGCTACGGTGCACCTCCTGGCGAGTACGATCTTCGTGTTCGTTTTTGTCACCAGCGTTTTCAGCGTGCCTTTGCTGTTCTCCCTGAAAGAGTTGATCAACATGGGCTTCAGCAAGAACTTCTTCGCCTATTTCCTGGCCGGCCTGTTGTCCATCATCGCCGTTTATTATGTGGCGAACGTTCAGGCTCCCGTGCACAAAGACGAGCCCTTCCGCAAATCACTGCTTCGGTTCATCGGGTTGTTCCCGGTCTTCCTCTCCTTGTCCATGGGCCTGGCCCTGCACAATACCGTTGCTGTTATCGAGGGCTACCGGGGGAAAAAGACCCCCTTTGTCCGGACGCCTAAGTTCAACATCAAAAATATCCGCGACAACTTCACCAAGAGCAAGTATCTGAAGAAGGATATTTCCTGGACGACCATTTTCGAGGGCGTGCTTGCCCTGTACTTCCTCGCTGCGGCCATCGGAAGCATTTTTGTGCAGAACACGACCTTCCTCGTTTTCCATCTCATGCTGGCGGTGGGTTACGGAACGATATTCCTGATCACCCTGAGGCACCTGAGCCTCCGGTAGAGCCGGATTTTTCTTTATTGCGCATAAGCCGCTCCGGTTGAATTATCCGGAGCGGCTTATGTATTTTTGGGAATTCGCAAAGCAGGCTTTGCACAATACGCCATGTTGCAATCTCTACAACGGATATGGGGAAAGCGGCTCCGGGTAGCGGGCCTGTTGCTTGCCGTGCTGGTTGCATCTATCGGTTACGGGCCCCGGCAGGAAGACTTCTCCACTTTTCTGGCATTGTATGCGCCTGCATTCCTGCTCTACATTTATATTTACCGGGAGGTGGGCAGCTCCCGTGAAATTTCCTTCTTGTTGTTGACAGGAGCTTTGGCCCGCCTGCTTCTCGTTCCGGCCATGCCCCAATTGTCGGACGATGTATTCCGCTTCATCTGGGACGGGCGCCTGATTGCAGAGGGGGTCAATCCCTTCAGTCATCCGCCTGTATATTACATGGAGGCGCCGCATACGGTTGAAGGCCTGAGCCCGGAGTTGTACGCCAAATTGAACTCTCCGGAATACTTCACGGTGTACCCACCCTTAGCGCAGGCCACATTTGCGTTGAGCGCCTGGCTTTTCCCGCGCAGCATCTGGGGCGCCACTATGGTAATGAAGCTGGTGTTGTTGTTTTTCGAATGGATCGTTCTCTGGGTGCTCCCTCGCCTGCTCAGCCACTTTGGGCTGCCTGAAAAGGGCGTTTTGCTGTACGCGCTCAATCCGCTCATCCTGATAGAGGTGATGGGCAATCTCCATTTTGAGGGGGCTATGGTTTGCTTCCTTTTGCTGGGGTTATGGTGGGGGGCGAATGGAAAATGGAAGGCCTCGGCAGGCGCCATGGGCCTGGCCGTGGCCGCAAAATTATTGCCGCTGTTGTTTTTTCCTTTTTTTCTTCGCCGCCTGGGTTGGCCGCGTTGCCTGGCTTATCTCGGCATCGTGGGGGGCGTTTTACTGCTGCTCTTCGCCCCGCTCCTGAGCAGCGCCTTCCTGTCAGGCTTTGGCAACAGCCTGGGGCTTTATTTCCAGCGCTTTGAATTTAATGCCAGCATATATTACCTCTGGCGCTGGCTGGGTTACCGGATATCGGGCTATAACCTCATCGCCTACTTTGGCCCCATGCTGGCGCTGTTCACTTTTGCGGGCATTATGGCAGCCGCCCTCCGCGAGCGGGGAAAGGATTGGGGAAGCCTGCCCCCATTCATGCTGCTGGCTATTTGCCTCTATCTGGCTTTCAGCCCCACCGTCCACCCCTGGTATGCCAGCCTGCCTGTCGCATTGGCGGCACTGACCCGTTTCCGCTTTCCCATCCTTTGGTCGGGGCTCATTGGGCTGACCTATATCAACTACAGCTACCCGGAATACCGTGAAAACCTGTGGATCGTGGCCCTGGAATACTTCATCGTTTATGCCGCTGCCGCCTGGGAGTTGTTCAGCGGCCGGAACTGGCTGGACAAGCAGTACGGGCGAAAGCCTATTTTTCCAACTGGCGATTGACTGCTCCGAGGCTGCCAGCATTATAGGCTTCGATGCCCTTGCTGCGCAGGATTTGAGCGGCGGTCCCGCTTCTGTTGCCGGAACGGCAATAAGCTATTATGGGCGCTTTCATCTTTTTTATCTTTCCGATATTTTGGGAAAGGGCCTGAAGTGGAATGTTTATAGCCCCTCTGGCATGGCCACGGGCAAATTCAGCGGGAGTGCGCACATCTATTATCTTTGCTCCTCTGGCCAACAGGCCCTGGATATCTGGTGCAGGCTCGCTGCCGAACAGCTTACGAAAAAAACCAAGCATAATCTTTTTTTGACAAAATTAGATGGGCCGGGCTTCCAGGTGCGTGATGGGTGTCACTTACCCCCGCATCTGTTTTGAATTTTGTGCAAAAAACCGGAAATTTCGGCCGGTTCAAATCCTCCTCTGTGAATTGGCAGCAATTATTCCCTCTTGAAGGCACCGTTCAACATTACGACTGGGGTGGCTATGATTTCATTCCCCGGCTTCTGGGCCTCGATAACCGGGCCCGGCGGCCCTATGCTGAGCTTTGGCTGGGCGCACACCCCCGGGGAGAGTCGGCCGTCCGGAAAAACAGCCAAACGATTCCCCTGGGCCGATTGCTGGAAGCGCAGCCTGATTTGCTGGGTGAGGCCGCTGTGAAACACTTTGGCTCGAGCTTGCCTTTCCTTTTTAAGGTGCTCGACGTCAGGCAGATGTTATCCATACAGGCCCATCCCAATAAAGAGCAGGCAGAGGCCGGCTTCCTCCGGGAAAACCAGGCCGGGATTCCTCTGGACTCGCCGCGCCGCAATTTCAAGGATGACAACCACAAGCCGGAAGTGATGGCAGCTCTGACGGAGTTCTGGCTTTTACACGGCTTCCGCCCGGAAGCGGAGATAGCCCGCGTTCTGGAAGATGTGCCGGAACTGCAAGCTCTGCAGGATGTTTTTTCAAACCGCAGCATTTATGGCCTGTACAAGGCGGTGATGGAGATGCCGCAGGAGGAAGTTGACCGCATCCTGCATCCCATGTATGTCCGCCTTCAGGCTCTGGCCGGCAACCTGAAAAAGGAACAACCCGAATACTGGGCCGCCAGGGCCTTTGAATATTATGTTCCGGATGGCGGGCCCTTTGACCGGGGCGTCTTTTCCATCTTCTTCCTGAACCTGGTGCAGGTTTTGCCCGGGCAGGGCATTTTTCAGGGAGCGGGCATACCACATGCCTACCTGGAAGGCGTCAATGTGGAACTTATGGCCAACTCTGATAATGTTTTCAGGGGCGGGCTCACCTCAAAACAGGTTGATGTCTCTGCCTTGTTGGAACACCTGGACTTCCGGCCCGTCCAGCCCAGGATACTGGAAGCAGAGCGCCTCTCAGCGGCGGAATGGGCTTACTACACCCCTGCCCCCGACTTCCAGCTCAACAAAATTGCGTTGTCGGCAGGCGAATATTACCAGGCGCGGGTTTCCGACGGGCCGGAAATTCTGATCGTTATCGAAGGGGCTGTCAGCCCTGTTGGCTGTCCCACATTTTCCCGCGGGCAAGCCTTTTTTGTTCCGGCCGGCCATGTTTACGCCCTTCATGGAGAGGAGGATTGCCTCCTTTTCAAGGCGCTGCTGCCTTCCACCTGAACCGGGGAGGCCGGGTGAGGAGGGGCGAGGTGAGCCTCGGCCAATTAAACTGAATGGCTGAATGGTTGGGGCTGCTCCGAAATGCCCTTTGGGCCGGAGCATTGGATGGGGGAGTAGTGGAGTAATGCATCGGAGCTAAGACGACAGCAGCCCTGGCCGGGAAACCGGCCGACTCCGAGAGCCAGGCGAGCCGGAAAAGGGGCAGACGGAGAACCCTGCAACCCTGTAACTCTGAAACTCTTCAACTCTGAACCCTATAACTTTATAACCTGCAACCTCACCGCTGGCCCGAAGCGTTGGAGGAAACGGCCTGGCTGAGCCCTTTGAGGATGACGTTATCCCGGCGGAAGCGCTGCCCTTCCCGGAAGAATTCCAGGCTAATTCGTTCGCCGGGCCGGAACTGGGCAACCTGTTCCTGTAATTCGGGGACGGAATTGGTTTTGACGCCATTGATGCTGATGATGACATCGCCCTGCCGCAGGCCCGCTTCGGCAGCACTGCTGCCCCGGCTTACGTTGGTGACATAAACCCCCGAAATGGCCGGAAGAGACAGCTCGGCTGCCACCTCGTCCGTGACATCGGAAATGCCGACCCCCAGGATTGCGCGCTGCACGGCGCCGAACTCCCGTATGTCGCGGATCACTTTGCGCACCAGGTTGGAAGGGATCGCGAAGGAATAGCCTTCATACCCTCCCGATTCACTGATGATAGCCGTATTGATGCCAATCAGTTCCCCCTGTTCATTAACCAGCGCGCCGCCGCTGTTTCCCGGATTGACGACGGCATCGGTTTGCAGAAAGGATTCAATCGAATAGGAGTCTCTGAGTATATTGATGTTGCGCGCTTTTGCGCTCACGATGCCGGCCGTAACCGTTGAGGAGAGGTTAAAGGGGTTGCCAACGGCCAATACCCATTGGCCGACCTCGACCTCGTCGGAATTGCCGTACTCCAGCGGCCGCAGGTCCCGGGCCGATACTTTCAACAGGGCCAGGTCGGTAGCCGGGTCCGAACCGATAAGGGTGGCCTCCATTTTGCGCTTGTTACTGAAAGTGGCCTCAATGGTGGCCCCTTCTTCCACCACATGATGGTTGGTGATAAGGTAGCCGTCGGAGGAGATTACCACTCCGGAACCTGATGAAACCCGGTAACCACTGGTGCTCAGGGCGTTTATGTTGACCACTGCGGCGGTGACCTTTTTGGAGGTGGCCACGAAATCGGTTTCCGGTGTTGCCGCCTGAAGGCGGGGGCTGGTATTAACCGGCGCCTCTGCCGCATGAACCAGGCGGGCGGGCGCTTCTTGTTCCTGCTGAGTATGCCGGGGCTGGAAATAAAAGGAAAACAGAAGGAAAGAAAAAGCACTGCTCATTAAGGCAATGCCTATGTTCACAAGCACATGTCTCATCTTCGGTGATTTTAGTGGATTTCTTTATGTCCGGGCGCACCCTTCCATAACGGGTTTTAAAATTAAAAATTTCAACGCCTTTCAGGCTGGCAAAGTTTCCTTAGCAGGTGCTCCGCGCCTTTTTCCAAAGAAAAAGGCCGCCCGGGAGGCGGCCATCTGATAATCATGAGAAAACCACTTTGGAAAGAAATGGAAAGGTGTTTTGGAGCCCGGTTTCCAGTTGAAACCTGGTTGCCTATATCTCGTCCAGCCTGTTGAGCTGGTACTTGCCGATCAATTCCAGCAGCTGGGCGGCGTAATTTCCATTGTCGGAAAAACCTGCCCGTTGCAGCCCCCTGGCCCAGGCCTTGGCGTTGGTCCCCGCTTTGAACAGCTCGGGGTATTCCTGCCGGATCAGGAGGCTGTGGGCCCGCCAGTTTTCCCAGGCATTGCCGAACTGGCGCCCAGCCAGTGCCGGGCCAAAATGGTTGTTGTTTTGTACGGCTTCCGGATGTTCGCCCGCCCGGCTTTCCAGCAGGGCCTGCGCCATTTTGATACTGGCAGGTATGCCGAACTTATCCCTTTCCTCTCTGGCTACCCTGGCGAAGCGCTGAATATAGGCCAGGGCTCGTTGTTCATCAATGCCGGAGCTTGCCGGCTGCTTCAGCGCCACGGGCTGTACCATGCCCATCTGTTCAGGGCTGCCTCCTCCTCCGCCGGTGAATGCGGAAAGCGGCGCTTTCATATTGATCGAGAACTGCACATCCTTTTTGGCCAGAATAAAAAAGGCCAGGGCGGCCAGCGCCAGTTTGTACCACGGAAGCCGTAAGTCCAGGAAAGCCCCGCCGGTAAGGCGGTGGAACTGGTATCTGAGGGCTATCCATAGCTTGAGCAGGCCGGCTGCAAGATGGCGTAAAATGTCCTGGATCGTAATGTCCGGTATGCTGCTGCTATTGCTGCGGGACAGGCCGGGGCGGCGCATGGGCTTGCTTTGCCGGTTGCGATCCTGGTAATTATTCGTTTGATTTAACTTCATGGCCTTTAATTTATGAGAAACTTTTTGTATCTTTGAAGCAACGGCTTGAACAATATTGTTGCCAAAGCCCGTGTTTTAAAACAAATTTAAAACAAAAAGTTTGGTTAAGGCAAGTTTTTAGCAAACAATTTTATTCAAAAATGAGTGATTTTTCAGAAAATATTGTTAATCAAAGGTTTAGGAAGGTGTTCCAGGAGCTGGAAAGGCATAACCTGATCAAGGGTAAATCGGATATCGCCAAAAAACTGGGAACCTACAACCACGTTATCAACAGCATCCTGAAAGGGCAGCGCAATATTACCGTTGACCAGTTGCACAAATTATTTGAGCACTATGGGGTGGACGCCAACTACCTTTTTGGCCTGGCGGAGGACATGTTCCTCGAAGGCTTCGGCCCGAATGGCGGGATTCCCGCCCGCGCCATGCATGAAAAACAAAGAGGCGGCCGGGAAAACATCACCCTCGTACCCGAACGGGCGATGGCCGGCTACGCGCTTGATTTTCAGGATCGCGATTTTCTCGACTCCCTGCAGAAGTTCTCCATTCCAGGAATGGAAGGCCAGCTCATCGGCTTTGAGATCAATGGCGATAGCATGATGCCCACCATCACCAACGGCGATATCGTTATCTGCGAACCCCTGGAACGCGGAAGCCCCCTGCGGGACAACCACGTTTACGTCATCGTTACCGATGTCGTAGTGGCCAAGCGCATTCAGCAGATTCGCGAAGGAAATGAACTGGCCGGCCTCCGCCTCATTTCCGATAATGGCAGCGTGTACAAACCTTACGAAGTGGAACTGGAAGACATCAGGCAAATCCTGAAGGTGAAATGCCGCCTGACCGCTCACGCCATCGCGTGAATGCCAAATGCTCGGGCAGTTTTTGCCTGGAAAATACTCCGCCCGTATATCCCGGGAGCAATATTAAAAACCTATTAGAATTGCCTCATTTTCTGAAAAATACCCTCCCCGGGGTATGTTGAATGAATAAAACTAGTATATATTTGTACCTGTAATCCGGAAAGAGGCCGATTCAATCGGTCCCATACATGCCTCCGGAAAGGAGGCGGGAATTGAGAGGCATAATAAGACGAACCAGACGACAAACGACGGCCTTTACCTTGTCTCATAGAGGTGTAAAACTGTTCCTTTGGCAGTTAATCGACAAAATCCCATGAACAAAAACATTTACATCAGGCTTAAGCCCGCGTACAGTCCTGTGCCAGGCTTTTTTCCCTTCAGTTTCTTAAAATTTCCCAAACGACAGTGAATGTGGCTGCGCAGCAGTGCGCATAATGACTGAATGGCAGCGCCATTTCCCTGCAGGCTCCTCAGCCGTGTAAGGGATAGCCGCCTATAGCCGTTGTACAGCTGCCCATTCAGTTGTCGCAACCAGCCAGGTGCATATCAATTGTGGCGCTTTCAGTGAATTATGCTTCCTGAAATGCAGAGCTGCGCTTTATAAATAAGCATGACCTATTTTTAATTATATTTTTTAATCTCTTAAACAAATTGTGATCTTATGGAAAGAACGAAATTTACCTTCGCTTCTCCATCCAGTTGGTTCAACGCGATCGCCCTGGTGCTCGTGTTCGGCCTGGCAGGATTGCAGCAAGCCTCGGCGCAGTTTCTGTCTGTGACAGACGCGTCCGGCGGCACGCCGCCCTCGCCGCTGAACTTCACGCCGCCCGAAGGCGATTGTGGCGTTAACCTGCAGTGGGCTATTACGGCCCTGGACC